>CAYJLW010000054.1:0-14690 GCA_964370965.1 uncultured Acidimicrobiia bacterium | reverse complement strand
CCCCCCGGGTCCCGTCTCCCCGGGTCGACGCCCCGGGTCCCGCCCCCCCGGGTCCCGTCCCCCCCGGCCCCACCAGCCCCGCCCAGCCACCCCTGTAGTACAACACGCCACCACGCACCCCTCCCGACCAGCACATCCGCGGCCCCCCCGCCAAACTCGGGTCAGACGCCCCGGATCGACGCAAAGTGAAGCTGTTGTCCCGGTATCCCGGGGTTTCGGCATCCCTTTGTGGGGGTGGTCGGTGGGGGCCGGGGGCGAAGTGAAGCTGTTGTCCCGGTATCCCGGGGTTTCGGCATCACTTTGCGACCGCCTCCGGGCGGGACGCTACCGGGGTGGCTCGGCGAAGGCAGCGCGGCGGGCCCGGATGTCGTCACTGGCGAGCGCCCCGATGATCCCCCGGTACACAGCGGCGCTGTCGTCGCCCATGGAGTCCCGGTCCGTGATGGTGAAGCGGTCGACGCCGTCGCGGTCGACGCCGTGGATCCCGAAGGCGGGGGCGTAGCTGCCCCACTCGTAGTTGTCCGTCAGGCTCCAGTGCAGGTATCCCACGACGTCGATGCCTTCGGCGAGAGCGTCGACGACGGACTCGATGTTGCGCCGGAGGTACGCGGGGCGATCCCATCCGTCCGTCCGGGGGTAGGACTGGGCGCCGCGGCGCTCGTTGGACAGGCCGTTTTCGGCGACCAGGACGGGGAGGCCGTATCGGCCGGCGTGGCGCAGGAAGTGCAGGAACCCCGGTGGATTCGGCGGCATCTCCCAGAGTTGCACGTCGGGCGTCCAGACCCGCCCGGCGCCGCCCGGACGCCCGGGGAGCCGCAGCATCTCCTCGATGCGGGGATCGTAGAAGTCGAAGCAGATCAGGTCGAGCTTGCGATCGCGCGGAGACGCCGCCACGGCCGCCGTCGTCCTGGGCAGGGGGCGGCTGCCGGCGCCGAGGCCGGCACCGAAGTCGGCGAGGGCGGCGATGGGCCGGCGCATTGCCGCCCGGCCCGGCATGCGTCCCATGGACGAGCGTGTGGCCCCCTGGCGGGCGGCGACGTCGGCGGAGAGCTCCCCGGTGGAGATCCCTCGCTGACGGAAGGTGAGGACGTCCACGATCAACCAGTCGATCTCGTACACGCAGAACGAGAAGTTGTTCGTGGTCACGACCGGCTCGGCCCAGCCGTGCTCTCCGTGCACGTCGTGGATGACGTCGTAGGCGAGGCAGTGCGCGGCCGCCATGGCGTCCATCGCCGCCACGGCCCCGCGGACGTCACCCGCGCGCCAGGGTGGGAAGCGGGCGAAGAGGTTCGTGCCGAGCGGGTGGCCGTTGAGTTCGTTGAGGGTGATCCAGTAGCGCACGCGGTCGCCCAGGGCCTCGACCGCTCGCCGTACGTAGGCGACCCAGCGTTCCCGGAACTCGTCGGTGAAGCTGTTCCACGGGAGCTTGCCCGCCCACTCCGGGTGCGTGAAATGCTGCAGGGTGACGACGGGCTCGAGGCCCCGGGCCAAGCAGGCCTCGAGGATCGCCCGGTACCCGGCGAGGGCTGTGTCGTCGTAGCCGCCCTCCTCGGGCTCGACGCGGGCCCATTCGAGGGAGAGCCGGAATGCGTTGTTGCCCATCGCCTGGGCCCGGTCGAGGAGCAGCTCGGGCCGGCGCCAGAAGTCGAGGGCGATCCCGACGGGCTCGACCCGGCCCTCGGCCTCAGATCGCGCCCAGTCGTTGCGGGGTTCCCCGGGGCCGTTGATGCCTCCTTCGACCTGGTAGGACGCCGTCGCCGTGCCCCACAGGAACCCGTCGGGGACGCGGACGTGCTCGACAGGGGGGGAGTCGGGACCAGCCATGGGTGCGGAGGCTATCGCCTCTCCGGCGCCCGCGGCGAGCAGCGGAGTACACGCGGGTGTCGGCCGAGGCGCTCCCCCCGCGCCTTCATCCTCGAGAACGTGTACGCCCTGACATGCCGGAACAAGGCGAGCCGCCCAGCCCTCGAGCGTCTCATGCGCGAGATCGACGTCGCCGGCTATCACTGCCGGGCAGAGGTCCGTACGTCGGCCCCTTCCACTGGGACAGTCCCCGTCTGCGCGTGCCAGAGGTGAAGCGCCTCTTCACGTTCCCGGACGAGTTCCGGTTCGTCGGCAACCGTCAATCGGTGCAGGCCCAGCTCGGCAACTCTGTGCCCCCGCTGCTGGCCCGGAAGGTGGCGGCCGAGGTGGCCGCCGTCCTCTGACGACCGTGGGCGTGCGGATCGACAAGGGTGCGGCGAGGGAGACATTCGTGCGTGCCCTGGTGATCGCGCGGTCTGACGCCGACCTCCCGGTCGAGTGGGTTGAGCGCGCCGAACGCGTCGGGAGATCCTCCAGCCGCACCTTCACGCCGATGTTGGGCACGGCGCTGTTGGCGAAGGCGACGAACCGTCAGGCGAACGCACTTCCCTTCAGGCCGGCTCCGACCACCGGGGCTACTCCGCGAGATCGCTCGCCAAGGACGTCCTCGTCCCTCTGAGCGTTCGCAACTCTGTCGACCTCCGCACGAGAAGGCGTGCTCGGGTTCCCGGAGCCGGCAGTGGTGTCGGAGGCTTTCGTCTGGATCGACACGGAGGGTGGCCGGCGCGGGCAGGCGCTCGTGGCCGCCGCCTTCGACCTCGTTTTCGACGACGTCCGCACCGGGCGCGTCAACGACCCCAGCGTGACGTGGCCCGGTGACGTGGTCGCGCTCGACGCCGCCGGCGCGACCCTTTCCGCCGAGGTGAAGCAGCGACCAACCAGCGACACAGAGATCCTGCAGTTCGCGGCCCGTCTCGGCCGTGACGGGATCGGTCGTGGCGTGGTCGTCGTGCTGCATCCGAGCGCCCGAGATCTCGACCCATCCGGTCTCCGTCTTGCAGAGCGGAAGGCGTACGGCGTGGAGATGTCCCTGATTGCCTTGGTCGCGGACCCTCTGGGGCAGGTCTTCCTGTGGACGAGTCTTGCACTGCCGGTGGCCTTGCGGGAGTTCCCGAGGCGGATGCTCGTCAGGCTCCAGGACCTCGAGTCGAGCGCCGACGGCCAGGCGGAGTGGGCCTCTCACTTCCACGTCCGATTGCCTCCGCCACGGCGACGGCAGCGACGGCCGGCGACTCGTGCTCCCAGAAGCGCAGGACCTCCCACCCGGCGTGCTCCAGCGCCGCTGACACGCGCTGGTCGCGTCGCACGTTCCCCTCGAGCTTCGATGCCCAGTACCCCGTGTTCGACCTCGGGATGTTGCCGTGTTCCGGGCAGCGATGCCAGAAACACCCGTCGACGAAGACGGCGACGCCTTGTCTCTGGAACACGACGTCGGGACGCACCGACAGGTCGCCGAGGGCGACGAGATGGTTCCTCCTGAACCGCAACCCCTTGCGGTGCAGGGCACTCAGGGCCACCTCGGGGCGCGTGTCCGTCTTCCTGTTCCCCCGCATCACGGCGGCCACCGCCGGCGAGCCGGCAGCGGGAGGCGGAGTGAGTTCCGCCCGAGGCGGGAGATCAGCCATGTCGATGCTCGGCTCGAGACGGTTCAGTGGGAGCGCCGGAGAGAGCGAGTGTGCCGCGCGCCGGCACGTGAGCGAGGAATGGCGCCGGGCTGTGTGGGGTGGGGCTGGTGTCGGGGCCGGCGGAGTGGGGGTCCCCGCCGGCGGGGGTGGACCCGACGCCACGGCTGCGAGGCAATGTCGCAGCAACCGAAAGATCGGTGAAAGGTCCCCCTGGTTGGGTGTCCGCGTCCATCCACGCAACCAGAGGTCAAGGACGGCAGGCAATGGAGAGGTCCCGCTCCCGTTTCGCAGGCAGGCTGGCCGTGGCGGTGTGCGTCGCCGCCGTCGCTCTCTTCGGGCTCCTGGGCCGCCCGGGCCCTGCCGGAGCACGGGGCTTGGATGTGATGTGCACGAGCGCTGACCTCATCCCGGTGGCACCCGACCAGGCCCCCCGCGCCTTCGGCGGCCTCGGAGCCACCTTCCGGGGGACGCCGGCGGGCGCCGCCGCGCCGCAGGTGGACCGCCAGTACGCCCCGGGTCAGCTGCGCAACCTGAACGCCGACCTGAACGGGGACGGCAGCACCGACGCCGACTTTGGCTACACGCTCCTGATCGGGTCCCAGCCGCCTCCCGACGAGTTGACCGGGGGCCGTGTCGACCTGGGGTCAGTGGGCTTCCTACGGGACGTCCTCGGTGTGGCGCCCGATTCCCCGGCGGGGGACCACTGGGCCGTGGGCGTGAACACCTACTTCCAGCTCCGCGACCCGGGGGCGGCGGCCGTGCGGAACACGCCCTACAAGGCCGAGATGGGCATCTACCTGGATTTCACCCGCCGGGACGGCAGCGTGGAGACGACCCACGTCCGCGTGGTCGTGGACGCCCTGGGCGCCGGGGCGCGCCTCCCGGACCGCCTCGACCTCTCCCTCTTGTACAAGATCCGCAACGCCGTGGACCCGCCCGAGCAGTACGTCGTCGCCGGTCTCCGCACCCGCTTCAACGGACTCGCCGCCGGGGCAGCGCCGCCGCCCCTGAAGGTGAGCCTCGTCGTGGAGTCCGTCGCCCACCACCAGGAGGCGGGCCGCACGGTCGTCGACGCGAGCACCCCGGTGGCGAGCTTCGGCCTCGGGTTCTCCGCCACCCCGCTGCTCTTCGACCTGGGTGTGAAGCACGTCTGCCCGCAGAACCGTCCCGACCTGCCCGCCGCCACCCAGATCGCCGCCGTCGTGCCTGCCGCCGGAGCGGGCCAGCCGGCGAACATGCCGGCCGGGGGGACGGACCTCGACCTCGACGTGGCCTCGGGCCTGGGCACGGGCTACCACGGGGCGGACGAGCTCCGTCTCCGGGGCCGCATCGCCCGCCTCCCCTCCCACCTCGACGTCGTCATGCGTCCGGACCGCATCGACGTTGTCCACTCGGGGGACACTTCCCCGACCCTCCGTGTCGACGACCTCACGGCCGCCTCCGTGGACGGCGCCGAGGACTGGGCCGATCTCCCGCTCCACGCCGAAGGGGTGATCAGTGGCCTTCCCCCGCATCTGCAGGTGCGGGCCACGACGGACCCCACGGACGAGATCGTGTCGGCCGACGTCCGGTTCTGCCCGGCACTCGACCCCGTCGTCGTGGACCCGCTGCCCCCGGCGGACGTCCGCATCGACGGCAATGCTCTGCTTGCGGCGTGCCGGGCGCGCCCGGTGGCCGCGAACGCCCGTCTTCTGGTGCAGAACTTCGCGCCCGGTGACGTCGCCTCAGGGGCGCTCGCGGCCGGACTGCCCGTTCTCCCCGCCGCCGGCCGCTCCCTTCTGTACGGGTCGCGGGAGGTCGTGGCCGCGGCGGCGGGGCGGGACGCCGTGGACCTCTACCGATTCGGGGGCGACCTCGACGGCCTCAGGAGGGTCCTCTACGAGACGACCGGCGCTCCGGCGGGCGGCTCGCGTCTCCACCTGAGGGCCGAGACCGACCGGGACAACGCCGACACCCAGGTCCGCGTGGCCACGGACACGAGGACGTCCCCGGACGAGATCGCGAACGCCGGCGCGTTCCTGTCTGTGAACGCCGAGGCGCGTCCCCTGCGCACCACGACGGAGGTCGACTTCGTGGAGTCCGCCGCCGCGCCGGTCGACGTCCGTTACAAGGCGGCGGCGGCCACGAACCTGCGGGGGACCGCGCACCTGCAGCGGCCCGGTCCCACGGCCACGACCGCGGACACGGCGTTCGACTTCGGCCGGGACGGCGCCGGCGGTCTCGCCGCCGAGGCGTCGTTGCGCTACCTGCCCGGTGCCCCCGGCGCCGAGAGCACCGTGGAGTACCGGGCGTCGTCGCCCACACGGGTCTTCGGCGGGATCCTCATGAGCGACCGGGCGGATCGCCTCGTGGGCATGGCCACGCATATCTTCACGGACACCGTCGTCCCCGGTGGCATCGACGCGGCCCGCCCGGAGCCCGACCGCCTCGCCCCCCTGAGCGCCCGTTGGCGCCGTGTGGGAGGGCGCTTGGTGAGCGGATCCGTGGACGTGTGCGCCGACCGGGGCGGTTGCGACCTCGCCGACCTCGACGTCGCTGTCGAGACCGGCCAGATCGGGGCACTCGCGGGCGGGCCGGCGCAGGCGCCCCAGTTCCCCAACAACCGCTTTGTCCGCCCCGCGGGGTTCCACGCCCTCTTCGCCGGCGAGGAGCCCCACCAGGACATGGGGCGGCTCCGTTCCCTCGTGCGCATCTCCGGCCGGCTCCCCCGCGTCGTGCGGGCGGTCTATGACACGGCGAACCCCCCTGCCGGCGGGGAGCGGGTCGGGATCAGCATCGAGTCGGGCGGGACGTTCGGGGCTCAGGTGAGGGTCGCGGTGGACGGCCGTGACCGGCCGGACTCCGACGGGCTCAACACGGGCAGTGACGCCGCCGTGGACGTGTCCGTCGCGCCCTTCCCGGCCCGACTCGCCCTCGACGTCGCCTCCGGCCCCGGCGTGCCCCTGCAGGCCTCCTGGAACGCCTCTGCGGCTGCGGCGGTGAACGGGACCGTCCGCATGCAGAGCCCCGGCCGCCGTCCCGGCGGGGCGGCGGGCTCGCTGCCGGCGACGGTCTGCGACGGCGTCGTCGAGCTCGGCGGCGGCGGCGCGGACGGCCTCGCCGTCTCCGGGTCGGTCCTCTACACAGAGGCCGCCGCCGGCGGGGGTACTGATCACCATGTGACGTACACCGCGGCGGCCCCGACCCGCGTCCGCCTCGGGGCGTTCGTGTCCTCGCTCGCCCAACGGACCCTGAACGAGCGCAGCCGCGTCCGTGCGGACGTCGTCGTCCCCAACCGGGTGGACGCCGCCTGGCGCATCGTGGGCGACGACGCGGTGTGGGCCACGGCCGACCTCTGCGCCGCCGCCGGCGGCTGCGACCTCGACGCCGACATCTGGTTCGAGCGCGGTGCCGTGCCGAACCCGGCGGGCGGCCTTCTCGCCGCCCCGGCCGCTCCCACCCCGCAGTTCGGCCTCCCGGCGGGGGCAGGGCCGTTCGTGCTCTACGCCTCCCAGGCCCGCTACCAGGGATCGGCCCGGGAGTACCTCCGCTTCGCCGCCCGGTTGCCGCGGGTTCGCCATCTCGGCTTCGCCCAGAGCGAGGTCACGGACTTCGACGACGTCGTGCGCACGAACGTGCGCCTCGACGCCACCACGGCCGCCCCGGGGGGGGCCACGACCGTGAAGGTGAGCGCCGACGGGCGCACGACGCGCGCCGACGACAGGGTGAACACGGCCTCCTGGCTGTGGGGTGAGGCCACGGTGACGCCCTGGCCGGCGACTCTGGCGCTCGGGATCTCCACCGAGACGGAGAACTACAACCTCATCGACGCACTCGGGCGGGGCACTCCGTTTTCGCCCCTGGAGGTCGACTACCGCGCCTCCCAGGTCGTCACCGTGCGGGGCCGCGCCCACGCCCACCTTAGGGGCCGGGACCCGAATCCAGTCGTGGCCGAGTTCGCCCGGGAGGCCGCCGACGTCATCGACGCCACCTTTGACGTAGGCGTGGACGGCCTCGCGGGTCTCGCCGACAGGGCGACGCTGACCTGGTCGAAGGTGGAGGACCGTTGGGGCGAGGACTTCGGCACCTATACGACCGCCCGGTACCAGGCATCCCGGGCCACGAGGGTCCGCCTCGGCCTGGTCACGAACACCGATGCCGACAGGCGCGACCTCGTGCGGCCCTCGAAGCGCGCCCGGGTGTGGAGCGACGTGACGGTCCCCGACGACGTGCAGGCGGGGTGGCGCAGCGCCAACGGCGCTGTGCGTTCTGCCACCGTCACGCTCTGCGGGGCGGCAGGCGGTTGCGACGTCTCCGCCGACGTCGTCGTGACCGGGGGCCGGCCTGCTGTCGCCGACGGCGACCTCCTCGTCATGCCGGCACCGGCGAATGGCGCCGCCGACCTCGTCACCCCCCCGGCGGCGCCGGCACGCCACGTCCTGTTCGTCACCAAGTCGGCACGTCCGGTCGATGCCACATACACGCGGTTCTCCCTGCGTCTCCCCCGGGTGAGGTCGCTGTCCTACTCCACGGGTGAGTTCCCGTGGCGGACGACCCGGATCGACATGGCGTCCGAGACGGCAGTGGCGGCGGACGCCCAGGTGCTCGTGGCCGCCGACAGCCGACGCGCCGGGCTCCTCCCCGAGAACCAGCCGGGGAGTTGGGTGCGGGGCCGGGCGACGCTCACCCCGTGGCCGGCGAAGCTCGGCCTGGGCTACGCGGCCACTGAGGCCTCCCCGTTGTCGGTGACCACGACGGCGTCGGACCGCCTCGCTGTCGCCGGCACCGTCGAGGCCCGCCTTCCCGGCTTCGACGAGGCCGCGCACAAGGCCCTCGACGCCACGGAGTTGGCAGCGAACGTCCGCGTCGGGGGGGGAGCCGCCGACGGCCTCGCCCGCAGTACCCGGGTCTACCTGAACCGGATGCGGCTGGCAACCGGCCGCTTCAGCCATCTCCGCTACGAGGGTTCCGAGCAGGTCCACGTCGTCGCCGGGGCGGTCGTCCAGGACCGCAACGACCGGGCGGCCCGGGTTCGTGACCGCCTCCAATTCGATGCCGTCCTACCAAAGACCCTGAGTGCCACGTGGACGGACCGCTGGACGTTCGGCGCCGGCGGCCAGGTCGCCGGGAGCGAGATCGTCGATGCCAGTGCCGAGGCCTGCGACGCGGCGAACCGGGCGGCTTGCACGAACCAGACGACCGTCGTGATCGAGCACGGTCCCGCCCAGACCGGGGAGAACCTCCTCGCCACACTCCTCAACCCGCCGACCCTGCCCTCGCTGCCCAACGACCCGGCCACGGGCCGGCCTGTCCATCCGGCCTTCACCGCTCGGGGCGCCAATGACGGCCTCGCCTACGTCAAGACGGACGACGCGAAGCGTTGGGGGCTCTCGGCGAAGCTCACGAACCTCGCCCAGGTCCGCTACGTCGCCGCGCCTCAGACCTTCTGCGTGCAGACCAACCCGGTGAGCCGCACCTTCGTGGCGAACGTGTACAGCCCGGCGGCCTTCGGCAGCCGGTCCGGTTCGGTGTACGCCGACGCCACCATCCGGAGGTTCCCGGCCAACCTCGGGGGCCGGGTGCTGGAGAACGGGACACCCGGCGACGAGCAGCCCTGGCTCTGGCTCACCACCGACGACTGCGACGCCCGGCGTAGCCCGGATCTGGCCCCCCGGGTGCTGAACGAGGCGCCCGCGTCCAGCGTGGACGCGGTCGTGCGCGCCGGCGACACGGAGTCCCTGAAGCGACTCGGGATCCCGGGCCGGCCCGCCCGGGCCAACGGCATCGACGCGAACGCGGACGTGGCCGACGGCACTGCCGCCGTGCACGGCCGGGTCGTCGCCCCCCTCCCGAAGCACCTTCTCGTCTGGCGCCCCGGCCTCAGCGACGCCTGCGACGACTCCACGCCGGTGCGCGCCCGGGTCGACTGCCAGTGGCTCCCCCACTACGAACCGGACGAGCGCCAGCAGTACCGCTTGCGCTACCGGTCGACCAGTGCCGCCCTCGGGAACCTCGTGACGGGCCTCGTCTATCGCTCCGGCGGCGACCGTTTCCGCGTGGACGGGAGGGTCATGACGCTGCCCGGCACCCTCGACGGCACTCTCGACGTGCGCAAGAACCGCCGCCTGCCCTGGACCGACGTCGCCCTGCGCTACCGGGCGAGTGCCCCCCTGGGCACCGTGACGGCGACCCTGGACGAGATCGAGGTCGACGGCCGTCCGAAGGACACGTACCGCGGTGCCGGGGTGGCGCCCGTAGCGCAGAACGCCGTACCCGAATGGCGGGCCGAGCTCACGAACGTGGCGGCGTCACTGGACGTCAACGCCCGGCTGCGCTTCTCCGAGGACGCCATACAGCGGCGCCTCTGGAAGAACGCATGTTCCGGCTACACCTACGCCGGAGAAGGCTCCACTCCCACCTACGTGGACGCCCGCCTCGACCTCGCCGGGGCGACCACTGTGAGCCTGGACGCCTACGACGAGCCTGGCGGGCCCACCCAGGCCCGCCTGCAGGCCGACCGGCGCATCTCCGGGACTTTGACCACGAAACTGCCGAACAACCACGCCCACGAGATCACCCGCGACGTGTTCCTCTACCTCGGCTGGGACGCGGTCAACTGGACGAGCGACGTCGACCTCTGCTCGGACTTCGACCTCCCGCTCACACTGGTGCTCCGCAACGTGTCCGAGACGACGCTGGGGATGCACGGCCTGAAGCTGAACGCCCTCGTGCGCAACGAGGAGCGGGACGCGGGCGGCAGGGTGCAGGTCAGGATCGGCGAGACCTTCTTCGACCCGGGCGCGGGCCGGGAGGTCACTCGCGACGGCGCCTGGTTCCACCACCACTTCATCCACTTCGACCCCGCGTATCGCGGGGACTGGCAGGAAGGCCCCGTGGACGACACGTGGCGGGACGTCTTCGTGGTGCCGCTGCACGTCGAGTGCTCCGACCATCCCTGCTACGCCACCCGCGACGTCGCCAACCTCGTGGACACCGACAACGACCGCAACGGCTGGGAGAGCACGTTCCTCCTCGACCCGTTCTGGGGCCAGGCGGATCGGGCCTCCATGTGGGACCGGGACGAGAACTGGTGCGAATGGGTCTGGTACCCGCCCTTCTGCATCCCGCTCCCGGGCCGCCCCGGTGGCGAGTTCTACTCGGCGCTGGCGGACGGATTCCGGGAACCCGGCCAGTTCCTGATGCCCGACCTGGCGGCGGTCCCTGAGCTTGGGATCTTCCTGCCCCGGCGTGGCACCCCGGCCGTGCCCCTGATCGGTATCGAGCCGGCGGCGGGCGAGTTCGACACCGGGACGGTGAACCCGCTCTGCCTCCCCGAATGGGACACCATGGCGGACGACCCGGTGGCCGTGGCCACCGACGGCACCGAGTACCGCATCGAGGTCGTGGACCGCTGCCTGCTCGCGGGCCGGCCGCAGCCGGACCAGCCCCAGCAGGCCCAGCACCACACGGACGTGCGCCTCGTGGCCGAGTACCGCTTCGCCGGCCGGCGGTGGAACCGTCCGGTCTTCGAGTTCGGGGATCCCGCCCCGCCCATGGTCCCCGGCGGCCTCTCGCGGATCACGGCCGTGCCGTTCGGCTTCCGGGGCACGATCGTCCCCGCAGAGGACGGATCCGTGGCCCTCGACATGGCTGAGCGGGGCTACGACGCGTGGGAGGAGGAGTGGGAGGACACGGGCCTGGTGCGCCACGGCACGCTCGACGCCAGCGGCTTCGGTCTCCTCGCCGAGGAGCAGTCGGGGGGGCGCCACTGCCACGTACCCGGGGGCGCTGCCCCGGCTGGAGCCGAGGTGCGGATGGCCAACTGCAGTGGCGTGAACCCCCCGGAGGACCACAGGGTGTGGCACCTCGGTGACGGTACCGTCACCGAGGGCCCCGCCGACCGCAACGTCGGCTTCAGGCACGCCTACCCGATGCCGGGCCCCTACTACGTCCGGGCCCTGGACTACGACGCCGGCGCGGAGCCCACCCGCCACGACGTCGACGGGTCGGTGGAGATACGGGTCCCGTGACGCAGGGGGGACTCGCCCCCCTGCGGGACCCGTCCCGTTCAGCGGGCGGCGGCCAGCACCCGGCGGCCGTGGGACACGAGGTCGTCGGCCGGGAGGCCGAGGTCGCGGAGGCGGGTGGCGGTGTCCTCGAGGATTCGGAGGGCTTCGCCGCGGTGACCGGCGCCGGCGAGAGCGGTGATCGCTGCCAGGCAGCCGGTCTCGTCTTCGGGGTCGGCCTCCCAGAGGCGGCGGGCGAGCGTGGTCGCCTCCGCCGTCCGGGCGGCGGCGACGTGGTCCTCCAGCATCCGGCGGGCAGCGGTGAGGAAGCGGCCGTGCAGCTCGCGCCGGGCTTCGATGGCGAAGTCCTCGTACGCGAACTGGCGCGAGCAGAACTCGCCGGCGTAGAGGTCGACGGCGTCCCCGAGGCGTCCCGCGGACGCTGCGGCGGCGAACTCCCAGGCGTCGACCGTGACGCCGGAGTCCCTCTCCAGGCGAAGAAGCCCGTCCTCGCACTTGAGGGGCCCGTCGGCGTCGATGCCGAGGGATCGCCGGAGGCGGTGGACGACTATGTAGAGCCGGTTGCGTCCGGAGTCCGGGTCGGCGTCCGGCCAAAGCTCGTCGATCGCCCTTTCGAGGCCGAGGACGCCGTCGGCGGCGACGAGGAGGGCGAGGAGACGGGCGGCGAAGCCGCGGGGGACGGCGCGGGGTGTGTTGCCGGACGAGACCGTGATCTCGGGTCCGAACACGCGGATCGAGACGGTTTCCCGGACCGCTTCGCCGCCCGGGGATCCTGATGCGTCGTCTCCCGGGCCGTCGGCACCGTCGAGACGCCGCCGCCAGACGCCGGGGAGGAACGTGCGCCGCTCCGCGAGCCGGCTCTGGGCCTCCCGGGCGGCGGGCGTCCCGGCGAGGTCGCAGGCGACGCGGGCGGCGAGGACGGCCGCTCCGGTGTCGAGGCCCGCAGCGTCGTCCCTGGCGAGGATCTCGTCGAGGGCGTCGAAGGCGTCCCGCGTCTCGCCCCGGGCGAGGCGGAGCCTGACCGCGAGACCCTCCTGGTCCCAGGCCGTGTAGGGGTTCATGAGCCTGCTCACCCGGGCCCGCTCGGCCCATGCCTCGGCGAGGTCGAAGCGGCCGAGATCGGCCAGGCAGTGCCCGACCCGGCAGGCGAACACCGCGCTCGTGCTCGAGTCGTTCTCCACATGGTCCCGCCAGAGCCGCTCGGCCTCGTCGCCGTGGGCCGGGTCGTCCCCGGAGAGGAACCCCGCACAGATCTCGATCGCCCGGGCGGAACGCTCGAACGCCGGCCCCGCGCGGCCCTCCGCCCATGACCTCGCCTCGCGGACGTCGTCGAGAGCCCTGGGGGCGTCTCGCGCCGTCGTCCGGACGTCGGCCAGCATCAGCAGCGCCCAGGGTGTGAAGGCGTTGTCGACGCGACGGAGGACGGCGACGGCGGCCTCCATCTCGGCGACGGCGGACTCGACGGCCACGGCCCCGGACATGGCCTCCACGAAGGCGCCCGTGACGACGGTCGTGGCCGGGTCCATGCCGGCGCGATCCTGGGCCTTCGTCGCGAGCTCCAGGACGCGGCGGGCGTCGGCCCGGTCGGCCCGCTTGGCCGTGAAGAAGAGCGATATTCCCAGCGTCTGGAGGAGCCAGGCGACGGGTTTCGCGGTGGCCACGTCGAGCCGGGCGATGGCACTGGTGGTCGTCTCCGGCTCGAACGCCGAGCAGCCGACGTCCGTGAGGGACTGGATCGCCACGGCAGCCCCGGCGAGCCCTTGGCCGTCGATCAGGAGGTGTCGGGCGTAGAGCGCGCCTGCGTGGAGGGCATCGGGCCCCCCGCTCGGCGCGAGGTCTTGCCAGAGGGTCGCGAGCTCCGCTGCGCTGGTATGCATCAGGACGGACGCGGACGTGGCCGCCGCCACCCGGATCCCGGCGGTGCGGTGCACTTCAGGGAGCTCCCCGGCGAGGTCGACGAGGAGCTGCCAGCGCCCTTGGGCGACGATTGCGTCCCGGGCCGTCTCCAAGGTTTCGGCGGCGTCTTCCCACAGGCCGGCATCGAGTTGCACGCGGAGGGCGGCGAGGGGATCCTCCTCGCCGACGGCCGACGCCAGCACGGCCAGGGAGCGTGCCGGTACCGGCCTGTGGCGGAGGTGGTCGCGCAGGAGGTCGTGGAGCACCCAACGGTCGGCGCCGTCACTTGCGACGAGGGACGGGTGGCGGCAGGCGAAGTCGCGGAGGTCGTCAGCGTAGGCGCCCGCCACCGCGGTCACGGCGGCGGCGGTGGTGTGGGGAGCGGCGGCGAGCACGGCGAGGGCGGTCACGGCGCCGGGGGGAAGTCCCATGAGCGCGTGCGCGGCGAGGGCGTCCCTGTCGGCGTCGCTCATGGGGCCCTTGCCCGCTCGGACGCCCTCGGCGGCGAGGCCCACGGCGAGAGGCCAACCTCCGGTGAGCTCGTGGACGCGCTCGGCGGATTCTCCGCCGCCTATGAGGGCGGCGATCTCGTGCACGTCGAAGCAAAGGTCGGAGGCGTCGAGCACGGTTGCGCTGCCCGCCGCCCGCAGGCGGAGGAGGTCGAGGGGCACGTCCTCCTTGGAGCAGGCCACGAGGCGGACGCCAGGGGGGAGCGACTTCACCAGGGTGTCCAGGACGGCCCCGGCGGTTTGGTCGTCGAGGACGTCGAGGTCGTCGAGGACGATCGTGCCCGGACCGGCGAGCTCGCCCAGCAGGTAGGAGATCTGCGCGGCGCCCGAGAAGCCCCCGGCCGTCTGGGCGAGACCGGCGAGATCCGGCCAGGCCCCCGCGAGAGCGGAGAGGATATAGGCCACGACACCGGCGGTGTCGCGATCTGCGGGGTCGGCGCCGAACCAGGCCACGGGCCCGGGGCCGCTGTCGGCAAGCTGGGCGGCCATCACCGTCTTGCCGTAGCCCGAGGGCGCATGCAGGACGACCACGTCCCCGGCGGCCTTCTCGGCGATGCGCTCGCGGGTGACGACCCGCGTGAGGCGGGGGCGGGCGGTCTTGTAGCGCAGGAGCGGTCCCGGGCTCCCGCCCCCGTCGTAGAGGAGCGCGAGGCCGGGACGGGATTGGCTTTCCACTGGCTCTCCAGGACAGGTGAGGCCCGGCCCGCCCGAGTTCGGCATTCCCTCGGTTTCGGATTCGCCCCGCCTACGGCCGCCTCCTGCGGGCGTGTGGGAGTTTCGCGCTCAGGCGC
>CAYJLW010000053.1:24832-28099 GCA_964370965.1 uncultured Acidimicrobiia bacterium | reverse complement strand
GGTCACGGGCCTCGCCCGGGTCTCCTGGGCGGCGTCCTTCAAGGCGTCCTGGATGAACGAGGCCCGCTTCCAGGACTCCTACCGGGGTTTTGAGGCGCGCCAGTTGCGGGCGATGAACGCCTCGTCGTTGGAGACCAGGATCCAGGGGGCGGCGGGAGGTGCCGCCGGGTTGGCGGCGGGGCTCGCGTCGCTGGTCCTGCCCCGGGCCCCGGGGTTCTGGTCGTCGGTGTGGGAGGGGTTCACGGCCCCTGTGAGAGCGATCGTGGCTCTCGTCACCGACCCTGTGGGCACGATCAAGGGGCTCCTCTCTGACCCGGGTGCCACCGCCCGGGAGGCGTTCTGGGCCTTGAACGGCTTCACGAACCCGGCCGTGTCGGGCTTCCGGGACCTGAACAACTGCCGGGACAGCACTGCCTGCCTCGAACACGGGGCGGCGACCCGCCTCGGCGGGGCCCTCTTCGACGCCGCCGCCACCCTCGCCACCGTAGGCGCCTACAAAGCCCTCACCGCACTCGCCCCAAAGGCTGGAGCCCGCTTCGTCGCAGGCAGCGATGCCGCAATAGCCGACACCGTCGGCAGTCATAACTCGATCTCGCTCGGTCGTTATCCCGCGTACCTGGAAGACGCAGCGGCTTCGGGCTCGCGCACCTTCAACATTGGTGATGCGTGGAGTGAGATGGCTGCGCGGGTGGACAAGTTCGGAGGTACGGGGGCAGGAAGCGAGTTGTGGATCCGCAACACTCGCTTCCTGGATGAGGCGATCGCCAGAGGTAGCGAAATCAGGCTCGCCAGCGACCCGTTCGCTGCCGAGAATGCGGGGAGTTTCTTCCTCAGAGAGGTGGATTACCTCAAGAAGTTCGGTTATCGAGTCGTTGGCGATCGGATGGTAGCGCCATGATGGCCGCGATCGATCGAATGAGAGAGCGTCTCCAACAGGCCGGCGCCACGCTCGTTGGACAGCGCGATGACGGTCCGTTCACGGACGTGACCTATCAGGTCGGCGACCTGATCATCCGCCTGGTGTCCGAGTATGGAACGTGGCGCGCCAACATCGGTCTAGTCGACGGGCCGGAGTATCCGGCCTCGTTCTGGATCACGGCGCTTGCTGGCGGCGAAGCGTTTCCCGACCCGCCGGTTACAGACGAGGACCTGTCTCGCATGGTCGAGAAGGTTGCCGACCTGCTCCACCGTGGCCCAGATGTGGTGGCACAGGTCGCCGAGATGGGCGAGCAGTACGCGAAAGCGATGAGGGAACGACTGCAATGAGCGGCCCGAGGCCCCGACATCGCCGACGGGCCCGACGCCCTGGCCGAGAGCGAGGTCGAAGGCCGCGACGCGAGTTCTCGCGAAACCAGCGTTGTCCGCGACCGCCGGGGATGAGCCGAGCGTGAGCTCCGCGGCGACCGCCAGGACGACGACGGCGAGCAGCTCGGCGGCTCGACGGGCAGTAGGCGGGCGGGCGGTCATCGCTTCTGGGTCTCCCACCCGGCGGTGGGCCTCGACGAGGACCGGCCGTATCAGGGGATGAGGTCGAGGGCGTCGCAGTGAGCGGGACGCACGACGGTGAAGTCCCGCCGGTTCAGCGTGGCGATCGTGGTCACGCCGAGCCGTTCAGCGAGAGCGGCGATCGATGCGTCCACGAAGCCCAGCCCGAGGTCGGCGTAGCGGTCGATCAGCTCGATGACGCGGCGGTAGTCGTCGGCGTTGAGGTCGACGAGCTCGAACCGGGCGCTGGTGACCAGAGTCAGGAAGCGGCGCTCGGCGGCGGGCCCGACAGCGGCGTTCGATCATCCAGGCGGCTTCTGGGATCACCGACGAGGTGACGCCAGGATCACGGCGAGCGCGCAGCAGGTCCGCGCACTCGGCGTGACGAGGCTCGTCCTGGTCGGCGGCGCTGACGAAGATGCCGGTGTCAACCAGGAGCACTGGTTCGCTCAGGCGCCTTCGGCGAGCTTGCGGTCAGCCAGCTCGTCGCGTTCGCGGTGGATGTCGAAGGGCCGGGTGTCACCCGACGCGCCGCATCCGATGAACGACTCGAGTGGATCCTCGACCGGGAGGCGGGTGGCAAGCTCGGCGATGACGTCGTCGATGCTGGTCCCGCGGCGGGCTGCTTCGGCTTCGAGACGGCGCAGCACCTCGGCGGGGAGCTCGACGGTGACGGACATCGCCCTAAGCGTAGTTGTTCTTCGACACGACCTCCACCTACTTCGAGATCGACGAGGAAGAACCCGACGGAGCATTGCGCCGCCACGGGCATTCTTGGAGCGGTGCTGGCGGGTGGTTGGTGGTGAGTGTAGGCGTCGGGGTCATGCGGCACGCGCCGTAGCCAACGACCACGCGGGGTGTGCCTCACCCTTCGAGGAGGCATTGATGGGGGCGTCGGGCTAGGGTGTGTCCACCTTGTCCCGGCGAGGGGTTCGGGAGGGGTGCGAACGGGAGGCGGGCGCCATGCGCGGACGGTTTCGTGGGAACGGGGGCGGGGTGTCGGCCAGGAGGGGGCGGAACCTGTCGTGGCTGGCGGCTTTCGCGGCGGCCGAGGGTTGTGTGAGCGTGGTCCAGGAGCTGGAGTTGCGCGGCCTCACGAAGTGCTACGCGGGGCGTGACGAACCCACGCTCGCGGGCGTCGACCTGGTGCTCCCCCGGGGGGAGTCCGCTGCTGTGCGGGGTCGCCCGGAGTCGGGCCTCACGACGCTCGCCACCACGGTCGCCGGGACGACGTCGTACGGGGGGGACGTGCTCGTGGACGGCCGGCCGCGGTGGGGCGGTGAGGTCGGTTTCGTCACGGCGGGTGCCGACGAGGAGCTCGGGCGCGACAACGACCTGACTGTGAGGGAGTTCCTCAGGCGTCGTTTCGTCGGCTCGGGTCAGCCGCGGCGTCGGGCGGACGGGCATGCGTGGGGTGCCATTCGTGATTTCGAGCTCGAGGAGATCGCCGACGAGCGGGTCGGGTTCCTGTGTCATCTGGATCGTTTCCGCCTCCGGATCGCTTTGGCCCTGATGGCGGTGCCGCCGTTCCTGGTGGTCGACGAACCTGAGCGGGACCAGGGACTGTTGGGGGCGCACAGCGCCGTGGACTACATGCTGGACATGACCCGCGCCGCCTACTGCGGGGTTCTCTATGTGACCAAGAGCGTCGGTCAGGCGGCCGCGGCCGAGCAGTGGTTCGACCTGCGCGACGGCCGTCTCCACGACTTGGGGGACGCCCCGGTGCGTCTGCGCGTCGTGGGCCAGTGACGACAGCGGGCTCGGCCGGGTGGTCGTCGTCGA
>CAYJLW010000053.1:20388-24732 GCA_964370965.1 uncultured Acidimicrobiia bacterium | reverse complement strand
GAACCAGTAGGTGCCGGAGCGGCCGGCGAGACGGCCCTGTGACCAGGAGAGGCCCACGTAGGCGAACTCGGGGCGCAGGAGGTTCTCCCGGTGGGTGGGGCTCTCCATGAAGGCCCGGTGCAGGGCGGGGACGTCGGGCGAGGCCACCCAGCCCACGTTCTCCCCCCACAGGGAGAAGCGACCCCGGGGGACGGCCGCCGGGTTGCAGACCGTGGAGTGGCACAGGGTGCCGTTGTCGACCATCCAGCGGGTCTGGGCCGCCGCGTAGGTGTTCAGCGTGGGGTCCAGGGTGAGCGGGGCGAGGCCGGCGTCGCGACGGGCCTTGTTCACGAGTGTGAGCATCTGGGTCGTGGCGGCGTCGGTGGGGCCGACCCGCACCGGTGCCGGTGACGCCGGGGCGGCGGCGGGGGCGGGGCCGACGCCCGGGACGGCTCCGGCGTCGGTGAACCGGGGCCGGGCGGAGGACGAGGCGGGCGTCCCCGCCCCGATCGGGTCCGGCAGCGGAGAGGCGAACACCGCGGGGCCGTCCTGGAGGTCGAGCGGCCCGTACGCGGCCGTGTCGGCGATCTCCACGCGAGGGGCCGAGGTACCGGCGACGGCGGCGGCGTCGAGGCGGGACCCGCCGCCGGAATCCGAGAGGCCGAGCGCGAGCATGACGGCGGCGACGAACAGGCCCACGCCGGCAACCGTGACGGCAGCCGGCCGGACAAGCCTCCCTCGCGTGCCGCCGAGCAGAAGTGGCGGCGTCTCGCCGGACATCCTCACAGCTTGGCAGATTCCACGGCCACCGTCCCATCCCCTTCCCGGACAGCCCAGTGCGCGGCCGGGGTAGGATCGGCGCGAACGACGGACCCGGGCGGTGGCGATGGCAGATTACGAACGGCTCTCGGCGCAGGACGCCTCCTTCCTCTACATGGAGTCGCCTTCGGCGCCCATGCACGTGGGCTCCCTGGCGATCTTCGAGGACACCGGCGCCGACTTCCACGACATCCTCGACAAGATCGAGAGCCGCATCAACCTCGTGCCCCGCTTCCGCAAGAAGCTCATGTGGGTCCCCTACAGTCAGGGCCGGCCGGTCTGGGTCGACGACGAGCACTTCGACCTCCGCTTCCACGTCCGCCACACCGGCGTTCCCCGCCCCGGAGGCGAGAAGGAGCTCCTCGCTCTCACCTCCCGGGTCTTCGGCCTCCCCCTCGACCGTGGGCGGCCCCTCTGGGAGATGTGGATCGTCGACCTTCCCGACGACCGCAAGGCCATGATCCAGAAGACCCACCACTGCCTCATCGACGGCATCTCCGGGGTCGATCTCGCCACCGTCCTCCTCGACCTCACCCCCGAGGGAGCGGAGATCCCCCCCGCCCCGAAGTGGGAGCCCGCACCGGCGCCTTCGCGTGAGCAGCTCCTGCGCGGGAGTCTCGTAGAAGGCTTCACGAAGCCCGCCGAGGTCGTGCGCCGGGTGCGGGCCGCCACCCGGGCCCCCCGCCAGGCCCTCTCCCGCGCGCGCGAGCTGGCCCGTGGCCTCGGGGCGTTTTCCAGGGCGAGCGTCGTGGAGTCGGCGCCCCGCACGTCCGTGAACGAGCAGATCGGTCCGCACCGCCGCTTCGAGGTCGTGCGCAGCCGTCTCGACGACGTGAAGGCCGTGAAGAACCGTTTCGGATGCACGGTCAACGACGTCGTCCTCGCCATCACAGCGGGGGGTCTCGGCCACCTCCTGCGGGCCCGCGGCGAGGACACCCAGGGCATGCTCATGAAGGCCCTCGTCCCCGTCTCGGTGCGCTCCGACGACAGTCGCCACACCTACGGGAACCAGGTCTCCGCCATGGCCGCCGAGCTTCCCGTGGGCGAGCTCGACGCCCAGAAGCGCCTCGAGTTCGTGCGCACTTCGATGGCCGGGGTCAAGGAGTCCAAGCAGGCCGTGGGCGCGGACTTCCTCATCCAGCTCACCGACTACGCCCCGCCCACGATCCTCGCGCTCGCCGGCAGGGCGATGGCCACCCAGCGGACGATCAACCTCACGGTCACGAACGTCCCCGGCCCCCAGTTCCCTCTGTACTTCATGGGCGGCGAGATGCTCGAAGCCTTCCCTCTCGTGCCCCTCATCGAGCACACCGGGGTGGGGGCGGCCATCCTGTCCTACAACGGCGAGCTCAACTTCGGTCTCGTGGGCGACTGGGACACCGTCCCGGACCTCGCCATCTGGGCCGAGGGGATCGAGAAGTCCCTCCAGGAACTCCAGGTCTAGGGGGGGAGCGGGAAGGACATGAGCGACCTCGACCTCTTCGCAATCCAGGCGGAACTCGACCTCGACGACTACGCGTCCCCCGAGGCGTTCGCCGCCAAGCACCGCCGCCTCGCCGCACAAGTCGCCGGGCGGCGGCGGGGCGAGCACGCTCTCGCCGTGTGGCCCGAGGTCGTGGGGTCCTTCTGCGGCCTCGCCGGCTGGGTGGACCGGGTGCGCGACTGCACGACCACGCAGCAGGCCCTTACCCGGTTGGCCTTGCGGCGGTTCCCGGCACTCGCCCGGGGGGCATTCCGCCAGAGGGCCCGCTCCCTCGAAGAGGCGCTGTTCGTGCTCGTGTCGCCCGAAGTGCACCGCACGATGTGGACGACGTTCTCGGGCATCGCCCGCGACTTCGACATGTGGGTCGTCGCCGGCAGCGCCCTCCTGCCCGAGAACCGCCTCGGGATCGACACGGCCGACTTCGAGGCGGTCTCCGCGCACACCTACAACGTGAGCTACACCTTCGCCCCCGACGGCCACTGCGCCGGCGTCACCCGCAAGGTGAACCTCGTACCCACGCAGGAGGACGTGATCCACCTCAGCCCCGGCGCCGTTGCCGACCTGGCACCGGTCGACACGCCCTTCGGACGCCTGGGCACCCTCATCTGCTACGACGGCTTCGGCGAGGCCCACACCGGTGACGAGCCCTGCTTCACGCCCGGCGCCGCCGTGCTCGACGCCCTCGGCACCGACGTCATCGCGCAGCCCTCCGCCAACTCCTGGCCGTGGGACGCCCCCTGGGCGTTCAACGACCCCGGCGAGACCCAGCTGCGCCGCGAGCAGTGGTTCACCGAGGGCCTCTTCGGGCACCTCGGGAACCTCCGCCACGTCCGCTACGCCGTCAACCCCCAGCTCGTGGGCACGATCCTCGACAACCACTTCGAGGCGCCCTCGATCATCATGGAGCGCCGTCCCGGGGGCGAGGCCGTCCTCGTCGCGGAGTCCGAAACACCCGACGGCGAGGATGTCGTGCACGCCGTGGTCCCGGCGCCCCTGCCGGCCCCGGCGTGAGCGGCGCGTCCGCGTAGACGGGACGCCCGGCAGCCTCCTCCTCCGCCTCGCGGAGGGTCGCGCCCCTCGAGTTGGGTGAACGGGCACCGCAGAGGGCTACTCTGCAGGCTTGGCCGACGCAGACATGGCATGGGAGGAACATCCATGGAAGCGGTGTCGCAGGGACCGGGGCTGCCGGGGAGGAACAGGGGCGTGAGCGGCCCGGCGGAGCGGGAGGCACAGGGCCCGAGCGGCCCGGCGGAGCGGGAGGCACAGGGCCCGAGCGGCCCGGCGGAGCGGGAGGCACAGGGCCCGAGCGGCCCGGCGGAGCGAGGGGGCCACGGCCACGTGGGCCGGCTGCACGGCGTTTCCGACTCACCCCGATGGGATCCGGAAACTGCGCGCGGCGACGCGCACGAGCACTACGCGGGCGTCCCCGTCGCTGTCGTCCCCGGCCTCCACGAGGTGGCACACAGGCAGCTCTCGCCGTGGCTCCCGAAGAGGTCGCGGGTCGCGGACCTCGGGGCGGGGTTCGGGGCGTTCGCCAGGCGCCTCCACGACACGGGCTGCGAGGTCGACGCGTTCGACATCAGCGCCGACTTCTTCGCCCCCGGCCTCGACGACGTCAAGCTCCAGGTCGTGGACTTCGACGGGGAATTCGCCGCCGAGCGCACCGCGAAGTACGACGCCGTGTGCGCCATCGAGGTCATCGAGCATCTCGAGAACCCGCGGCACTTCCTGCGAGAGATCCAGCGCATGCTGGTGCCGGGCGGCATCCTCCTCCTCACCACGCCGAACATCGAGTGCAGCGTCTCACGCGTGCTGTTCATGGCCCAGCGGCGCTTCCTCTGGTTCGAGGACGAATGGACCTACTACAGCCTGGGCCACATCACCCCGCTCACCAGCGGGCAACTCACCCAGATGTTCGCCGAGTCCGGCC
Organism: uncultured Acidimicrobiia bacterium; assembly: GCA_964370965.1. Classification (GTDB taxonomy): domain Bacteria; phylum Actinomycetota; class Acidimicrobiia; order UBA2766; family UBA2766; genus CAYJLW01. The sequence continues at coordinate 20,521 of CAYJLW010000053.1, read as the reverse complement.
TCACCGAGGTGTCACACACCACGTACAGGAACCCCTGTGACAACCCCCGCATCGGTTGGCGCACCCGCCTCCTGGCCCGGCTGGTGCGGGGCTTCCGCAGGCCGAGGTGGGGAGACGGCGAGGTCCACGTGTA
>CAYJLW010000053.1:7532-20288 GCA_964370965.1 uncultured Acidimicrobiia bacterium | reverse complement strand
GGCTGGTGCGGGGCTTCCGCAGGCCGAGGTGGGGAGACGGCGAGGTCCACGTGTATGTCGTGCGGCGCTCACTCGCGTAGCCGGAGGGGCCCGCCGCGCTCCTCGGGAGCGGCTCTCACGGGGATCCCGGGCTGGCCGCTGGGGGCGACCTCGGCGCCCTTGCCCTCGGCGCTCACGGCGTCGGCGAAGTGGTCGAGACGTTCCTGCACGACGGCGTCCACTTCGTCCGCCGACCTGCCCGTGAGGATCTCGACGCCGTCGGCGAGGGAATCCAGGGCCCAGACGTGGAAGCGGCCGTCCCCCACCGCATCGACGACGTCCTCGCGCAACATGAGATCCTCGACGTTCGCGCCGGGGATCACGCAGCCCTGCTCGCCCGTGAGGCCGCGGGCGGCGCAGAGGTCGAAGAACCCCTCGATCTTCTCGTTCACGCCCCCGATCGGCTGGATCTGGCCGTGCTGGCTCACCGACCCCGTCACCGCCACTCCCTGGGCGACGGGCAGGCCGGAGAGGTCCGAGAGGATGGCGAAGATCTCAGCGCAGGACGCCGAGTCGCCGTCGACACCGGCGTAGCTCTGCTCGAAGCACAGTGAGGCGGAGAGCGCCAAGGGGCGCTCGCGGGCGTAGCGGCGCCGCAGCCAGCCGGAGATGATGAGGACCCCTTTGTCGTAGATGCCGCCCGACAGGCGGGCCTCCCGTTCCACGTTGATGATCCCGGCCGCCCCCGCCGTGCAGGCGGCGGTGATCTTCGTGGGCTTCCCGAAGGCGTTCTCGCCCAGGTCGTACACCGACAGGCCGTTCACCTCGCCGGCACGCTCGCCTTCGGTCTGGATGAGGAGGAGGTCCTCGAGGGTCGCCTCCAGGACGGTGCGCCGCAGGAGCCCGCCCCGTTCCGCCCGCCCGTCGAGGGCCGCCCGGACGTCTTCGCGCGCGATCTCCCGGCCCTCGCCGCGGCGGGCGATGAGGTCGGCCTCGCGCACGACGTCCACGAGCGCAGAGAGACGGGTGATCATGCGGGTGCGCCGGCCCGCGAGGCGGACGCCGTGCTCGGCGAGGGCGGCGAGGCCCCCGGCGGCGACGGGGAGGAGGCCCTCGCGGTGGCAGAGGCACGTGACGACCTCTGCCATGTGTTCCAGGCCTTCGTCGCGTCCGATCGTGGGGTCGAGCTCGGCGACGACCTTGAAGAGGTCGGAGAACTCCGTGTCGGCCTCCCCCATGATCCCGGCGACGTGGGGCTCCGCGAGGAGGATCACCTTCACGTCGATCGGGATCGCCTCGGGCGTGAGCTGGATCGGATTCGTGAACATGGGCAGCGGCGTGGAGCGGATCTCGAGACGGCCGGAGCGCAGCGTGCGCTTCAGCGCCTCCCACGCCCCCACTTCCGTGACCACGGACCGGGCGTCCATGACCAGGAAGCCGCCGTCGGCGGCGAGCAGGGAGCCGCCCGAGATCGAGGTGTGGTCGGGCGGGCGGAGCTCGATGCCGTCGAGACGGGGGGCGATCGTCCCGAAGAGGTTCGAGAACGTCGGGTGCGCCTCGTGGATCACCGGGGCGTGCGCGAGATCGGCCCGGTCTGCGACGACGTTCACGGCGTAGCGGGGGAGGTGGGCGTTGAGCTGTGCGGCGAGTTGGGGCGGGCCGGCGCCGGCGGGGAGGTCGAGGGCGGCGAGGACGTCGCGTTCCAGGTCGTCGAAGTACCAGGCGATCTCGGGGAACTGCGTCCGGAGGTCCTGTAGGTGGCCGTTGAGGAGGGATCCGGCCGTGCTCTCGACGAGGGCGGCGAGCTCGTCGCGCATGGCGCGGGCGGTCTCCCGGGACTGGCGGGCGAGCTTCTCGAGGCGCTTGCCCAGCTTGGCGTGCGCGGCCGTGACGTCGTCCATCTTCGTCTTCGTGAGCTTGCCCGCGGAGACGAGGGCGTTGAGCTCTTCCGTGCCCACGGGGTGGCCGTCGAGGACGGGGACGATCTGCACGTGCACTTGGGGCGGCTGACCGACCTGGAGAAGGGAGAAGCCCGCCGCTTCGGCGTCCCGGGCCAGCTCCGCGGTGGCGGCCTCCTCGGCCTTCGCGTAGCGGGCCACGACCCGCTGGATGCGCTCGGCGAACTCGACGCTGTCGAGGAGCTCCGGGAGCGAGACCTCGAGCACCTCGACGAAACGGCCCATCGCCTTGCGGAACTCCGCGCCCCGTCCGGGGGGGAGCGTGACGAGTCGGGGCGAGCCCGGGTCGGCGAAGTTGAACACGAACACACGGTCGGGAGGGATGGGCCGGGCGGCGGCGGCCGGCCCCACGACCTGGTGGACGGCGAAGGAGCGTCCGGAGCCTGTCCGCCCCACGACGACGACGTTCGTCCCTGGCCCCCGCAGCGACACGCCCGTCTCGATCGCCCGCACGGCGACGTCCTGGCCGAGCATCGTCTCCGCTGCCTGCTGGCCGGGCGTGCCTCCTGCGAGGAGCGACTCGTCGCAGTGCCAGCGGAGGTTCTCGGGGGCGAGTGCACAGCGCTGGCGGGCGTCGGTCATGGGTCCGGAAGCTACCGCCTGCCCGCCCGTCCGCGCTCGGCTCCGTGACGGCCGGCGCGTCCGGTCGCGTCGGGGGACGGGTCTCACGCCCGGAGGCGGGGTCGTGCCAGAATGGCGGATCCCTTCAGGAGGCTGTGAGTGCCGAGAGAGACCCCGGTTCGTGCGGTGATGACACCCGACCCTCTTACCGTGGGACCCGCCGACAGCGTGGTCGACGTCGCTCGTGTGATGTCGGAGCAGGGCGTGGGCGGCGTGCCTGTCGTCGACGCGGACGGCGGATTCCTCGGCATGGTCGAGGACGACGACATCCTCCTGGAGGACGCCGACCTCGAGGTGCCGTCCTACATCGAGTTCCTGGGCACCTACATCACGATGCCGGGCGCACTGGGCCGATTCGAGAAGCACTTCAAGAAGGCCGTGGCAGCCACCGTGCGGGACGTCATGGACACCGAGAACCACACGATCGGTCCCGACGAGACGCTGGAAGACGCGGCCACGCTGCTCACCCAGAAGGGTGTGAACCGTCTCGCCGTTCTCGACGAGAACCGCCGTGTCGTGGGCGTTGTGGCCCGCAGCGACCTCGTGCGGGCCATCGCCCGGGACGAGGCCCGATGAGGGGGGCACAGTGAGGGGGGCACCGTGAAGCGCATCGTCGTCGCCACGGACGGTTCCGCCGGGGCCGTCGCCGCCGCCCGGGTCGGCGGCGAGATCGCCAAGGCGCTGGGGGCCGAGGTAGTCCTCGCCCATGCCGCGTCGATCCCGGCTGCCATGTCCCTGGGGCTCTCGGCCGCACCGCAGCTCGCCGACGAGTACCTCGAGACGACCACCCGCCACGCCTTCGACGTCGCGGGCCGGGTTCTCGACGGTTTGGGGGTCGCCCACCGCGACGTCACCCTCACGGGACCCGCCGCCGACGCCGTCGTCGACGAGGCGCGCCGCTGCGACGCGGAGCTCATCGTGATCGGTCACCGCGGCCTCAGCGGTCTCGAGCGCCTCTTCCTCGGCTCCGTGTCCGACCGGATCGCCCACATCGCCGGCCGCCACGTCCTTGTCGCCCACCCCACCGACGACGACCGGGTGGGCGCCGAGTCCGGTGGCGAGGCTGCGGCGGCGACGGGTGAGGGCGGCTGAGCCGGGGCGGAGGACGCGCGTCAGCCGCCGAGCATCTCCCGGAGCTTGGTCACCGTCCGCCAGTTCCGGGTGGTCGCCGCCACCCCGAGGCGGCGCTCGAAGAAGGCGTTGTCGAGCTTCGTCCGGCCGTAGCCGTTGGGGCAGAAGAGGTAGACCTCCCTGCGTCCGGGAGCGAGTTCGTCGGCTGCGTAGCCGGCGGGGTCGAGGGCCGTCATGTGTGGGCCGCCGGGCTCCCCTGCGAGGAACGTGACGGCGAGCCTTGCGGGGTCCTCGCCACGTTCGACGAACGGGTTCCCCGCCACCACCTCGGCGAGGTCGTCGGCGGTCCGCAGGAGGACTGCGACGTCGCCGTACCCGAAGCGGGAAGCGATCGCCCCCGTGACGTCCCCCGCCAAACGTGCCGGATCTTCGGTGCCGGGGGAGGTGAAAGCCACGTTCCCGCTCTGCACATAGGTTTCCACGGCCTCGTAGCCCAACGACTCGTAGAGGTCGCGCAGGTCCGCCATCTTCAGCTTCCTCTGGCCGCCGACGTTCACGCCGCGCAGCAGTGAGACGTAGCGCATGAAGGGACTCTGCCACGCAATCGCGCCGGGGACCCGCTCCGCTGTAGATTGACTCCGCCTCCCGCGGTCGTGTTGCGTGTCTTTGCGGCCTCTCGGGACGCTCCTGTGCTCCAGTACGGGTGGGGTTGGCGATGACATTGGTGGACTCCCTTCGGCGTGCGGACGCCGAGGGCCCCGTCGGGGCGCCGCGCCCCGCTGGTCGGGGCCCGGCCCGGGGCCGCGGGACCCTGGCGGCGTTCGTCCGCATCCACATCCGGGGCATGGACCCGCGCCGCACGGTCCTCACGGTGCTCAGCCTGGCGCTCGGCGGCGGCTCCCTCATGGCCGTGCTGCTCCTGCTCCAGGCCGTGAACCGGCCCTTCACGGAGGTGGCCGACCTGGCCAACTCGCAGCGGCCCGACCTGCGGGCGGTGCGCTCGATCGTCGGCGACTGGCTCCCGGCGGACAGTGTCCGCCGGGTCCCCCGGGAGGCCCGCCCTGTGCCGGTGGTCGTGGGCTTCGCCGACGTCGCCGCCGGCGGGCACCGCCAAGGGGCGGTCCTCCTCGGCGGCGACTGCCGTCTCCGGCGTCTCGGCCTCCTCCGCGACTGTGCCCAGGTGCGTGACGCCCTCGGAGTGCCGGGTCCGGGCTACCCGCTCGTGCTCACCCGGAAGCTCGCGACCGTCCTTCGGGTCCGCCCCGGCGGGCGCGTCCTCCTGCCGGGCGGCGCCGTGGCCCATTTCGCCGGGGTCGTCCCGGCCGACCCGCGCCTGGAGCGCCTCAACGGCGGCTACCTCGCCATAGGTCTCGTTCCCGACGTCGCGGACCTCCTCGGCCACCCCGGCAGCGTGACCGCTGTCGTCCTCTCCTCCCGCAGCGTGCCCGCTCAGCGGGTTGCCGACGCGGTCGGGGCCGGTGCCACCGTGGGCAGCCTCGCCGGGCGCACCGTACCCCCGATCATGTTGCGGGCCCAGCAGCTCTACGGCGTGTTCGGGGTCATCGCAGCGTGCGCCGGGGTCTTCCTCGCCGTGTCCACGTTTCTCGTGGGGGCGGTGGAGCGCCGCCGGAATCTCGCCGTCGTCGCCGTCGTCGGGGCCGGTCGCCGCCGCCTCGTGGGCGGCTACCTCGCGGAGGGGGCCGTGATCGGGGCGGCGGCGGCGCCCTTCGCCTGTGCGGCAGGAGCGCTCGGCGGCGGCGTCCTCGTGCGCGTCCTGGGGTCGCAGCTCTTCTACGGCACCGGGGTCGTGACCCAGGTCTCCGTTCCCCTGCGTCTCGTCGCCTTTGTCGTGGCCGTTACGATCCTCCTCGGGGTGGCGGCGGCGGCGATCACGGTGTACGCGGTCGTGAGCCGTGACCCTGTGCCCCTGCTCGGCCGGGCGGGACCCCCCGAGAGCGCCGGGCGCGTACGTTCTGTGTGGACCGTCGTCCCCGCGGTTTTGCTCCCCCTGTGCCTGCTGCTCGCCCGCTTCGGTGCCCACGGCGGCATGCCGCAGCCCCTCACCCTCGGGGTCCTGCCCCTCGCCGTGACCTGCGGAGTGGCGCTGCTGCTGCTCGGGACGCCGTTGATCACCCGCCTACCGCCTCCGATGCCGAGCGGGAGGGCCCGGGTCTCCCGCATGCTCGTGGGCTCGGAACTGAGCCAGTCGCCCCTGCGCACGGCCCTCACGATCACGTCCCTCGGCCTCGGAGTCATGCTCTTCGTGGCGATCCAGGGGTTCCGGGCGAGCAACGAGAAGGCGATGGCGACCGGCCTGCCCCGCCTGTCCGCGGGCTCTGTCGTCGTCTACCCCCGCCAGGTGGGCAACTTCCTCGACCCGCCCCTCTCTGACCGGTTCCTCGACCGTCTCACGGAAGATCCCGAGGTGGCAGCCCTCACCTCGCGGGTCGGCCGGATCACGGCGACCGTGCTCCCCAGCGGGATTGGGATCAGCGGGATCAGTCGCGGCAACCCCCTGCTGGTGCGCTGCTTCCGCGTGCCGCACATGGGCGCGGCTGAGATGCAAGCGGTGCTCGACCAGGGCGAGGCGATCATCACGGAGGTGGCGGCCGGCAACCTCCGGGCCCAGCGCGGCTCGGTCGTCACGCTCCCTACCGTGGAGGGGAATCGACGAATGAGGGTGGGGGCCGTAGCCACCCTCGTTGCGGGGGAGCCGTCCGGCCTCTCAGCGACCGTAGTGCTCGGCTACGACACCGTCCGTCGTCTCTGGGACGCTCCGCTCACGGGAGCGACGTTGGCGCCCCGCAAAGGCGTTTCGTTGGCCCGGCTCAGGGAGGCTCTTCCCCGGCAGGCCGGCATCTACTACCCCACCGCCCGGGAGGCCGCCACCCAGGCGCAGGCGGTCATGCGCCGCTTCCTCGCGCCCCTGGTGGCGATCGGCTGGCTGGCCATGTTCGTTGCTGCCTTCTCGGTCCTCGACATGCTCCTGCTGTCCCTCCTCGCCCGCCGCCGCGAGAGGGCCGCCTTGCGCGCGATCGGCCTCTCCGCGCCACAGGAGGCGACGCTCGTCCTGGGCAACGCCCTCACCCTGGCGGGCTACGGGGCCCTCCTCGGGGTCGGCGTCGGCCTCGTCCTCGAGCTCGTGTTCAACCTCTCGGGCCCGGTGACGACGGGGATCGCCCCCCCTTTCGTCGTCGACGGGGGCGCCGTCCTTGCCATGGTCGTGAGCGCCCTCGCCGCCTCCCTCCTCGGCTCCCTCCTGCCCCTGGCGCAGGTGCGGACCTTCGACGTGGCGGCGGCGATGCGGGACGAGTGACGACTCGGCGCAGGTCGTGCCCGGGTGACCGGGACACCTGTCCCTGTAGACTCACGCCCTGCCTTCCGCGGTTGGGTGAGGATCCCTTCGGCTGGTCCGCGGAACCGATCTTCGTGCTCTGCCACGGTGGGTGAGCGATGACACTCGTGGACTCCTCCCGGCGTACCGGCGCCGCCGGTGCGCCGCTCCCTCTGCGGTACAGGAATCGAGGCGGGGGCGCATTTGCCTCGTTCGCCCGTATCCACCTCCGTGGCATGGATCCGCGCCGCACGGTCTTCACGGTTCTCAGTCTCGCGTTGGGCGCCGGCTCTCTCTTGGCCGTTCTTCTTCTCCTCCAAGCCGTGAATCGCCCCTTCACCGAGCTCAGCGACCTCGCGAACGCTCAGCGGCCCGGCCTACGGGCTGTGCGGTCAGTCGTCGGCGACTGGCTGCCCGAGGAGTCGGCGGGCCGAGTGCCGCGCGAGTCACGGCCAGTGCCTGTCGTCGTGGGCTTCGCGAACGTCGTTGCAGGTGGCCGGGGGCAGGGCGCCATCCTTGTTGGCGGCGACTGCCGTCTGCGCCGCCTGGGGATCCTCCGAGATTGCGCACGGGTGCGCGAGGCGTTGGCGGTGCTCGGGCCGGGGTACCCGCTGGTCCCGACCCGCAAGCTGGCCCGGGCTCTCGGCGTGCAGCCCGGCGACCGCGTTCTTCTTCCGGGGGGGTCTGTGGCTCACGTCGCCGGCCTTGCTCCCTTCGACCCTCGCCTCGAACGACTCAATGACGGGTATCTGGCTTTCGGACTCGTCCCCGACGTTGCCGATCTTCTCGGGCATCCCGGCAGCGTCACGGCCGTGGTCCTCTCCGATCGCCGGATGCCTCCCGCCGCGGTGGCGGACGCTGTGGGACCGGGCGCCGTGGTCGGTCCATTGGCGGGTCGCACCGTGCCACCGACAATGGTTCGCGCTCAGCAGCTGTACGCCGTTGTGGGTGTCATAGCGGCGTTCACGGGGGTGTTCCTCGCCGTGTCCACGTTCCTGGTGGGTGCCGTGGAGCGTCGCCGTTCGCTCGCGATAGTGGACGTGCTCGGCTCCGGCCGTCGGCGTCTTGTGGGCGGCTACCTCGCGGAGGGGGCCTTGGTCGGGGTGATCGCGGCTCCCCTCGCCTGTGTAGCCGGCGTCCTTGCCGGCAGCGCCCTCGTGCGTGTACTCGGCGCCGAGTTGTTCTTCGACACAGGGATTGTGGCGCAGATCTCAGTTCCGGCGAATCTGCTCCTCCTCGCAGCCGGTGTCGCCGTCGTCCTCGGCGTGATCGCCTCTGCAATCACCGTCTACTCCGTCGTGAGCACGGACCCGATTGCCCTGTTGGGTAGCTACACCCCGTTCGGACGCACCGGATTCGTCCGGCCTGCCTACGCGATTGCCCCCGCTGCAGGCATCGTCGCGTGTCTCCTGCTGGCTCGGTTCGGCGGGCACGGCGGCATGCCCCAGCTCCTGACGCTCGGCATCATCCCCGTTCTGGCTGCTTGCCTCGTGGGAGTTCTCGTGTTCGTGACGCCTCTGCTCGTTCGCCTGCCACCTCCCATTCCGACCGACAAGGCGTACGCAGCTCGCATGATCGTGCGTTCCGATCTCAATCGCTCGCCCATGCGGACGGCGCTCACCATTGCCACCATTGGGCTCGGAGTCATGATTTTCGTGAGCGTGCAGGGCTTCAGAGCGAGCAATGAGGAAGCGATGGCCACGGGTCTGCCGCGCCTCTCAGCCGGTACCGTCGTCGTGTATCCCCGCCAGGTGGGCAACCTTCTCGACCCGCCTCTGTCAGATGAGTTCCTTGACGGACTTCGAGCGGATTCCGGTGTGGCTGCCCTCACGGCAGACGTGTTCAGGCTCACGGCCACTGTTCTGCACAGCGGTCTGGGGGTTGCGGGTTTCGACCGCAACAGTCCGCTCCTGGAGCGGGCGCTCGACGTCAAAGGCGTGGACGCCGTGGAAAGGCAGGCGATCCTCGACCGTGGCGAGGCGATTCTCACGGACATCGCAGCGGGCGACCTCAGCGCAGGACCCGGTTCCACGATCACGTTGCCGACTGTGCAGGGGAACGTGCGAATCCGTGTGGGGGCGGTCGGAAGGCTCGCCGCCGGCGAGCCTTCCGGTCTTGGGGCCATGGTCTTCATGGATCTCGACGTCGTGCGCCGTCTTTGGGATTCGCCGTTGACGGGGGCTCTGTTTACGCCCAAGCCTCGCGTGACCCCCTCGCGCCTGCGCAGAGCGATGCCCAGGCAGGAAGGCGTCTACTACCCGACCGCCTCGGAGACTGCTCATGGTGCACAGATGACTTTGCGCCGGTTCCTGGCACCGTTCATTGCGGTGGGTTGGATGGCCATGCTGGCAGCCGCGCTTGGTGTCCTGAACATGCTCGTTCTCTCCCTCCTTGCCCGTCGTAAGGAGAGAGCCACCATGCGCACGATCGGTCTCTCCATCGGGCAGGAAGCCGGACTCGTGATAGGCAATGCCCTCACGCTCGCCGGCTACGGCGCCCTCCTCGGAGTCGGCGTCGGCCTCCTCTTGCAGGGCGGCCTGAACCTCTCGGCTCCTGTGACTACGACGATGACCCCCCCGTTCGTGATCGACTGGCCGTCCGTTGTCGGCGTGGCCTTTGTGGCCTGCGTCGTGTCTCTGCTGGGGGCCATTCTCCCCCTCGCGCAACTTCGCGGCCTTGATGTCGTCGCCGCCTTGCGGGAGGAATGAGCCTCTGTGTCGAATAGCGAGTCCATGAGGGTGGATCGATGACGACGCTCGAGTCGGCTTATTCCAACTGCCGCAGGATGCACCGTCGTCATGGCGTCACGTCCTTCTGGGCGAGTCGGCTCATGTCGCCTGTGAAGCGGCCCCACATCGACGCTATCTACGCGTTCCTGCGCCGGGCGGACGACATAGTCGACGTGGGATCGTTCCATGTGGAGCAGCGCGCTGCGCGGCTCGATGCCTTGGAGCGGGAGTTCCTGGTGGGTCTGGATGACGGTCGCGCAGATGACCCCGTCGTCTTCGCCATGGTTCACACCTCGCGGGTGTTTGCGTTTCCAGCGACGCTCTTCGAGCGGTTCTTCGGCGCAATGCGGGCTGACCTCACCGCGACGGGGTTCGATACGTTTGCCGATCTGGCGGCATACATGGACGGATCCTCTGTGACCGCCGGCGAGATGATGCTTCCCATACTGGAAGCCGATTTCGCCGGGGCACGCTCGTATGGCCGAGATCTCGCCTTCGCCGTCCACCTCACCAACATGATCCGGGACGTCGCCGAGGATCTCGATCGGGGACGGGTCTACATCCCGCGTGAGGACCTCGACCGCTTCGGTGCGGATCCCCGAAAGCGGCTCGTGACCCGGGAATGGCGGGAGCTCATGCGCTTCGAGATCGAACGCGCCAGGGGCTACTACTCGTCCGCCGAGATCGGGATCTCGCACCTTTCGAGTCGATCAGCTGCGTGTCTGCGGGCTGGTGCCGACCTCTACTCGCGCATTCTCGACCGCCTGGAGGCCAATGGATTTGACGTGTTCAATGGTCGGGTAGTCGTGCCGCTCGCCACGAAGCTCGCCGTGGCCGGCCGGCACGCCGTGCTCATAGGACGCTCCGGCTGACATCGGCCGCTGAGCGCTACTCCCCGAGCACGTCCGTGAGGTCGACGGCGAGGCCGGGAAGGAGGGGGGTCTCCAGGGTGTCCGGCGCCGTGATGGTCTCGGGGGCGGCGAAGGGGCCGGTGGCGCTCCGGCGGGTGTAGCAGGTGACCGTGTCGGCCGCGGGATCGACGACCCAGTACTCGCGGACTCCGGTGCGCTCGTAGACGTCCCGCTTCTCGACGAGGTCGCGGGCCTTGTTGGAGGGCGAGAGGATCTCGACGCAGAGGTCGGGGGGCCGGCCGGCGTAGCGGCCGCCCGGTTCGATGCCGGGGTCTCCGATCCAGACTGCGAGGTCGGGCTGCAGGCCGTTCCGGGTGTCGAAGCGCACGCCGGGGTTGGCGACGAGAATGCCGCCGGTCGCCTCGACGTGGACCCCGATGGCGATCGTGAGTCGGACGGCGATCCTCTGGTGGCGGAACAAGGGCGCGGCACTCAAGACCGCCCACCCTTCGAGGAGCTCGATGCGGCCCTCGCGGGGCTCGGGCCAGGCGAGCCAGTCCTCGATCGTGTACGGGCCGGTGAGGGCGGTGTCGCCCATGAAAGCCTCCACTGCACGGTCCTTCCTCCGACGTCACGCGCACAAGACGGGTCGGGGGAAGTTCGGGGAAGTGCCGGTCACGCTATCACGTGCGGCGGTCCCTCACTCCGGGAACAGGACGGCCTCGGCGGCCCGCCGGGCCCGCCGGGTGAGGCGGCGGTACTCCTCTCGCAGGGTGGGGGCCGGGTGGTGCTCGTAGCCCAGGGAGCGGGCGAGGCGCCCGAGGGTGTCGACGTCGTCGGGTAGGACGTCCGGGTCGCGGACGCCGAGGAGGGCGAGACGGTTCCGGACCCCGCAGGCGAAAGCGTAGGCCTCCCCGAGACGCCCGGCGGTGTCGGCGTCGAGGAGGCCCGCCGCCCCCAGGGCGTCGAGGGCGTCGGGGAGGCGCGGCCGGCGTACCTCCGGGTGAGCGGCGCCGTGGAGGAGTTGCAGGTACTGCACGGCGAATTCGACGTCGACGAGGCCTCCCCGGCCGAGCTTCATGTGGCGGGCGGGGTCGCTGCGCTTCGGGAGGCGCTCCCTCTCGATACGGGCCTTCATGCGCCGGATGTCGAGGGCCCACTGCGCCGGCATCGGGTCGCGGTACACGAAGGGGGCGGCCGCCTCCATGAAGGCGGCGCCGAGGTCGGGGTCCCCGGCGACGGGGCGGGCCCGGGTGAGGGCCTGGAACTCCCACGTGTCCGCCCAGCGCTCCCAGTACGAGACGTACGTCTCGAGGCTGCGGGCGAGGACACCCTGCTTTCCCTCGGGACGGAGGTCGAGGTCGAGCTCGAAGGCCCGTCCTTCCGGCGAGGGGGCCGAGAGCGTGTCGATGAGGCTCTCCGCGAGGCGTTCCACGGGGGCGAAGTCGCCCCCGTCGGCGTACACGATGACGACGTCGAGGTCGGACCTGTAGGAGAGCTCGGCGCCGCCGAGGCGCCCGAGGCCGACGACGGCCACGGGCGGGAGCCGGAGGGGGTCGACGCCGGACGTGCGCAGGGCCGCCTCCAGGCAGGTCTCGGCGAGGCGCGTGAGCTCACGGCCGGTGTCCTCGGTGTCCGCGAAGCCGAGCAGGTCCCGGATCCCCACCCGGGAACGTTCCCGGTTGGCGAAGTTCCGGAGAGCCCGGCGGCGCTCGGGGGCGTTCTGGCGCCAGGCGAGGCGGCTCTCGGCCTCGTGCTGGAGCTCCTCGCGGGACCGGGGAGCGCCCAGCAGCCGGTCCTCGGCGAGCATGCCCACGAGGTCGGGCTCGTGTTCGAGGGTTTCGCCCAAGGGGCGGCTCGTGCCGAGCACGCGACAGAGCCTTTGCGCGGCCAGCGGGGAGTCCCGGAAGAGCGTGGTGAGGGTCTCCGCCCGATGCGGTCTCTCCGTGAGGCGTTCCAGCATGAGGAGGCCGAGGTCCGGGTCGGGAGCGTCCGTGAGCCAGCCCAGCAGGAGGGGGAGCATGCGGGTCATGAGCCGGCTCCGCCGCGACAGTCCGGACGTGAGACCGCCGAGAGCGGCCCGGGTGCGGGCGGCGTTGGCGAACCCGAAGGCGTGGAGTCGGTCCTCGGCGGCCTCGGCGGAGATGTGCGCCCGTTCGTCCTCGGCGGCCTCGGCGGAGATGTGCGCCCGTTCGTCCTCGGCGGTGAAGGCT
>CAYJLW010000053.1:0-7432 GCA_964370965.1 uncultured Acidimicrobiia bacterium | reverse complement strand
GTCCTCGGCGGCCTCGGCGGAGATGTGCGCCCGTTCGTCCTCGGCGGTGAAGGCTTCCAGGAGGGGCCGGTAGAAGAGCCGCTCGTGGACACCGCGGACCGTGGCCACGTTGCGACCGAAGTCCGCCAGGAAGTGTTCGGCGGCGGGGGCGTGGGCGTCCGGACGGTAGCCGAGCCCGCGGGCGAGGAACTCGAGCTCCCCCGGGTCGGCGGGGAGCGCATGCACCTGGGCCTCGTCCCGGAGCTGCAGGCGGTGCTCCACCGTGCGCAGGGTGGCGTAGGAGTCGGCGAGCGTGTCGGCGTCCACGGGGTCGACGTAGCCGTTCTCGGCGAGACGCTCGAGGGCGGCGAGGGTGTTCGGCGAGCGGATGTCGGGGTCGCCGTGGCCGTGGACGAGCTGGAGGAGTTGCACGGCGAACTCGACGTCCCGGATGCCTCCCGGGCCCAGCTTCACCTCGCGTTCGGCGAGACCCGTTCGGGACAGCTGGGCCTCCGCCCGGGCCTTCATCGCCCGCAGGCTTGCCAGGGTGTCCGCCGGCCAGGCCGCCGGGTACACGAGCTCCTCGAGGGCGGCGCAGAGGTCCGCCCCGAGTTCGTGGTCGCCGGCCACAGGTCGCCGTTTGATGAGCGCCTGGAACTCCCAGGCGTCCGCCCAGCGCCGGTAGTAGGCGAGGTAGGACTCCGGTGTGCGGGTGAGGGGGCCCGCCCGGCCCTCCGGGCGGAGGTCCGCGTCCACCCGCCACACGATGCCCTCTGGCAGGGGTTCCGCCATGATTTCGATGACGCGTCGGGCCCCCCGGACGTCGCCGTCGGGGGAGACGAAGAGGACGTCGACGTCGGAGCTGTAGTTGAGCTCGTTCCCGCCCAGCTTGCCCATGCCCACGACGGCGAGGCCGGGGGCGTCGGCCAGGACCACGGCCGCTTCCAGGCAGGCGTCGGCGAGGTCGGCGAGGGCGGCCGCCACGACCGGGAGAGCGGTCTCCCCGAGGAGGTCGGCGGCGGCGAGCTCCAGGAGCCGTTCCCGCTTGAAGGTGCGCAGTGCCCCCTCGGGCCGGGCGGCGCCGCCGACGGCGTCCAGGGCGTGTTCGACCAGGGCCTGCCTGCCGGCGAGGGCGAGAGGGGCGTCACTCGCGCCGTCGAGGAAGCCGAGGGCGTCGGGGCGCGACGCCAGCCAGCGGCCGAGGGAGCGGGAGGTGCCCAGGACCGCGACGAGCGCCCGCCGGGGCCGGTCCCGGGCGAGGGCCCGCCCCGTGGGGCCCGGCGCTGCGGCGGCGAGGCCGGTGAGTGCCGACAGCGCGGTGAGGGGGTCGGCGGCGTCGGCGAGCGCCGCTGTGAGGGCGTCCTCGTCCGCCGGCGCGAGGCCGGTGCGGGAGACGAGCTCCTCGAGGTCGGCGGGGGTGAGGTAGGCCACGGGTGTTCCTGGAGGGGGCGAGGTCGGCGGCGCGGACTGCGTCCCCCGCGGACTCTAGAGTCCTTCTCGTGCGACTCCGCATCGCCTGCGCCCAGATCAACCCGGCGGTCGGGGACCTCGCCGGCAACACCGAGCTTGCCGTCGCCCGCATCGCCGAGGCCGCCGCCCAGGGGGCCGACGTCGTCTGCCTGCCCGAGCTCGCTCTCACGGGCTACCCGCCCGAGGACCTCCTCCTGAAGCCGGGGTTCATCGCCGCAGCTCGCGCCGCTCTCGACGAGGTGGCGACGGCCGCCGAGGACGTCGTCGCCGTCGTGGGCACGGTGCATCGGGACACCGAGCTCTACAACGCCGCCGCGATCTGCGCCGGGGGCGAGGTGCGGGGCTGGTACCACAAGCGCCACCTCCCCAACTACGGCGTCTTCGACGAACGCCGCTACTTCGCCTCAGGCGAGGACGCCGGCCCCCTTCTGCGCATCCGCGGGGTCACGGTCGGGGTCACCATATGCGAGGACGTCTGGATGCCCGACGGGCCCCTCTTGGACCAGGCCCGCGCCGGCATCGAGCTCGCCCTGAACGTCAACGGCTCGCCGTACCACAGGGGCAAGCAGGCGTTCCGCCGGGCGATGCTCGCCACCCGGGCGTCGGACTCGGCGGTGCCCCTCGCGTTCGTGAACATGGTGGGCGGCCAGGACGAGCTCGTCTTCGACGGGGGCTCGATGCTCTTCGACGCCGAGGGCGGCCTCGTGGCCGCCGCCCCGCAGTTCTCCGAGGGCCTCTGGGTGTGGGACGTCGACTGCTCCGAGGCGTTCCGCCGCCGCCTGCGCGACACCCGGCCCCGTTCCTGGGACCCGGTCGACCTTCCCGTGCTCGAGCTGGCCTCCCGCTCCGGACCGGGCGCCGAGGGGCCCCCGCTCGCCCCGCCCACGGTGGCGCCGCTCATGGGCGAGGCCGAGGAGGTCTACCGGGCGCTCGTGCAGGGCGTGCGCGACTACCTGGGAAAGAACGGCTTCCGCAGCGCCGTCCTCGGCCTCTCCGGGGGCGTCGACTCCTCGCTCACGGCGGCGGTCGCGGTCGACGCCCTCGGGCGCGACGCCGTCACGGGCCTGGCGATGCCCTCGCCGTTCTCGTCCCTCGGGAGCCTCGCCGACGCCGAGGCGCTCGCCCGCAACCTCGGTGTCGCCTACGAGGTCGTGGCCGTCTCGGACGTCCTCCAGACGTTCCTGCACACGCTGAAGCCCGTCTTCGACGGCGTCGACCCGGGCCTCGCCGAGGAGAACCTGCAGGCCCGTATCCGGGGGAACATCCTGATGGCGTTCTCCAACGCCCGGGGTGCCATCCTGCTCTCGACGGGGAACAAGAGCGAGATGGCCACGGGCTACTGCACGCTCTACGGCGACATGGCGGGCGGCTTCGCAGTTCTCAAGGACGTCCCCAAGACCCTCGTGTACGACCTCTGCCGTTGGCGGAACTCCCTCGGGGGCGAGATCGTCCCCGAGAGCGTGCTCACGAAGCCCCCCTCGGCCGAGCTCCGTCCGGACCAGCTCGACACGGACTCGCTGCCGCCCTACGAGGTCCTCGACCCCGTCCTCGAGGCCTACGTGGAGGAGGATCTCACGGGCGCCGAGATCGTCGCCGCCGGCATCGCCGACGCCGAGCTCGTGGAGCGCGTCGTGCACCTCGTCGACGCCAGCGAGTACAAGCGGCGCCAAGCCCCGCCCGGTGTCCGGATCACCCCGAAGGCCTTCGGGCGAGACCGCCGCCTCCCGATCACGAACCGATACCGGGGGTAGCTCCGCTCCGCCCGGGGTCAACAAGGCGAGGCGGCCTCGACCGTACCCACCTCACCTCGCGGGGCCGGGTGACCTGGGCTTGCGGTTCATCGTCCACACGGGCGGCCCGCCGGGCAGCGTGCGGAGCTCCTCGACGGCCTCGAATCCGTGACGGACGTAGTACGGGACGTTCTTGGGGATGCACTCCAGCCAGCAGGGGAACCCCTCGGCGTCCGCCTGCGCGAGCGCCGGGCCCATGAGGGCGTTCCCCGCCCCGAGGCCCTGGGCGACCGGGTCGACGCCGAGCAGGGCGAGGTACCAGTGCTCCTCCTTCGTGTGCGCCCGCTCCGCGTCGGCGACGAGGCGGAAGAGGTTCCCGACGGCGGCGGGGGCGACGAAGGGCAGGGCGAGCATGCGGGCCATGGCCAGCGCCAGACGCCACCGCCCCGGCGGGTAGGTGCCCGGCGGCATCCACATCGCCACACCCACGAGGCCGGCGCCCGGGGTCACGGCGCCGTGGACGGCGCCGTGACGCACGCAGTCGGCGAAGAGGCCGTTGTCCAAGACGCGCATCGCCCGCAGGCGCGTGCGGAGTCGGGGATAGAGATGCACGAAGAGGGGGTCGTCCTCGAAGGCGCGGCAGGCGACTTCGACAGCTTCCCGTCGGCCCCCCGGCCCCATGTCGACGACGTCCACTTTCATACGCGGAGGGATCATCCCACGCCCGGGCCTGAATCCGCCGACCCGGCAGTCGCCCTCAGGCCTGGCGGAGCTCGAAGATGTCGGCGACGACTGCTCGGGATCGGTCCCCGACGGGCTCGCCGGGGAAGAAGCGGTCGACGACGGCGAAGACCTCTGCGGGTGTCTCGAGAGCGAGGTGGTCGACGAGTCGTTCGATGTCGCCTCGATCGGCGTCTCGAGCGGCCCGGGCCTTCATGGCCAAGGCCATGGTCGGGGCGCTGGTGAACACCCGCAGATTGGGGAGGTCGATGACGGGGGACGTACCCCATTCCGGATCCCGGGGGATGTAGGAGCTCGCCTGCTCGTTGAGCCAGTAGTCGGGCAGGCCTGTCTCCCTCGCCACAGCCACCGCTGCGTCATGGACCGCGCCGTGGGGGTGCCAGATCGCGTCCACGTCCCGGGTCGCAGGACGGGCGTTGAACTCGAGCACCATGGCGGCCCCGCCGATCACGTGGACGTCTGCCACGACCTCCAGGCGGCGCAGCCGGTCGTCGAGCTTCTTGAATGCGTCCTCGATCTGGCGCCGCGAGAGCAGCGCTGGGTGGGGGCTCTCGCCTGGACCTGGACTTGGCGTCAACTGCTCCTCCTCAGGCGCGTCCCAAGTCGTATGGATCTACGAAGATGCCACGTCGTCGGAAGGACGCCGGGCTGTGGATCAGGGCTCGGGTTCTCAGCGAAGGGAGATCCGACCAGAACCACGCGAAGTCGAGGAACCGTTCGTGTTCGGAGGTCCACGCGGGTGTGGTGAGTAGGTCGTGGTACGCAAGGTGCTCGCCGAGCCCGCCCACAAAGGCGTCGAAGCGCCTGTCCCCGGTCGGGTCCGGACGACGTGCCAGGAGGGTCGCCCTGTCGCCGGCCCTGGTGCGTCCATAGCCCTCCAGGAACCCGAGAAGGAGACGCTTCCTGGTCTCGTCTTCGTGGGCCACGGACAAGTGCATGGCGGTCTCCGCCAGAGAAGGCGCCCCGGGGAACCCGGCCCCTGCGGGGAGCACGTTGACGTCCAGCACGGCCCCGGCGGCGCTGACGAGCCTTTCCAGGGTGGGGAGCGTCGGTTGACGACCGCCGTGTTCGTAAGTGGACACCATGGACTGGGCGACGCCCGCCCGCCGCCCCAGCTCCCGTTGCGAGAGGCCGCCGGCTCGGCGTGCCCGCGCTATGAGTCGAGCCGCATCCATTCCCGGAGGATACACGATCGTTGATGCTCGGGAGGCCGGGACCCGAGGGGCGCAGCCCCTCGCTAGATTCTTCACGCCATGGGAGAGCAGTACGACCTCGAGGCCATCGCCGGTGAGATCGAGGCGGCACACGACCTCGAGGGGGAGGCGCACTGGGAGTGCCCCTGGGGCGGGTTCGCCCACCTCCTGCACGCCCGGACGGCGACCAGCCCCGACGACGTCTACCTGAGCTACTTCGACGACGACCATGGTGTCGCCCGGCGCTGGACATACGCCGCGGTCGCCGATGCCGCCGCCCGCACGGCCGCCTACCTGCGTTCGCTCGGGGTGGGCCGGGGCGACCGGGTGGCCACGCTCACGGGCAGCCTCGACCACACGATCGTGATCTACCTGGCGGCTTGGTGTCTGGGCGCCACGGCGGCCCCGGTGAACGCGGCGGAGTCACTGGAACGCAAGGGCTTCATCCTGGACAACTCCCGGGCCTCTGTCCTCCTCGCCCGCACCGAATACCTCGAGGAAGCCCGGGCGCTCGCCGCCGAGCGTCACGGCCTCGCCCTCGTGGACGTCGCCGAGGCGGGGGCCGAGGCGGGCGACCTCCCCAACCTCCAGACCGAGGTCGCCGCCGTGACGCCCCTGGACCTCGCCGCCGCCGCCCCCACGATCGGCGAGGAGGCGCTCCTCATCTACACGTCCGGTACCACCGGGAACCCCAAGGGCGTCGTCCTCAACCAGTACAACCTCCTCTGTGACGCCGACGCCATGGCCGCCTGGCACGCCTGGGGCCCGGGGCTGCGGATGATGTGCGTGCTCCCGATCCACCACGTGAACGGCATCGTCGTCACGCACGTCGCGCCCCTGTACGTGGGCGGATCCGTCGTCCTCAACGCCCGGTTCAACTCGCGGAGCTTCTGGGAGCGGGTGGCGGCCGAGAGGGTCCAGGTCGTCTCTGTCGTGCCCACCCTGCTGGAGTTCCTCCTCGAGGCCTTCGCCGGCGGTGCCCCTCCGCCGGTCGCCGGGCTGCAGACGATCATCTGTGGGGCGGGCCCGCTCCTCGTCGAGACCGTCACCCGTTTCGAGGACCGTTTCGGGGTTCCCGTCACCCACGGCTACGGCCTCTCGGAGACCACCTGCTACGACTGCCACCTCCCGCCCGACCTCTCCGACGTCGAGCGGCGCACGTGGCTCTCCGCCCACGGGTTCCCGTCCATCGGCTGTGCCCTCCCGCACCAGGAGATGGCGATCCAACGTCCGGACGGCACCCCGGCTGACCCCGGGGAGCGGGGCGAGATCTGCATCCGGGGCGACGTCGTCTGCGGCGGCTACTACGAACGCCCCGACGCCAACGCCGAGGCTTTCCGGGGCGGGTGGTTCCACTCCGGCGACGAGGGCTTCCACCTCACCGACGACAGGGGCCGCGAGTTCTTCTTCATCACCGGGCGCATGAAGGAGCTCGTCATCCGGGGCGGCGTGAACATCTCGCCGCTGGAGGTCGATGCCGTCCTCAACGCCCACCCCGACGTCCGCTACGGTCTCGCCGTCCCGTTCGACAACCGTATCTACGGCGAGGAGATCGCCGCCTACGTCGTCGCGGTGGAGGGAGTGGTGCCCAGCGAGGAGTCGATCCTGGCGCACTGCCGGGCGCACCTGGACTTCGCCAAGGCCCCGAAGGTCGTCGTGGTCGGTGACGAGGTGCCGTACACGACGACGGGGAAGCCGAAGCGCCTGGAGTTGCGCCGCCTCCTCGCCGACCGCCTCGCCGAGTACCGCGACGTGCAGTTCCGTCGCGAGGTCGGCTGAGCGTTGGCGGCCAGGGAGAGGCCGTCCCGCCGTACGGTCGCGGTCGCCGTGGACGCGGCGTGCCTGGTGGCATTCGTGGTCGCCGGGGAACGCCAGCACCATCTCAGCGATCTGGGGGCGCTGTTCGTGCGCACGTTCGTGCCCCTCGCGCTGGGCTGGGCGGGGGCCGCGCTGCTGCTGCGTCTCTACGACGAGCCGTGGGACGTGTGGCGGGCGGCCGCCGTCTGGGCCGTGGGGGTGCCGGCGGGCCTGTGGCTCCGGGTCGTGATCTCGAACCGTGTCCTGCTCCGTCCCTTCGCCGTGGCCGCGTTCGTAGCCCTGGGCGGCTTCCTCGTGGGCTGGCGCGCCGCCGTCTGGCTCGCGCGCAACCTCCGGCGCTAGGCGGCAAGCTGGTACGCGCCAGCCAGCCGTGGGCGTCGATCCCGTGAGTCAGAGGCCGGGCTCTGCCCGGCCGGAATGGGTCGTTGTGGTTCCGGGATCGTTGGGAGAGCCGTGCGCGACGGACGCGCCTACGCCAGGTCAGGGGGGGAGGTCGAGGGG
>CAYJLW010000052.1:0-29710 GCA_964370965.1 uncultured Acidimicrobiia bacterium | reverse complement strand
CGGTGGCGAGGGGCGGAATCGAACCGCCGACACCATGATTTTCAGTCATGTGCTCTGCCAACTGAGCTACCTCGCCGGGCAGGGGCGCAATTGTAGCGACGTCGCCGTCGGCGCCCGAGGGTCGGGTCGTACGCTCGGAGCGGTGCGGGGCGCCCTTCTTACGGCCGTTCTCGGCGAGCGGCGTGCCGCACCCGAGCCGCCAACCTCGGTGTCTCCTTCGCCGAGTACGTCCGGCGTCTCGTGGAGGCGGACCTCGGCCCCCGCTCCACTCCGGGCGCTCCCGGCGAAGTGCGCCACCGCATCTCTCAGAGTGCCGCCGAGCGCTTCTGCGACGGCCTTCGTCGCGGGGCAGCGGCCGTGGAGCCTGTGACGGCAGGCGATCTGGAGGTCGCCTGGCGCATCGGCGAGGAGTTCTCCGACCAGGACTTCTCGATCGCCGATCGCACGAGCTTCGCCGTCATGGTGCGTCTCGGCATCGAGCGGGCGGCGAGCTTCGACGACGACTTCGCCGTCTTCCGTTTCGGGCACGGGCGTGCCCGGGCCTTCACCGTGGTGCGCTGAGTGCTGCCCCATCTGTCCGCGGGACCGGGCATCCCACCGAGGGGGCGGGGCCCACCGCTGGTGGCGGCGGGCCGGGGCCCGCCGGCGGGGTGCTGCCGTCGCTGGGTTGATGAGCAAGTGGCCGGCGGCCGCCCTGGGGGCGGCGCTGGTGGTTTCCGGGGTCGTCGCCTGTTCCGGGAGGGAGCACAGGGGCGGACGGCCGCGCCCCCGCCCGGAGGCGTCCACCGTGGCAACGGCTCCTGTGCCGCCGGCTGCCGGTCCTCTCGGCGGGGTGCGGACCTGGCTGTACCTCGTCGACGCCGACCTCGCCCAGGCCACGGTCGGGAAGATCGCCTCCTCCCCCTACGACATGGTCGTCCTCGACTTCGTCCCCTCGGAACGGGACAACGCCGACTATCCCATGGCCCGTGTGGTCGCACGGCTCCACGGGGGAACGCACCCCAAGGTCGTCCTCGCCTACGTCGACGTCGGCGAGGCCGAGAGCTACCGCACCTACTGGCGCGAGGGCTGGCGGATCGGTCATCCGCGCTGGATTGTGGGCGGTGACCCGGACGGCTGGGAGGGCAACTACCCGGTGGCGTACTGGGACCCGGAATGGCGCGAGATCTGGCTGGGTCCGGGCGGCCTCTTGGAGGGAGTCGTGGCCGCCGGCTTCGACGGTGTCTACCTCGACTGGGTCGAGGCGTATTCCGACGACAACGTGGTGGCGGCGGCGAAGCGGGCGGGCGTCGACCCGCGGGGCGAGATGATCCGCTGGGTGGGCGACATGGCGGCGTTCCTGCGCGCCCGCCGGCCCGGCGCGGTAGTCGTGGGCCAGAACGCCGCCGAGCTCGCCGCCGGTTCCGCCGGGTACCGCCGCCTCCTCGACGGCCTCGCCCAGGAGCAGGTCTGGTTCGACGGCGGTGCGGACAACGCGCCGCCCGGCGACTGCCCCCTGCCCCGGACGGAAGCCGACGTCGACTCGCCCGCGTACGAGGAGAGCCTGCCCCCGCCTTGCCGTCCCCTGTTCGAGGACGAGGACTCCACGCTCCACATGAGCAGCGAGGCCTACCTCGAGGACCTGAAGACCGTGCGGGGATCGGGCCTTCCCGTCTTCACGGTCGACTACGCGCTCGACCCGGCCCACGTCGCCTGGGTCCACGGGACGGCACGTGCTCTCGGCTTCGTCCCTTTCGTGGGGTCCCGGGCGCTCGACCGCTTCGAGAGTGCCCAAGGCGCTGCGGAACCGGCCGGCGGCTAGCGCTGCGCGCGAGATCGTTTCCGGGCGCGCACCGCGGACGGGTCTCCCGCGGGGCCTGAGAAGACCGGTGTGGTGCTGCCGAGCGAAGCCGACCACGACTGCGTCCGGCGGGGAGAGGGCTCCGTCGGTCTCCCTCACACCGTCCCCAGGCGATGGAGCGCGACGGCCGCCGCCGTGGCGACGTTGAGCGAATCCACGCCCGGGGCCATCGGGACGCGCACGCGGAAGTCGGCGGCGGCGAGGGCGGCGTCGCTCAGGCCCGGCCCCTCGGCCCCGAGGAGGAGAGCCACGCCCCGGTCCGCAGGGGCGGCGAAGGAGTCGATGCGCTCCCCGCCGCCAGGCGTGAGGGCCACCGCGGCGAGACCCGCCCTCCGGAGGAGGTCGAGGCCGCCGGGCCACGGGTCCAGACGGGAGAAGGGCACGGTGAGGATGTGGCCCATCGACACCCGCACCGCCCGGCGGTAGAGGGGGTCGGCGCAGGAAGGGTCGAGGAGCACGGCGTCCGCGCCGAACGCGGCGGCGTTGCGGAAGACCCCGCCGACGTTCTCGTGGTCGTTCACCCCTTCGAGGACGGCGACGAGGTGCGAGCCGGCCAGGAGTGCCTCCGGCCGCGGCAGGGGGAAGCGGTCGACCGCGGCGACGACACCCCGGTGGAGGTCGAAACCGACCACGCGACGGAGCACGTCGGGACTCGCCGTGTAGACGGGGGCCTCGCAGCCGGCGAGATCGGGCACGAGTTGGGCGAGGGCCTTCTCGGTCACCAAGACGGAGCGCACCGCCAGGCCGGACGCCAGCAGGCGCCGCACGACGAGGACACCCTCGGCCACGAAGAACCCCGCCTCTCCGCTCGCTTCGACGCGGCGGCGCAACTCGGGGTCGTTCAGGTCGACGTAGTCCGCGATGCGGGGGTCGCCCGGGTCCGAGACCGGGATCGGGGTGGGCGCGGGACCGTTCAGGCGGCCGGGGTGGGCGCCGGGCCCGCGTACGTGACCACGACGTCGCCGTGGAGGACCGACTCGTGCTTGTACGCGCAGCGGCGGTCCCATCCCCAGACCGAGACCGCCACGCGGTCCTCGCCGGCGTCGGCACGGTCGAGGTTGTTCTGGTCGTCCACGTACCAGTCCATCATGCACCGGGCCGGGGGCAGCGGCGACATGGAGAGCGGGTTCGACACGTTCACGACCGTCGTGCCCCGGGCGCCGTTCATCCCCCAGGGCCGCACGTTCCAGGACAACTTCACGGCGGACTCGATGAGCTTCGCCGTGCCGGGGTCGTCGAGGCGGACCTTCCCCACGAGGAAGCCGCGCAGGATTCCCGAGCGTGTGTAGTCGATCCGGAACTGCGCCATCACGTCCAGCGGGCTGGGAGAGGTGACGAGGCCCTCGCCCACCACGGACTGCACGACCGGCCGCACCGGTGTGGGGGAGGGTGGCGGTGCCGCGCCCGCCGGGGCGGAGGCGACGACGGCGGCGAGGACGACACAGAATGCGGTGAAGCGGACGCAACGCCCAACGGTCTTGTCCATTGCAGCCTCCCTGGCGATCCAGCCGATTCCTGGACAAGCTAGCGAGAAGGGCGCCCCGCTGCAGGCAGACTGGACGACGACGATGAACGAAGTGAGCGGCGGCGAGGAGAGGGAGCCCGCGTCCCCGACGGCGGAGGTGGAGCCCCCGCTACTCCGGAGGCGGCTCGTTCGCTGCCGTCCGGTTGCCGCGGCGGTCCTGGCCGGTGTCCTGGGCGCTCTCGTCGGCGTCCAGCTGGCAGCGAGCTCCCGGGCGACGGTGGGCCCCTTCGACGTCACCTTCTCCCTACGGCCCGCGCCGCGGGGCGACACGGTCGTGAGGGTGGCGCCCCTGGGCACGCTCGTCGCCGACACCCACGACGGACCGTTCCGGGTCGACGCCCGTGTGGAGCAGATCCGTCCCGCTGCCGCCAAGGAGATCCTGCGCGATCCGGACGTCCTCGAAGGTCTCCCCGGCCGCCTCGTCGACGACTCCCGGCGGGGCCTCCGCGCCGTCGCCCTCCGGGCGGCGGCCGCCGCTGTCCTGTGCGCCATGCTCCTCGCCGGCGTCGCCTTGCGCCGCTGGCGAGGGGCGCTCGTCGGGGGGGCCACGGCCGTCGTGCTCCTCGGGGGGGCGGCGGCCGTGGGCTACGCCACGTGGCGGCCCGGGGCGTTCGCCTCGCCGAGCTACACGGGCGTCCTCGCCTCGGCACCCGACGTCGTGGGGAGCGCCCAGGACATCTCACGGCGCTTCGACACCTACCGCTCGCAGCTCGCCCGCCTGATCGGGAACCTCTCCCGGCTCTACCGGGCCCTCGGTGACCTCCCGACGGAGGCCCCGGAGGGCGACACGGTGCGGGTGCTGCACATCAGCGACGTCCACTTGAACCCGGCCGCCTTCGATCTCGCCGGCCAGCTCGTGCGCCAGTTCCGCGTCGCGGCGGTCATAGACACCGGGGACGTGACCGACTACGGCACGGGACTGGAGCTCGGGCTCGTAGACGCCATCGGGCGTCTCGGCGTGCCGTATGTCCTCGTACCCGGGAACCACGACCCGCCGTCGGTTCTCGAGGCGGTGCGCGCACAACCCAACGGCATGGTTCTCGACGGCGACGCCGTCGTCGTGTCCGGCATCCGCATCTGGGGCGTGGCGGATCCCACGTTCACCCAGGACCAGACCCAGCGCGTCGACACGGAGGAGAAGAAGCGCCAGGCGGAGGCGTTCGCCGCCACGGTGAGGCGGCGCCTGCGGGCGGACATGCCGCCTCCGGTGGACGTCCTCGCCGTACACGACGCCCGCGTGGCGGCCCGCAGCGGGGACCTCGTCCCCTTGATCCTCGCCGGGCACACCCACCACTTCCGCCAGAGACGCGTCGGCGAGGCCCTCGTCCTCGAGCAGGGTTCCACGGGTGGAGCGGGCGTACGGAACCTGAACGACGGAAGACGCGAGCCGCTCACGGCCACGGTCCTCTACTTCGATGCCGCCACACGGAAGCTGCGCGCCTACGACCAGCTCACGGTGGCGGGCCTCCCCAGCCAGACCGTCCGCCTCGAACGCCACGTCGTCGACACCACGGAGGCGACCCCGGATCGGACCCCGGGCGGCTGACGGCCGACCGGAGGCGGCCGGCCGATCCCGCGGGTGCCGTGAGCGGCGTGCGTCGGCAACTGCGCCCGCCGCGGGGTCAGGCGGCGGCGGCGCCTATGGGCCAGCCGAGGCCGACGCCGGCGGCCCCGAAGCCGACGGGCATGACGACCCCCGAGAGGAGGCCGACGGGGACGAGGCCGAATTGCGCCAAGAGGACACCTACGCCGAGGCCGAGAGCCACACCCGACACCGCCCCCGCCACGCGCCGCCCTCTGGCCCTGCGCAGGCCGGTGTATGCGGCGCCGGCGGCGCCGAGGAGGGCGAGGGCGCTCCCCGCCCCACCGGCGACGGTGAGCAGGGGCATGCGCCCCGTGACCTTGATGTAGGCGCTTCCCTTGCAGACCGTGCCCGTCGTCTTGGCGCTCACCTTGTAGACGCCCACGCCGAACTTGGCGTACTTCTTGATGTCGGCGGTACCGGACCACTTGTTGCCGTTGCCGGCACCCTCGGAGATCTTGAAGGTCAGGGGCCCCAGGTCGAGGAACACCTGGTACGCGGTGACGGGGCCCGGGGCCGTACCGCTGACCTTGACCGTGGCGTCTGCGTCCACCTCGACCGCCCGCGCCGGGGAGTCGGCCTGGGCGAGGTCGGCCCCGTCGAGCGTGGCCGTGCAACCCGGCGGGAAGGCGGCGTGGGCGGGCGGTGGCAGCGCCAGGAACACCACAGCGCCGAGTGCGGCGATGAGTCGGCCGAAACGTGCTGTCATGTGCGCCTCCCGTTCCCGGATCCGCGTGCCGTCGCTTCCAGTGGTCTCGCTCCCCAGGGGCCATGACCCCTCGGGCGGGAGTATCCCGCGACCTGGCGGTCGACGCAGCCACGCGGGCCGGCTCACGCGTCTCGGCCGGCGGTCGGGGTGTGCGCGGGTGTGGCGACGCCGCGACCCGCCCCGGGCCCGAGGCGGCGACAGACGCGATGTGTCACGAGGCCGGCGGCGACCGGGAGCGCGATCACGAGTCCGCGCAGCAACCAGGTGAGGGGCTCGATCGGGATCCCGAGCAGGTCTGCGAGGACGTCGCTGGCACCGGCGAGCGTGAGCACTCCGATGTAGACCAGCCCCGCTGCCCCCATCGCGCTGCGCCACGGGGCGTCGCGGGGTCGGTCGAGGAGATGGTGGATCCCGCTGTCGCCCGTGACGCGGCGTTCGATGCGCGGCCAGGCCACGAGGAGCCCGAAGAAGACCGCCGGGATCACGACACCGGGGACGAACGGCTCGGCGATCGTGTAGCCCCCGATCGTGAGCGACCAGTTCGGCCACAGACGCAGGGAGCCCTCGAGCCACCCCAAGTACCAGTCCGGCTGCGCGGGGGAGGCGACTTCCGTGGGGCTGTAGGGGCCGTAGAGCCACACGGGGTTGATCTGGAAGACGGCGGCGAGGAGAGCGGTCGTCGCCCACACGCAGACGGCGAGGCCGATGCTCTTCACGGCGAACTGGGGCCAGACGGGGACCCCGACTACGTTGCCTTCTTCCCGGCCGGGCCCGCGGTGCTGGGTGTGCTTCTGGCGGACGACGACGGCGAGGTGCAGGCCCAGGAGGACCGCGATGGCGGCGGGGATGACGAGGACGTGGAGGACCTGGAAGCGGGGAACCGTCTCCGCCGAAGGGAACGGTCCCCCGAAGATCAGGTAGCCCACGGGCACGCCCACGACCGGGACGGAGATGAGCACCGAGTAGGCGATCCGCAGTCCGGTGCCCGAGAGGAGGTCGTCGGGCAGGGAGTAGCCGGTGAAGCCGGCGCTCATCGCGGCCATCAGGAGGCCGATGCCGATCAGCCAGTTCATCTCCCGGGGTTTGCGGAAGGCGCCCGTGAAGAACACCCGCAGGCAGTGCAGGGTGATGGCCGCCAGGAAGATGAGAGCGCCCCAGTGGTGGATCTGGCGGATGAGGAGACCGGAGCGGACCTCGTAGGAGATGCGCATCACCGACGCGAACGCTCCGGACACGGGCTGGCCGCGCAGAGGCTCGTACGGGCCGTTGTAGACGACCTGGCCGCTGGACGCCTCGAAGAACAGGGAGAGGAAGATGCCCGTGGCGACGAGGAGGACGAAGGAGTACAGGGCGATCTCCCCGAGGAGGAAGGACCAGTGGTCGGGGAACGCCTTGCGCAAGAGGCGCCGTAGCGCCGGGGCGGCACCGAGACGGTCGTCGAGGCCGTCGATCATGCGGCGCGACAGGAGTGGCCGTTTCGTGTCCGGCTTCGGGGGGGCGGCGGCGTGGCTCATGCCTTCCGCTCCTTGGCCTGGTTCCAGTACTGGGGGCCGACCGGGGCGGAGAAGTCGCCGGTGGCGCGGAGGTGGCCGTCGGCGTCGACCTCGATCGGGAGCTGAGGGAGGTCGTTGGCGGCGGGGCCGTAGAGAACCTTGCCGCCGCTGAGGACGTCGAAGGACGTCTTGTGGCACGGGCAGACGACCTGGCCGTCGAGGGTCTCGAAGCAGCAGACGGGGCAGCCGGCGTGCGTGCAGAGCTTGGAGTAGGCGAGGTAGCCCTGCGGCGCCCAGCCGGCACGTTCCCGGGGCAGCTTCAGCCTCTTGGTGTCGACGCGCACGAGGAGGGCCGAGTCGTTGGCCGAGCCCACGTGGCCCTCCGGGAAGACGGTCACGACACCGTCGACCTCGAGGGTCTCCTCGTCGACGGGCTTGCCCTCACCGTCGACGAGTCGCCGGCCGGGGCGCCAGTTTGTGCGGGAGAGCTCGCCGTTGGGCTTCGGTCCCAGCGATCCGATCGGCAGCAGGGCCGAGATGCCGATCGCCCCGCCGGTCGCCGCCAGCATCCGGGTGAGGAGGCGCCGCCGCCGGACTTCTGTCTCGCCGCCGACGAACGCCTCTTCGGCGGCGTCCCGCTCGGCCCGTGACGAGGGGCCGGTGCGTTCGTCGACGACCTCGTCCTTGGGGAGGACGGTCTTCGCCCACACGACGAGGGCGCCCCCCAGGGCGGCGAGGGCGGCGGCGAGGAGGATCCTCGTGACGTGGGGGGTGCCCCCGGTGACGTACAGGACGACCATGGCGACGCCGGCGAGGAAAGCCACGACGAAGCCCGCTCCTGTGACGCGTGCGCCCGTCTTGGCGCTCATGTCCGACTCCCCGCGACACGGATCACCACGAGCAGGACCACCATGCCCACCACCCAGGCGACGAGTCCCTCGAAGAACGGTCCCATGAAGTGCAGGCCGACCCCGCCGGGGCTCGGGGGCTCGTGGAGGTCCAGGACGTAGCGCACGAGGGAGTTCAGTTGGGTGTCGCTGATCTGCTCCTCGCTGAACTTGGGCATCACGAAGGGACCTGACCGCACCGCGCCGGCGACCTCCGTGGCCGATGCCCGGGAGAGGTCCGGAGCGGTGGCGTTCTCGCCCACGACGATGCCGCGGCCGCCGGGGCCGTGACAGCCCGCGCAGTTCGCCGTGAAGAGGGCCCTTCCCTCGGGGAGGTCGCCCCGGGAGGGCTGCACCTCCGTGGCTGTGGGAACGTCGGGACCACCGAGGTTCAGGCTCTCGTAGTAGGCGACGACGGCGGCGATCTCCAATTTGGACAGCGTGGCCTCCCCGCGGCCGGCGTGCCCGTCGCCCAGGGGCATGCGGCCCGTGGCGAGCATCTGGTTGACGCCGGCGGCGCCGACTCCCTTCAGGGAGGGGCCGCGGGTGGTTCCCCCCGCCTGCGGACCGTGGCATCGCGCGCAGATGTCCTGGAACAGGGCACGCCCCTTGCGCACGAGAGCGGGGTCGGGGGCGGGCGTCGGTGCCGCCGCCGGCGAGGCGGGGGGCCGGGCTCCGCCGGCCAGGGCGACGAGGAGCGCCGGTACGGCCGCCACCAGGCCTGCCAACGTCACGGCCCCCAAGCGTCGCCTCATGACCACCTGCCCGGGTCGGTGCCTCGTCGAGATCGGGTTGCGGCGGCCGCAGCCTAGATGACGCGAGGACGCCGGTTGCGCACACCGGCCATCGCTGGGGGCGTGACGGGAGGCGGGGCAGGACCGGTGGGCCCCCTTCCAGAACTCTCCGGGAGTCGTCCGAGGAGTCGAAGTTCGTGGGCGGATCCCAGCCGGGGAGAGGGCAACCGGGGTGGCGGCGGACCCGGTGCGCCGCTGTGTGTGCCGCGCTGGTCCTCGCCGTTGCCGGACTCACGCCCCCGGCCGGGGCCGGCTCCGCGGTGCCGGCGGTTCCCATCCCCGAGTGGTGGGGGCGGGGGCTGGTTCCCGGCTATGTCGGCGCCCCGGCGTCGCCCCGGCCCGTCCCCGGACGCCCCGTGGCGCACAACCCGCACATGTCTCCTGCCGCCGCGCCGACCATGCACGCCGACTCCTACTCGTCGGACGCCCACGCTTCCCCGGGCCCTCTCGGGGTGTCGCCGGTCGTGCGCTCCACCGCCCGGGCGGCGATCGGGGGCGAATGCGCCGGCGTGGCTTTCGACGCGGCGGGCCGCGTCGTCACAGTCTGTGGCACGCTCCAGAAGTTCGAGCTTCTCCTCCTCGACCCGGTCACGCTCGCCCAGCTCGCCGCCCACGACCTCCCTCCGCGACCCTCCACGCTGGAGGCGATCCTCACCGGGGACCTGCAGAAGATCTTCACCGACACGTCCGGAGGGGCGTACTTCTTCCTCGACGCGGCCGGCCGTGTGGTGCTCGCCGACGCCCGCCAGCACCTCGTGCGCATCGCCGTCGAGGACGGCCCCGGCGGCCCGGGCTTCCGGGTCGTGGACGACTGGGATCTCGGGTCCCGGCTCGCTCCCCGCGACTGCTGGTCCCCGCAGAACCCGACCCCGGCCGGTGAGTGCGACGCCGTCACCGCCGTGATGCCGGACTGGGAGGGCCGCATCTGGTGGGTGAGCCGCCTCGGCCGTGTCGGGACCCTCGATCCGGCGACGGGCGGGACCAGGGCCGTGCGCCTCGCGGGCGAGGAGATCCAGAACTCCTTCTCGGTTGCGGAGGACGGCGTGTACGTCGTGTCCGACCACGCCATATACCGCTTCGCCGCCGGCCCCGGCGGTACGCCCCGCGTGGGGTGGCGGGAGACCTACGACAGGGGGACGGGCGCCAAGCCCGGCTCCGTCAACCAGGGCTCCGGGACGACCCCGACGCTCCTCGGCGGCCAGTACGTGGCCATCACCGACAACGCCGACGA
Source organism: uncultured Acidimicrobiia bacterium (assembly GCA_964370965.1). GTDB lineage: Bacteria > Actinomycetota > Acidimicrobiia > UBA2766 > UBA2766 > CAYJLW01. The sequence continues at coordinate 19,649 of CAYJLW010000052.1, read as the reverse complement.
CCGCATGCACGTCCTCGTCTACCGGAGACGGCAGGCGTGGGCGGGCGACCGGCTCGTGTGCGCCGTGGCCGTCTTCGGCTCCGGGGCGTCCACGACCGACAACTCCCTCATCGGCTACGGCCGTTCCCTCGTCGTCGAGAACAACTACGGGTACCGCAACTTCACATCCGTCTGGTTCGGGGGCTCCACACCGGGCGGGCTGGCGCGCATAGACGTGGAGCCCGGAGGGGCGGGCTGCCGGGTCGTATGGGAGAGCGCCGCGCGTTCGTCGTCGGTGGTGGCCAAGCTGTCGGTCGCCACCGGCCTCGTCTACTGCTACACGAAGGAGCCGCAGGCGCTCTGGATCGACGCCTGGTACCTCGCGGCGATCGACTTCCGCACGGGCCGCACGGTCTACCGGGTCCTCACGGGCACCGGTCCGGGCTACGACAACCAGTGGGCGCCGATCACCCTTGGCCCGGACGGCGCCGCCTACGTGGGGGTGTTCAACGGCCTCGTCGCCGTGCGCGACACGTGATCTCTCGGGTGTCCGCTCCTAGGAGCGGGCGGCACAGGCGGCGCCCACGATGCCGGCCTCGTTGCGGAGCTGCGCGGGGACGATTTCCGTGCGGAGGTCGAGAAGGGGCAGGAAGCGTTCGCTCTTGCGGCTCACCCCGCCTCCGACCACGAAGAGGTCCGGCGAGAACAGGTTCTCCAGGGCGCCGAAGTACTCCTGGAGCCGGTCTGCCCACCTCTCCCACGAGAGGCCCTTGCGGTCCTTGACGCTTTCCGCAGCGTGGCTCTCGGCGTCCTTGCCCTTGATCTCGATGTGGCCGAGCTCGGTGTTCGGGAGGAGCCTGCCGTCGAGGAACACGGCGGTGCCGATGCCGGTCCCGAGCGTGACCACGATCACGACGCCGGGGCGGCCCCTTCCCGCGCCGAACGTGATCTCGGCGAGGCCGGCGGCGTCGGCGTCGTTGAGGACGGTCGCGTCGCAGCCCGTCGCCTCCGAGAAGAGGCGGGCGGCGTCCTTGCCCACCCAGGAGCGGTCGACGTTCGCGGCTGTCCACGTCACCCCTGCCCGCACGACGCCGGGGAAGGTGCACCCCACGGGCCCCTTCCAGTCGAAGTGGGCCACGACGTCGCCCACGACGGCTGCGACCCGGTCGGGCTGTGAGGGATCCGGCGTGGGGACGCGGAGGCGATCCGCTGTGAGCGTGCCTGTTGCGACGTCGACGGGGGCGCCCTTGATGCCCGAGCCGCCGATGTCGACGCCGAAACGTTCAGAGGTTGCCATGTCGTCCATCGCCCCCGTCTATCGGCACCGTTCCCGCCGGGCTTTCGGGACACTTGCGAACCTCATTGTGGCCGTTCCCGGCCCCCATTTCCGGGCGCCTAGGGTGACGGGCATGGAAGAGCCGGACGCAGGCGGGGGCCAAGAGGCCGCGCCCGGGCGTGTCCCCGGTCGGGGTTCCCGGGGTCTCGACCCGCGCTTCTCGTTCGCGAACGAGCGTACGTTCCTGGCCTGGGTGCGGACGTCCCTCGCCCTCGTCGCCGGCGGCCTCGCCGTCACCCAGTTCATCCGCCCCTTCTCGCTCCCGGCGGGGCGACGCATCATCGGCCTCCCCCTCATCGCCCTCGGCGGGTTCGTCGCCTTCGCCAGCCACCGCAACTGGACGGCGAACGAGACGGCCATGGAGGCGGGCCGTCCCCTGCCGAAGCCGTGGGTGCCCCGGATCGTGGCGGTCGGTGTCGGCATCACCGCGATCGTGGCGGCGGTGCTCGTGACGTTCTGGGGCGGCGGGCAGTGACCGACTGGTACGACCCCGGCCTCGCCCGTGAACGCACCGCCCTCGCGTGGAACCGCACCGGCCTCTCCTTCGTAGTCGTGGGCGCCGTCGCCCTGCGTTACCTGCCGGTGACGGTGCACCTGGTTCCCCGTTTCGCCCTCGGCGCCGCCCTGGTGGCGCTGGGGGCGGTGGCGTGGGCGTACGGCCTCGTGCGGGCGCGCTCTGGATCTGCTCCCCGGCCCGCGCCGCGCGCCGTCCTGCGCGTCCTCGCGTACGGCACGGCATTCGCGGCCGCGGTCGCGATCCTCCTCACCTTCACGGCGCCGCCCTCGTAGGACGTCCGGGCCTGGGGGAGTTGGGGGATCCGCCGCCGTCTGCCAGGATCTCCGGTGACGGGGTGCGTTCGCCGGGCCCGAACCGGCGACGATCGAGGCCGTCGGCCGTGATCATGGCGGTGCGGTCCGGAACGGGGTCCGAGGGGGCCGAGCCCCCACAGATTGGAGATTGCCTTGGACATCGGACGGGTCGGGGTGTGGACGTTTCAACTCGACATGCTGCCCGCGACCCGGGCGCAGGAGGTCGCCTCGGAGATCGAGATCCTCGGCTACGGGGCGCTCTGGATTCCCGAGGCCATGGGCAAGGAGGCGTTCACGAGCGCCGGCATCCTCCTCGCCGGCACCCGCCGCCTGGTCGTGGCGACGGGGATCGCGAACATGTGGGGCAGGGATCCGATGACGGCGGCCGCCGCCCAGAAGACACTCGGCGAGGCGTACCCCGACCGTTTCCTCCTCGGCCTCGGCGTCAGCCACCAACCTCTCGTGGAGGGCGTGCGGGGGACGCCGTACAGCCGGCCGCTCTCGGCGATGCGGGACTACCTGGACCGCATGGACGTCGCTCCCTACCTGGCGGCCGCCCCCCCGGCGTCGCCCCCGCGCGTGCTGGCGGCCCTGGGCCCGAAGATGCTCGAGTTGGCCGCGGCACGGGCCTGGGGCGCTCACCCGTACTTCGTGCCGCCGGAGCACACCGCGACCGCCCGCGAGGTCATGGGTCCCGACGCAGTCTTGGCGCCCGAGCAGGCTGTCGTCATCGAGACCGACCCCGAGATCGCGCGCCGCATCGCCCGCGCTCACATGGGCCCGTACCTGAACCTGCCCAACTACGTGAACAACATCCGCCGTCTCGGCTTTTCCGAGGAGGACGTCACGGGTGTGAGCGACCGGCTCGTGGACGCCGTCGTGGCCTGGGGGAGCCTCGACGACGTGGTGGCCCGGATCGGCGCCCACCACGACGCGGGCGCCGACCACGTCTGCATCCAGGTCCTGGGCGGCGACCCGAAGGAGATCTGCCTCCGGGAGTGGCGGGAGCTCGCCGGCGCCCTCAGGGGCCCCTGATCGCGTGCAGAAAGGAACGCAGACGTTACGTTCTGCACGCGAACACCGTGCGGTGGGGAACCCGGCCTCTCTCAACCCAGCGGGCAGCCGGCGCCGGCCTCGCGTACCCGTGCAGGCGCCGATCCGCACCTCCTGTGGAGGCACCTTCAGAAGAGCCGCAGCCCCCTCATCCAGCGCGGGGACTTCGTCCCCCGTTCCTGAGTTAGCCTCGGCGCCATGTCCCACGAAGAGCTCCTGAAGCGCCACGGCGCCGTCATGCCGGCCTGGGTGCAGCTCTACTACCGGGAGCCGATCGCCCTCGTCTCCGGGGAGGGCCGCCACGTCGTCGACGCCGAGGGGAGACGCTATCTCGACTTCTTCGGCGGCATCCTCACGACGATGACCGGCTATGGCGTGCCCGAGGTCGTGGAGGCCGTCCGGGAACAGGCCGCCCGGATGATCCACACGTCGACGCTCTACCTCATCGAGCCGATGGTCGCCCTGGCGGAGCGCATCGCCGCTCTCTCGCCGGTCCCGGACGCCAAGGTCTTCTTCACGAACTCCGGCACGGAGGCGAACGACACCGCTCTCCTGCTCGCCACCACGTACCGGGCGTCCCACCAGATCCTCGCCCTGCGCAACAGCTACCACGGGCGCTCGTTCTCGGCGATGTCGATCACGGGCAACAGGTCGTGGTCGGCGTCGAGCCTGTCGCCGCTGTCGGTGCACTACGTGCTCAACGGCGACCGCCTCCGGAGCCCGTTCGCCCACCTCGGCGACGAGGCAGTCACGGCGGCGGCGGTCCGGGACCTGCGCGAGGTGATCGACACCCAGACCGCAGGTGACGTGGCGGCCATGATGGCCGAGCCCATCCAGGGGGTGGGCGGCTTCGTGGTCCCACCCGACGGGTTCTTCGGGCCCCTGAAGGACGTCCTCGACGAGCACGGCATCCTCTTCGTGAGCGACGAGGTGCAGACCGGCTGGGGCCGCACCGGGGAGCACTTCTGGGGCATCGACGCCCACGGCGTCGTCCCCGACATGGTGACGTTCGCGAAGGGCGTGGGAAACGGTCTCGCCCTCGGCGGGGTCGTCGCCCGGGCCGAGATCATGGATTCCATCCGGGCGAAGTCGATCTCCACCTTCGGCGGGAACCCGCTCGTGACCGCCGGGGCGGCCGCCAACCTCGAGTACCTCCTCAGCCACGACCTGCAGGCGAACGCCGCCCGTGTGGGGGCCGACGTCCTTGCCCGCCTGCGGCCCCTCGTCGAGGACGTGGGTCTGGTGGGGGACGTGCGCGGTCGGGGCCTCATGGTCGCCGTCGAGTTCGTGCATCCGGGGGGCCTCGACCCGTGGCCGGAGGCCGCCGCCGAGGTGACGGAGCGCACGAAGGCCGCCGGTCTCCTCGTGGGCCAGGGCGGGCTCCACGGCAACGTCATCCGGATCTCGCCGCCGATGAGCATCACGTCCGAGGAGGCCGCCACCGGGTGTGAGCTGCTCGTCGAGGCCGTCCACGGCGCGGAGGGCGCCCTGTGAGGACCATCTGGCACCGGATCGGCGGCAAGGCCGTCGCAGGGGCATCCGGCGGGCAGGGAGACGTCTCAGACCCGGCCACCGGCGAGGTCGCCGCCCGCGTCGACTTCGCTGCCGCCCCCGAGGTCGACGCCGCGGTCGCCGCCGCCCGGGCGGCCTACCGGGACGGTTGGCGCGACGCGTCCCTGGCGAGGCGGGCCAAGGTCCTCTTCGCCTTCCGGGACCTCGTCGACCGCCACCGCGGCGACCTCGCCCGCTCCGTCACAGCCGAGCACGGCAAGGTGCTCTCCGACGCGGACGGCGAGGTGCAGCGCGGCCTCGAAGTCGTCGAGTTCGCCTGCGGCATCCCGCACCTCCTGAAGGGCGACTTCTCCGAGAACGTCTCCGCGGACGTCGACGCCTACTCGATCCGCCAGCCCCTGGGCGTGTGCGCCGGCGTCTCGCCGTTCAACTTCCCGGTCATGGTCCCCATGTGGATGTTCCCCGTCGCCCTGGCGTGCGGGAACACCTTCGTCCTGAAACCATCCGAGAAGGACCCTTCGGCGGCGAACCTCCTCGCCGACCTCCTCGCCGAAGCGGGGCTGCCCCCCGGGGCCTTCAACGTCCTCCACGGCGGCGCCGCCGCTGTCAACGGCCTCCTCGAACACCCCGACGTCGCCGCCGTGAGCTCTGTGGGCTCCACACCCGTCGCCCGGCACATATACGAGACCGCGACCCGCAACGCCAAGCGCGTCCAGGCCCTGGGCGGGGCGAAGAACCACGCCGTCGTCATGCCCGACGCGGACCCCACGCGCGTCGCCGACGCGCTCGTGGGGGCCGCCTACGGATCGGCGGGGGAGCGCTGCATGGCGATCTCGGTCGCCGTCTGCGTCGGGGGTGCCGCCGACGGGGTCGTCCCCCTGGTCGCCGAGCGAGCCCGGACCCTGCGCGTCGGCCCGGGCACCGACCCCGGCGTGCTCATGGGCCCCCTCGTGACGGCCGCGCACCGCGACCGCGTGCGGGGCCTCGTGGACATCGGCGTGGCCGAAGGCGCGGACCTCGTCGTCGACGGCCGGCCCCTCGCCGGCGAACGTCCCGGGTTCTTCCTGGGGCCCTGCCTCTTCGACCACGTGGAGCCCGCCATGACGATCTACCGGGAGGAGATCTTCGGCCCCGTCCTCTCCGTCGTGCGGGTCGCCACCTTCGAGGACGCCCTCGCCCTCGTGAACGCGAACCGCTACGCGAACGGGGTGGCGATCTTCACCGATGACGGCCGCGCCGCCCGCCGCTTCCAGCGCGACGTCGAAGTGGGCATGGTGGGCGTGAACGTGCCCATCCCCGTTCCCGTGGCCTACCACTCCTTCGGGGGCTGGAAGGACTCCCTCTTCGGCGACCTCCACGTCCATGGCCCTGACGGCGTCCGCTTCTACACCCGGGCCAAGGCGGTCACCGCCCGCTGGCCCGCGCACGCGACGGGCGCCGACCTCGCCATGCCCACGAGCGACTGACCGGCCCGGACGGCGGTGTCCGCCCCTCTCCCCCGGGGTCCGATAGGCTGAGGGCTCGGGCAGGTGGGCCGGCCAGGGAGGGGGAAGACCGGCGTGCAGGACAGCGACGGCCGTGGAATCGATGACGGTCTTCTCGACGCCGTCCTGGGGAGCCTCGAGGACTGCGTGTGGTCCTATTCGCTCGAATCGGGCTGCCTCACCTACGTGAGCCCGGCCGTGGAGCCGATGACGGGACACCCTCCCGAGTACTTCACCGGGCGTCCCATGGCCTGGCTGGAGACCATCCATCCTGACGACCGCCGGCGTCTCGAAGAGGAGATGCGCCGCCTCCAGACGAAGCCGGAGCGGTTCCTCTACCGCTCCGTCCGTCCGGACGGCGGTGTCCGCTGGATCGAGTTCCGGGCATGGACCGTCGCCGGAGACGACGCCACGCCGGCACGCATAGACGGCATCTCAGCCGACGTCACCGACCGCGTGGAGGCCGAGCGCCGGCTGCGGGAGTCCGAGGCCCAGAAGGCCGCCATCCTCGACGCCCTCCCGGACATGCTCTTGCGCCTCTCCGCCGACGGGGTCTTCCTCGAGCACCACGCGCGTCCGGACGAGCTGCTCGTCCCCCCCGCGGATTTCCTGGGCCGGCGCATGCACGACGTCATGGAGCCCGACCTCGCGGACCGTTCCATGGCTGCGCTCCGGAGGGCCGTCGAGACGGGGCACGTCCAGGGCGTCGAAGGGGACTTCCCGGCCCCGGACGGTTCCGTGCACTCCTTCGAGTCCCGCTACGTCAAGAGCGGCGAAGACGAGGTCATCCTCGTCGTCAGGGACGTGACCGAGCGCAAGCGCCTCGAGCGGGAGCTCCTCGCCGCACACGGCGAGGCCCTGGAGGCCTCCCGGATGAAGTCCGAGTTCGTGGCCAACATGAGCCACGAGATCCGCACCCCCATGAACGCCGTCATCGGCATGGCGGGCCTCCTGCTCACCACGGAGCTCACCCCCGAGCAGCGCGACTGCGCGGAGACCGTGCAGAGCTCCGCACGGGCGCTCCTCAAGGTCGTCAACGACATCCTCGACCTTTCCAAGATCGAGGCGGGCCGCCTCGACATCGAGCGCTCCGAGTTCGACCTCGCCAGCGCCGTCAGAGAGGCGATGCGGTCCTTCGAGGAGGCCGCCTCCTCCCGCGGGCTTTACCTCGTCACCGCGGTCGCGCCCGAGGTCCCGTCCCGCCTGTGCGGCGACCCGTGGCGGCTCCGCCAGGTGCTCACGAACCTGGTCGGGAACGCGCTGAAGTTCACGGAAGAAGGCACGGTCTCTGTCCGGGTTCGCCCCACCGGCCAGGTCGACGGCCGAGTCGTGGTCCGCTTCGACGTGAGCGACACGGGCGTGGGGATCCCAGAGGGCGAGGTCGACCGGCTCTTCGAGGCCTTCACCCAGGCCGACGGCTCCGCGACGCGCCGCCACGGGGGCACGGGGCTCGGCCTCGCGATCTCCCGTCAACTCGTCGGCCTTATGGGAGGCGACATCGGGGTCCAGAGCACCCCGGGGCGGGGCAGCACCTTCTGGTTCAGCGTCCCTCTGGAGCATCCCCCGCCCCCGGTCGCCCCGCCGGCCTGAGAGAGGCTCCCGCTACGTGACGGACGCGTCCGCCAACGTGACCCACACCGAGTGGAACGTCCGCAACCAGAAGACCCTGGAGCGCACCCCGCGGGAGTCCTACCAGTCCGCGGACCCCCTGGAGCGCCAGAGCGACTACGCGTACGACGCCGAGGGGAACCCCACCACCGTGACCGGGCCCCGTTCTGCGGCGCCGGGCGGGGCGCGACCCACGACGCAGTCCGTGTACGGGCTGCGGGGTCTGCGGGCGGCGTACTTCAACAACAAGGACCTCTCGGCGGCCTCGGGCGGTCGTGCGGGGGTGTACACGGACCCGAACGTGGACTTCACGTCCGGGGAGTGGGCGGGGGCGCCCCGCGCGGGCGTGAACGCGGACAACTTCTCGGTGCGGTGGTCCGGGTACCTCTGGGTGGCCCAGGGCGGTGACTACACGTTGCAGGCGGCGTTCGACAACGGGGTCCGGGTCTACGTCGACGGTGTCCGCTGGATCGAGGACTGGACGAACTCCCCGCCCCAGGTCCTGACCTCGCCTGCCTACCCGTTGGCGGCGGGCGCGCACCGGGTCGTGGTGGAGATGAACGACACCGGCGGGCCCGCCCAGGCGGTCCTCTCCGACTACCCGGACCCCGGGGGTGGCAGAGGCACCTTGTCGGGCGTTGAGGGGCTCATCGGAAGGAACCGCTTGCCTCTGGGGGGCTTCGGCGGTATAATCGAACGTATGTTCGAGCATGCGACACTCGACGACCTCACCACGGCCGCCACACACCTCACCGCCCTGGCCAACGCCGTACACGCCCAGCTCCTCGTCGTGCTCGCCGAGATCGAAGCCCGCGAGGGCTACCGGGGCGACGGCGCCCTCACGATGCCCGCCTGGGTCGCCACCGCCTGTAACGTCGACGCCGCCACCGCCCGGGAATGGGTCGAGACGTCCCGTGCCCTGGGGCGCCTCCCCGCGCTGGGGCGCGTCGCCGCCGAGGGCCGCCTCGGCCCCGACCAACTCCACCAGCTCGCCCGCTACGCCACCCCCGAGAACGACACCGAGCTCGCCGCCACCGCCCCGGGCCTCAGCGTCGCCGAGCTCCGCGCCGCGGCCCGAGCCGCCGCACCCCCCACCGCCACGGACGCCGCCGCCGCCCACCGGCGTCGCGCCCTGGGGTGGCGCTGGAGCGAGGGCGGCGACGAGGTCCGTCTCTGGGGGCGCCTCCCCGCCGCCGAGGGCGCCCAGGTCCTCACCGCCGTCGAAGCCCTCGCTGCCCGCGGGGCGCCCGACCCGGGCACGGGGGGCTATGAGGCCTACCCCGCGCGTTGCGCGGACGCCCTCGTCACCCTCGCCACCGCCGAGGCGGGCAGCGCCGGGGCGGGCACCCTCCTCGTCGTCCACGTCGACGCCGACGTCCTCGACGGCGGGCCTGGTGTCGCCCGCAGCGCCGAGGCCGTCCTCGCCGGCGAGACCGCCCGGCGCATCGCCTGTGACACCCGCTGGCAGCCCGTGGCCGACGACCCCCAAGGGCGTCCCGTGGCCACAGGACCCACCAGGGGCAACATCCCCCTCTGGTTGCGCCGCCACCTCCGCCACCGCGACCGCCACTGCCGTTTCCCCGGCTGTGGCCACACCCGCAACCTGCACGCCCACCACGTGGTTCCCCGCGCCCGAGGCGGCCCCCACAGCCCCCAGAACTGCTTCCTGGCATGCGCCCGACACCACCACCTCCTCCACGAAGGCGGCTGGCGGGCCCGGGGCAGCCCCGAAGACGACACCCTCACCTTCCACCGCCCCGACGGCACCCCCCTCCACACCAGCGCACCGCCCCCACTCCTGGCCGAACTCCGCGCCCGCCTCGGCCTCCTGCCCCTCCCCGAAGCACCCGACGCCCTAGCCGGATGAGGCAGCGTGACCCCGCCCCCACAGATGTCTGCGCTCCCTCCCCCACCGGAAGGGTCAGGGAGTGCGGGCCGAGACACCCTCGAGAGAGGCGAGGGCGCCGCCGGTGGTGCCGCCGCTCTCACCGAGGACGACGGCCTTCTCGACCTCCGCACCCAGGTTCGTTTCGGCGAGGTCGGCGCCACCCTTGCGGCTCAGGGGTGCCCGCTTCTCGATCGTGACGGTTTCCATCGTGCCGGCGTTGAACTTCGCCATCAGGGCTGCGGCCCGTTTCGTGTCGAGGCCGGCGTAGGAGACGCCCCCGATGTTCATGTCGTAGACCGGGAACGCCGCCGTGGCGACGTTGTCGAGACGGCCCGACATCCGCCGGGCGAGGCGGACGCCGTCGATGACGTCGAGTCCGTCGTCGATGGTGATCGTGCCCTTCAGCGACCGGGCGAGCGAGGGCAGGTGGGCGAGTTGACCCGGGCTCGCCATCTCCTTCGCGAGCGCCTTCAGGAACGCCTGCTGGCGGTGCATGCGGCCGAAGTCGTCGGTGAGGTCGGCGACCCAGCGGCCGTCCTTGTGCAGCTTCGTGTGGCGCGAGCGGGCGTAAGACAGGGCCTGCGTGCCGTTCACATGCGAGCAGCCGGCGGGGAGGTTGAGGCCCGTGTAGCGGTCCTTCTCCGCGGTCTCCAGGCAGAGCGTGACGCCGCCCACGGCGTCCACGACGTCCCGGAAACCGGCGAAGTCGACGATCACCACATGGTCTATGTGCACGCCGGTGAGGCCCTCGACCACGGACACCGTGAGGGACGGTCCGCCCAGGACGTACGTGGAGTTGATCTTCCCGTAGCCGCGTTTCGGGATCCTCACCCGCAGGTCACGGTGAATCGAGACCATCTCCGTGCGCTGACTCTGGGGATCGACGCGCACGAGGATGATCGAGTCCGCTCCCCCGCCACCCTGGCCGCTGCGGGAGTGCTTCTTGTCGAGGAACGTCGACGAGCGCCCTTCACGGGTGTCGTTGCCCAAGAGGAGGTATGTCTGCGGGCTGGCGTTCTCCGGCATGGGGTCGGCGGTGGGCTTGGCATGCACGACTCCGTCCTGAGCGGCACTGACACGGCGGATGCGTACCCGGCCCAGGGCGTGGTCGAGCTCGCGCACGCTCCAACCGGCGTAGGCGGCGACGGATGCGGCGCCCACGACGCCGACGACGACGAGCACGATGACGGCCTTGCGGACGACCTTCCGGGCCGTCCGGAACCGGCGGCGCCGCACATGGCGACCGGCTACGTCGTTCTGGGGCAGTCGCGCCAACACGAACTCCGGGTTGTCGTGTACGCCGGTGAAGGAGGGAGAGTCACCTCCGGCAACGGAGTGCCGCCACCGGCACCGACGCGGATTTGTGACTGAACGCAAGAGGCTAGCAGGCCGGTTCCCGCGTTCGGTCCCCGTGACCCCTGGCCGTTCCCCGGGGTCGGCGGACCACGTAGAGGGGCCGACCGAGTACCTCGGCCCGGATCTGGCCGATGTAGAGGGCGATCAGGCCCAGACAGACGAGCACGATTCCGGTCAGGAAGACGAGGAGCAGGGCGAGGACGGCGGATCCCGTGACGTCCAGACCCCAGGGGTCGTGCAAGACGTAGCGGTACACGGCGACGCCCACGCACGCCAGACCGGCCAGCGGTGTCATCACGATCCCGACGTACCCGGCGAGGCGGAGTGGGAACAGGCTCACGGACACGATGCCGTCAAGGGCCAGGCGCACGAGCTTGCCCGTCGAGTAGGCGGGGCGCCCGGACGCCCTCTCCGCTGTCCGGAAGGGCACGACGGCCTCGTCGTAGCCCAGCCAGTCGATGAGCGTACGGGTCATGCGGGTGCGCTCCCCGAGGCGGTTGAAGTCGTCGACGACGGCCCGGTCCACGAGCCGGAAGTCCGTGGCGTTGCGGGCCACGGGGGGTGTGGCCACGCGGGACATCACGGCGTCGAAGAAGCGCGCTCCGAGGCGACGCAGGGGACCTCCGGGCGTGGGCGTTTCGCGCACTCCGACGACGACGTCCGCGCCGGCCTCCCAGCGCGCGAGGAACTCGGGGACGAGGCTCACGGGGTGTTGGAGGTCGGCGTCGATCATGACGCAGGCCTCGCCCCGGCACGTGTGGAGGCCCGCCGTGAGGGCGGCCTCCTTGCCGAAGTTGCGGGTGAAGGTCACGACCACCACACGGGGATCCTCGGCCCCGAGACGGTCCAGGACAGCGGCGGAGCCGTCCCTGCTGCCGTCGTCGACGAAGACGATCTCCAGCCCGTAGGGCAGGGAGTCGAAGCAGCGCACGAGTTCGTCGTGCAGCCTGGCCAGCGTGTCTTCCTCGTCGTGTACGGGCACCACGACAGAGACGAGCGGGCCGTCCGGGGGTTCTGTCACTGCCCTTCCCGGTGCTCTGCCATGTAGGCCACCATGGCCAAGAAGTCCACGGGCGCGTCTGGCGGCTCGCCCCGGATCTCGCGGTAGGCGCGGGAGACGCTGAAGATGATCCGCTCGGGCTCTCCCCACCGTCCGTACGGGCCGGGGTCGATGTCGGCGGCGGCGGCCTCCTCGGACATCCCGGCTTCGAAGCGGCGCCCGGCCTCCTCGCGCACGTAGACCAGGTAGTCGCGCATCTCCAGAGCGCCCTCTGGCCCGCACACCGGGCCGTGGCCCGGCACGAGGACGGTGCCGAGGCCGGCGACGAGCTCAAGGGCCTCGATCCACTTCGCGAACGTCCCCTCCCAGCCGATCGGCGTGCAGAGGCGGAAGACCACGTCACCCGTGAAGACGACGCCCTCCTGAGGGAGGACGACCACGACGTCGCCGGCGGTGTGGGCCGGACCCACGTATCGCACCTGCGCGGTGACGCCGCCCACGTCGAGGTCGAGGACGTCCTCGACGAGCCGGGTGGGCGGGCGGAGCTCGATGCCCGTGAAGTCGAAGGGCCCCAGCATGCGCTGGACGAACTCCATGAGCGGCGTGTCGGCGGGGGCGTCCTTCATCATCTGCAGGGCGGCGGGCGGTATCGACGCCATGAGCTCCGCGCACGCCCTGTGGCCGATGATCTCGGCGCCCTCGACGAGCTGGTTGCCCCAGCAGTGGTCGCCGTTGTGATGGGTGTTGACGAGGCGGCGCACGGGCCCGCCCACGTCCCTGGCGACGGCCTCGAGGAGGCGCCGGGTGTGGGCGAGATCCATGAGGGTGTCGACGAGGAGGACGTCGCCGCCGTCGGCCACGACTCCGGCGTTGGAGAGACCGAAGCCGCCGCTGCCCTGGATGTAGGCGTGGGCGTGGTCGGACACCCGCTGCAGTCCCTCACCGTTGGCGCTCACGGACGCGAGGCTACTCACGCCGAGGTTGGAGGCTCAGGACCCACGAAGACGGGGTGTGGGCCTCCAAGGGCGACCGGGACCTCCGGGAATCCCGGTTCCATCTCAGGGCACGGCCTCGGACGCGTAGTCGCTGCCGGCGTCGTTCCAGGCCGTCAGCGTGAACTTGTCACCCGAGGAGGCGCACACGGTCGTGGACCCGTCGGCGCCCACCTCCTTGGCGTTCAGCGTCACCCCTGAGGCGTTGGACGTCGACCACTGCACGGACACGAGCGCGTACTGGCAGGAGCCGTACATCTCGACCACCTTGAGGCCGAACGACGTGATGCTCGGGGGAGGCACCGGTGGTGGTGGCGGGGGCGGCGCAGGCGCCGGCGCGGGTGCCGCCCCGGCGCTGCCGCCTCCCGACGACGCGGCCGTGCCCCCGGTCGCGGCCGCGCCCCCCGTCGATCGGGACGTCGTCCCCTGGGACGTGGCGGGCGACGAGGTGGCGGCCGGCTCCCCGTTCGTCGTGCCCGGGGCGTCCGTCGCCTGTGCCGCGGGGGACGGCGTCCCCGTAGCCGCGGGGGAGGCCGAGGACGTGACGCGGGCCCGGGCGACGCGGAGCCGGTCACGCTCGACGGGCCGGGCCACGAGGAGCACGCCCAGGAAGCCCACGACCACGACGGCCGGGACCGTGGCCAGGCGGGCCCAGTTCCGGCCTGCCGCCGCCGTCACCTGCCCGCCCCCTTCGCCCCCCGGGTCCGCTCCGTCGCACGGCCCCTGGTCGCCGGCGTGGGAAGCGGAGCCGCTCATGGGCACGCCGGCTTGCTCCATGGCCGCCGCCGCCCTTGCCCGGAACAGCGCCGGGGCGGCCACGAAAGGCACGGCGGAGAGGAGCACGCTGGGCGCGAGCCGCGTCTTCTGGCGTTCCCGGCAGTCCCCGCAACCGGCAGCGTGGCGGTTCAGCACCTTCACGGTGTCCGCGCCGAAGGTCGCCGCGGGTGTGTCGCTTCCCAGGGCGGCGGCGAGGTCGGGGCACACCGGGGTTCCCCCTCTCCACAGCACCCGCGCGCGGATGGCGTCCCCGAGGCGTCTCCGCAGCCGGTGTACGAGTTGGTTGGCGTTGTTGGGTGTGACGCCGATCACCTCGGCGATCTCCGCCGGAGAGAGCCCGTGGCGGAGGTGGAGGTCGAGGACGTTGGCGTCCCGGTCGCCGAGGGCCTCGGCGGCCTCCCACACCAGCGTGGCGACCTCGGCGTCCTCGGCCGCCTTCGCCGGATCCGCGAGAGCCGACGCCCGATCCTCCACGGTCAGGCCGGCGGGCATCCGGCCCTCCGCCGAAGCCACGGACTCGATCGTGGCCATCGTGTCGCCGTCGACCGGCGTGGAGCGCTTCTCCTTCTCCAGGCGGTCGAAGGAGCGGTTCCGGGCGATCCGCAGCAGCCAGCCCCCGAAGCTCGCCGGGTCCGCCAGCGTGTCGAGCTTCGCCCAGGCCGCGAGGAACGTGTCCTGGACGATCTCGGCAGCCGTGTCGGGGTCGCGCACGATGCGGCGCGACAGGTCGAAGACGCGGTCGTACCAGGCGTCGAAGAGACGCCCGAACGCCGCCTCGTCACCCGCGCGCAGCGCGGTGACGAGGGCGGCGTCCCGTTCGCGGTCAGGCATCCGCGCCTCGCTACGCAGGGGTCCTGCCTCATGGGTCGTCTGCTCCCGCACGGTTCTTGACATGTTCTCGTACCGGGAGTCCTGACGGCGGAGGCTCCGGGCTCTTACAGGGGCTGTTCCCCCCCGGCGGCCGCGGGTCGCCCGGGGCCCGGGGGGCCGGCGAAGCACTGTGCGATCGACATCCATTCCGCGGCGAGGGGCCCCACCGTCTCGATGCCTGTGTCCTGGCGGTGGCGGCGCTGGGTGACCACCAGGCAGAAGTCCTCGGCGTCGCCCCGCACCACGTCCTCGGCGTCTTCCGGGCCCCAGGTCCACGTGCCCCCGGAGGGCGCAGCGAGCTCGACGCGGACCGGCGCCTCCGGCGCCACCCTGCCCCGGACGGTGTAGCTCCAGCCCCGTGTGATCACGCCGAGATGGGCGACGTGGTGGAGACGGTCGGTGGCCGGGCGCACCAGGCCCACGGCGTCGAGGACGTCCTGGCCGTGGGCCCAGTGCTCCATGAGCCGGGCCGTGGCGAAGGAGGCCGCGCTCATCGGGGGCCCGAACCAGGCGATGCGTTCGCCGGCGGGCTGGGCCCGGAGGAGAGCGACCTCGGCGGCGAACGCCTCCGCCCAGAACGCGACCACGTCCCCGCGGGGACGACCCGCCAGGGCGTGGTGCTCGATCTCGAAGAGGGAGAAGTCGGCCAGGAGCCGTTCGCGGTCGGCGGCGAACCCGTCGGGGTCCTCCACGGCGAGGCGGCCCTTGTCGTCGAAGTAGGCGAGGTGGGCGACCTGGTCGCGGACGGCGAAGTCCTCCGCCGGCGTGGGCGTGTCCCAAGCGTCGTCCCCGATGCCGGACACGACGTCCACGAGGGCGTCGTGCTCGGCGGTGAGGTCGTTGCACACCTGTGTCTGGTCAGCCATCTGTTACCTCCACTCCGGGCGGCACGTCGATGCCGTCCCTTGTCACGGTGATGGGGCCGTGGGGCGTGGGCACGACGCCCTCGGCCCAGGCGAGACCGCCCCGAGCGGGGCGGTGGCGGATTCGGGCGAAACCGGGGGCGAGGGGCTCCACGCCGAGGACGAACGTGGCGAGCGTCTCGGCGACGGACCCCGACCAGGCGTGGCAGAGGCTGTTGGCGAAGGGTCGGGCGTAGAACGAAGTCGCCGTGGCGGGATCCTCGCCGGGGTCGTAGCTCTCCCAGAACGTCGTGGCGCCCAGATCGAGCATCCCGCCCCAGTAGTTGCGCACGAGGTCGAGGGCGGCCTCAGGCCTGCCGCCCCGGAAGAGGGCCTCCACGTTCGTGCGCTGCCCGTAGCCGGTGGTCGTGGGCGGGAGGACGTCCCCGGCGAGGTCGTCGAGGAGTGCCTCGCGTCGCTGCCCCTGCGCGGCGCCGCTCAGGACCGCCCAGGCGGCGGTGAGACGGCTGCGGTGGCGGCTGCGCTCGCCACCCCGCGCCCAGTCGGCCAGTCCCCCCGTGCTGTCGTCCCAGCAGCGGGTCATGACGGTGTCGCGGAGCTCGCCGGCGGCGGCCGACCAGGCGGCGGCCTCCCCGCCGGCATCGGCGAGGAGGGCCACCCGGGCGCCGGCGTCGAGGCCGGCGGCGGTGACGAGCGACAGGGCGGCCACGCCGGCGTGGCGGGCCACGTTGGACTCGAAGGGGGTCCGCCTGTCCCAGTCGAGGAAGACCCACCAGTCCGTCTCCTCCTCGGGACCCACGAGCCCGTCGGAGCCGATCCGTTCCAGCATGTACCCGAGCGCCCCGCGCAGCGTGGGGAGGAGGAGCCCGCAGGCTTGCGTGTCCCCGCTGTAGAGGACGTAGGTGTCCAGCGCCACGGCCCAGAGGGGGACGTAGTCGGCGAGGACCAGGTGGTTGGGGTGGGGGCCCACGCCCGGGAGGGCGCCGTTGCGCATCTGTGTGCCGGCGGCGAGGAGGAGGGAACGCCGCAGGGGCCGCAGGTCCCCGACGGTGGCCCCGAACGTGGCGGCCGCGGATGCCAGATCTCCCAGCCAGAGGAGCCGGTCGCGCTTCGGGCCGTCCTCCACGAAGTCGTGTGTGGCGCGGATGACCGTCCCCCGGCCCACCTCGTAGACGCGTTCCAGGACCGGGTCGGAGCAGCGGAACTCGCCCCGCGACACGACGTCGATCTCCTGCGCGTCCAGGGTGACCTCGACGTCGACGGACCGGTCGGCGTCGTTGCGTACGGCGACCCAGCGCAGGGCGGCCCGGCGCCGGTCCCGCCATTCGCCGCTCTCGGGGAGGTGCACTTCGCGCAGGGGGACGTCCATTCCCGGCGCGAGTGCGGCGGCTTCGGCCTGGGACTCGCCCGTGGTGAGCGTGAAGGCGGCCGGGCCGGCGGCGGTCGCGGCGAGACGTCCCACGAGCTCCTCGCCGAAGTCGAGGAGGATGTGGGCTCCCGGCACCAGGGTGAGGCGACCTGCGGGCGCTGGTGAGCGCCGCTCGTGGCGGAGACCGACCCGGCAGGCGTCCGCTTCGGCCTCCACGCGTCCTCCCCGGCGGGGGAAGCGCAACAGGGGTGCCGCCTGGTGAGGGTGGAGGAACGTGCCCTGGGGCGCGATCGTCCAGACGGTCGAGGCCAGCGGGGGCCGGGCGATCATCACCCGGTACTGCGTGTCGTGGTCGCCGGTGGCCAGGCGCACGAGGCGGCCGTCAGGAAGACGGATGTCGCACTGCAGGAACACGCCGACCCGGGGGGGCACCGGGACGCCGAAGTAGGTGGGGAAGTCCTCGTAGGCGGCCGTGAGAGCGAGCTCGTTGAGGCCCTCGTGCAGGAGGGGGGCGAGGTCGAGCGGTGCCGCCTCGCCGCGGACGAGCAGGTGCGGCGGGAGGTGCAGGTGGGTGGCGTTGACTTCGAGTGTGGCGGCGGGTGGTTCGGGGGCGGCGCCGAGAGCGCCCCGCGGCGTGGCGCCCCACAGGCCCGCGGCGCACGCCCAGGCGGGTGCCGACTCGGGGGCGGCGCCCAAGGTCACGGTCGTGCGGGCGGAGACGGCCGGGACGCCGGCCGGGCCGAGGGCCCAGCAGGCGTCCCAGTTGTCGGCTGCGCGGATGGCCGGCTCCTGCATGCGGCGGAGACTAGGGAAGTCCGGCTTCCGGGGGTACCGGAGAGATTGGCACAGACGACACAGGTTTTACTTGCGTTTGCGAGACGGAGCCCTACGCTGACGGGAGACAGGAAACCAAGGGGGGATCCATGGCCTTCGTACAGATAATCGAGTACCAGACGTCACGTCCCGAGGAGATCCAAGCCTTGCAGCGGCGCTGGGAGGAAGAGACAGCGGGCAAGCGCTCCGCCACACGCGTGCTCGCCTGCGCCGACCGCGACCGGCCGAACACATACGTGACGGTCGTGGAGTTCCCCTCCTACGACGAGGCGATGCGCAACAGCAACCTGCCCGCGACGGCAGCGATGGCCGAGCAGCTCGCGAAGCTCTGTGACGGCCCGCCTTCCTTCCGCAACCTCGACCTCAAGGACGTCCTCGTCGGCTGATGTCGCGGCTGATGTGACAGTGCTGATGTAACAGTGACGTCTGGGGCCCACGCCCCAGACGTCGGCCACCGGAGTGCGTTCAGCTCCGGCGGAGCCCGTCGAAAGGGACGGTACGGTCGTCGCCGGGTTCCTTGGGGAGGCCGAGGGCCCGCTCGCCCGCCACGTTCCTCTGCACCTCGTCGGTACCCCCCCCGAGGTGGAGGGCGGGTGCCTGCAGGAACAGCCGGGCCCAGGGATGGCCCGCGAGCATCGCGTCGGCACCGCAGAGGCGGAGACCGAGGTCGGCCGCTGCGGTCATCGTGCGGGCCATGAGGAGCTTCATGACGTTTGCCTCCGGCCCGGGAAGGCGGCCCCGCCCGAGCGCCGTGAGGACGCGCATGTTCATGAGTTCCAGGCAGCGGTCCTGGGACACCACACGGGCGAGGTCCTGGCGAGCGGTGGCGTCGAGGCGCTCCGGGTGGGCGCGGGCGAGGTCCAGGAGATCGGCGACGCTGAAGAACCCCCCGCCGCCCAAGGCCATGCGCTCGTACATGAGGGTCGTCATCGCCACCCGCCAGCCGTCGTCCACCTCCCCGAGGACGTTCGCCGTGGGGACGTGGACCCCGTCGAGGAAGACCTCGTTGAAGTGCGCCTCGCCGTTGAGCTGCACGAGAGGCTTCACCGTCACCCCGGGGGACGTCATGTCCAGGAGGAAGTACGTGATTCCCCTGTGCTTGGGCACCGTGGGATCGGTGCGGGCAAGGAGGATCGCCCAGTCGGCGAACTGCGCCGCCGAGGACCACACCTTCTGGCCGTCCACCACCCACCCGTCGGCGGCCGGGTCGTGCGCGGCCCGGGTCGCGAGGGAGGCGAGGTCCGAGCCGGCGCCGGGCTCGCTGAAGAGCTGGCACCAGAACTCCTCGGCCCGCAGGATCGGTTCCAGGTGGCGCGCCTTCTGCTCGGCGGTGCCGTGGGCGATGATCGCCGGCCCCGCCATCCCCACGCCCACGACGTAGGACGTGTGGCCGATGCCCGCCCGGGCGAGCTCCTGGTTCCAGATGATCTGTTCGATCGGGCCGAGGCCGCGCCCGCCGTACTCCGGCGGCCACGTGATCGCCGCCCACCCCTCCCGGTGCAGGAGTCTCTGCCAGCGGGTCCCGGCCGCGAAGACCTCCTCGGCGGTCGCGTCCTCGCTGTAGGCGTCATGACCCCGCAGCGCGGCGTGCGCGCCGAGCCACTGGCGGGCCTCGGCCCGGAACGCCGCTTCCCCCGGCGAGTCGCGCAGGTCCATGCAGAAAGTAGAACGCGTTCTCGTTCCGAGGGTCAATTACATTGCTCCGCAGCTGGCGCTGCTCCGCGTGCCGGTGGGGGCCCCAACCCCACCGGCCGGGCCCACCGGCCGTGTGGTACGAGCCCGTCGGTGGCGCTGCTCCGCGTGCCGGTGGGGGCCCCAACCCCACCGGCCGGGCCCACCGGCCGTGTGGTACGAGCCCGTCGGTGGCGCTGCTCCGCGTGCCGGTGGGGGCCCCAACCCCACCGGCCGGGCCCACCGG
>CAYJLW010000051.1:0-29850 GCA_964370965.1 uncultured Acidimicrobiia bacterium | reverse complement strand
CCCTGCTACCCGGACTCGTGCACCGGGCCGTCGTCGTCTTCTTCATCGTCGGGGGGGGGGGGGGGGGGGGGGGGGGGGGGGGGGGGGGGGGGGGGGGCCGGGGCGGGGGAGGCGGCCACGTGACGCCGGCCCGGTCGCCGGTCGCCGGTCCTGGTTGGGGCGGGGTGCCACGGGCCGGTAGCCTCTCGCTCCGGCCAGACGAGCCGACCAGCGCAGGAGGGAACCGTGGGTCAGGTGATCAAGGTGGCGGTCAGGGAGGTCGCGAACCCCGAGGTCCGCCAGTTCGACCTCGACCGCTCCCTCACGGGCATGGGCCTCCTCGACTACCGGGACTCCGAGGACGCCGCCGGCGACCGGCCCGCCGACCTCGTTGCCCGCCGCCTCTTCGAGATCGAGGGCGTCCGTTCGGTGAGCGTGTACGGCAACGTCGTCTCCGTGGGCTGCGCCCCGGGCGTGGACGCCGACCTCGTGGTCGCCCCGGCAACGGAAGTCCTGGAGAAGTTGTTCGTCTACTACTGATCCCCCTGAGGCCCCAGGCCCCGGGGGTCAGCTCATGGCGGCGGCGGCGTCGGCGAGGGCGAGAGCGTCGAGACGCTCTGCCGCCATCCGGGCCCACTCCAGCATGTCGAGGCGCGTCTCGGAGGACAGGACGTCGTCGAACTCCTCGACTGTGTGCTCGTTCACCTCTGGGTACATGGTGACGAGACGGCGGGGGTCGGCGCCGAAGGCCTCCTCGCCGAGGACACCGGCCACCCGCATCGTGAAGCGGCGCTGGACGTCTGGCGCGCTGCCCGCCTCGGGGCGGGGACCCGCCCGCCACCACACCATGCGCTGGGGCCGGGCGAGGAGCAGAGGCACGCGGGTCTCGAACCGGAAGCGCCCCAGCGCACACGACAGTGTGATGTCGTGTGCCATGAGCGGCTCCGAGGGGAGACCTGTGGCGGCGTAGCGGCGGACGACGGGGGCGAGGGAGTCGAGGGCGAACACGGTCTCCGTCTCGGGAACTCGGCGACCGGCACGCGAAGACTCGGAGCGGACTGCCCGGGCGGCGTGGCGGAGGGCGGCCTTGACCCCGTGCTCCCGGTGGCCCCGGTGGCTGTGCAGATGCGCCAGAGCGGCGTGCAGGAGGGCCTGGCGGGCCTCTTCGGGGGAGAGATCCTCAGGTTGTCCCTGCAGCATGCGCCGTTCGAACTCGTCTCCACCCACCCCTGCGAGCCAGAGAAGGTTCGGGGTCATCGCATGCCCGTACCGGTCCACACGCCCACCTCCTGGATTCACACCTTGGACACCCTACACGTCCTCTGCGACAGATTCGCGTACCCGGAAGTGCCCCAGGTCGCGCGGGGTCGTCCCCCTGTCCGCACCGCGTGGCACACTCCCGGTCGCGCCCGTGAGCCGTCCCGGAGGTCCCGTGCCCCTCGCCCTCAGCCTGCCGCTGGCCCCCCTCACCCACCGCCAGAGCGTCGACCTCGCCGTCCACTGCTGGGGGCTCGGGTACCGCCAGGTCTGGCTCGCGGAGGTCGCGGGCCCGGACGCCGTGAGCCTCGGGGGCGCCCTCGCCCACGCCCTGCCCGGGCTCCGCATCGGAACGGCCGTGCTTCCGGCCCAGACCCGGACCCCCATGGTCCACGCCATGACCGCTGCCGGCCTCAGCCAACTCACCGGAGGCCGCTTCGTCCTCGGCCTCGGGATCTCGTCGGAGAACATCGTGGGGGACTGGGCGGGCTTGGCCTACGACCGGCCCCTGAGGCGGATGCGGGAACACGTCGAGGTGATCCGGGCGATGCTCGCCGGCGGGAAGACGGCATACGACGGCGACACCCTGGCCTCGCACCGCTTCCGCCTCCAGGCGGCTCCGGAAGGCCCTGTCCCGATCCACGTCGCCGCCCTGAACCCGGGCATGCTCCGCCTCGCCGGAGAGGTCGCCGACGGCGTCATCGTGAACCTCCTCTCCGAGGAGGCCGTCCCCCGGGTGCTCGCCGAGGTGGCCGCCGGGGCCGCCGCCGCCGGGCGGGACCCGGGCGGCATCGAGGTCGTGTGTCGCCTCCACGTCCACGTCACAGACGACCGCGATGCCGCCCGCGACGCCATCCGGGCGGCCTTCGGGGCGTACGCGGCCACGGCCGCGTACAACCGGTTCTTCGCCTGGATCGGCCACGAGGACGTCGCCGCCGGTGTGCGGGAGGCCTTCGCCCGCGGCGACCGGGGGGCCGTGGCTGCGGCCATGACCGACGAGTTCGTGGACGCCATCGCCGTCATCGGGCCGCTGGAGGAGGTCGCCGCCCGGGTGCGCGCCTACCACGACGCCGGTGTGGACGTCCCCGTGCTGGCCCCCTTCTGGCCGGATCCGGTCGGCCAACGAGGCATCCTCGGCGACCTGGCGGGGTGTCTGGGGTAGGCGAGGGCCCTGGAATCCCACGGTGGGACCCTGCGACGTGGCAGACTTCCCCCCGGTTGCCGACTGGAGGACTGACATGGCTTATCCCGCACAGGGGAACCCGACCGACGTCATCGGGAAACGCATCGTTGCGATCATCATCGACGGGATCATCCTCGCCATCCCGCTCTGGATCCTCCAGTTCCTGCTCTTCCGCTCCAGCATCACGTTGGGCTACATCGTGTCATTCGCCTGGTACATCGTGTGGCTGGGCTACTTCTGGTACTTCGAACAGCAGAACCCGGCCCAGACGCTGGGCAAGAAGTGGATGGGCGTCAAGGTCATCCGCGAGGACGGCCAGCCCATGGACTCGAACACGTCGTTCCTGCGCAACATCATGCGCCTCGTCGACGGCCTCTGTGCCATCGGTTACATCATCGGCCTCGTGGACTCGCAGCGTCACCAGCGTTGGGGGGACAAGGTCGCGCACACCGTCGTCGTGGACGCGAACTACAACGGGGTCGGCTTGGCGCCGCCCCAGGCACCCCCCGGCGGCTACGCCCCACCCCCGCAGGCGCCGCCCGGCGGCTATGCCCCGCCTCCGCAGGGTCCCCCGCCCGGGTACGCCCCGCCGCCACCCCCTCCCCCCGGTCAGCCGCCGCAGGCCCCCCCGCCCGGATACCCACCGCAGTAGGGGAGCCGGGTCGCGCCCGTCGCCGAGGGCGGCGGGCCTCCAGCTCTCGGGCGGCGACGGTGGGCGCACTCCGAGCGGGTTGCCGCACGGAGTGCGCCCATCTCGTCGCGCAACTGGCCCCCGGCGGCGTCCGCGGATAGCTTCGCGCCGCCGAGACACAGGGGGAACATCCGCATGAAGATGGACACCACGTTCGCCGTCGCCGATCTGCGCGACGCCGGCACGCTGGCGAAGAAGGCCGAGGACATGGGCTTCGCCGGCATCTGGTCGGTGGAGGCGGCCCAGACGCCCTACCTGCCTCTTGGCGTCGCCGCCGTCGACACGGAGCGCATCGAGCTCGGCACGGCGATCGCCGTGGCGTTCCCCCGCTCACCCATGGTGCACGCCATGACCGCCTGGGACCTGCAGAAGGCGTCGAAGGGGCGGATGATCCTCGGTCTCGGCACGCAGATCCGCAAGCACAACGAGCGCCGCTTCTCCGTCGACTTCGACCACCCCGGCCCCAGGCTCAAGGACATGATCCTCGCCATCCGCCACATCTGGGGGGCGTTCGAGGCCGAGCACAAGCTCGACTACCACGGCGAGTTCTACACGCACGACTACATCCAGCCCTTCTTCAACCCCGGCCCCACGGGCTACGGCAAGCCGAAGATCTTCGTCGCCGCCGTGGGGGCGTGGATGTGCCGGATGGCGGGGGAGGTCTGCGACGGCATCCACATCCACCCCATGCACAGCGTGAAGTACATCGAGGAGGTCGTGAAGCCCAACGTCGCGGAGGGTCTCCGGCGGGCGGGGCGGGACCCCTCCGCCTTCGAGTACTCCACCACGGCCTTCGCCGTCACCGGCGAGGACGGCCGGCGCCAGATGATGGACGGCCTCGCCCGCAGCCAGATCGGCTTCTACGCCTCCACGCCGGCGTACCGCAACGTGCTCGACCTCCACGGTTGGGGCGACCTGCAGCCCCGCCTCGCCCAGCTCATCCGGGAGGGGAAGATGGGCGAGGTGGGCAAGGAGATCACCGACGAGGTCCTGGCCGAGTTCGCCGTCCGGGTGCCCTTCGACGGCCTCGCCGCCGCTCTCAAGGCGAAGTACGCCGGTGTCGTCGACCGGCTGAGCTTCTACCTCCCGGTCGTGGGCACCGGCCAGGAGGACATCTGGGAGCCCGTGGTCCGGGAGCTCTCTTCATAGCCGACGGTTGGGCGCCGTGAGCTCCACCGTGGAGCGGATCGCCGTTTCCGGCACCGACCTCGCCTGCGAGGTCGAGGGCGCCGGGCGCCCTCTCCTGCTGGTGCACGGCTTCGCCGCCAGCCGGCGCATCTGGGACGGTGTCGTCTCCCGGCTCGACCCGGGCTTCGAGATCGCCCGTTTCGACCTGCGGGGCCACGGCGAGTCGGGAGGCCCCGACGACGAGCGGGCGTATCGTCTGTGGCGGCTGGCAGCCGACGTCGTCGACGTCGTGGAGACCCTCGGCATGGAGCGGCCTCTCGTCGCGGGCCACAGCCTCGGCGGGTCGGCGGCCATGTGGGCGGCACTGATGCGCCCGGACCTCTTCGGCGGCCTCGCCCTCGTGAACTCCTGGGCGTTCGAGACCACGCCCGCGCGCCGGGCCCGCCAGCGCCGCCTACTCCGGGTCGCCCGCCTCCTCGGCATGCAGCGGGCGTACTCGATGAGCGGCGGGGCGATCAGCCGGCCCGAGGAGTGGCGCCGGCTGCGGCCGGCGGCGTTCTTCGGCATCGCGGAGGAGGTCGTCGCCGGCCGTTCCTTCCGGCCCTGGCTCTGGCAGCTCCGGGTCCCGGTACTTCTCGTCTGCGGAGAACGGGACGCCGGCTTCGCCCCCGCGATGCGGGGCCTGCACGCCCGCATCCCGGGCGCCGTGTGGCGGCCCGTCCCGGACGCCGGTCACAACCCCATGCTGGAGACGCCCGGGGAGGTGGCCGCGGCGCTGACCGGATTCGGCGAGGAACGCCAGCGGCCGGGGGCCGACGCCTGACCGTGACGGTCGGACACGCTCTCGTGAACCGTCGGGGGAAGGGAAGGAGAGCCGGGTCACGATGCCGACTGTGAGCCCCCGACGTATGCTCCCGGGATGTCCGCGCCCCCGGCCCCGCACCTGCCGCCCGGGCGGGCGTGGTCGGGCGGGGCGCGCCGGCGGCTCGCCGGCGTCCTGGCGGCGGTCCTGCCCCCCGGGGAGCTCGGGGGTCGCGAGGAATCCGTCGTCGAGTTCGCCGGGGCGTTCGCCGCGTTCCTCCCCCCGGGGCGCCGTCTCGGCATCCGGGTCCTCGTGGAGGCGTTGTGGTGGCTGGCGCCCGCCGTCCTCCTGGGGAGGTTCTGCACTTGGGGGGCGCTGGGCGTCGACGAACGCGAGCGCCTCCTCGCCCGTGTCGTCGGCTCCCCGCTGTACCCGCTGCGCATGGGCGGCCTCCTCCTGAAGACCCTGGCGGCGCTCGCCGTCCTCGGTGACCCCGAGGTGCGGGCGCATCTCGGGCTCGACGCCCGCGCCGACCCCCTGGGGCCTCTGGGCGGGCGGGTCCGCTGGGTCGAGGACGTGTGGGAGCCCGGCCGGTGAGCGCCATCCGCGGTCTCGCCGAGGTCGCGGCGGGCATCGACGAGGAAGCCGACTTCGTCGTCGTCGGGAGCGGAGCCGCCGGGGCCGTGGCCGCCTGGAAGCTGACGGCGGACGGCCACGACGTCTGCCTGATCGAGGAGGGCCCCGCCGTGGACGTGGGGGACTTCCGGGGCGAGATGTTCCCCTCCATGGCGAGGCTGTACCGCGACGGGGGCATGGAGGCGGCGGTGGGCCGATCGGTGGTCTCGGTCCTGCAGGGGCGGGTCCTGGGCGGGACGACGGTCGTGAACGGGGCCATCGCCTGGCGCCTGCCCGAGGACGCCTACGACCGTTGGGCCGCCGAGCCCGCCTTCCGGGCGGCGTTCCCCCTCGCCGACCTCCACCGCCACTGGGACACCCTCGACGCCCTCATGTCGGTGCGACCCACCCCTCTCGACGTCGCCGGGCGCAACAACACGCTGCCCGCCCGGGGCGCCGAGCGCCTCGGATGGTCGGGGAAGGTCATCAACCGCTACGAGACCGGTTGCCGGGGGTCGGGGCGCTGCCTGCAGGGCTGCCCGAACCGGGCGAAGGCCTCCACGGCCCGTACGCTGATCCCCGCCGCCGTGGCGCGGGGGATGCGGGTGGTGACGTCCTGTCTCGTGGAGAAGGTCGTGCTCGACGGGCGACGGGCGACGGGCGTGACGGGACGGATGCGCGACGCCGTCACCGGCCGCCGCGGTCCCCGCGTGCGCCTCCACGCCCGCAAGGGTGTCGTGCTCGCCCCGGGCTGCGTGCAGGTGCCCGGCCTCCTGGAAGCGAGCGGGTTCCGCCACCCGCACCTCGGCCGGCACTTCCGTGCCCACCCGGGGTCGGGGATCGTGGCGAAGTTCCCTGACGAGGTGCGGTTCTGGGCGGGGGCGACGCAGGGCTGGGAGTGCGAGGAGTTCCGTTCCGAGGGCATGAAGTTCGAGACCGTGGGTATGCCGCACGAGGTGATGGCGGGGCGCCTCCCGGGGGTGGGCCGGGACCTCGCCCGGCGGGTGCGGGAGATCGACCGGGTGGCGTCCTGGGGTGTGCAGGTCCGGGCCGAGGCGGAGGGCCGGGTGCGCTCGGCGCCGGGGCGGCCCGCCCGGGTCTCCTACACGCCCACCCGCGGCGACGTCGCCCTCGTCCGCGCCGGCATCCACCGTCTCGCGCGCCTCGCGGTCTCTGCCGGGGCCACCGCCGTGATGCCCGGGATCTGGGGTCTGGCGCCCGTGCTCGCCCCGCACGAGATCGACCGCATCAAGGGCGCTGCCACTGACCCCCGCCGCTACACGATGATCGCCAACCACCTCTTCGGGACCGCCCGGGCGTCGCGGGACGAGGCGGGCGGCGTCGTCGATTGCGAGCTGCGCCCGTGGGGTACGGAGCGGCTCTGGGTCGTGGACTCCTCGGTGTTCCCCACGAACCTCGGTGTCAACCCCCAGCACACGATCATGGCCGTGGCGATGCACGCCGCCGAGCGCCTCTCCGCCGGCGTGTGACGACTTTGGAGGCTCACACCGCACGGACGTGCGGGGTGAGCCTCCAAAGTCGCCTAGCCTGGGCGCCCATGGAGATGCTCCGGCGCTTCTGGCGCCAGCCCGACAGGAAGTACCGGAACTTCCAGCTCGTGTACGGGTTCCTCACGGTGAACTTCCTCGTCCCGGCGGCCACCTACTACCTCGACCGCGACGGCACGGCCGAGCGGGCCCGGAAGATGGGCGAGCGCTTCGGCCACCCGGAGCTCCCGGGCCGGGAGGACGGCTACATCTGGTGGATCCTGGGCGCCGGCAACGTCGCCACCCTGGGCGCCATGTGCCTCATGTTGCAGCTCAACCTGCGCCGGTTCCGCCCGGTCCTGCCGGCGCTGCTCGTGCTGAAGTCCCTCTCCAGCATCGGGTTCCTCTTCGTGTGGCGGCGCACGAAGCACCCCTTCTTCGCCGCCGTGTCCGCCTACGACGGCCTCACCGTGGGGGCGATGGCGTACTTCGCCGAGTCGGCGTACCGCTCGCTGCCCGTCGGCGACGACGGTCTCCTGCCCCGGCCGGCCGACGTCGGGGTCTGAGCCCCGTCCGACGCGGGGTCCCGGCCCTGTCAGCCGCCCAGCAGTGACAGGAAGAGGCGCCGGAGCGCGTCCTGCGCCCGGGCCACCGAGAGGTCCTGCAGCCGACGCAGCGTGTCCCAGAAGTTCCAGGACGACACGGCGGCGAGGGCGTCGAGGGTGGTGCGCCGGTCGGCCTCGTCGAGGGCGGCGAGCTCCTCCTCGAAGAGATGGGATGCCAGCGCCCGAACGGTCTGCTGGCCGCGGCGCACGTGGGAGAGGATCTCCTCGGAGAACGGCTCCATGAGCGTCGCGGCCCGGCGCACGGGCGTGACGGCCTCGAAGAGCCGGCCCTGCTGGGTGACGAGGGCGTCGACCCGTTCTGTGAGGGAGAGGCCCGCCGGGATCGGCTCCAGCATGACGGAGTAGCGCTCGATGTGGCGTTTCGCCGCCAGGGAGAAGAGGGTGTCGAGGTCGCTGAAGTGCTGGAACACCGAGCGCAGCGAGACGCCGGCGCGTTCGGCTATCTGGTGGGCGGTGGGGCGGAGGTTGCCGTCCTCGATGAGGCCGAGGAGCGCCTCCACGACGGCCTCACGGGTGCGGATCGCCCGGGCCGTGCGGCCGTCGGGGCGCGCCGGCCCCGGGGGTTCCTCGGTTGTCGTGGACGTCCCGTCGGCCATGGTGAACCCGTCCCCACTTGCAGCATCCGTGCAAGAACGATAGCCCGCGGGGCTGCCCGCGGGCGACACAGGGGCACGCCGGGCTCAACGGGTGGGGGAGCGGTCCCAGGCGTCGGCGTGGAGGCGGTACCAGTTCGCCTCCGCCTCGAGACGGCCGAGGATGGCTCCGAGGCCGGCGTTGAGGCGCATGAGGAAGAAGAGGTCCCCGGGCAGCGTGACGGACTCGCGGGTCTCGGCGAAGTCGCCCCCCCGGGCGAGGAGGCGCATCATCACCCCGCGGCCTTCGTCGCCGGCGTAGCGGTACGGACGGTCGGCGGCGATGGGCGCGAAGAAGCCCTGCATGAACTCGTAGAGGTCCTCGGCGGGGACCGGGTCGTCGGGGCGCGTGTACCCCGAGCCCACGAGGGCGGCCTTGAGGCCGGGGGCGTCGGCGTCCTGAACAGCCCGCGTGATCGCCCGCTGGCCGGCGAGGACGGCGGGGTCGAGGCGCTTCACGCAGCCGAAGTCGAGGAGGACGATGCGCCCGTCGCGCAGGAATATGTAGTTGCCCGGGTGGGGGTCGCCGTTGAACGCTCCCAGGCGGGCGACGCAGTGCTGCACGTAGGAGTACAGCGTGGTGCCGATGCGGTCCTTCTCGGCCTGGGGGGCGTCCCACTTCTCGTCGAAGCGGGCGCCGTCGTACCACTCGGTGACGAGCACCCGTCGCGTGGAGAGCTCGGGGACGACGGCCGGCACCACTATGACGGGGTCGCCGGCCCAGGCCTCGCGGAAGTGCTCCTGGTTGGCGGCCTCGACGGCGTAGTCGAGCTCCTCGGTGACCCGCTCGCGGAACTCCTCGACGAAGGGGTCGAGGTCGATGCCGGGCGCCAGGCGCTTCAGGAACATCTTGAGGAGGCCGGCGTTGTCGAGGTCCGCCATGATCGCCTCGTCCACCCGGGGGTACTGCACCTTGACGGCGACGTGGCGTCCGTCACGCAGGGTCGCCCGGTGCACTTGGCCGATCGACGCCGCTGCCGCCGGGGTGCGCTCGATGCGCTTGAAGACCTTCTCCGGACGGCGGCCGAGCTCGCGCTCGATCTGGTCGTGGGCGAGCTCCCAGGTCATCGGGGGAGCGTCCTGCTGAAGGACGGCGAGCTGGCCGCGGACCTCCTCGGGCAGGGCGGCGGCCACGAAGGAGGCCATCTGGCCCATCTTCATGACGACCCCCTTCATCTGGCCGAGGGTGGCGGCGGCGTCCTCGGCGGAGCGGATCCGGGCGGCCCCGACGATCCCCTCGCGGCGGTGGCGGGCGACGAAACGCGAGCGCACCTTGGCGCCCGTCGTGCGGAGGCCGGCGCGGGCCGATGTGCCCAGGAGGCGGTACCGGCGCCGCAACCGTCCCGTCACCACGTGGGCGGCGTCGTCCGAGCTGGGGTGAATGGCCATTCAGTCACAGTACCTGAGGAGGGGGACCCGTCACCACGCAATCGGCCTCGAGGAGGCCGGGATGAGCGACGCCGGAGGGGGGGCGGTGCCGGCGGGCGGGTGTGGTCCCGGACGCATGGCCGGCGCCTCTCGTCGTCCCACCACCGGCGGGGCGCGTCTCTCAGCCGATCTCGTCGGGTTCGAACGAGGAACGGGAGACGTCGGACTCCTCGCCCTCGTACACGAGGACCTTGCGGAACAGGCTCGCCACGTCGATGCAGCCACAGCCCTCCGCGTCGCAGGCCCGCGGCCGCCAGGTCACCCGGACCACGTCGTAGGACTCGCCGTCGTCGTGGCGGCCGTCGGCGTCGAGGTCCTCGAAGATGCGCACCACGTCGTCGGAGATCACGTCGGGTCCCCGGAACGGGGAGCTGTACTCGAGCACGACGCTGCCGTCCGCGTCGGTGATGCAGGTGCCCGCGAGGCCCTCCCGGCAGCGGAGTTCGAGGCCGCCCTCCTCGAGCGTGTCGTAGTAGGTGGAGGGGTCCATGAGGCCGTTCGGCGAGTCGCTCACGATCTCGAATCCGACGTGGACACCGGCGTCGAGCACGTTCGACTCGCTGTCGCCCAGGATCGCCCGGATCTCCATCGTGTCCTCGGTCTCCCGGTATGCGGGCCGGGCTGCCGCTTCGATGCCGTCGGGCATGTCGGGCCAGGAGAGCACGAGCTCCCTGGTCGTCGTCACCATGGCGCAGATGACGATGTTGGCGTCGCCGTCGGTGTCGACGTTCAGGAAGCCGACCCCGAACGTGCCCGGCTTGCGGAACCTGTGCTTCACGACGAAGGGACCCTCGACGGCGCCGCTGTAGGCGAGGCGCACGGGCCCCCCGAGGCCCGAGTCGGGGGCGACGGGATCGACGAAGCTGACGCCCCAGCCGGCGAGAAGACCGAGGGGGTGCTCCGCCCGGCCCTTGAAGACCACCTCGAGGGGAGCCCGGCCGCCGGTCGGGGCCACCTCGCACGTGGGGTCGGGGCGGATGTCGTCGTCCTCGGTCGGTCCCACGGCGAACGCCTCGTTGGGGAGGGACGCGAAGCACGTCGTCGTGTAGTGCTCGTCCTCTTCGTCCCAGACGTGGAGGCGGGCGGTGACGTAGCGGAACACGGAGGGGTGGGGGCCGGGCAGGTAGTCCACGAGGAGCTCGCCCTCGGGGGACTCTCCCGGGGCGGTCTCCGAGCTGTGCAGGACGTCGGCCACGGGGTCGAGGGCTTCGATGCGCACTCTCACGTCTCCCCCGCCGAGGTCCCATCCGCTCGCCCCCCACCGGACGTGGTAGAGGTCGCCCTCGGTGTACTCGGGGTAGCAGTCCCCCGTGGGGGGGGCGTGGTCGTCGGCCGGGTCGCGGGGTGAGGGCATGGCGCCCGGGACGCCCCGCAGGGTGGGCGGGTCCCCGGCGGGCGCGTACCAGACCATCACATGGCAGGTGTCCTCGAGGCCGGCGGCGTCCCTGACGTGGAGGGCGATCTCGTACTGGTTGTTCTCCGGGAACGTGTACGCCAGGGCGGGTCCGGCGCCGAGATGCACGCGCTGGCGCATGTAGGGGTCCCAGTAGGACCACGAGTAGCTCACGACGTCCGCGTCGCCGGGGGTGGTGGCGGCGCCGTCGAGGAGCACGGGGCCCGCGACCCCGGCGAGGTTGTCGGGGCTGGCGCTGCAGGCGGCCTCCGGCCCGGTGGCGGCGGACACCGGAGTTCCCGCCGGTGCCGCGAGGGTCGTCGAGAGCACGAGAACGGCGCCGAGGACGACCCACAGCCGCCTCCGGGGCCCTGGGGGCCTGTCACGCAGAGTCATCGCCTCAGCCTCCTCCCATGACCCAAACGGTGCCCGCGTCCCAGACGAGGCCCGCCCGGGCGGCCTTGGGCCCGTAGCAGACGACGAGAACCCGGTAGCTCCCGGGGTGGGTGTAGGTCACGGCCCGGGACTCCGCGCCGCCCGTCTGGATGCGGCGGCCGTCTCCGGGGAGGATGTAGCACCCCCCGCTCGTCGCCGGTGTCGCCGGGACCGACACGGAGACCTCACCGCCCGGGGTCACCGGGCCGCCGGAGATGCCGGCGTGTCCGGTCGTGGCCTGCCAGCCCATGTTCCCCGAGGCGTCCGACACGAGAGTGCCGGTCGTCAGGACCGAGGCCGACTTCAGGGACCGTTGGAGTCCGGTGAGGTCCTTCCAGTCGCTCGCGTCCGGGCCGGCCCCGCTGCGCCACGACCCTGTGACGCCGCTGACGCGGAACGTCCCGTCCGAGCCCAGGGACGCGTCGTACGCGAAGCGGAGCTGGACGACGTCTTGGGCTTCGGTGCCGAAGCATTTCTTGCCCGACATGATCTTCTTGGCGAAACGGGCAACTGGGGGCCCGCCGGAGGAGTCGACCTCGCCCACGAGCCAGAGCTCCACGTGACCTTCGCGATCGAAGACGGCGCGCAGGTTGACCCGGGTGCCGTCGCTCAAGGTGCCCACGAGCTCGTCCGTTCCCACGGCGTCGTTGGTGTCCGGGGCGTTGCCGCCCTTGTCGGCGATGAAGGTCTCGAACGACCCGCCCGACAGCGTGCCGCTCCCCGTGCTCACCTCGACGGCCCCCGGCCCGCTGGAGCCGTAGTCCCCGGCGGGGGCGAGGGCCTTGCCCCAGATGTAGCGCCAGAAGTTCCCCACGAGGCCGGGCAGGGAAGGGACGAGGACGCCGGGCAGGACCGGGTTCAGGGTGAGGTCGGCGTTCGAGGCGATCACCGACGACGAGGTCTCCCCCGCGTCCTCGGCGCGGTACACGCGGGCGCCGAAGAACATCCAGGAGAGGGTCTCGGAGACCACGTCGGCGACGATGCTCGTCTCGGTCACCGTCGCGCCGTCGACGTGCTCGACGGGGGCGAAAGTGTCGAGGCGCTGCAGGAAGTACGTGTTGCGGATCATGGCGTTGGAGGCCATCCCGTAGGCCAGGCCCGCGGGGTCCCCGGGCAGTGAGTGGAGCCACGTCATGTAGTCCCCGAGGATGCCCCCGACGTCGAGCAGGGTCCGGGGCACGGTCATGCGCACGTAGTGCACCCAGTGGTAGGCGCCGGCGGTGGCCACGTCGGCGAGGGCGTCGGGGGCGTGGGCGCCGGAGTAGAACCACTCCCGGAAATGCACGCTTGCCGCGCCGCTCGGGGAGGCGCCCAGGCGCAGGTTCGCGCCCGACTGCACGAAGTCCAGGCTCGACGCGCCCGACAGGTTGAGCTCGAGGGGGAAGTCCATGTCCACGCAGGCGTCGATGCCGAACACCCGGAGTCCTGCCTTCACGACGTCCTCGTGCTGGTCGAGAAGCATCCCCGGGAGGAGGGCGCGGAGGGTGCCCGTCACCCCTGCGGGCACGACGCCCAAGACGGTCGCCCGCACCCGGGCGGCCGTCACGTCGTCTCCGGTCGCCTCCGGGAAGGCCCGCTCGAACGGGGCGCCTTCGGCCCGGCCGTAGAGGCGGGTGCCGTAGGTGCCCAGGTCCACCTGCACGCCCGAAGCGAGGCCGCCGAGGTCGAGGCGGCCGTGGACGTAGGGGGAGCGCAGCTCCCGCTCCGAGCGGGGCCGGCGGGAGGCGGCGTCGGGAGTCCACGTGTCCACCTCGTCCGCGAGGGCGTCGAAGTCGGTGTCGTCCTCGAGCGGGCCCGTGGTCTTCGTGGCGTAGGCGATCGTGCTGGAGTCGGACGTCTGTGTCACGGCCCTGAGCGTGTCGCCCTTCGTCTTCCAGTCGATGTTGAAGTTCGGCCCGGACCCGAAGCACCTGTCGTCGCGGAACTTGCGGTCCTCACGCAGCTCTCCGTCGCCGAGCCAGGCGTCGAAGCGGGCACGCAGCGACCCCGGGACGTGATCGAAGACCAGCAAGGTGGTGGGCACGTCCCAGCGGTTCGGGTCTCCCGGCGTCGGCAGGGAGCTCGTGGAGCGGATCGGCGGAGGCACGAGCTGCACGACCTGGCGTCTCGCGTTCCCCACGAGCTGGCCGTAGTCGTTCCACGCCCGGTACACGACCTTGTCGAGAGAGCCGTCCGAGGGTGCGGTCTCGTCGAGGCGGGCGTCCACTACGGCGCGACCGTCGCGCTGGCGGAGGACGACGTCCGCTGTGAGGTCGAAGGACGCAGGCACTGCGTTCGCGTAGAGGTGCTGGGTGACGTACTTCCCGTCCGAGCGGGTCCCTGTGGCGGCGAGGTCGTCGCCCACCAGTGTGACGCTGAGCTTGGCGAGGGCGTCGCCCGCCGGGGGCACCGCCCGGAGGTGGACGGCGACATGGTGGCGGTCCTCGGCGTCGTAGGCGGGCCGGGCCACGGTGCACACGGGGTCGTAGACGCCCGGCCCCGCGGTCGCCTCCTGCGAGCCCACCCCGCAGCGGGCCACCACCGGCTGGCCCACGACCGCCGCTCTCGCCACCCGCCAGTTCAGCGCGGCCTGCAGGCCGCGGCGGGCGGTGGCACCCGGGACCCCGTAGGTGTAGTCCTCCGTGAGCAGGCCCACGTCGACGAGGCCGGGGTCGCTCTCTCCCAGCGGCAGCGCCGGGAGCCGGGAGCGGTCGGACGTGTCGAAGTAGGGGGTGTCGAAGTCGAGGCGGGCCTCGTCACGCACGGCGTCGATGCCGCCGGGTGTGCCGGTGCGCAGCATGCCGATGAGGACGAGGTGCCAGGCGTCGGGGGGCACGAGGGAGGGATCGACTACCGGAACGGGGTCCGTGGCGTGGTCTGTGAGGGCCGCGGTGTCGCAGGGACGCTGGGCGAAGAACGCCAGCGGGGTTCCCGAGAGGGCGGCGGCGTCGTCGGCGCCGAGGTCCCACTGCCCCCGGGGCGCGGCGGAGTCGTCGAGATGCGGGAGGTTGAGCTCCGCGGCGACGGCGAAGGGGAGGGCGTCCGGGCCGCCCCCGACTGAGCGGACGACGTCGGCGTTGAGGTACGTGAGGCCGAAGCCGCCCCACCCCGTGGACACCTCGGGCTGGTCCTCGGTGTAGACCCGCAGCGCCAGGCGGTTCCCGGCCAGGGAGCCGGCCGCGCAGACGTCGAAGGTGCCCAGGGGGACCTCGGACACCGAGCGCCGCTGCCGGCCGAAGCTGGCAGAGACCAGGCGGGCGAGCTTGCCCGACGCCTCCATGCGCACGGCTGTGGGGTCAGAGGAGTACGGCGGCGTCTGGCGGCGGACGTAGCGGGCGAAGTCGGCGCCGTCCCAGTCCGGGTCTCCGAACGCGGGGAGGGAGTCCTGGTCGGCGGGCACGGCGTCGGCCAGGTAGGGGAACGACCCCAGGGGGGCGCTCAGGGGGGGTGTGGGCCAGGACGGGACCGGCTCGTGCACCACGGCGATCTTGACGTCCCGGACCTGTTCCTCATCCGGGCAGGTCTCAGGTGCCGGCGACGTGCACGAGGCGAGGTCGGCGCGGACGTCGCCGGCCGCGCTCAGGCGCCAGAAGGCTTCGAGGCGCTGCGGGACCGTGCCCTGCACCCGTGCGTGGGTCTTCCACGGAGAACCCGAGTGCGCCGGCGGCATCCAGTCGGCTGTTGCCAGGGCGGCGTCGAGGGCGGTCTCCTGGCCGGGCGTCGTGAGGGTGAGGCGGCCGGTGGCGTCCGTGGCGGGGTTCCCGGTGAAGGTCGCGTCGAGCGAACCCTCGGAGGGCATGCCCGGGCCGGTGTCCGTCCCCACCCAGCCCGCCGCCTGGCGCAACATGCGGTAGCCGGTGTGCTCCGAGAGGCCGTTGGCGACGACTGCGAGCCGGTCGACGGTGCGGTCGTAGGCGATACCGGCCACCGGCCGGGAGTCCAGGTCCCATGTGAACCGGCCGTCGAGCTCGCCGGTGCCTGCGCGTTCGGTGGTCTCGCTCGTCACCTCGGCGTCGGACGGCAGGTCGGCCAGGGCGCCGTAGGCGCGGTCGCTGCGCAGCGTGTCTCCGAGCGGGGCGCGAACCGTGCGCGTGTGGTCGAGGACGACCGGCCGGATGAGCGTCCGTGTGCTCAGGCGGGAGCGCCGGGTGTCCTTCGGGTAGCCCGCCGAGGTGTCCCGCGTCGTCTCGTAGGAGGCGTGGCGGAGGTCCGACAGGGTCATGCTGTACTTCGCCAGACGGTCGTCCTCGGTGCGGGTGGCGGTGGGCAGGAGCTGGGTTTCGGACTGCCTGGCGACGACCGAGTCGGTGGACCCCGGGGCGGGGAGCGCCATGTGGCCCGTCTGGGTGGAGACCAGGGGGTCCGGGGCCACCCCGGGGGCGTCGGGTGTTTCGTCCCGGGCCCAGAAGCCCACGCTCGCGGCGCCGTCCACGGCGGCCTTCGTGCGGTAGACACCCGCCACGCCCAAGGTGCCGCAGGCCGCCTCGGACACCCCGAGGGCTCCAGTGGCAACGGCGAGGTCGACGGGGAGGGCGGGCGTGCAGGCTGCGACCCCGAGGGTCCTGCCCGCCAGGTAGCCGGACTCGGGGCGCTCCACGGCGAGGAGGCGGAGAACCGAGGGCACGACCGTCACGACGTGGGCGCCGTGGACCCGGGCGGTGCCGGTGAGGTCGGTGTCCGTCGCCCAGGAGGCGGCGGCGTCCAGCGGGGTGGAGGCTTCCGCGTTCCAGTCGAGGAGGAGGGCCTGGCCGGGTGTGGGCAGCGGGGTCGGCCCCCTGTGGGCGCGCAGCGTCGCGCCGGTGGGGACGGTGGCGTGGGCGACGAGGGCGCCGTGGACGGCCCGGGCGGGATCGCTGCCGCCTGTCGGGTTGGCGTCGAAGCTCCCCCTGACCGCCACGCCCACGGGGGCGGGCCCGCTGTCGTCCCAGGCGACGTCGGTGACGACATTCGGGTTCGAGTCCCCTCCGGGCGGTGTGAGCTCGACGGAGACCCGTTCGGGCAGGTCGTCGAAGACCACCCGGGCGTCGACGTCGCCGTGGGCGCCGTCGGCGGCGGCGTAGTTCGCGGTGGCGTCGAGGAGGAGGCGGGCGCCGCCGCCCTCCGGCGCCAGGGCGCGTCCGGTGAGGCCGATCCGGCGGCTGGCGTCGGGAAGGTCGAAGGTGGCGGCGAGTTCCTCCACCGCCGGGGTGCGCATGTCGGCACGGACGTCGCGACGCTCGGCGGCAGCATCGACGTCGGCGTCGACGCGCACGTAGTGCGCGGGCTGGGTGTAGTCGAGTTCGGAGGGATACCCCGCGCGGGCAGGGGCCAGCGGCTCCGTGAGGGGCCAGTAGCCGGCGCCGGCGTGTCCGGCGGTGCCCTCCCCCTCGTGAGCGATCGTCGCCTCCGCCTCGAAGCCTTCGCAGCCGGCGAGCATCTCCAGCTCGCTGCACATCACGAGGCGGCTGCCCCGGAGGCTCTCGTCGGGCCCCAGGCGGGGGAACAGCCTGATGTGCGTGGGGACCGTGGCCTTCAGGCGCGCCCACAGGAGGCGTTCGTCGGTCTCCATCTCGCCGTCCTGGAACGAGACGCCGACGTCCGCTCGCGTCGAGGTGTCCGCCTGCCACTCCACCAGGGGGGTGTCGTCGCCGGCGGCGGGGTCGAGGCGGAGGCCCGCCGCGGCCGGGAGTCCGTCCTCGGCGCCGTCCCCGGTGCCCAACCAGAGCGCGGCGGCGAGGGTGTGGGCGTAGGGCTCGTCGCCGGTAACCCGGTGGGTGAGGGCCAGGGCGGCGCCCGTGCGCTCGCCGCCGGTTTCCAGGTTTGCGTCGACACGGTCGCCGCCGACCTGTTCTGTGCGCACGATGTCGACGTCGAGGCTCTCGGGCAGGCGGGCGAGCACCCCCCAGGCCGTGAGGTGCCGGCGGGGGTCGGTCGTCCCGGCGTCGGCGTGGTCGACGGAGATGCCGAAGTGGGGCGGGTCGCCGCCGGGCGGCGGGGAGCGCTCCACCAGGACGGCCGTGGCGCGCTCGTGCTTGCCGCTCTCGACGCCCTCTGTCTCGGCGACGGCGGCGCGGGCGAGGTGGGAGACGTGCAACTCCGCCACCCAGATCCCGTCGGGGACGCTGCCGTCGAGCTTGGCGAACTCGTCTGCCGCGACCGGGAAGTGGTCCGCGGCCGTGGCGGTGATCTCTGCCGGCGGGGCGGGTGTGGCGAAGTCGGTGAAGGCCGAGAAGAGCGGCCAGTGGCCCGTGGTCTTGGTGCGGTCTACGCCACCCCGGAAGCGCAGCGGACGCACCGGGTCGCAGGCCCCCGCCTCGCAGGTGGTGAAGGTCGTGCGGTCGGCGCGCACCGAGGCCGTGGCGCGGACCCCCAGTGTCGCCCGCACGTGTCCCCAGGCGACCGGTGCGGGCGCGGACCGCACCGAGAAACCGGCGTCGACGGGCGTGGAGGCCGGGGATTCCCAGGTGAGGACGCGCTCGCCCGGAACGCTCTCGGCGACGGCGACCGACGTGGCGGGCCCGGCGGCGCCCACACCGTTGCCCGGCAGCGGGTCGAGCCACCCTGCCGCCGTCGCCACCGTGTCGACGCCCGCCCCGGCGGCGGTGTACGTGGCGGCGAAGCCCACGGGCGTGGCGGTGTCGGCGCGCCACTGCGTCTCACCCTCGGCTCCGGCGTGGCGGACGCTGACCCGTGAGGGCAGGGACGCCAGGGCGCCCCATGCCTCCACATGGCGGGAGGTGTCCCCGGGGAACGTGACGTCCGCGTCGAGGCCGAGTTGGCCACCCCCGGGCGTGCCCACGTCGACGGTGTAGGACGCCGTGGCAGGGTCGGACCGGAAGCTGATCTCCTCGAGCGCTGCGAGCTTGCCCGCCGCCCACCAGGGGTCGTGCACGAGGTCCCCCTGGACCCGCGCGAACTGCGACGGTGCGGGGAGGAAGTGGCTGCCGGCCGTGGCCGCCAGGACACCCGGGAGGGGGCCGAGGGACTCGAAGGTGTCGGTGACGGGCCAGAGGCCGACCTCGCGACCGTGGTCCATGCCCCCCTCGACTTCGACGGCGGCCGGGTCGCACTCGCCGCCCTCGCACGTCGTGGCCGAGAACTCCGTCGTCGGTGGCTCCGCCCAGTCGGCGTCCACGAAGCTCGGGACGTCGCCGCGGAGGTGCGCCCAGATCACGGTGGGGTCCCCGGAGAAGTTGCGGCCGTCGGTGCTGGCGCCGAGGTCGACCTTCGCCGGACTGCCGGCCCGCCATCGCAGGGACCTTCCCGCCATGCCGGTGTCGAGGCGGGCCGTGGCCGGGATGCCGTCGGAGAGGCCCGTCCCCGTGCCCAGCCAGGCGGCGAGGCTGGTGCGGCGCAGACCGAGGTCGGCGTCCGGGGTGAGGGTGTGGGCGGCGACGGCGGCCCCGCTGCCGGAGGAGAGCGCCCACTCCAGCCAGGTCGGGGCACCCACCGCGTTCCAGGACACCGTGGCGGTGACCGGTCTCGCGGCGAGGACGCCCCAGACTTCGAGGGCGGCGCTCGCCGTGAGGACGGAGGCCTCGAAGCCGACCGGGCCCGTGTGGGCGTTGCGCAGCGCCACCGACGTGTCGCCGGCGGCGTTCTGGTCGTAGGAGACCTGCTGGATGCCGGTCAGGGCAGCGCCTGCCTCCCACTCCCGCCCGGGGAGGTCGCCCTCGACGTCCACGAAGTCCGACGACGCGGGCGTGAAGTGGGACGCGGACGTGACCACGAGCTCCGCGGGGGCGAGACCGAATCCGTGGAAGCCCTCCGCCACGGCCCAGTAGCCGCTGTCGCGGACGAGGGTCTCGCCCAGGACGGCGTCGAGGTCGAGGTCGCCGCACGTGGGGACGGGGTTGCAGGCGTCGAAGCCGGCGTGGTCGCCGCTGTCGGTCCACGTGGCGGCGAAGGCCGGCGGGAAGACCGCGTCCGCGTGGAGCCAGAAGGTGGGGCTGCCGGCGGTGGCGGCGCGCGTGGTGATCCCGACGTCTACGGGTGTGGCGCCGGACGCGGTCCAGGATGCCCGGTGCGGATCCGTGGCGGCGTCGAGGGCGAGGGAGAGCCGGCTGCTCTCCGGGAGCGTCGTGTGGGCGAGGGCGTGTGTGAGACGGGCGTCGGGGCCGATGGCGGCATGCTCCACGGCGGTGTGGGCGTCGACGGCCTCAGAGAGGACCCAGGACACCCCGATCGGGTCCCCGTCGCCGAGCACGTCCTGGGGGTCCACGGTGGCCGTGAGGTCTTCGGGGAGGCGTTCCAGCACTCCTTGTTCCGTCAGCGTGGACGTGCCGTCGTCGCTCACCCGGTGCGCCTCGATGCCCACGGGGTCGTCGTCGCCGTTGGTCGCGGCTGTGACACCGAGGTCGCCCCCGGTCATGTCGACGCGCACGCGACGCACGCCGGCGAGGTCCGCGCCCACGCCGAACGTGCCGGCGGGGCCGTCGAAGTCCGCCCGCACATGGCGGTCGGGGAGGGGCCGGCCGAGCTCGACCGGGAGCGGGCTCAGCTCCGGGAAGACCAGCGGGGGCTCGCCGACGTCGGGCGGGACGACGTTGGAGAGGTTCACCCGCGCGTCGGCCACGGAGTCGAGCGAGGCGGAGCAGGCCGGCGACAGCCACTCGTCGTCACAGGCCCGGATCTCGGTCACCGCCATGTCCTTGGTCACGGTGCCGCCCGGCCCGGGCACCGGTGTCCCGGTGAGGTCGGCGGTGAGGCGCGGCGAGAGTGTGGCGTCGAGCGCCATGTACACGTCAGCGGAGGGGTCACCGGTCTGGTCGAGGGACTCCAGGACCGCGGTGAGCCGGGTGGGCGCGTCGGGGGAGCGGCGTGCCAGGAGCCGGTCGGTGGCGAAGTCCGTGTAGCCGTCGCCGTTCACGTCCCCGGCGGCGCCGGTCTGGGTGAGGCGCACGCCGACCACGCGGGCGGGATCGGCGAGGCCGGCCCGGAGGTACATGGCCCGCTCGCCTCCGGTGTCGACGGTCTCGAGGCGGGCGACGGCCCGGGCGGGTGTGGCTCCTCCGGGCGGCGGCTGGTGGGACACGACGAGGTCGGCTCCGAGCCCGGTCGCCGGCGAGCAGGTGTGCTCGAGTGCCACTGCCATGTCGCCCGGGAAGCCCACCTTTGCCCCGGGCGCCCCCGGGTTCTCGTAGGAGACGGAGATTTCCTTCAGGTCTGCCACCCGGACGCCGACCCCGATGCCGTCCCAGGGGATCTCGGTGCCGGCGGCGTCGGCCGTGCGGAGGCCGACGGCGGTGAGGAAGTGCCAGTCGCTCACCAAGGACGTGACCGGGGCGAGGTCGACGAAGACGCCCACCTGGGTACGGGCCGGCCATGGCGTGGGCTCCCCGGGGGGGCCTCCGGCCGCGGACGTGTCGACCGAGAAGGAGTACTCGCGGGTGCCGCCCAGGACCCGGGCGAGGCGGAACGCCAGTGTGAGACGGCCCCGGGGCACCTCGGCGGCGGTCGGCGCCGAGGAGCGGGTGAGGGTGAGCTCCAGGAAATACTTCGAGAACCAGTCCATGAGACCCGCGAGCACCGGGTTCCCCGGGTAGGAGCGGCCGTACTCGGAGGCGAGGACGTCGGGGATGTGCCAGCCCTGGTTGCGCATGTGGCGCACGGCCCAGTGTTGCCACGTGATCCC
Organism: uncultured Acidimicrobiia bacterium; assembly: GCA_964370965.1. Taxonomy (GTDB): domain Bacteria; phylum Actinomycetota; class Acidimicrobiia; order UBA2766; family UBA2766; genus CAYJLW01. Next base: position 8,602 of record CAYJLW010000051.1, on the reverse strand, counting down.
GCCGGCGCCGAAGCGGAAGGCGACGAAGAAGCGCACCCGGAGGCGGCCGTCGAGGTCGGGGGTGCCGTCGCCGTCCACGTCGAGGCCGAAGCGCAGCGAGAGGTCCGCCATGTCCACCCAGGGGCTGACGACCGCCACGGGCGTGGTCGCGCCACCCTCGGGGGCGAGCTCGACGCCCACCGTGGAGTGCCCCAGGTCGATAAGGGAGTCCCGGGCGTCGAGGCTGTTCGTGGCGCCCCCGATCGGGCAGAGCGCCCCGCCTATCGAGACGGCCCCGGCCGGGCGGCCGAGAGCGACGAGGGTCACGAGGGCGGCGAATCCCGCCAAGGCCCCGAGCCACAGCGCCCGCGGGGCACCGCGGCGTTGCCGTTCTCCCAGTCCTGCAGTACAGCCCACTGCGTATTCCTGTCCCCACGTGGGCGCCCCCCGGCGCCCAGTTCGCCGCAGCCTAATGGGGGCGCCTTGGGGGCGCAAGCGTCCTCCACCGGAGGCGGTTCAGTCGCCGAAGGTGAGGGCCTGCTGGAAGGTGGCGCGGTTCGTCCAGCGCATCGTCTCGGTGTTGAAGACGTAGGGGATGAAACGGGGTCGCTCCGGGGCCGCCCACTTGCGCCACTGCATGATGTCGAGCCAGGGGAAGGCCTGCGTGTCGCGGGCGGCGGCGTAGGCGGCGCCGAGCGCGTCCCAGAGCGCGGCCCGACAACGGCCGAGGTCGCCGCCGCCGCAGGCGACGGGCGCCCGCAGCGGGCCGGCGTCGAGGCCCCGGATGCGGCGCAGCTCCCGGAACACGAGGGCGTACCAGCCGCTGTCGAAGGACGCCCCGTAGCTCGAGGGCGCGTTGTCGAGGCCGAGGGTGAGGGCGGCGAAGAGGTCCGCGAGGTTCGGGTACACGGCGGCCGCGAGGGGCCGGAACAGGACGTCCATGAGCACCACGGCGGGCTCGTCGTAGAAGAGGTCCGAGTCGCGGTCGCGCCGGTGGGCCCCTGTCGCCGCCCAGGCGGAGAGCGCTGCCCTCGCCCGCTCGAGCTCCGGCGACGGCGCCGGGGACCCGTCGAGGACGGCGAGCATCTCCGGGACGACAGCCTCGCCGCGGAGGTCGGCGGAGGCGGCGTCCTGCACGACGGTGACGGCGTCGGCGAGCGCGAGGCCCCCCCCGGCGGCGATCCGGGCCTCCATCCGGCGCGTGAGGAGGTCCACGCGTTGCACGGCGCCGACCCCCCAGACGCCGTCGCCCGTGGCCCAGCCCGGCGCCACCTTGTTGTTCCAGGACGCCAGGTAGCCCTGGGGCGGGTTCAGGTCCCGGGGGAGTGCCGTCCAGTCCATGGTGCCCCGCCACTCCCATTCGCCCGTGCCCCACGTCGGCAGGTCCGGGTCGATCCCGGGGGCCCGCACCGGATAGCGGCCGGAGTGGAAGAACGCGATGTCGCGGCTGTCGAGGAAGAACCAGTTCACGGAGAAGGGGACGTGGCGCATCGTGGGGGCGAAGTCCTCCGCCCCGCCCACCTGGCCGAGGTTCAGGGGCCGCAGCGACAGCGACGCGAAGCCCTCCCAGCCCCGCGAGGACCGCTCCAAGGACACCGCCACCGGTCGGCCGCCCACCGTGCCCCGCTCCACGACGGGACCGTGGCGGGTGCGCAGCGAGACCTTGGGGTCGGGGGAGACGACGTCCATGGGGACGCAGCGGCCGTCGAACGCGTAGTGCGTGGAGTCGGGCGTGGGGGGGCGGGCGTCGGGCTCGCACAGGAGTTCGACACGGGCGTCCACGAGGTCGGACGTGCCGGCGGTCGCCGACCAGGCGTAGCTGTCCGTGCGGCCCACGACGACATAGGGTCCGGCCCCGGGGAACGTCACCCCGCGGGTGGAGTATCCGCCGCCCTGGAGATCGACCTCGAAGAGGTCCGCCGGGTAGAGGTAGCCGGTCTGGGGGCCACCGGCCAGGAGGGGGTGGCCGGTCGCGGAGTGGGCGGCGTCCACGAGGAGGATGTTGCTGAGGCGGTGGCTGCGGGCCCGGCTGGGGTCGAGGCGGTCACCCAGGGCACGGCGCCGTCCCCCCCGGCTCTTCCCCCGGCTCTTCCCCCGGCTCTTGCGGCGGTTCCGCCTTTTCCTCCCCCGGCGCCTGCGGCTCCGGCGGCGGCGCTTTGCCGGGGCGGCCGCTGCGGGGGCCGCCGTTCCGGCGACCGCAGCCGCCGGAACGGGACCCGGCGGGGGAGGTGGCGGGGGAGGGGGAGGGACGACGCCGTTGTCGAGGATCGCCACCGAACCCGGTGCCACCGGTCCGGGGGCGAACACGGGATAGGGGAAGCGGGCCGATGCCTCGGCGGTGGCGGTGGGGTCGTCGGCGGCCCGGACGTCGTCGAAGATGCGCCGGCCGAGATCCGCGCCGAAACGGGCCTGCAGCTTCTGGAGGGCCCGGCCGTTCTCCACCTCGTTGCCGCCCCCCTGGCCGAAGATCGCCGCCAGCACCATCCCGCACGCCACGACGTCCGTGATCCGCCAGGGGACGTTGCGGAGCCCGAAGAGGTCTCGGATCGGCTGGGGTATCGGGTCGTTGTGCGCCATCCAGTCGTTGATGCCGGCGACGTAGGCCTCCATGGCGGAGAGCACCGCCGGCCCCTGCACGGGGTCGGCAGCCACGAGGGCGTCGACCTGGGCCTGCAGTTCCTCCTCGGTGTAGCCCACGGCCTGGAGGCGGTCGAGGTGGGCGAGGATGTCCTGCATGCCGCCCCCGAAGAGCTCCACGACGCCGGTACGACCGGCGAGGCGGAGCACCTCGGCTATCAGGAGTCGGGCCTCGGCCGTGACCCAGCCCGTGCCGAAGGCGACGTCGGTCTCCGTGTCGCCGTGGACGTGGGGGACGCCCCAGCGGTCCCAGCGGACGTGTACGCCCGGGCGGGGCCGCTCTTCGCGTTCCACGTCCCCCTCGGCCGCGCCCAGGGTGGCGGCCTTGAACCAGCGGCCGAGATCGGCGTCGGTGAGGGCGCCGGCGGCGACGACGTCGTCGATGCCGTCGTACATGCCCCGCTGGTCGTCGGCGTGGGCGGTGCCTATGTATCCGTTGCCGGGCGGCAGGACGGACCAGGCCTGCGCGGCGGTGTCCGAGGGGGCGGGGGGAGCCGGAGAGGGAGGCGTGTCGCCCCGCACGGGCGACTCGAGCGCGCACGCCAGCAGGACGACGACGACGAAGATCCCACCCAGGCGCAGTCTCACGGTTCTCCCCTGTTCCCCTGGCGGCGAGGCGGCGGTCGGCGGCGACGCCCGGACACGCCCGGAGTGTGGCACGCGGGGCGCCGAGCCACGAAGGCGGCAGCGCTCGCCCCTCCGGTAGAGTTCCCCGCCTCGCCGCCGCAGACCTGCCGGCCGGGTTCGCCGGCCGAGAGGAGGGTCCGTCCTGATGGAAGCGCAGAGCCGCATCCCGATCGTCGACTACCTCGTCCTCGACGACCCGCCCCACCTCGTCACGAACGTCTGCACGGCCTGCGGGGCGCAGTACTTCGACCGCCGCAACGCCTGCGCGAGGTGCGCGGGTACCGACTTCGAGTCCCGGCCTCTCGCCCCGGAGGGCAACGTGGCGACCTTCACGATCGTGCACCGGGCGGCCCCCGGCATACCCACGCCCTATGTGTCCGCGGTGGTCGACCTCGACGGCGGCGGTGCCGTGAAGGGCAACCTCGTGGATGTGGCGATCGACCCGGCGGCGATCAGCCTCGGCATGCGCGTGAAGCTCACGACGTTCCCGGCGGGCACCGACGACGACGGCACGGAGGCCGTGGCCTTCGGCTTCGCCCCCGCCTGATCCCGGTCCGGCTCTCAGCTCGCGAGACCGACGCCGTTCGCGAGCAGGAGGCCGGCATCAGCGGCCGGCAGGGGTCGTGAGAACAGGTAGCCCTGGGCGAGACCGCAGCGGAGGCCGGCCAGGACCCTGAGCTGGGTCTCGGTCTCGACCCCCTCGGCGATCACCCGGAGGCCGAGGCTGTCGGCGAGGCCCATGATGGCGGCCACGACCGAGGTGTCCTCCGCGTTCTTGTCGAGGCCGTCCACGAAGGAACGGTCGATCTTGACGGTGTCGACGGGGAAGTCCCGGAGGCGGCGCAGCGACGAGTAGCCGGTGCCGAAGTCGTCGATGGCGATCCCCACGCCGAGATGCTTCAGGCCGTCGAGGGCGGCGACGGTCTCGGCGCTCTCCACCATCGCGGTCGTCTCGGTGATCTCCAGGCAGAGGAGGTCGGCGGGCGCCCCGGTGCGCTCGAGGATGTCTGACACGAGGGCGGTGACGTCACTGTCGAGTTGCTTCGCGGAGAGGTTCGCGTACATCCGGAGCCGCCGCTGTGGGTAGGCGTCGGTCCAGGTGCGGAGCTGGCGGCAGGCGCGCTCGATCGCCCAGGCCCCCAGGCGATGGATGAGGCCGGACTCCTCGGCGACGCCGATGAACTCCACGGCGCAGAGCAGCCCCCGCTCGGGGTGGTGCCAGCGCATGAGCGCCTCCACGGCGGTGATCTCTCCGCTCCCCACGGACACGATGGGCTGGTAGTGCATGGAAAGCTGGCGCTGGCGGATCGCGGCTCCGAGGCCGAGTTCGACCACCCTCTTGTTGCGCACGCTCGCGTGGAGTTCGGCGTCGAAGACCTCGTGGCGGGCACGGCCGTTCTGCTTCGCCCGGTACATCGCCACGTCCGCGCGCCGCAGGAGGTCGTGGGGGTCGTCGTCGGGGTGCGCGGCGACGGCGACCCCCACGCTCACGGTGATGTCCACGTGCTGGCCTGTGAAGGCGAACGGGAGGGAGGCTACGTCCAAGACGGCGCCGGCGACGGAGCGGGCCTCGACGGGGCTCGACAGGCCCCGGAGCAGGACGGCGAACTCGTCGCCGCTGAGGCGGGCGACGACGTCGTCGGGGTCGAGGATCCGCTTCAGGCGGTGGGCGAGGCTCCGGAGCACGAGGTCGCCCACGGCGTGGCCGAGGCGGTCGTTCACGGCCTTGAAGTGGTCGACGTCCACGAAGAGCACGCCGACGTGGGGGCCGTCGGGGCGCACTCCGGGGAGGGCGGCGGCGACGTGGCGCAGGAACACCGACCGGTCAGGGAGCTCCGTGAGGGTGTCGTGCTCGGCGCGGTGCAGGAGGTGCTCCTCGACGAGCTTGCGTTCCGTGATGTCGGTGAGGGCACCCACGTGGCCGGCGTAGACGTGCGCGCCGGTGAGCCGGCCCACGCCCCGCTCCAGGACCCACCGCCACGTGCCGTCGCGGTGGGAGAGGCGGTATTCGATCTCGCACGTGCCGGCGGCGCCCACGGTCCGCCGGTAGTGGTCGGCCACCATCACCCGGTCGTCCGGGTGCACGAATCGGAGCCATCCGTCGCCGAGGGCATTCTCCCGGGTGCAGCCCACGAAGTCCTGCCAACTCCGGTTCACGGATGTGCGGCCGCCGTCGGGGCCGGTCACCCATGTCATCACCGGCGCGGCGCCGGCCATGCGCCACAAGGCGTCGCCGTCCTCGTCGCCGTCAGAGGTGGTGGCGGCGAGGTCCCGGGCGAGCAGGACCTTGAGGCGGAGCCCGGCGTTCGCCGCCTCGAGCCTTGCCGCGTGCCTGCGGGCGGCGAGGCGGGTACGCTCCGTCTGGAGTCCCGCTCTCCGCTCGCGGTGGCGGGCAAGGTCCCCAGCCGTCCCCCGGGTCGCCCGTCCCAGGTCTTGTCGCCATCGGCCCGCGTCGTCCAACAGACCCTTCGATTCCCCTGAGTCCCCCAACCATCGGCACTCCGACGGCGCGGGTTGAGCAGTCGGAGCTGACTCTGTGCCCGTTCCCCGCTCGACCGCCCCGAGGCGCAGGTCGCTAGCCTCGCCTCGAACGGGTTGGGGCCGGGCCGGAGCAAGGAGACGTGACATGTCCGACGCCGTCTGGATCCTCGGGACGTCGATGCTGAGATTCGGTCGGTTCCCCGAGAAGGACCTCGTCGATCTCGGCGCCGAAGCGGCCGTGGCCGCCCTCGCCGACGGGGGCGTGACGATCTTCGACATGGGTGTCATGGCCGTGGGCAACCTCGGCGAGGCCGCGGGCATGGTGGGTCAGCGCATCCAGAAGCAGATCGGCCAGACCGGCATCCCCGTCTACAACTGCGCGAACGCCTGCGCCACGGGTGCCGCCGCGGTGCGCACCGTGTACATGGCGATCAAGGCGGGCGAGGCGGACATGGGTCTCGCCGTGGGCGTTGAGCAGATGGGCAAGGCGGGCCTCCTCGGCGCTGCCGGGAAGTCCCGCGACGACGCCAAGAAGGTCTTCGAGCCCCGGGGCCGTTACGGGGCCGTCATGGGCGTTGAGGGCATCCTGGGCACGGGCCTCATGCCCGGCGTCTTCGCCCAGGCCGGCATGGAGTACGCCCACGCCCACGACGGCGTCGGCTTCGAGCAGTTCGCCAAGGTGGCCGAGAAGAACCACGAGCACTCCACGCTGAACCCCCTCGCCCAATACCAGAAGGCGTTCACCCTCGAGGAGATCATGAACGCCGACATGGTGGGCTACCCGAACACGCTCCTCATGTGCTGCCCCACGGGCGACGGTGGCGCCGGGGCGGTCCTGGTGTCGGAGTCCCGCCTCGCGGCGCTCGACCCCGACCAGCGGCGCCGGGCCGTCAAGATCGGGGCGTCCGTGCTCACCTCCGACCCGTGGACCGACTCCGGCCAGGTGCAACCGGACATCAACACCCTCACCCGCAATGCCGCCGACCGGGCGTACGAGCAGGCGGGCGTGGGCCCCGAGGACCTCGACCTCGTCGAGCTCCATGACTGCTTCGCCTCCGCCGAACTGCTCCACTACGACAATCTCCGGCTCTGCGAGCCGGGGGGCGCCGGGGAGTTCATCGACTCCCGCGGTCCTTGGCGTGACGGGACGACTCCCGTGAACGTGTCCGGGGGCCTCATCTCCAAGGGCCACCCTCTGGGGGCCACGGGGGTCGCCAACCTCTACGAGGTCGCCACGCACTTGCGCGGCGAGGCCGGCGACCGCCAGATCGAGGGGGCGAAGGTGGGCCTCACCCACGTGATCGGCCTCGGTTCTGCCTGCGCCGTCCACATCCTGGAGAAGAGCGCGCTCTGAGTTGGAGGGGGGGCACGTCGCCCGTACGCCCTGCCGGCTCCCGGCGTCCGGTCGCCGTGCCCCCCGCCCCGCTTCGCCGCCGATCGGGTGATCCCCATGTTCCACGGCGCCGGCGTCGTCCTCCGGATCTGTTGGCGGAGCCGCGTCGGACGTCCGGGGGGGTGTCGGGGTGACTGAAGTGGTGGTGGCTTCGTTCAACACACACTGGGGCGAGGACCGGGACGGGACGCCCTTCGACGCCGTGCGGGCGATCGGCGCCTTGGCGGCGGACGTCGTGTGCCTGCAGGAGGCGTGGCGGCCGGGGCGGGGGCAGGGCTACGCGGCAGAGGCGGCGGCTGCGTTCGGATACGAGCTCTTCGAGGAGCCGCTCTTCGGGGGCCAGACCCGCTACACCCGCCTCGCCCGGGCTCCCAAACCGGGCGCCGACGCCGGTGCCGGTCTCGCCGTGCTCACTCGCCTGCCCTGCCGTTCAGTGCGGCGGGTGCCCCTGGGGAGGGCCCGCGGGGACGTGCCCCGCGTCGCCCTCGACCTCGACCTCGACGTCGGGGGCACTCCCCTGCGATGCGTGACCACCCACCTCTGCTGGATGCCCCACGGCTCTGTGGCGCAACTGGGGCGGCTGCGGCGGCGCTTCCCGCCCGGGGACGCGCCGGGGGTGGTGGCCGGGGACATGAACATGTGGGGCCCCGTCGTGGCGGCCCGCATGCGCGGGTGGCGCCGGGCCGTGCGGGGGCGGAGCTGGCCGGCGCACCGGCCCCACAGCCAGATCGACCACATCCTCGTGTCCGGGGGCGTCGAGGTCCTCGGCGCGGAGGTGCTGGCGGAGACGGGTTCGGACCATCGCCCCGTGCGGGTCCGCCTCGGGCTATCTTGAGCCGATGTTGTCGCCCGGAACGACCGCCCCGGACTTCACGGTCCCCGACCACGAGGGCAACAGGGTGTCGCTGTCGGATCACCGCGGCCGTTGGGTCGTGCTCTGGTGGTATCCGATGGCCGACACCCCCGGCTGAATACTCGAAGGGCAGGGGCTCCGTGACCGAGCCCCGGAATTCGAAGAGGCCGGTGCCCGGATCCTCGGGATCTCCTTCGACCCGCCCGAGGCCAACGCCGCTTTCCGTGACAAGTACGACTTCCCCTTTCCGCTCCTCTCCGACGGCGACCGCTCTGTGGGTGTGGCGTATGAGACCGCCCGGCCCGCGGAGAGCGAGAAGGCCCGTTTCGCCCTCCGGGTGACCTACCTCGTCGATCCCGAGGGCGTGATCGCGAAGGCCTATGACGTCGAGGACGTCCCCGCCCACCCCGGCGCCGTCCTCGACGACCTCAGGGTGCTCGTGGCCGAGCGGGCCTGAAGGGCGCGCTCAGGGGGAGGCGCGGTCCGGGGCACACGAGCCAGGCGCGGGCCCGAGCGGCCCTCTGGGCGGGGGGCTGGGCCCGACCGCGGTGTCGCGGCTGAGTCCGCGGGGCGAAAAATAAGGTGTTTTTGCGGGCTATAGAGACAACCACAACAAGTTTGGCGCCGCGGGG
>CAYJLW010000050.1:21537-30138 GCA_964370965.1 uncultured Acidimicrobiia bacterium | reverse complement strand
TGGGGGGACTGCTGGGGGGACTGCTGGGGGGACTGCTGGGGGGACTGCTGGGGGGTGGTGGTGGCTGGGGACCCCGGCCGCCGCTCCCACGGGCAGGGCTTCCGGGTGCCGGGGGCGAAGAGAGCGGGTGGCGGCCCGGTTCGACCGCGGGGGCCGTCCCTGCATATCGTGTGAAGCCCCTCGGACGTCGACCGGAGTCCTATCGTGCCTGACCTCTCCGTGCCGCATGGCGGCACCCTTGTGGATCGGATCGCGCCCCCCGAGCAGGGGGGGGAGCTCGCCGAGCTCGCCGCCGGCGCGCCCGGTGTCGAGATCGACCATCCCCGCCACCTCGAGCTGGAGCTCCTCGCCACGGGCGCGTTCAGTCCGCTCACCGGCTACCTGGGCCGTGACGCGTACTACGGAGTGATCGAGCACCAGCGCCTCGAGGGCGGTGAGCTGTGGTCCATGCCCATCGTGGTGCCCCTCGCGGACACCGAGGTGGACGCCGCCACCGACGGCGGCCCCCTCGCCCTCACCGTGGGCGGCGAGGCGGTCGGGGTGATCCCGCAGGTCGAGCTCTACGACGCGGACAAGCCGGTGGAGTGCGCCGGGGTCTTCGGCACGGACGATCCCGCCCACCCGGGCGTGGCCCGCGTCCTGGGTCAGGGCAGCGTGTACGCCGGTGGGGACGTCTGGTTGCTGCGCCGGCCCGTCCACGACGACGCCTACGCCAAGCACCACTACGACCCCGCCCAGGTGCGGGAGATCGCCGGGGAACGGGGATGGCGCACGATGGTGGGGTTCCAGACCCGCAACCCGATCCACCGGGCCCACGAGTATCTCACCAAGTGCGCCCTCGAGAGCGTCGACGGTCTCCTCATCCATCCCCTCGTGGGGGCCACGAAGGAGGACGACATCCCCGCGGACGTGCGGATGCGCTGCTACGAGGCCGTCCTGGGCTACTACTCGTCGGAGCACACGCTCCTCGGCGCCCTCTCGGCCACGATGCGCTACGCCGGGCCCAAGGAGGCGCTCTTCCACGCCATGGTGCGCAAGAACTTCGGCTGCACGCACTTCATCGTGGGGCGCGACCACGCCGGCGTGGGCGACTACTACGGCACGTACGAGGCCCAGGAGTACCTCCGCTCCCTGCCACAGGAGGATCTGGGCGTCACGCCGGTGTTCTTCGAGCACACGATGTACTGCGTCGACACGGGCGAGATGGCCTCTGTGAAGACGATGCCCGAGGGCGCCAAGACCCTCCACCTCTCGGGTACGAAGGTGCGGGAGATGCTCCACAACGGCGAGCGGCCGCCGGCGGAGTTCAGCCGTCCGGAGGTCGCCGACATCCTGATCGACGCGTACCGCACAGCGGACGCAGGAAGCTGAGGAACAAACATGAGCGAGCAGCGAGGCGCCACCCTCTGGTTCACCGGGCTGTCGGGTTCCGGCAAGACGACCATCGCGCACGTCGTCGAGGCCGAGCTGAAGGCCCGAGGCCGCAACGTCGAGGTGCTCGACGGCGACGTCGTGCGCACGCACCTCTCCAAGGGCCTCGGGTTCTCCAAGGAGGACCGGGACACGAACATCCGCCGCATCGGCTTCGTCGCCCACCTGCTGAGCCGCAACGGCGTCATCGCCATCACGGCGGCGATCTCCCCTTACCGTTCGGTTCGGGACGAGTGCCGGGAGATGATCGGGGACTTCGTCGAGGTGCACGTCGCCACGCCGATCGACGAATGCGAGAAGCGGGACGTGAAGGGCCTCTACGCCAAGGCCCGGGCAGGGGAGATCAAAGGGTTCACGGGAATCGACGACCCCTACGAGGCGCCCCTCGCCGCCGAGCTCGTGATCGAAACGGTGGGTGAGACACCCGAGAAGTCCGCGCAGCGGGTCATCGAGAAGCTCGAGGAGCTCGGCTACCTGTAGACGGCGGGGGATGATCGACCTCCACGCCCACACGACGGTCTCTGACGGTTCCCTGACGCCGACGGAGCTCGTGGCCGAGGCGAGGCGGGTCGGGCTCACGGCGCTCGCCGTCACCGACCACGACGACGTTTCGGGTCTCGCCGAAGCGCGCAGCGCCGCCGCCGGGGGCGGTCCCCCGCTGGAGCTGGTGCCCGGCGTCGAGCTCTCCGTCGACTCCGAGCTCGGCTCCGTCCACCTCCTCGGGTACTTCGTCGACGCCGCCGCCCTGGCACCACACCTGGAACGGATCCAGCGGAGCCGGCGCGAGCGCAACGTGAGGATCGTCGCCCGCCTCACGGAGCTGGGGATGCCGGTGAGCGCAGACGAGTTGCAGGCGGAGGCGGGCTCCGGCCAGGTGGGCCGGCCGCACATCGCGGCGGTCCTCATGCGCCACGGCTATGTGGACTCGATCCAGGACGCTTTCGACCGCTGGCTCGCCGACGCCCGGCCCGCCTACTTCGGGCGTGTGCGCTTCGAGATCGGCGACGCCACAGACCTGTTGCACGCCTGCGGCGGCGCCGCCGTCCTCGCCCACCCCAAGACGAGGCCGGCGAGGGCGGTGCCTGAGGAGTTCGAGGCCTGGCTCGCCGGGCTCGCCGCTGCCGGTCTCGACGGCATAGAGGTGACCTATCCCCTCCACGACGGCGCCGAGCGGGCCTACTACGGGGGCCTCGCCGTCGCGTACGGTCTCGTCCCGACCGGGGGCAGCGACTTCCACGGGATCTACAAGCCCGGCATCGCCCTGGGTTCGGGGAGGAACGGCAACGTCGAGGTCCCCGAGGACGTCCTCGAGCGCCTGAGGCAGCGGGTGGCCGCGCGCTGACCCACCGGACGTCGCTCGTCGCTCAGGAGTCCGCAGACCCGCCGTCCTCCGCGTTGAGCAGAGCGGTGAGGCCCCCCGTGGGACGGCCTCGGAGGGCGTCCGCCAGGAAGGCCAGGAGCCGCCGGTTCAGGACACCGAGCGAGGCGAGGTAGAGCAGTCCCATCACCACCATCCCGGCGAGGGCAGGGCCGAGGCCCCCGCCGAGGAGGGTGCGCACGCCGTAGCCCGCGGCGGCGGACACGGCGGCGCCCGCCAGTTCCCTCCAGCAGCCGACGAAGAGGTTCGTCCAGCCCAGGAGCTTCGTGGCATAGACGGTGCGCACGAGGAAGACCGCCACGCTGATGACCAGGATCCAGGCGATGACGCCGCTGTCCCCCCACGCCCAGACCATGAGGATGAACACCGGGAGGCTGGCGAGGAGGTAGAGGGCGAGGATGAAGAACGGCTTCGTGTTCCCCCGGGCCCGGTAGTAGATCTCCCAGTCGAAACCCAGGGTCCCGAACACGAAGAACACGCCCACCGCCTGGAAGAACGGGGCCGCCCGGTGCCAGCCCGCCGACCACACGAGGACGAGGTCGGGGGCGAAGAACACGAGGAGCATGCACAGGGGCGCCGCCCACAGCATCATGATCCGGTTCGTGGCGACGTGCGCCCGGCGCAGCCGGTCGCGATCCTCGCCCACCCGGCACACGGCCGCGTAGAGAGCGATCGTGGCCTGCACGTTCAACCGGTACGAGAGGTTCACGAACCCCCAGACCCGGTAGAAGAAGCCGGCGACGGCGAAGCTCAGCATCGCCGAGACCGTGCTGATGGCGCCCTGGTAGAAGACCGCCTGCAGGATGCTCGCCAGCCAGAGCGGCCAGCCGAAGCCCACGAACGTGCGCGTGGCGCCCCGGTCCCACACGAGCTTCGGGCGGATGCGGGCAGTGGGGTAGAGCATGAGACCGAGGGCCGCCATCGTCGTGAGTTGGCCGGCCACGATGCAGAACGGCCCCATGTTCAGGACGGCTGCGCCACCGATGGCGGCGGTGAGACCCAGGAGGTTGGCCACGGAGTTGATCACGAGGCGGGTGCCGAAGCGCATGTCGCGCACGAGCAGGAAGTCCGGCAGCGACAACAGGGGGGCGAACGCCATCGGAGTCAGGGCGAGCACGAGACGGGTGAGCTCGCCATTGTGGAAGGCGGCCCCGAGCAGGGGGGACGTGGCGGCGATGAGGACGGCGCCGCCGACGCCGAGCACCAACTCCATCGTGAAGGCGACGTTGAACGCGTGCTCCCGCGAGTACTCCTTGTCCTGGACGAGCTTCATCCCGAGGGAGAAGTCCCGGAACTGCACCATGAGGAGGGCGAGGCCGCTGGCGAGGGCGAAGAGCCCGAGTTGCGCCGGGCGCAGGAACACGGGGAGGACGAAGAACTGCACGAGGGTCGTGCCCTCTGTGACGAGGGTGGCGAGCGCCGTGAGCCCGGCGCCGCGGCTCACCGCCGTGGCGAGCTCGGGATCGGGCTCCTCGCCGGCAGCCTCCAGGGAGCGCAGGCGCTCGGCCTGCTCCTGCACGGCCTCCTGCTCCAAGAGGTTGGCCAGGGTCTCCTCGGCGGCCACCTCGGAGCCGCCGAGCAGGGGGCGGCCGTGAGGGCCCATGTCGGGCGCGTCGGCCTCGGGGGTGTCTTCGGGGGGCACGGTCATGGTTTCGGCGCGCCCACCGTAGCCCCCTCCAGATGGAACGGGCGAAGCCGCCCGTCGGGCCGGACGTCAGGGTCGGGGCGGGCGCCGGCGGGGTTGGGGGTCCCCGCCGGCACGCGGAGCGCCGCCTGTCGGGCCGGGACGTCGGGGTCGGGGGCGGGCGCCGGCGGGGTTGGGGGTCCCTGCCGGCACGCGGAGCGCCGCCAGGTGCGGAGCAATGACACAGCAGTGTCACAGCGAGGTCCGGGCCTCCGATCCCGGCGTCTGTGGGCGTCCCAGGCGCAAGGGGAGCTGGACGAGGAAGGTGGTGCCGGCGCCTTTCTGGCTGCGCACGGACACGCGGCCGCCGAGAGCGGCGGTGAGGTCGGCGACGATGGCGAGGCCGAGGCCGGTGCCCACGGGCCGTTCCCCCCGGTAGCGGCTGGCGACGTAGAGGCGCTGGAAGACGTGGGGGAGGTCGTCGGGAGCGATGCCGTTCCCCGTGTCGGCGACGGTGAGGTCGACCCAGCCGGGCGCCGTCTCCCGCCAGGAGAGCCGGATGCTGCGACCGCCCGGGACGTAGCGCAGCGAGTTCTCCAGGAGGTTGGACACGACCTGGGCCACACGGTCGGGGTCGGTGGCGGCGGCGGGGAGAAGGCCCCGGTCCACACGGAAGTCGATTCCGGCCTCCTGGGCGCGGACGGCGAAGGCGTCGGCGAGGTCTGCGAGCTCGGCGTCGAGGTCCACCTCCTCCAAGTGGAGCTTGAACTCGCGGGCGTCGAGGCGGGCGAGGTCGAGCAGGTCGCGCACGAGACGCTCGAGGCGGCCCGCTTCCGTCCCGATCACGTCTGCGGCCCGGACGGCGTCGCCGTTGTGGGCGGCGCCGTCGGCGATCGCCTCCGCGTAGCCCTTGATCGAGGTGAGGGGCGTGCGGAGGTCGTGGCTCACGGACATGAGGAAGTCGCGCTCCGCCCGCCGGGAACGCTCCAGCTCCGCCGCCATCTCGTTGAACGCGCCCCCGAGGGCGCCGATCTCGTCCTCGGACTCCACGGGCACGCGGCGGCTGTAGTCGCCCGCCTGCAGGCCGGTCGCCGCCGACTGCAGCTCGCGCACCGGGCGGGTGAGGCGACGGGCGAGCAGGAGGGAGACCCCCGCGGCGGCCACGAGAGCGACGACGCCGGCGACGACCAGGGCGCGTCCCCCCGGCAGGTTGGAGGTGTCCACCGGGGCCACGAGGACGAGAGCCGCCTTCGTGTCCACCAGCTCGAGGGAACGGGCCACCCAGGCGTAGCGCCGCCCATCCGGGTTCACGGTGCCGGTCTGCACGTCACCGGCGAGGAGACGCTCCCCGTCGAGCATGTCGGGCGTGACCTCCGCCGGAGCGGGGAGGCGAGGGAACACGGGAGCGCCCACCTCGCCCGCTGCCGAGAGCTCGTAGAAGCCCGCTTCCTCGAGGTCGATGAGGCTGCGGATGAGCATCTGCACGACACGCCCGACACGGTCCTGCGCCTCGGCGGGGAGCGCTTCCGGGGCCGGTGTGGAGGTGTCGGTCGGAAGGGACGTGGTGGCCGCGTCGGCGCCGGTCCCGGGAGGGGCGTTCGTCCCCCGGCGCCGGCGCGGCGGGAGGCTGGCCGTCTGGGCGCCGCGCTCCTGGTTGGCGGCGGGTCGCCGGCGGATCTGGCGGGCGACACCCACGAGCTCCGGGATGCCGGTGGCGATGGCGTCCGCCTGGCGGCGGAGCTCGGCGATCGTGGCGTCACTGGCGGAGCGGCGCACGAGGCCGAACGTGACGGCGCCGCTGAGCACGAGCGCGGCTGTCGTGACCCCGACGAGGGCTCCCAGCAGCTTCGCCCGGAGGCTCATCGCGGCTCTACGAGCTGGTACCCGACGCCCCAGACCGTGCGGATCTCCACGAGGACGTCGAGCTTCTTGCGGACCTGGCGGATGTGGACGTCGACCGTGCGGGTCTCACCCACCCATTCGTATCCCCAGACGTTGCGCAGGATCTGGTCGCGGCTCATGACGAGGCCCTTGTGCTCGGCGAGGAACCAGAGGAGGTCGAACTCCTTGGCCGTGAGGAGGATGGCGTCGCCGCCGTCCACCGAGCGGACCTCGCGCCGGCCCGAGTCGACGACGGTGGCGCCCACCTCGATGGTGTCCGGCGTCGCCATCGTCTCGCTGCGGCGCAGCACCGCCTTGATGCGCGCCACGAGCTCGCGGGGGGAGAAGGGCTTCGTGAGGTAGTCGTCGGCGCCGAGCTCGAGACCGAGAACCTTGTCGACCTCGCCGTCGCGGGCGGTGAGGAACAGCAGCGGCAGGCCCTGGTTTCGGCGCCTGAGCTCCCGGCAGACCTCGAAGCCGTCGATGCCGGGGAGGTTGATGTCGACCACGGCGAGGCGGGGGGACGCCCGGTCCACCTCGACGAGGGCGTCCTCGCCGGTGGCGGTGCGCACCACCCGGAAGCCCTCCTCCCGGAGGTACATACCGATGAGGTCGGCGATGTTGTCCTCGTCCTCGCAGACGAGGATCGTGCCTCTCGTGCTCATGTCCCGGTGCTCACCTTCGCTCCGTCGCCCCCATACATTGTCTCGACACTCGGTAGGCAGCGGATGAGGAATGTGTTCGAGAACTGTAAGGCGTCCGCGGGCGTCCGGCCCGGAGGGCCTCCCCTCGGCGGGAGCGGCCTCCGGCGCTCCGGGTGGCCGCTGCTAGCCTTCACGGGCGGCCTCCCGGCCGGAACCGCAGGGAAGGAACGACAACCAACACATGGCAGACGACAACGTGCCCGGTGGCGGCACACTCACACAAGGCTTTCAGCCTCGGCAGATCGTCGATTACGACATCGCACCCGACGACCTCGCCGCAGCCATCGAAGCGTCCATCGTCCCCTTCGACGACGGTGACATAGTCAGCGGCAAGGTCGTGCGGATCGACAAGGACGAAGTCCTCCTCGACATCGGCTACAAGTCCGAAGGCGTCATCCCCGCCAAGGAGCTCTCGATCCGCAACGACGTCGACCCCGGCGAGGTCGTGTCGCTCGACGAAGAGATCGAAGCCCTCGTCCTCGAGAAAGAGGACAAGGACGGCCGCCTGAAGCTCTCCAAGAAGCGCGCCCAGTACGAGCGGGCGTGGGGCAAGATCGAGACCGTCAAGGAAGAAGGCGGTGTCGTCACCGGCCCCGTCATCGAGGTCGTCAAGGGCGGGCTCATCCTCGACATCGGTCTCCGCGGGTTCCTGCCCGCCTCTCTCGTCGAGTTGCGCCGTGTGCGTGATCTGCAGCCCTACGTGGGCAAGGACCTCGAGTGCAAGATCATCGAGCTCGACAAGAACCGCAACAACGTCGTCCTGTCGCGGCGGGCCTGGCTCGAGGAGACGCAGGCCGAGCAGCGCCACGCCTTCCTCACGGCGCTGGCGCCCGGTGAGGTGCGCGAGGGCGTCGTGTCCAGCGTCGTGAACTTCGGCGCCTTCGTCGATCTCGGCGGCATGGACGGCCTCGTGCACGTCTCCGAGCTCTCCTGGAAGCACGTCGACCACCCCGGGTCCGTCGTGCAGGTGGGCGACGAGGTCAAGGTGCAGGTCCTCGACGTGGACATGGAGCGCGAGCGGATCAGCCTCTCGCTGAAGGCCTGCCAGGAAGACCCCTGGGAGGTGTTCGCCCGCGAGCACTCCGCCGGCGACGTCGTCAGCGGCAAGGTCACCAAGCTCGTGCCTTTCGGGGCGTTCGTGTCCGTGGCCGAGGGGATCGAGGGTCTCGTTCACATCTCGGAGATGGCCGAGCATCACGTCGAGATGCCTGACCAGGTCGTGATGGTGGGCGAGTCCGTGCAGGTGAAGGTCATCGACGTCGATCTCGCCCGGCGCCGCATCAGCCTCTCGATCAAACAGGCGGGCGGCACCACTTCGGGCGGTTTCGACCCGAGCATCTACAAGTCGTCCCCGTACGACCGCGAGCGGGAACGCAAGGAGGAGCGGCCCCCGCGGCCGTCGGGCTACTCCATCGGCGAGGAGCACTCCGAGGCCCTGGGCGAACTGCGCGACGCCCTCGTGGAGGCCGAGGCCGTCCCTGTGGAGGCCGAGGTGGAGGCCGAGGCCGCTGTGCCCGCCGAGGCCGAGGCCGCTGTCGTCGTGGAGGCAGCGGAACCCGAGGCCGGGTCCCCGGCGGCCGACG
>CAYJLW010000050.1:0-21437 GCA_964370965.1 uncultured Acidimicrobiia bacterium | reverse complement strand
GCCGCTGTCGTCGTGGAGGCAGCGGAACCCGAGGCCGGGTCCCCGGCGGCCGACGACGAGTCCCTCGACGACATCCTTGCCGACATCAAGGAGAAGGGGATCGGCCAGGTCGAGTCCGAGGGCTCGTAGCGAGTCGCGGAGTCCGGACCGGGCGGCTCAGCTCCCCGAGCGGACGGTGACGAGGAGTCCGCGTCCCGACGTCACGGTGTCGATGCCGGCGCCGTCCACTCGTACGGCCGTACGGCCGTCCGCCAGCCGGGAGAACGTCCACGTGCATGCGAAGGTCGCCGTCGCCGGGGCGGAGCAGGTCCCCGAGGCGCTCACGGAGGGGCCGTCGACGTGGCCCGCTGTCACGGTGCTGACGGCGACTGTGCGCACCTCGTGGACTTGGCCGCCCTCCTTCCAGCGGTAGGCGGCCGAGGACGCCTGGGGCGACTCGGTCGAGAGGTTGGCGCTGACGAGATCCTTGCCGGCGGGGGAGAATGCCATGGGCTCGTGGCGTGACGCGACCGTGTCCCAGCCCGCCACCGTGGCCGCGAGGCGGCTCCCGATCAGGAAGCCGGGCCGGAGGCCGCCGGTGCGGATCAGCCCCTCGGCGCCGAGGAGGTCGCGGACCGGATGGGACACGGCCCGTCCGGCGCCCACCTCGAAACCTCCTCTGGCCGCCACACCCCCGCCCGTGAGCTCGCCCATCTGGTCCACACCCAGGTCGAGGTCGGGGTTCGGGAGGGGCATGTCCCACACCGGGTCGTCCCAACCGGGGGGAGGGTCGATGTCGAGGCCGACGCGGTCGCCGTGGCCGTCGGTGTTGTCCAGGAACGTCCAGTGGCAGGTGGCGGCATCGGGAGTGCGCACCACGTGGGGCCCGCCGGCGATCGCCTGGTCGATCGTGCAGAGGCCGGTGCCCGCCACGACCCCGCCGCGCTCGTCCATCTGCTCGATCATGTGGTTGCCGTCCGAGAAGGTGAGGGTGCTGAAGTGCTCCGTGGTGACGCTCCAGACGTTGGCGTCGCGGCCGTAGGTGTACGAAGCCGTGCCGGCGAGGAGCTCCCCGGCAGCGCTGCGGCGGATGTCGACGGCGAACCGGCCGGCGTCCGCTCCGGGGACGGTGGTGGGGTACGTCTTCGTCACCGTGCCCACGCCGGCGACGTCGCCCCAGTTCCCGACGGGAGCGGGGGCGAAGCCGGGCGCGGACACGACGTCGACCTCACGGATCCACAGGGCCGTGCGGAAGTACTCCGGGACGGCGAGGACGACGAGGAGCGGGGCCTGCGGGTTGGCGTCGAGGAAGGTGTTGGCGATGCTCCGCACGACGCCCCTGGTGGCGCCCTGGAGGGGGTCGTGGGTGCCGGAGGCGATCCCTTCGACGGTGCCGCCGATCGCGCGGCCCAGCGACTGGACGAATCGGCCGAGGACGCCGCCGGGCGCCCCAGGGTCGTCGGGCCCGAGGAGGGTCGACTGCAGGGTCGTAACCCCGTTCTGCAGGGAACCGAATACCGCGTAGATGGCCTGGACGAGGTTGTCGCCCTGCGCGAAGCCGCCCGTGGCGACGTCGACGCCGAGGAGGTCGCCGAGGGCGGCGTTCGTCTCGGCCAGCACGTCCCCGAACGTCCGCGTGGAGACGTCGAAGCAGACCAAGCCGGCGAGAAGGCAGGCCTCGTCGGTGGGGGCGTCGGGCTCGAAGGCCCGCATCAGGAGCCCCTCGAGGTGGGTGGCGAGGAAGCCGGACAGGGACGACTCCACAGTGTCCAGGGCGAGGCCGAGGAGGAAACCGAGGGGGCCGGCTGCGGCTTCGAGACTGTCACCGGCGGCGGTGAAAGCCCCCGCGATCCCCGTGGAGACCGCAGCGAGGGCCTCGTCGAAGCCGGCGTCCACGGCGGCGAGGAGCTCGGGCACCGTGGTGTTATCGGGCAGGGCGGAGACCCGGGCGCGCAGCGCTGCGAACGCCTCGCGCACCACGCCCATGGCGGGATCCTCGACGCCGGAACGGAAGGCTTGCGCGAAGGCCGGTCCCAGGCCGGGCACGGCGTCACCCAGGTACGCACGGATGCCGCCCAGGAACCCGCCGAGGGCGCGTGCGGACGCGGCCTCGACGCTGCCGGTGACGGTGAGGGCGGCAGCCCGGATGATGCGCCCCACGAGGCGTTGCGTCGCCGGGTCGACGTCGGTGGCCCCCCCGGGGCAGCTCGACGCCCAGCCCATGGAGGAGAGGACGGCGCACTGCATCTTCTGCATGACCGAGGCGAGGAGTTCACGCTGGCGGTCGAGGCCGCCGCGGACAGAGACGTGGAGTCCTCTCCACACGGCGAGGGAGATGCTGTCGCCCAGCGGGTCCTGGCGGCCTGAGCCCAGCAGCAGGCTGGTGCCGGGGCGGTCGAGGACCGGGGACTCCGGAACTACCAGGAGCCCCCAGCCGTCGGGGCGGTACACGGACAGTGAGAACGTCGCGGGCGCGCCGCCCCGGAACGTCCATTCGCAGTTCGCGTCCCGTCGGTCGTGTGTGCGGGTGTCGAGGATGCCGAGACCGAGGGGAGCGGAGCGCACCTCGCAGGGTCCCTCGAGGTGGGCGACGAGGGGCTCCTGGGTCATGGCGGCGATACTGGCGCCGCCCGCGCCGCCCCCCGGGTCGCCACCGCCACCAGGGTCGCCCTGGCCGGGCAGGCTCGACATCGTCGTGAACTCGTCGGCCGCCACGGTCCAGCGGCGCTTGTGCGTCGTGAGCTCGTAGACGGCGACCCCGTACGGGACCGCTCCCGGGGCGCTCTGCGTGGCCACGACGTGGAAGCGCCCGTTGCGCTCCGGGCCCGGCCCCGGGTGCTCCTGCGCGATCCGTGCCCCACCCCCGAGGCCCCCGCCGATGACGTAGCCGGGCTTGGGGGCTCCCTCCGGGTCCTGGCACATCGGAGCGTCGGGTGTGGCGTAGGGCCCCTCGCAACAGATCACGTCGAAAGGCGGCGGGAGGCCCAGCGCGCAGTAGTCCGGTTCCGGCGGCGGCACGAAGTCCGGGTCGTTCCACCACGTCTGTCCGCCGATGGGCCCGGTGTCCATCCACACGACGCGGGTGCCGTCCGCGTAGAGCTGGTTCTGGTAGTTGTGGGACCACCACTTGTTCCAGCCGCCCTGGGGCCCCACCCGCTCGAACCAGACGCAACTGTCGATCACCGTCTCGAGCCAGACGCCCTCCGAGATGGGCACCACAGAAGTGTCGACCGTGCAGTTCTCCGCCCCGGGGGGCGGGTCCAAGTGCCCGACGGCACGTGCCGGCGAGGGGGCGGCGAGAAGGGCGCCGGCGAGCGCGACGACACCGACAATCACGACGCAGCGCAACGACCTCCCCAGGCGCATCTACCAGCCTCACTCTCCGGGTTCCCGAAGAGCATACGCTGACGTGCTCGTCACCGTCAGGACGGGCGCAGCGAGGAGTGGGTGGAGACGAGGGAGGTGGGTGCAGATGTAGGACACCGGCGTCCGGAATCCCACCCGCGCCAGCCCGTGCCGTCTCGGGCGGCGGTTGGTGGCGTGAGGGGCGGCTGTGCCGCCCCCGGCCCCCCCCGCGGCGGCCCCCGGGCGGGGGGGGGGGGTGTCGAGGGGGGGGCGTGGTACCGACCCCCCCCCGGACCCACCGGAGGCGGCACACGGGCGAGGAGGGGGGTTAGCGCGGGGGAGCTTGCTCCCTCCTCGAAGGAATCAGTTGATGCGGATGATGCCCAGCTTCACGGCCTGCACGACGGCCTGGGTGCGGTCGCTGGCGTCGAGCTTCTCGTAGATGTTCGCCAGGTGGTTCTTCACGGTCTTCGTGGAGATGTAGAGCCGCTCGCCCACCTCCGTGGTGGAGAGGCCGTCGGCGACGAGCTGGAGGACCTCCTCCTCCCGTTGGGTGAGGCTGGGCCCCGCCGGCTTGCTCTCGCCGCCGGCGAGGCGGCGGAACTCCGTGAGCATCGACGTGGCCAGGTCCGGGGTGAGGGCGGTCTCGCCCCGCGACGCCGCCCGGATGGCGTCGGCGACCTCGTGGATGCGGGCGTCCTTGAGGAGGTACCCGGAGGCCCCTGCCCGGATGGCATGGGTGAGGGTGGGAGCGTCCCCGTGCATGGTGAGCATGACCACGGGCAATTCGGGGTGGCTGCGGTGCAGGCGCCGCGTGGCCTCGACGCCGTCGCACACGGGCATGGAGACGTCCATGAGAACGACGTCCGGGCCGAACTCGTCCACGGCGGAGACCGCCTCCTCCCCGTTGCCGGCCTCGCCCACGACCTCGATGTCGTTCTCGCCGGACAGGCCGCGCCTGATGCCTTCTCTCACCAACGTGTGGTCGTCGACGACCAGGACCCGAATCATGTGTCCCTCCGTAGCGTGACACGAACGGCGGTGCCCCCGCCGGGGACGGGCTGCAGGTCCAGCTCCGCGCCTATGGCGGTGGCACGCTCGCGCATACCGGCGAGTCCGAAGTGCCCCGGCTTGCGAATTCGGGGGTCGAATCCGCAGCCGTTGTCCTCAACCACTACTTCGGCGCGTTCGTGATCGACTTGATAGCGAACAAGCAGACTCGTGGCGCCGGCGTGCTTCACGACGTTGTGGATCGACTCCTGGCAGATCCTCCACAGCTCACGCTCCTGGATGCGGGGGAGCTCGATGCCTTCCGCCGGGAGCTCGAGGTCCACGGCGAGACCGGTGCGGGCCGAGACGTCGGCGACGTGCTGGCGGAGGAGGGTGGTGAGGCCCTTGTGGTCGTTCACGTCGACGCGCAGGAGGCCGATCGACTCCCTGAGATCCTCGATGGTGGAGCGTACGTGCACGGCGAGGTCCTCGATGTCGGGGGCGAAGTCGGCACCTGTCTTCTGCGCGGTGCCGCTGAGGCGGTCGAGCTCGAAGCCGAGGAAGACGAGTTGCTGAGCGGTGCGGTCGTGCACCTCGCGGGCTATGCGGGTGCGTTCCTCGGAGGCGGCGAGGAGACGGAGACGGCTGAACATGAGGGCGTTGTCGAGAGCGACGGCCACGGAGCGGGCGAAGCTCTCCAGGAGCCGGACGTCCTCGGGGGCGGGGGAGGGGACGTCGGGGTCCTCGACGGCGAGGAGGCCGGTGGGTTCCCCGTCGTGGAGAAGGGGGGCGTAGAGGATCTCCCGCGTGGCCGGGTCGAGGCCGGAGCCGGCTGTGACCGCGGCCGCCACGGGACGTTCCAGGGCCACGCGGAGGGTGGCGGGGGCGGTGTCGACGGGGATCGGGGTGAGCTCGGGGGCCATGCCGCGGGCGCCCAGGACCCGCACCGCGCCGCCCTCCTTGAGAAGCACGGCGGCCGCGCGGGACGGGACCAGGTCCTGGAGGCGCTGCAGGGTCGTCTGCACGAGTCCGTCGAGGTCGAGGGTGGCGGGGAGTGACTGCGCGACGCGGTGCAGTGCCACGAGCAGGGCGTTGGCGTCCTCCATCGACGTGAGTCGCTGCTCGGACTCCATGCGCTCGTCGACCAGGCGCCGCGCGGACGCGGCGAGGGCTCGGGTCTGCTGGCGGCCGTACGCGGCGAGGCAGGCGCAGAGGAGGTAGCCGAAGCCCCACGGGGCGGCGGCTCGGAAGGTGTCGGTCGGGGCGGGGTGTGTCCCGGGGCCCACGAGGCTCACGAGAGCCGGGGACAGCGTGGCCAGGATCGCCACGGCGATCGCAGCGCGGAGCCCGGAGAGGAAGCCGGCGTCGAGCACCGGGGCGAAGGCGAAGAGGAGGAAGGGGCTTTCCCACACCCCGGTCACACCCACGAGAACGGCGACGCCGGTGAGCTCCACGAGGATGACGATCTCGGTCGTGGCCCGGTAGCGGAAGGCCCAGCGCTGCAGAAGGCTGTGCGCACCGATGAGCAGGATGGCGGCGGCCGCGGCCCGCAGCGACGTCTCCGGTTCGAGGCCCCGGTCTGTGAGGGCGAGCGCCGTGGCGAGCGCCATGGAACCCCAGCGGAAGACGACCGCGATGCGGGGGAGAGGACGCCGGGTGGGGCTGCGACCGGGGGCCCGGTGCGCACCGGAATCGGTGGTCGGTGTGCTCGTCGTCGTCATCGTCTGCCATAGTGATCGGTCGACGGATGCCCAGGGTTCAGGAGACAGTTGGTCGTGTTTCTCGTCGGTCTCACAGGGGGGATCGCTTCGGGCAAGAGCACGGTGTCTCGCCTGTTGGGCTGTCACGGCGCCGCCGTGGTCGACGCGGACGTGATCGCCCGGGAGGTCGTGGAGCCGGGCGCCCCCGCCCTGGCGGCGATAGTGGAGCGCTTCGGCAACGGTGTCCTGCGTTCGGACGGGAGCCTCGACCGCGAGCGCCTGGGCGCGATCGCGTTCTCGGATCCGGAGGCGAACGCCGACCTCAGGGCGATCACGCACCCCGAGATCGGCCGCGTGATCGGGGAGCGTATGACGGCGCTGGCGGGCACCGACCGCGTCGTGATCCTCGACGCCGCCCTGCTTGTGGAGACCGCCCGGGGCGGCCTGGCGATGTTGATCGTCGTGGCCGCGGACCTCGACGTCCAAGTCGAGCGGATGATGCGGGACCGGGCCCTCAGCCGGGCCGAGGCCGAGGCGCGCATCGCCTCGCAGGCCCCGCTGGCCGACAAGCTCGCCGCCGCCGACCTGGTCGTCTGGAACAACGGGACCATCGAGGAGCTCGAGGCACGCGTGGACGAGGTGTGGGCCGAGGTCCTGGAGCGCAAGGCGGGGGGCTGGGGCGCCGGTTGACGACGAGGTCGATGTGGGGCAGTCTGTGGTCCGGCGGGGAGGCCGGTGCTGGTGCCGGCGGGCGAAAGGGGTTCCGGGGCGATGGGAGCGCGAGGGGCGAGCCTCCAAAGGCGGCGTGGCCGCGTCTCGGCAGCGATCGTCGCAGGGATCCTCCTGGCCCTCACCACTCCGGTGCGGGCACAGACCACGCCCGAGGCGGTGGTCGTGTCCCGCTCGTCTGCGTCCGGGACGGCGGGTGCGGGCAGCAGTGGGTCGCCGGCGGTGTCGTCCCGGGACGGATCGATCGTTGCCTTCGAGTCCGTGGCGGAGGACCTCGCGACGGGCGACGCCAACGGGGCGGCCGACGTCTTCGTGCGTGACGGGGCCGGGGTGTTGACGCGGGTGTCGGTGGCGAGCGGCGGGGGGGAGGCCGACGGGGCGAGCGGAGCGCCCGCCATGAGCGGCGACGGCCGTCTCGTGGTCTTCGAGTCCGACGCCGCGAACCTCGTCGGAGACGACACCAACGGGGTGCGCGACGTGTTCCTGCACGACCGGACGTCCGGGGAGACGAAGCGCGTGAGCGTGACTTCGGGGGAGGACGAGGCGTCAGGGGCGAGCAGCGGCGCTGCGATCAGCTCCGACGGCGGGCTCGTGGCGTTCTCCTCGGTGGCGCCCGACCTTGTCGCGGGCGACGCCAACGAGGTCTCCGACGTGTTCGTGCGCGACGTGGCAGCGGGCACCACGGTGCGGGTGAGCGACGGCGGCTCGGCGTCCTGGGACGCAGCGTTGAGCGGGGACGGGGCCGTGGTGGCCTTCACGTCGGAGGCGCCGCTCGGGGCGGGCGACACCAACGGCCTGGCGGACGTGTACGTGCGGGCGATGGCGGGCGGGACGCCCGAGCGGGTGTCGCTGGCCGATGGTGGCGGCGACCCCGACGGGCCCAGCGGCGCCGCGAGTCTGGGCCGTGACGGCGCTGTGGTCGCTTTCGAGAGCGGGGCGGGCAACCTCGTGGCGGGTGACGCCAACCGGGTGGCCGACGTCTTCATGCGGGACCGCGCGGCGGGGGTGACCGAGCGGGTGTCGGTGGGGGCGGGCGGGGGTGAGGGCGACGCGGCGAGCGGGGCGCCGGCGGTAACGGGGGACGGCCGTTTCGTGGTCTTCGAGAGCGAGGCGGCCAATCTCGCCTCCGGGGACGGCAACGGGGCGGCGGACGTGTTCGTGCGGGACCGTTCCGGGTCCGAGACCAGGATGGTGAGCGCCACCGGGGGCGGGGCGGCGGGGGCGGGGGCGTCCTGGGCGCCGGCGGCGGCGACGGGGGCGGGCCGCCTGCATGTGGCCTTCGTGACGGCGGCAGGGAACCTGGCCGACTTCGGCCGGCCCTTGGGGACCCGGGGGGACCGCCAGGTGTTGCGGGTGCCGTTGGACTTCGCTGGGATCCCAATGGGTGCGGACCGCTTCCAGGCCACGATCGACACGCCTGCGGGACGCTACGAGATGGGTGGGGACGTCACAGCGCTCGGCTTCACCCTGTCGCCCCATTCGGGCGAGACGGTGACGTCCGTGCAGGGCTACGCCACGGTGCCCGGGGCGACCGGGGGGGCGGCCGACGTATACGTCGACGTGCGGCGGTTCTGGTTCTTCTACCTGGGCGTCGTGCGGATCCGGGACTGGGGGGCGAACGGACAGTTCCTGGTGCCGGTGATAACGACAGCGATCGAGCGCCTCTCCTCCGACGCGGTCGGGGCGACCCTGCCCGCCATCGGTCTCCACGGCGGGAAGCTCTTCGTGCGGCCCCTGACCTGGAGGGTCGATGACCTCGTGTAGACGGACCCCTGCGCGGCGCGCGGCCCGCTGGTCGGCCGGTCTCGCTCTCGCCGGCACGCTTGCGTTCGCCGGCGGGGGCCTGTCCGGGCCGGGCGGCGGTTCGCGGGCGGACGAGCCCCTGGGGGCGGCGCTGCGCCTCAGCGTGAACGTGGCCCAGGCGCTGCGGGGCTTCGGCGCTGCCGCCGCGCAACCTGCGGTGACGACGGGCCGTGGGGCTCTCGGCGGCCTTGCCGTGGGCGACGCGGCGATGCTGCCCTTCGGGGCCGTGCTCGACGCGCTCGCCCTCCGGGTACAGACGGGCCTGCCCGCGGACCTCTCAACGGTGGCGTCCCTGCTGGACGGTCTCGACGGAGACGTGGGCGACGTCACGGTCTCGGTGAGCGGCCCGCTGCCGGGCGACGGGGACCCCGTCGTGGTGGAGACGGACGGCGGGAACCCGGACGTCGTGAACGTCGCCGCGGACGTCCGTCTCACGAGGGCGGTGGCCGTGCCGCTGGGTGAGGCCGGGGACACCTTTGACCTGCGCGGGCTCTCGTATCCGGCGGACGCTGCCTTCGACCTGCCTCTGCGCCTGTCGTTCGACATGTCCTCGCCGGATTCCGGGGATGCGACCGTTTTCACGGAACCGCCGGGCTTCTCGCTCCGGGTGGACACCCCCGTGGCAGTCCCGGTGGGGCCGGCACCGGTGCGCTACGGGGTGACGGCGGCGACGGCGACGGGTACAGCCGAAGTGCACCAACACATGGAGGGCGCCTTGGGGGACGTCGACGGCGACGGGACGCTGCGCCTCGACGACCTCGCCGGCCTCGACTCGCCGCCGCCTGACGTCACGGTCCTCGACGCTCCGGGGGTGGACGACGTCGCGGTCTCGCTCGCCCTGGAGACGGACCTGGCGCCTGGCGCCGCCCCGGCGGCGTTCTCCTGGACCGACGACTCCCTGGCGGACGGGGAGAGCGCTCCGACTCTGGAGGCCGGAGGGCTGGGCGACTTCGTGTCCCTCTCCGAGGCGGACCTCCTGGAGGTGGTGCAGGCCCAGCGCGACGTCGCGGTGGCGCTGGCCGACGCCGCCGCCGGCCTGGAGGTGCCCTTCACCGACGTGGCCGTGGGCCGGCCCGCCGGCGTGTCGGCGCTCGATGACGCGGTGACCGCCGCCGAGAGCGGGCGGGTCCGTTGCGGGCCGGTCGACGGGGCGACTCCCGGGGGGGCCGTCGCCAACGTCCCTGCGGGCGGGCTCCTGTACTGCCAGGGGAGTGTCCCGGACGGTCTCGACGACCCGCAGCCCGCCTGGGAGGCGAGCGGCGCCGTCGCCGTCTCCGCCGGGACCGAGACGATCGGGACGGACTCCGCGCGAGCCGGGGTCCGGGCCGTGTTCATGGTCACGGCGGGAGGTCAGCCCGGGATCTCGCTGCGCTACACGGAGCCGGCGGGCGTCACCAGGGCACGGCCTGTTCCGGTGACGCTGCAGGACGCCGCCGCGCTCCTCGCCGACGGCGTCGGTGCGGGCGTGGGGGACCTCGGCCTCACTTACGACCCGGTCACGAGCGCCCTCACCCTGACGGTGACGGCAGCGGACGGCGGTAGCGTGGGCACCGGGGTCATGGACTTCGGTGCGCCGGAGGACGCCGGCGACGGTCTCGTGGACGCCGCCGGTATCGGCGTCCTCCGCCAGAGCGCCGCGGGTACGGTCCCAGCGAGTGTCGGGCCCCGCACGCTCGTGGCGGGCCTCGGCGTCCTGCTCACGCCGAACCTGTCCGGGATAACGGACACGTGGGGGAACCCCGCACAGACCACCCGGGACCGCGCTTTCGTCGTCGGCGGCACCTCCGAGGCCGTCGTGCAGTCCGCAGGGGCGGTCGCCGGGGGCGTCTCCTTCCAGGGCCGTCTCGGTCCTCTGGAGGTCGAGGCCGCTTCGGGATCCGGCGGGGGCGCCCTCGCCATCACCAGCGGGGGCTCGGACCCCTTCGTGCGCGTCGGTGTGCCCACTTCCGGCTACCTCGACGTGGCGGGCCGGGGAACCGTGGCGGGCGTTCTCCCGTACGGGAGCGTGGGGAGGGGCGCCTGGGAGAGCGTGTGTCACGCCGCGCTGGGAGGACACCTGGACGTCACGAGCGACCTCGACGGTTCCGGGACGGCCTCTCTGAGCGGCGGCCTGGAGATCGCATCCGCGGAGGTCTTCCCCCAGTCGTCCTACAAAGTCTGCGGTCCCTCTCGGATGACCCTCACGGTCACGCCCGACGCCGCATTCGAGGACGGCCTGGGCAGGTTTCGTGGTCTGGACTGGATCACGGGGGAGCTCGCGTCCCTCCCGGGGGACACGGCGAGTGCCCTCGTGGACGCCCAGACCGGCCTCCATGGTGGACTCGGCGGGAGCCCGGTGCTCAGGGGGGCGGGTGGCGACCCGCAACTGCTGGCGGTCGGGATCCGGGACCGCCTCCTGTCGCTGCGCCCGCAGGACCCTGGCGCCGACGGGACGGGCGAGGATTCCGGGTGGGGCAGCGTCCACTGCGACCTCGACGACGGCATACCGGAAGCGGGGGAGAGCGGCGTGCCCTGGGCGGTGCCCGGCGACGAGGTCTTCTGCCGTGCCTACACGTCGAGCTTCGCCGCTGCGGTGAACTGGACAGCCACCGGGGCCACGGTGCTCGAAGGCGCCACGGACGTCTCCACGGCGGGACCCGTCCCGCTCGGGGTCGTGCGTGTCAGCGTGGAGGCCGTTGCCTTCGACGTGTCCGTGGTCGGCAGGCTGAACGACGAGGAGGACGCCGGCGCATCCCTGCGCGGCCGCGACCCCGACAGCCTCCAGGGGGTCGTGGCCGGTCTCGAGGCCCTCCTGGGCGACGACGCCGTGTCCGTGACCGTGGAGGACGTCGACGGTGATGCCACGCCCGAGCTGGGAATCCGCCTCGACGTCGGGGTGTGTACGCCCGCGACGGTCCTCACCGATCCGGCGCTCTGCACCGGGGCCGTCCTGCCCGGTGCGGTGGCACTCGGCCTCGATGTCCTCGCGCGGGACGGGTCCGTGCCCGGCTTCGCCCCTGGCGCGGGCGATGGCACGCTCGACGTCGACATGGCGGCACGCCTGCGCTTCACCTACGGCGCCAGCCTCTCCGGACCGTGGAGCACGACCCTGTTCGTGACCGGAGACAGCGATCTGGAGGGACGCACCCGGGTCCACGAGGAGTTCGCCGGGGTGGCAGCCCGCGTGACGGCCCTGGGCGTGACCGACGCCGTGGATGTGGCCATCGGCGCTGCCGGCGACCCGGGTGTCGTGCACTTCGACGCCGGTGCCCGCAGCGGCCTTGCTTCCGGGGCCCCGGTCCTCGTGGACCCGTGGGAGTTCCGCTACACGCTTACAGGGGCGGCGGCGGACGCCGGCAGCAGCGACTGCGGCGCCGGGCTGGTGCCCGGCGGCCCCGCCGCCCTCACCGGGGAGACGTGCCTCCGGCTGCCGCTGTACGTGGCGGGCGAGGAGGCGGCCGGGATCGACTTCCGGGCCGAGGACGTCGAAGCCGCCGTGGACGACCTTGCCACGCCGGAGGGCTGGTACCTCGCCGCCACAGCGGGCTGGCGGAGCGCGCTGGGCGAGGCGGTGGAGACGGAGCGCCTCGTCCTCGGCCTCGCCCGCTACTTCCGCGCCGCCGGCGAGATGGCGGCCTCCGCAGCGGCGGCGACGGCCCTGCCCGCCCTCGCCTTCGACTCGGACCCGGGGGCGAGCCTCGACCTCCGGGGGGCGTACGCCGCTGTGGCCGACGCCGTGGCTGCTCTCGTCGTGGAGGAGGTCCTCGGTGACGGCGTCACGACGGCGGAGCTGCTCGGCGCGCTCGATGCCGCCGACCAGACCGGTGCCGTCGAGGTGGCCGTGAGCGGGCCCGCGCCCGGGGACGCCGACGCGCCCGTGGCCCTCGACACCGGCACCGGCGTGGCCGTCGAGGTCGTCGTGAGGGGCCCGGGGGCGGCCGCCGTCGCCCATGCCGGCGGGGACGTCGACCTGAGGGGCGGCAACGTCCCGCTCCTCCTCTCCCACCGGTCCCGCGTCGACGTCCGCTTCGACCCGTCGGTCCCGGACCTGGGCTCGGCCGTGGAGGTGAGCGGCTCCCCGCTGGGCGAGCTCGCCGTCGCCACTGTCCCGGGGGGCGTCGACCTCGACCCCTTCGCCGGGACGCTGGGCGTCGCCGACGTGATCGTGGACGGGACGGTCGCTCTGGACGCTCGGCTTGCGCCGGCAGTCGGCCAGACCCTCTCTCTCGCCGGCCTGGAGAGCCTGCGCGATGCCGGCGCGACGGCCCTGGACGGCCCCGGGACAGACGTCGAAGTCGCCCTCGACCTGGTCTCGGCGGACTTCCCCACGCTGCACGGCTCTCTCGCTCTCACGGACACGGACCTCGGCGACGGCGCGGCGGCTCCCGTCCTGGACGCCGGCGGGCTGGCACCCTTCCGCTCCGTGAGCGCGGACGAGCTCACGCGGATCCTGTGGTCCGTCGCCGGTGCCGTCGGTGTCGTCGAGGGGGCGGCCGACGTGCAGGTGCCGCTCACGGCGACGAAGGTCTCGGACGTCGTGAACCTCTCGTCCCCGTTGCAGGCGATGGTGAGCGCCCAGACCCGCATGAACGTGGCGTGTGGGAGCCGGGACACCCTGCCGCCCACCGGGAGCCTGGCCGGGCTCGGCGCCGGCGACACGCTCTACTGCCAGGGCAGCGCGGGGGGCTCCGACGTCGCCCCGGCGGACGTGGCGTGGGTGATGGAGGGCGCCACCCTCACGAGCGGGGTGGTGGGCACGCTGGGCTGGGGGGAGGCGGCGCCGACGGCGAACGCCGCCTTCCTTCTCACCTCTGACAACCCCGGCACGCCGGCCGTCACGGCCCGGCTGGGTGAGGCCGAGGCAGGGGCGATACCCCGGCCGCGGACGGTGGGCGACGGCCTCCGGATGATCACCGACGCCCTCGACGTCACGCGGGAAGACCTCGGGGTGGCCTTCGACGCTGCTACCCAGGCAGTGACCTTCGCTTTCCACAGCTCTCGGGACCCGGTGGCCGCCACGGGCGAGCTCGCCTTCGACGAGGGCGTGCAGGCCGGCGCCGGCCTGGACAGGCTCACCTTCGACGACGGCGACGTGAGCGTGGACGTGGGTGAGACGGCCCTGCGGGTGGGCGCGGCCGTCGTGTTGGTGCCGGACGTGGGGTCGATCGCCCGCCCGGACGGGACACCGGCAGAGGCGGCGACCGAGCGGGCGGCGCTGGTCGCGGACGCGGCTGCGCACGAGACCCGGGTGGAGAACCTCGACGCCACGGCGCCCGGGTTCGGCTTCCGGGCCCGGGCGGGCATGCTCGAGATCCAGGGCGACGGGGTCCCCGGCGGTGCCGGGGAGGCGGTGGGCGTGCACCGGGGTGCGGGCGCCGCCGAGGCGGTCGCCGTGGACGTGTTGCCGCCTGCGGTGCCGGGCGACCCGGGAGGCCGTCTCGGCGTCGGCGTCGGTACGGCGGTACTGGAGAACGGGATCCTCGTGGACGACCTCCTCGCGGGCGCCCTCGGCGGGGAACGCATCGCCGCGACGTGCTCCCTCGACGCCGCCGTCCACGTCGACGCTGCCGGGACGGTGCAGGGCGACGTCTTGGGCGAGGGCCACTTCGACGTCGTCTGGGCGGACGCCCTCGGGAACGGTGTCCCCTGCTCTGCGGACACCGCGACGCGCACGATCGACACCGACGCCGCCTACGACGACTCCCTGGCGCCCTTCACGGCTGCCGGGGACGTCTCGGCGCAGCTCGCCGCCCAGCCCGGCGAGCTCCTCGCCGCCTTGCCCGGCCTCTTCAGCGACGAGGCGGTGACCGTCGAGGACCTCGGCGTCGTAGGGGAGCGGCCCACGACCATGCAGGTGCGGGAGTTCCGTGTGCCCGCCACCCCGACGGAGCTGAGCTCGCTGTGGGAGGGCGTCACGGGGCGAGCCCGCCGCCTGGGCGAGGTGGCCACGGCTCCCGGCCGGACGCCCGGGACCGTGGCCTGCGGGCGCAGCGACGTGATCGGGGACCTCGACGCCGGGGACCCGGTCCCCCTTGTCGTCGCGGGCGACGCCATGCACTGCGTGGCCCGCTCGAGTGCGGCGCCCACGTCCGTGCGATGGGAGGTCGAAGGTGGGACGCCGGTGGGCTCCCTGGACGAACTGGCGACGGCGGGTCCCGCTCCGACGGCGACGTTCGACTTCGTCGTCGCCGACGCGGGGTTCCGGGTGACGGCGCTGCTGGCTTCCGGCGCGGATGCCGCCGTTGCGGCGGACTACCCGGCGTACCCGGAGGGGGAGACCCTGAGCGATCTCGTGGGAGGCATGGAGCTTGCTCTCGGCGTGGACTTCGCCGCGGGGGGCGGGCCGGGCGCGAGCCTGCGGAGCGAGAACGTGGACGCCGACCCGGCGCTCGAGCTCGTCATGGACCTGGACGTGGGGGCGTGTACGCCGGGGTACCTCGGGGAGGCAGGCTGTGACGCCGGGCGCCTCGTGTCCGGGGCGAGGGCCACGCAGGTGTCCCTGCCGGTCCGCCTCCCGGGGGACACGGACCCGAGCCAGAACGCGACCACGGAGGCCGGTTTCGCCGCCGAGTACGCCACGGTGGCGTCCCTCGGCCTCGTGATCGACCTCGACGCCGCCGGAGGGCCGGCTCTGCGGCTCCTCGACGACAGCGAGCTCCGGATCCGGACCCGTCTCCGCGACGGCGACGAGGCGGGCGACCGCGTCGCCGCCGCTCTGGCAGTGGGCTCCCTCGGGGGCGCCAGCGCCGGGGCGGGGAGCGAGGGCAGCGTCCGCCTCGGCGGCGAGGTCAGACTCGGCCTCGCTCCGCCGCCCCCGCCGCCCGCGCCCGGCGGGGGCACGGCGGGCGTCCTCGGCTTCCTGGCGGGGGCGGGGGTGCAGTCCGGGGCGGCGCCGGTCGACGTGGCGGAGTTCGTCCGCCGCCTCGGCGACGAGATCGTGGCGCAGGCGAACTGCGCCGCCGGGTCCGACAGCGGCTGCATCGACCTGCCTGTGGTGAAGGACGAGATCCTCGAGGCGAGCCTGGACTGGGCGGTGCCCGACGACCCGTCCCTCTTCGACGGCTCGGCGGAGTGGGCGCAGTGGGTGCAGGACACCCTGGGGCCGGAGGAGGCCGACGCCGTCGCCAACGGCGCCCTCTCGGCGTCGAGCGTCGCGAACCAGCTCACCACCGGCTTGGACCTCAGCGGCACCGGCTTCGGCGTCACCCTGGCGAAGAACGCGCCCCTCCTCGGCCTCGGCAGCCTGGGCCGGATCCCGTTCCTGCGGGACGCGATCGGGGAGGGCTTCTGGACGCTCCTGGCCGGCCTCTCCCCCGACGCCGGCGGCGGTGTCTTCGGGGTGCTGGCGGACGCCGCCGTGGAGGCCGCCACAGCGGGGTCCGCCGGCGCCCTGGCGAGCAGTCTCGACTCGGCTTTCGAGACCGCCCTGAACGGCCTCCTCGGCGGGCGCGAGGGCGCCGCGACGAGCGTGGGGGTGTCCGTCACCGTCGTGTGCGGGGCGAGCGCGTGCGCTCCGGCGGCGCCCCCCGCCGACGTCACCCGGCTGGAGGCCGCCGTCACCGTGAGCGACACGGCGCGCAAGGCCGTGCCGCCGGACCTCGGCCTGCCCGGCATCAGGCTGGAGAGCGACGAGGCGACCGTCGCCAACGGGGTCACCTGGGCGTTGCGCTTCACCGTGGGCGTGGAGCGGGGTCGAGGGTTCTTCCTCCTCCCCGGCGACGGCACCGATCCGCTGATCGAGGTCGTCGCCTCCGCGGCGCTGCCCCACAAGCTCGCCCGCGCCACCCTGGGCGTGCTCCCCGTGGAGCTCACCAGCGCGCCGGTTTCCGTCGGGGGCGCCGACGTGAACGGGGCCCGGGCGGCCATCGCGCTCAGCCCGGGGGCCGGGGAGGCCTCCCTGGGCCAGGTCGTGGGCCGCTTCGTGGGTGCCGGAGTGACCGCGACGCTGCACGCCGGCACCAGGCTCACATTCCGGGCCGGGGGGTCCTCGGCGACAGGGGACGACTACCCCGGCCTGCGCGGGTCGCTGCTCATGCAGTGGTCCGACGTCCCGGCCGGTTGGGGCGGCGACGACGTCCTCCGCTTCGAGGGCGTCCAGGTCGACCTGGGGCGGTTCCTCACGCGCTTCCTGAAGCCCGCCCTGGCCCCGGCGAAGAAGATCCTCGGCGTCGTCTCGCCGGTGGCCGAGCTCCTCACGGAACGCATCCCGGTGTTGAGCGACTTCACCGAGGCGCTCGACATGGGTGAGACGAACGTCCTCGACGTCGCCGAGCTCGCCTGCACGATCTGGAGCGGCGGCAACCCCTGTGACTTCGGTGCCGTGGGGCAGATCCTCGAAGGGGTCGAGTTCGCCGGCACCGTCGCCCGCGCCGTGGCGACGGGGGAGGGGACCGAGGGTGTGGGCGCCTTCGACGTCGACGGCCTCACGGCGTCCAGGGCGCAGGCCTCCCCCGCCGAGATCGGCGGGGCGGCGGGGCGAAGTCTCGCCGAGGCGATGATCGTCGCCCCGGACACGATGGTGAACCTCCTCGGGCGGGTGGGGGCGGGACTCGACCTCACGATGGCGGCGAAGTCCGAGCACGGCTTCGCCTTCCCCCTCCTCGAGGACCCCCTGAACGCCTTCCAGCTCCTCCTCGGCGCCGACGTCCCCCTCGTCGAGTACCACGCCGCCGCCACGCTGCCCGTCTTCCAGCAGCGAGTCCTGCTCGCCGCCGTGCCCCTCTGGCCCGCACCGCCGGTCCTGGCCGAGGCCGGCATCGACTTCGGGCTCCTGTGGGGCTGGGACCTCCGCTTCGGCTACGACAGCTCCGGGCTGCGCCGTTTCCTCCGGGGCCGGGGAGTGGGCAGCGGCAGCTCCCTGCTCGACGGCTTCTACTTCGACTCCCGCGGCGACGAGCTCTTCCTGCGCGGGTACCTGTACCCGTTCCTCGGCGTGAACGTGTCCGGCGTCGGCGTGGACCTCTGGGGCGGCCTCACCGCCACCTTGGCGATGCAGGTGCAGGACCCCAACGGCGACGGTGCCGCCACCGTGGAGGAGGTCGGCAGCGTCATCAAGTCCAACCCGGCCTGCATGTTCGCCGTCGAAGCGCGACTGGAGCTGGAGGCGATCGGCATCGTCCTCAACGTCCTCGGCAAGGACGTGAAGCGGTGGAGCTTCGCCACGTTCGACCTCTGGTCGAGCACCTGGGACCCGGGGGGCTGCGAGCTCGGTCTCGGCATCCCGCCGGGCACCCAGCAGGAATGGGAGCTGGAGGGCGGCGACGACCTCGTGAGCGCCCTCTGGACGATCAGGGAGGACGGGAACGGCGGCTACCGGCTCCTCGTCCACGCCGGGCCCCTGGCGGGATCGCGGCCTCCGCCCCTGAACGCTGACGGCGACGAGGCGTTCCGGGTCGCCTACTCCGGCGCCGGGACGGTGACGGTCAAATACGCCGGCATCACGGATGCCACCCCGCCGGCCTACCCGATCCGCACGGTGGAGGCGGACTTCGGCGCCGGGGCGGACACCGTCCTCGTGGTCTTCGACGACACCGACGGCGCCGCCCCCGGCTTCACCGTCGAAGGCGGGGGCGGCAACGACCGGCTCACGGCCACGCTCCGGGACTCGTCGGGCTCAGCGGGCGGGAGCTGGGTCGTCGGCGCCGGCGACGGCGACGACACCGTGACCATGGAAGACCGCCAGGGGGCGACCTGCTCGCGCGGGCGTGCGGCGGAGGGCGGTTCCGGCAGGGACTCGTTCCGCTACGACGGGGGTTGCCGCCCCGTGGCCGCGAACTTCGAGATCATGGTCTGTCTGAGCACGGGCGGCTGCCAGGTCTTCGGCACGCCGGCGAGCGACATATTCGTCACGGGAGACGGGCCCGACGAGGTCCACGGCGCCGGCGGCGACGACATGATCTGGACGGGCGGTGAGCGCGACGTCGTCGAGGGCGGCCCCGGCGTGGACTTCGTCGATGCAGGGGAAGGCGACGACGACGTCGCCGGGGACAACTTCCTGCCGGAGGCACCGGGACTGACGGTTGGCTCGGGGACGTGGCCCAGTGGAGGGATCACGCTGGCGCCGCTGCTCGGGGCGGCGATCCCCGTCGGCTCCTGGTGTGGCGGGGACCCGCCCTCGGGCTACCTGTGTGTCGGAGACTGGCACGTGGGTGACAACTACTGGGGTCGGGTGTGGTACGGAGAGAGATTCTGCGACGACCCCCGGGACGAGGCGACCTGCTTCTACGATGGGCGCATCGGGGGAGGAGTTGCGGACCCGCCCGGCTGGTGGTTCGACGGGCGCATCGACTGGATCGACAGCCTGGCCCCCACCGGCTACGGCCGTGGGCCCACCGGGATCAGTCCCGGCGTCGAGAACCTTGACAGGATCTGCGCGGACTGGGGCAACGGCTCGAACCGGAGCTGGGGTGACACGGTCCTGGGCCGCGACGGCTGGGACCGGCTCTTCGGCGGCGAGGGCGACGACACCCTCGACGGCGGCGAGGGTCGCGACCTGCTGTGCGGCCAGAACGGCGACGACACCCTTGTCAACGTGGAGTCGGAGGACGACTCGCCGTCCGCCGAAGAAGCGACGACCCTCCACCCCACGGACCTCGTCGAGCTCGCCCAGACCGCGACCTGGGGGTGGATGGCGCCCCGGTGTCAGCCCACGGAAGCCTGGTGCGCCCCTCCGACCCCGGCCCTGCGCCGCGTCGACGTCCTCGCCGGAGGCTCTGGGGACGACACCGTGGTCTCCGACGAGGCGGCGGGGGCGAACATCCTGGGGGCCTCGGGCGACGACACCCTCGTCGCCCGTTCCGGGGACAACCTTGTCTACGGGGGCACCGGCGCCGACACGCTGGCGGGTGGGACGGGTTGGGACGTCCTCGTCGACGACGGCGCGTCCACGAAACGACCCCTGAACGACGACCGCCAGGCCGTCCGGCCCTACTGGCAGGCGCCCGTCGTCGACGACGACCTCGTGACGGTGGAGACCCGCCCCTACCGGTACCCGGGGTGCTGGGACGGCGCCTGGCACTTCGGCGAGACGAAGACCGTCACGCTCGAGTATGCCGAAGCGACCTACGAGCAGAGCGTGGAGTGCCTGCACCCGTGGGCGACTGTCGATGCGGTTACGGGCCTCGAGACCTGGGACGCCGCTCTGATCGGGCAAGGGTCGGTCACGGACGAGCGGGGCCGCCCCCTGCACCTCGCTGCCGATACGCTGGTGGCGGGCCGCGGCCACACGGACGTTCTCTCCCTCGGCGGCGGCGACGTCGTGTTTGCCGGGAGCGGGCGCCTGCAGGTCAAGTCTGCGTGGGGATTCCCGTCGATCATGCCCGGCGAGGGCGACACCGAGGCGGAGGTGCGGGCCGAGAGCGAGGACGGCGAGCCGGTGGACGTGGTGACCGGCAGCGGTGACGACGAGGTCACGGTGCACGTCCCCGAAGGGGCCGACGTGCCGGTGACGGTGGCGACGGGCGACGGCGGGGACCGCGTGACGGTGGTGCGGAGTGGCGGTGGTGTGGCGGCGTCCGGGGCGGTGACGGTCTCGACCGGGGCGGGCGACGACACCGTGGTGGGTTCGGAGGGCGCGGAGGTCGTCCACGGCGGTTCGGGGGACGACACGATCACGGGGGCGGGCGGCGCGGACGTGCTCGCCGGGGGGTCGGGCGCGGACCTGCTCACGGGCGGGGACGGCGCCGACGTGGTCGAGGGAGGCGACGGCGACGACGTGGTGGCGGGCGACAGCGCGGACCTGGCGTGGGTGCCGGGCGTGTCGTGGTCGTACCTCTCGGGCGGCGTGCCGCACGTCCGCCCGGCTCACTCCGTGGTGTTCCTGCCGGCGGGGCCGGAGGGGGAGGGCGCCGACGTCCTCTCCGGCGGGGGCGGTGACGACGACCTCTACGGCCAGGGCGGCCAGGGCGCGGTGGCGTCCGAGGGCCTGGCGACCTGCGGCCTGGGGGCGGGCGCGCCGGTGATGGGGGACCTGCTCTGCGGCGATGCGGGCGCCGACCTGCTCGTGGGGGACTCCGACACGGTGGCGACCGCAGTGGAGGACGGCAGCCGCTCCCGGCGGGTGGTGTTGGGGGAGGCGGCCCTGGATGTGACGGTGGACGGCGCGGGGACGTTGTCCCGGGCGGTGACCGCTCTCGAGGGCGGGGGGCCCGACGTCTTGCTCGGCGGCGGGGACGACGACCGGCTCCACGGTGGCGGCGGGGACGACGTGCTGGCAGGCGGCGGCGGCGCGGACGCCGTGCTCGGCGGTGCGGGTGAGGACGCCCTGTGGGGAGGTGCGGGCCGGGACCGGCTCTACGGCGGCGAGGGCGGGGACCACCTCGACGTCCGGCCCCGGGAGGCGGGGGCGAACGGCCCGACGGACCCGCAACTCTGGTTTGACGTCGCAGGCGGCGACACGGGCGACGGGGGTGGCGTGGCCCTGGGCGGCCGGGGCGGTGACGTCCTGCAGGCGGCGGGGGGCCGGGACGTGGCGGGCTCGGACCTGCTCGTGGACGAGGTGGACGCCGACGACAACGTCCTGTTGGGTTGCCCGGCGGGCCCGGGGCCGGCCGCGGTCCGCCGGGTGCGGCCCGACTTGGCGGAGGCCCTCGTCGACCTCGCCGTGGGCGACGGACTGCGGGAGGCCGGGACGCCGGGGTCCCCGGACTGGCTGGAGCTGGGCCTCCTGCCCCCGGCGGAGCACTCGGCGGCGGCAGCGGGTGCCTACGCGGGCTGGGACCAGGCCCGCCACCACGTCAACTGCGGGTGACGCCCCCCGCCCAGAACGGTGTCGCCCCGGTCACGGACGCGCCCACCGGCCCCGGCGCGGACGACGGCAAAGTGATGCCCTTATCCCGGGATAGCGGGGGAACGGCATCACATATGGTGGGCGGCGGACCTGGGGGACCCCCCCTATTATTCTGTTGTAGCCGT
>CAYJLW010000049.1:0-30601 GCA_964370965.1 uncultured Acidimicrobiia bacterium | reverse complement strand
GAGGATTTTAAGTCCCCTGCGTCTACCTGTTCCGCCACCCGGGCGTGGCGCCCGGACGCTACCGCGCGAGGACCACGAGGACGGCGACGTCGTCGCTGAGGTTGCCGCAGTGGGCGGCGGCACGGCGGAAGAGGGCGTCGGCGACCTCCCCCACGGAACGCTCGGCGGCACCCTCCAGTGCCCGCAGCAGCGGGGCGGTGCCCAGGATCATCTGGCCGGGCCGGTGCGCCTCGATGAGGCCGTCGGTGTACCACACGACGATGTCGCCTGGGGCGAGCTCCATGCGGTCAATGCGGATGTCGGCCCGGGGCATGATGCCGAGGGCGAGCCCGGATTCGCCCACGGGCTTGGCGCCTTCGCCGCGGCGCCACAGGAGCGGAGCCGGATGCCCGGCGTTCCCCCACTGCAACTGGCGGGTGGAGGGCTGGTACACCCCGTAGAGCACCGTGATGAAGTGTTCCTGGAGGCCGTCCTTCCACACGGCGTAGTTGAGCTCCGCGAGGACGGGCCCGGGCTGCGTCTCGTTCATCGCCAGGCCCCGGGCCATGTGGCGCACGAGGGCAGTCTGCGCCGCGGCCTCGGGTCCCTTGCCGGACACGTCGCCGAGCAGGAGCGCGTAGTGGTCGTCGTCGATCTGGAACACGTCGTAGAAGTCGCCCCCGACACTTCCGATGTGCCCCGCGGGGCGGTAGAGGGCGGCGAGGTCGGCGTGAGGCATGTGGGGCATCGGCCCGGGCAGGAGCGCCTCTTGGAGCGCTGACGCGATGCGGTGCTCCTGGTCGAAGAGGCGGGCGTTCTCGATGGCGAGGGCCGCCTCGGCGGCGAACACCTCTGCGGTGGCGACGTCGCGGGCGGAGAAGCCGCCCGGCTTGTTGAACACGACGAGCACACCCAGGGTCTCCCCCCGCAGCCGGATCGGGACGGTGAGGCCGGAGTGGGCCCCGAGGCGGCGGAAGAACCCCTTGTACTCGGCGACCGAAGGGTCGGCCTCGATGTCGTCGGTGGCGAACGTCTCCCCCAACACGACCACACGCCAGGCCGTGGTCTCGGGCCGCACCCGCATGGGCGTGTCGGCGATACCCCCCTGCGGGACCCCGTAGCCCGGGAGCATGGGCCGCACGACGCGCATCTCCGGGTCGCGACTGGCGTCGTAGTCGAGGCGGAGGATCACGCAGCCGCCGGCCCCCAGGAGGCGCCCGATGTCCTCGGACAGGACGCCGTAGATCTCGCTCTCGCCCTCGGCGCCGGACAGGCGCCGGGAGAGGTACACGAGGCCCTCGAGCACCTCGATGCGCTTCTCGGTCTCCCGCCGCCCGGCGACGTCCGCGGCCGACAACAGGATGCCGGCGACGGCGCCCCCTTCGTCGACGATCGGTGTCGCCACCCATTCCCAGAGGTCGTCGGTGTCCGAGGCGGCGGGGCCGAGGCCGACCCCGAGGGCGTCGAGCGTGAAGGACGCCGCCGCACCCTCACCGCCCGCAGCGGTGGCGAGGATGCCGTGGAGGTCCCGGGCCCGCGGGAAGGCGTGCGTCAGGGAACGGCCCGACAGCGGGGCGCGCACCAGGGCGTCGAGGGCGTCCGAGGAGGCGAGGACCGTGAAGCCGTCACCGCCGCAGAGGCCCATGGGGACGACGGCCCGCGCCACGAGACGGGCGAAGGGGGCGAGACCGTTGCCCGTGGGGTCGCCGGACCCGCTCACGGGACGCCCAGGGCGAGGAGGCGGGCAGCGACGCCGTCCAGGATGTCGTGCTCGGAGACGAGCACCTCGCCGAAGTCGAAACGGCGCATGATCTCGACGAACAGGAGGGCGCCGCCCACGACGACGTCGGCGCGGCCGGGATCGACGAGACACCCGCGGCGTTCGCCGACACCCATGGCGGCGAGCTCCCGGTAGGCGGCATCGACCTCGGCGACGGAGAGGACGGCGTGATGGGTGCGGGCCGCGTCCCGCTCGGCGAGGCCGAGGACGTACGCCGCCACGGTCGTGACGGTGCCGGCGAGACCCACGAGGCGTCGGGCCCGCGCCACCGGGACCGCGGCCTCGACCCGGTCGAGCTCCGCGTCGACCGCCCCGCGGGCTGCGGAGAGCTCCGCCGGCGAGGGCGGGTCGCTACCCAGGAAGCGTTCCGTGACCCGCACGCACCCGACGTCCACGGAGACGAGGGCCTCCGGGGTCTCGCGGCCGAGGACGAACTCCGTGGATCCGCCACCCACGTCGGCGACGAGGAACGGCCCGTCCGCGGGGTCGAGTTCCGCCGTGGCGCCCAGGAATGAGAGGCCGGCCTCGTCGATGCCGCTGATCACCTCTGGCGTCACGCCGAGGAGCGCGGCTGCGGGGACGAAGAAGTCCCCGGTGTTGGCGGCGTCACGGGCGGCTGACGTGGCGGTGGCCCGGAGGCGGGCGACGCCGGCGCTGCGGGCGACGCGCGCGTAGTCGGCGAGGACGTCGAGGGTGCGCCCGATGGCCCCGGGGGCGAGACGGCCGCTGGCGTCCACGCCCTCGCCGAGGCGCGTGACGACCATCCGTCGCTCCACCTCGCCCTCCTCAGAAGACGTCACGAGCAGGCGAGTCGAGTTCGTCCCGATGTCGACGGCCGCCACCCTCACGTCCGGACTCCCGCGACGACCTTGACCCCCCCGGTCTGCACGCAGCTCTCCGTACAACCGAAGTCGCGCAGGGCTCCGAGCTCGGCGGCGACCGCCGCGCCCGCCGGGTCCCCGCCGCCGGCGAGCCAGTAGGCGTAGCGGGCGTGGAGGCACTTCACCCCTCCGTGGCAGCCTCCGACCCCTCCAGAGGGCAGGGGTCGCCCGGGGGTAGGGGCGAGGGCGGCGAGACGGCCGTCGCGTTCGGCGGCGTAGGCCCGGTCGGCGGCAGCGAGGGCGGCCGGG
This sequence comes from uncultured Acidimicrobiia bacterium, assembly GCA_964370965.1. GTDB lineage: Bacteria > Actinomycetota > Acidimicrobiia > UBA2766 > UBA2766 > CAYJLW01. Next base: position 27,712 of record CAYJLW010000049.1, on the reverse strand, counting down.
TCGACCTCGGCGGTGAGACGCTTCACCCAGCCGACGCTCTCCAACCCCGAGACTCGCACGACGGCGAGGGGACACGTGAGCCAGTAGCGCGTGGGGAACGGCACTTCGCCGTCCAGCAGGGGCTCGTTGCGCGTCACCGCCGGGAGGCCGAGCGGGCAGCGCACGGCGACGTCCACCTTCCCCCTGGGCGGACGGCCGATCATCGTCTCCACCGCGGCCGCGTCGTCCAGCATCCCCGCAGTGTAGGACCGGTGTCCGGCCGGGGTCTCACGGCTGCGGCGACCACGTGCCCCCGCCACGCGGTTCGCGCGAGCATCGGCGGGCGACCACCGTCGAAGGAGAGCCACCGTGCGCCTCGGAGTGATGCTGGGCTACTGGAGCAGCGGGATGGGTTCGCCCGTCGAGCTCGCCCGCGTGGCAGAGGACCTCGGCTACGACTCAGTGTGGTTCGCGGAGGCGTACGGCAACGACGCCGTCACGCAGATGACCCTCGCAGCGGCACAGACCGAGCGCATCGGGGTGGGCTCGGCCGTGCTGCAGATCCCCGCCCGCACCCCGGCGATGACCGCGATGACGGCCGCCACACTCGACCAGATGAGCGGCGGGCGCATCCGCCTCGGCCTCGGCCTCTCGGGCCCGCAGGTGGCCGAGGGCTGGCACGGCATGCCCTACACGCGGCCGCTGGTGCGAACCCGCGAGTACGTCGAGATCGTACGGGCGATCCTGCGTCGAGAGGAGCGGGTCGCCTACGACGGCGAGGTGTACCGGCTCCCGGCCCCGGGCGGCCTCGACCTCGGCAAGCCGCTGAAGCTCATCATCCACCCGGTCCGGAACGAGATCCCGATCTACCTCGCCGCCATCGGGCCGAAGAACACGGCCCTCGCCGGGGAGATCGGTGACGGCTGGCTCCCGGCGTTCTACATGCCCGAGCACGCCGCCATGTTCCAGGCCTGGCTGGCCGAGGGCGCCACCCGCTCCGGGCGCGACCTGGCCTCCCTGGACGTCGCCGTGGGCACGATGGTCGTGATCGGCGACGACGTCGACGCCGCGATGGCCTGGGGGCGGCCGGGGACGGCGCTGTACCTCGGCGGTATGGGCGCCCGCTCGAAGAACTTCTACAACGAGCTCGCGTGCCGCTACGGGTACGAGGAGACGGCCCGCACCGTCCAGGACCTCTACCTCGCCGGGCGCAAAGAGGAGGCGATGGCGGCCGTCCCCCGGGACCTCCTGGACGCCACCGGCCTCTTCGGGCCGAAGGAACGCATCGCCGAGCGCATCGCCCGCTACCGCGACGCCGGCGTGACCACACTCATCGTGGGCACCGTGGGGACCTTCGAGCAGCGCGCCGAGACCCTCCGGGTCCTGGCCGACGTCGCGGTGTGAGCACGCGGTGGAGGGGCTCGGTGCGGTGTCCCGCACGGGGCGCGTCCACCGGCGCCGGTAGCCTGCGGCCCGTCCTCGAGCTACGGAGCGAACATGCGATTGGGACTGAACTGCGGCTACTGGGGCGCCAACGCCGAGGACAACATCGGCCTCGTGCAGGAAGCCGACCGTCTCGGCTTCCACTCCGCCTGGACGGCCGAGGCCTACGGCTCTGACGCTGTCACCGTCCTCGCCTGGATCGCCGCGAAGACCGAGCGCATCAACGTGGGCACGGGGATCATGCAGATGCCCGCCCGCACGCCGGCGATGACCGCGATGACCGCAGCCACGCTCGACCTCCTCACGCGGGGACGTTTCCTGCTCGGCCTCGGCCTCTCGGGCCCGCAGGTCGTGGAGGGCTGGCACGGGGAGCCCTACGGCAAGCCCCTCGCCAAGACCCGCGAGTACGTCGACATCGTGCGCGAGATCCTCCGGCGCGAGAGGCCGCTGGAGCATCACGGCGCGCACTACGACATCCCCTACAGCGGCGCCGACGCCACGGGCCTCGGCAAGCCGCTGAAGATCATCGTCCACCCGCTGCGGGCGGACGTCCCGATCTACCTCGCGTCCCTCGGCCCGAAGAACGTGGAGCTCACCGCCGAGATCGCCGACGGCTGGCTGCCGGTGTTCTTCGCCCCCGAGAAGCTCGACGCGTTCCGCCCCGCCCTGGAGGCCGGCTTCGCCAAGGCCGGCGGCGGGAAGTCCCTGGACTCCTTCGACGTCGCTCCCACGGTCCCGGTCATCCTGGGCGACGACGTCGAAGCCTGCCGCTCCATGGTGAAACCGATGCTCGCCCTCTACATCGGCGGCATGGGCGCCCGCGGCCGCAACTTCTACAACGACCTCGCCTGCCGCTACGGCTACGAAGCCGAGGCCAAGCACATCCAGGACCTCTACCTCGACGGCCGCAAAGGCGAGGCGATCGCCGCCGTCCCCGACGCCCTCGTGGACGAGACCGCCCTCTGCGGCCCGAGGGAGCGCATCGCCGACCTACTGGAGCCGTGGCGGACCTCGGGAGTGACGACGATGATCCTCGGCGCCGCCCAGCCGGAGGCGCTCCGGCTCATGGCGGAACTCGTGGTGTGACCCGCTGATCCGGCGAACCGGGCGGAGGCTTGTCTACGGGCCCTCTTCGACCGGCACCGCGAAGTCTTCCGGGCCGGGCTCGGGCTCGGCCTCGGGCGGCGCCACGTCCACCGGACCCGGCGGCTCTTCCGCGGCCTCGGGGGGCGCCTCCGGGACGGGCTCCGTCTCCGGGACGTCGTCGGGCGGTAACACGTCCACAGGAGGCTCTGGAGCCACATCCACAGGAGGCTCGGGGCCCACCCCGACGTCACCGCCGTCGCCCGGCGGGAACACGTCAGGCCCCGGCGCCACATCGGTGGGTTCGTCACCCATGTCGCCCGGCTCCGCCAGACCCTCGTCGGGCGGGAACAAGTCGGGCCCCGGCTCCTCCGGGCCCACCCCGACGTCGCCGCCGTCGGGCGGGATGATCGTGGTGGTGGAACCGTCGATGATCGTCGTGGACTCGTCGACGACGTTCGTGGAACGATCCGTGATGTTCGTGGACTCGTCCAGGATGTTGGTCGACCGGTCCGTGATGTTCACGCCCCGATCGACGACGTCGGTGGACCCGTCGAAGACGTCGGTGGTGCGGTCGACCACGCCCACGCCCCGGTCGACCACGTCTACACCACGGTCGACCTCGACCCGGGGCACGCCGGGGACGGTGTCGAACGTGTTCACCTCGATGCCGCCCCGGTCGCCCTGGTTCAGGACGATCATGTCGAGGTCGCCGTCGCGGTCGACGTCCTGGTAGATGACGTCGAGCTCGCCGTCCTCGTTGACGTCCTCCCCGATCATGTCCACGGTGCCGTCCTCGTTGGCGTCCACCAACATGGTGTCGGCGACGCCGTCTTGGTCCGTGTCGAGGATGCCGGTCTCCATGTAGCCGCTGTCGTCCGTGTCGAGGAGAAGGGCCTCGGGCACGGCGTTCTCGTCCATGTCGATGAGGGCGGCATCGGCCACACGGTCGCTGTCACTGTCGATGATCGCCGTGTCGGCCTCGCGGTCGCGGTCGGCATCGACGAGTTCGACGTCGTCGTCTTCGAAGAAGTCGGTCATTGCAGCTCCCTCGTTGTGCCGGCGCCCCCGGGCGACGCCCTGCCGATCCGGACTCTATCTTCGGGCGAGACGCCCCGGTGCCGCCAGGGTCTTTTTCCCCTGCGGGAGCAGCGCCGGGCGGGCCGGGGGCGCTTGGGACGTATCCTGGTGATCCGCACAGAAGGACGCCGCGATGGCAGCGAGCCTGTCCGCACAGCTCATCGAAGTCTGCGAGGGTCTCGCCGGCCGCCTCGCCTCCGGGGCGTCTCGCGTCATCGTCCAGGAGACGCAAGCCCGCCTCGCCGAGCCCTTGCGAGTCGCCGTCGCGGGGCGCGTGAAGGCGGGCAAGTCGACGCTCGTGAACGCCCTCCTCCGCCAGCGCATCGCCCCCACGGACGTGAGCGAGTGCACGAAGGTCGCCGCCTGGTTCCGCTTCGGGCATCCCGAGCGCGTCGAGGTGCACATGCGCGACAGCACTGTGCGCCCGATCGCCCTCGGCGCCGACGGCATGCTCCCGCGCGATCTCGGCGCCGACCCCGCCGACGTGAGCTCCGTGACCGTGTGGCTCTCCAACGACGCCCTGAAGGAGCTCACGATCATCGACACCCCCGGGCTCTCCTCGGTGAACGAGACCTACAGCAGCGCCACTCGCGACCTCCTGGCCCGCGACGACGCCTCCCGGGGAGCGATGCAACGGGCGGATGCCGTCGTGTTCCTCCTCTCCGGAGTCGCCCGCCAGGACGACGCCGAGCTCCTCGGGGAGTTCCGCTCACTCGTGGGCGGCAACGACACGTCTCCGGTCAACGCTCTCGGGGTGTTGAGCAAAGCCGACAAGATCGGCGACGGCGACGAAGACCCGTGGCCGCAGGCGCTCGCCCTGGCCGACCGCTGCGCCGCGTCCCTGCGCAGCGTCCTGGGCACGGTCGTCCCCGTCATCGGCCTTCTCGCCGAGACCGCCGAGGCGGCGGTGCTGAGCGAGCGGGACGCCGCGAACCTGCAGATCCTCGCCGGCCTCGACGACGTCCGCCGCGAGGTCATGCTCATGTCGACCGACCGCTTCCTCCGCACCGAGTGCGGAGTCCCGCCCGACACGAGGGAACGCCTCCTGGCGATCCTCGACCTCTACGGCACGGCTCGCTGCCTCGAGTGGATCGACACCGGCATCACCGGCGCGGCCGGGCTCGCGGCCCAGCTCACGACCCGATCAGGCGTCGGCGCCCTGCGGAACCTCCTCACCAGCACGCTGGGGCATCGGGCCGACGTCCTGAAGGCGGCGGGCGCCGTCGCCGCCCTCACGCGGATGTCCTACGAACGCGAGGCCGCCGAGTCCGAGAACGTCGTCGTGCTCCGCGGACTGCGCGACGAACTAGAGGCCGTGATGCTGCGCCCGGAGATGCGCCAGCTCCACGAGATCGGCGCCCTGCAGCGCTGCGCCTCCGGTCACGTACGCCTCCCCGCCCCGCTCGAAGCGGACGTGCGCCGCGTGGCGACGGGCTCCACACCGGTTGCCAAGCTCGGACTCGATGCCGGGGCCGACCCGGCGGACGTCCAGCGGTCCGCCCTGCAGGGAGCGTCGCGCTGGCGGACGTTCGCCAACGCCCCCGGCGTGGGCTCAGCCCAACGAGACGTGGCGACGATCATGTTGCGTTCCTACGAGGCGATGTGGGAGCAGTCGGCGCAGCCCGCGGCGGCGGCCTCTTGAGAGCGGCGGATGCGAGGACGACATGACTCCTGACAACGCAGCCCGCGTCCTGGCGATCGACTTCGGGACGAGCTACACGACGGCGGCGATCCGCACGGGGGACGCCGCCCCCGTCCTGTTGGAGATCGACGAGCGCTCGCGCCAGCCCTCGGCCGTGTTCCTCTCGGAGTCGGGGGAATGGGTCACGGGCCCGGCAGCCGAAGCCCACGGAGTGCTCGCCCCGGATCGCCTGGAACGGGCCCCGAAGCGGTATCTCGGGGCCAGGATCATGGTCCTGGGCGGGGAGGCCGTGAAGGTCACGGACGCCGCCGCCGCGGTCCTGCGTGTCGTGTGGGGGGAGGCGCTGAGGGCCTGCGCCAACCGCCCTCCCTCCGAGGTGCGCCTCACCCACCCGGCGGCATGGGGCCAGGAGCGCAAGAAGGCGCTGCAGGCAGCGGCCGCCGCGGTCGGGATCACGGCGGCCGTCCTCGTGCCGGAACCCGTCGCCGCCGCCGTGTACCTCGGGGAGGCGACAATCGGCCCCGGGGACCACGTGGCGGTCTACGACCTCGGCGGCGGCACGTTCGACACCACCGTCCTGGTGCGCACCAACACGGGCTTTCACGTCGTCGGGGCGCCCGGCGGCATCGACCGCCTCGGCGGCGAGGACTTCGACGAACGCCTCTACCTTCACGCGGGCGGCCTGCTGGCCGAGTCGGCGCCGGAAACCTGGGAGGCCCTGCGCTTCTCCGAGGAGCGGACGTGGCGCAAGGCGAACACGGACATGCTCACCGAGTTGCGCCGGGCCAAGGAGGCGCTGTCCCACCAGACGACGGTGGACCTCTACCTCGGGTCCCCGATCGACTACAGCCTGCGTCTCACGCGAAGCGAGTTCGAGGACCTCGTCCGTGACGACCTCGCGTCCACGGTCAAGGTCCTCGCCCAGACGGTGAGGGGCGCCGGCCTCACGCCCGGCGACCTCAGCGCCCTGTACCTCGTGGGCGGGTCCAGCCGCATCCCGCTCGTCACCCACCTCGTGGGTGAGTACTTCGGGCGCCCGCCCACGACGCTGGGGGACCCCAAGACCGTCGTCGCCCTCGGGGCCGCCAAGGCGGTGCCCGAGACCGCCGCCGGCTCGGCCGGTGTCCGACCTGTCGTGGCAGCACCTCGGCCGCCGGCACCGGCGGGCGCCGCCGCGGGGGCCGCGGCCTGGGCTGGCGCCACCGTCCCCGTCGCCACCGTTGCGGCGGCGGCTGCCGTGGCGCCACCCCAGGCGGGAGCCACGGCCACACAGCCGCTGCCGGCCGCCGTGTCCCCGATGACCACGGGGCCGCAGGCTGCCGTCCCCGCCGCCGGCTTCGGTGCCCCGCCGGGTGTGCCCCCGGCGGGGGGCTTCGGTGCCGTCCCCGCTCCCACCACCGCGCCCGGTCGCGCCAACCGCGCCTGGATCGTCGCCGTGGCCGTGGTCGCCGTCCTGGCAATCGGGGGAATAGTCACGGCGCTCGTCCTGCACAACCGCTCACAGCGCTCCGAGCCCACCGCCGTGACGTCCGCACCGGACACGACAGCGGACGTCACGAGCAGCAGCGACAGCGGGGGCATCGAGCCACCCGTAATGCCAACCGTGCCGACCGACACCGGGACCGACACCTTCGTCGATCCCGAGGGCCTCTCCGAGACCGAGATCGACGTCGGCGCGCGGGAGGTGGCCGGCGTCCCTGCCGGGGAACGCTGTCTCTGGCTCTACAACAACGACTACTCCTACGAGCAGGCGCAGGAGATCTGGGACCGGCTCGGTCGGCCCGCGGACATGGACGCCGACGGCAACGGCATCCCCTGCGAGTCCCGCTACTTCGGGTAGGGCGCCCGGCCGTCCGTCCGCCCCCCGCCGGAGGGCCGGGGGCGCCAAAGTGATGCCGATTCCACGGCATCCCGGGAAAACGGCATCACTTCAGGCCCACAGCTTCACTCTGCCCCGGCGAGGAACCCGGGCACCGGGGCCGCGGTCCCGCCGAGCACCCGGAGCGCGGGACTGAGCTCGGGGGTCAGTCCGCTTCCGGTGACTGCGACTCCCCGGACAACACCTCCGGGGCGGGAGACTTCTGCACGCCCGCCTTCCATGCGTCGAGGTACGGCCAGGGCCAGACGGTGCCGCGGCGCACCTCCCAGTCCCCGGGCTCCGACGGTGGGGAGATCCCGAAGTGGACGTGGCATCCGGTGCCCTTGGCGTTTCCGGACTCGCCGATGCTCCCCAACCGCTGCCCGGCGCGCACCTTCACGCCCGACCTGATGCCCGGGGTCACCTCGGCGAGGTGGCTGCCGTAGTACCGCACACCGTCGTCGCCGACCAGGGACACGAACCTCCCGCCCCGGGTGGCGCCGCTGTCTGCCTTGGAGCTCCACGGATCGACGGCGCTCACCTCGTCGACCCGACCGTCCGTGACCGCCACGAAGGCCGTCCCGCACGGGGCGAAGACGTCCGCCGCCGGGTAGTCGTGGTGCGCCCGGCCGTAGCGGGCCGCCGACGCCGGCAAGACGGGGAACACGTAGCGGAGCCGGGGGCGGGACGTCGTGGCGGACGTTGCCGCCGCGGTCGCGGGTGCTGCCTCCTGCGTGGTGGGGACCGGCGGTGAGCTCTCAGAAGGTCCGGAGGAGCACCCGGCACCGGCGAGGCAAACCAGCAGGAGGCCGAGGACCCGGAGGCAGGTCGACGAGGCGGGAGCGGACACCCCCCGACGGTACTCGGCCGCCGGCCGGGCACCGATACCATGCGCCCCATGACCGACCCTGCAGGTGGCTCCGCAGCTGGCGCATCTGCGCCCCCCGCCGGCCTCGGCCAGCAGGTGCAGGACCTCGTGAACGCGACCCTGGTCGCGGCGCACGCGACCGGGCTCACCGAGATCGAGGAGCGCCTCCGTGCCGAGGCCGCTCGCTGGCAGGAGCCCCAGACGACCGTGGTCGTGGCAGGCGAGGCGAAGCGGGGCAAGAGCTCACTCGTGAACGCCCTCCTCGGCCGGCCGGGGCTCTCCCCCGTCGATGCCGACGTCACCACGAACACGCACGTCGTCATCCGCTACGGCGAGGAGGCCGCCGCCTTCGTACACCCGGCCCACGGCGGCGACGCCCGGCCGATCTCCTTCGACGAGGTGGCGGACTGGTGCACGGTCGCCGGCAACCCGGACAACACGAAATCGATCCGGGCCGTGGAACTGCGCATCCCGCACCCACTCCTCGCCGGCGGCCTCACCCTGATCGACACCCCGGGCGTCGGGGGCCTCGAGGCGTCCCACGCCGACGTCACCCTCGCGGCACTCGCCCACGCAGACGCCCTCGTGTTCCTCGTCGATGCCGGCGCCCCCATGTCCGCGCCGGAGCTGGCCTTCCTGGAGCGGGCCGGCGAGCGGCTCGACACCGTCCTGTTCGCTCTCACCCACACGGACATGTACCACGGCTGGCGGCGGATCCTCGAGGACGACAGCACCCTGCTCGCGAGGCACGCCCGGCGCTTCGCGGACAGCCCGTTCCTCCCCGTGAGCAACCGCCTGAAGACGAAGTCCGACCGTCTCGCCGCCGCCGGGGAGGCCGACCTGGCGGCAGAGCTCCGGGCCGAGAGCGGCTTCGCCGCGTTCGAGAGGGCCCTACAGGAGCGCGTGCTGGACCGCACGCAGCTCCTCCGTCTCGGGAACCTCGTGCAGCTCGCCGCCGTGGCGCTCACCCGTCTGGAGGGGCCCTACCGGGCGATCGTGGACTCGGCCGAGGAACGCTCCGAGTCCCGCGCCCGGCTCGAGGCCCACGTGGCGGAGCTCCAGGAGTTCCAGCGGGCGGGCAAGATCGGCGGCACCGACTGGAACTACGAGTGGCAACGGCTCGACACGTCCCTCAACCGCGAGCTCACGCGGCTCATCGACATCCTCGCCCAGCGCGCCTCGGCCCGCATCGCCATCGGCGACGCCCACCTCCTCGACACGCTCCCGGCCGAGCTCGATGCCGAGCTGCAGGCGATGGTCGCCGCCCTGAACTACACGCTCGAGGCCGAAGTCACCGCCATGCTGGAGAGGATCGGGCGCACGTTCTCCGTGGGCACGCTGGCGGCCGCTGTCGCCCCCGTGGAGAACACCGGTGTGGGCGCCGCCGCGAACGCGCTCCGCGCAGGCGGCGGTGAGGGCAACCCCTGGCTCCGGATGCGCTCCGCGATCATCGGGGGCTCCTCGTTCGCATCCGTCGCCGCCCTCGTGGGCGGCCCCCTGATCTGGGCGGGCGCCGCCGTGGGGATCCTCGTCGGGGGAATCGGCGACTACGCCGCCAGCAGGCAGCGCCTCGGCCAGCAGGGCCAGCAGAAGGCGCGGGAGTTCGTGCGGGACGCTGTGAACCGGGCTCGCTCCGGGATCTCCCAGGACCTCCGCCACCGCCTCCTCACGCTGAAGCAGGACATCGAACGCCAGATCGCCGTCGTGCGCGAGGAACGGGAGCGTGAGCTGAAGACGGCGGTCGAAGAGCAGCAGCGCTTCGCGAAGGCCGACCAGAAGACACGGGACGAGGCGCAGGCGGCCGCCCGCAAGAAGCTGGCGCACGTCCGGGAGTTGGAGAAGCTGGCGGGCGGCCTCCTGCGGGCCCTCCACACGGCCTCGGTCGCTCCCCCCGCGGCGCCGGCCGCGGGTTGAGGGGTCCGGGCCTCAGCGTCTCCCGAGCTCCACGTCGAGGCAAGTGGTGCGCTCCCCGAGTGCCGCCGAACAGACCTCGAACACGTCGGGGGTGCCCCCGATCCTGTAGTGGAGCCGCCGCGTGATCGTGCGGCCGGGGCGGAGCGTGAGCGTGGCGGCGTCCTCTGGCTCAGCCTCCTCACCCGTGTCGTCGGTGACGACGAGGTCGGAGGAGTCGATCTCGACCTCGGTCCCCGAAAGGTTCCGGGCCTCGAGGACGACCTCGACGTCGGCACCGCCCGGAGGGCTTTCCCCGCCGGGGGCCACGGTCTCGGAGAGCACCCGCCAGGACTCCGCCCTCGCCCGTACGTCGCCGATGCGCCGCCACTGCCCCACGTCGGCGTGCACGACGCGGGGCGGCTTCGCCATCTCGAAGATCCCGCCGAAGGGCCCCCCGCTGCCGAAAAAAGAGATCATGAAGGCGAGGTACGCCGCCCCCGCCAGGACGCCCAACGCGCCGGTGGCGATACCGCCCGCGGCGAGGCCCGCGCCCCCGTAGCGTTCCGGGTCCCGCTTCACCTGGCCCCGCGCCTTGATCCCCAGGACGACGGCTGCGGGCCCGGCGAGCACACCGACCATGATCGCCACCGTGACCGAAGCGATCCCGCAGACGAGAGCGGCGACGGCGAGCCCCTGTTCCTTACGGGGCTGGGGGGCGGTCACGGGGACGGCCCACTGCCCGGGCGGGTACTGCCAGGGTTGGGACGGGTGGGGCGCCACGTACGGAGGCGCCCCCGGGGAGACCGCGCCGGTTGCCTCGGGAGGGATCGGCGGCGGCGAGGGTTCCTCCGGCGGCGGGACGTCCCGGGGCGCGTCGCCGTTCACGACACGGGCGCCGAGGTGAGGTCGACGACGCCTTCGAGCAGGGCCGGATCGACGTCGACCTCGAGTCGGAGGAGCGCCGGGCCGAAGCACTTCCCGAGGTTGTCGCTGCGCAGCGAACGGGGCCCGCCCCCGGCGAGCGCGTGCGTACAGACGAAGTTCAACGCCCGCACATTGGGGACCTCGTAGCGGGTCACGGTCCCCTGCACGAGCGGGGCGAGCAGGCCGGCCACGGCGCTCTCGGTGACCTGTTCGCGCAGGACCTCGTAGAGGGCGCCGGTGGGGGCGAAGACGGCCACGTTGACGTTGTCGGCCTTGTCGCCGGAACGGGCCTGGCAGAAGCGAGCGAGTCGTACCTGCATCACACCTCCCCGACGTCGACTGACACGCGCCCGTCGACGAGGTCCTTGGGCACGAGGGCGGGCCAGATCTCCAGGAGCTCGGACGGCCGGCCGCCCCCGCCACGGCCGAGGCCGCCCATCGCCGGCGGCCCGGACAGTCCGAGGGGGATCGCCTCCCGGGCGAGGCGCCCGGCGGAGTCCCTGTCCTCGAAGCGGGCCGCGAAACGCAGAATCACCTCGGGCGGGTCGAAGCCCTCGGGCAGGAGGTCAGGGGCACCGGCGGAGCCGCCGAGGTAGACGCCGAGACCGAAGTACTCCTCGACGGTCTCCAGGGGCTCGAGACCCGCGATGCGGAGCCGCTCCCGGATGAGCGCCGCCGCCCGGCGCGCCTTCGCCTCGGCGTTCGGCCAAGGGAAGCCGATGGAGATCTCGCCCGTGTACCCGCCGGGGAACGCCCCCACGACCTTGTAGGTGTCGGTGGCGGGCCGACCCGTGGCGCCGCTCACCCGCACCCGGTCGGGTCCGGCGTCCTCGAGGTGCACGGCGGTGAAGTTGGCGACGACGTCGGGCGTGAGGTAGGCGGTGGGGTCCCCGACCTCGTAGAGGAGTTGCTCCTTGACAGTGTCGACGCTCACGAGGCCGCCGGCGGACTTCGCCTTCGTGATCACAGCGGTGCCGTCCTCGTCGACCTCCGCGATCGGGAAGGCGAAGCGGGCGGCCTGTTCCACGGGGACGTCCCACCAGGGGCCAGAGAAGTTGCCGCCGGACACCTGCCCGCTGCACTCACAGAGATGCCCGACGACGACGCCCGCGGCGAGGCGGTCCCAGTCGTCCCAGGACCATCCGTGGGCATGGATCATGGGCGCCAGGAAGAGCGCTGCGTCCGCGACCCGCCCCGTGATCACGATCTGGGCCCCGGCGTCGAGTGCCTCCACAATGGGCCGGGCCCCGAGGTAGGCGCAGGCGAAGCGGAGCCGGCCGGCGACGTCGCCGTAGGGCACGCCCGTGTCGAGGTGGGCGAGCGCGGCACCGGCGGCGTGGAAGTCGTCGAGGCTGTCGAGGACGTCATCGCCCGTGACCACGGCCACCTTGATTCCCTGGTGTCCGGTCATCGCCGTCACCTTGGAGAGCATCTCCCGGGCCCCGTCGGGGTTGATGCCTCCGGAGTTCGTGATGAGCCGGGTGCGTCCCTCGGCGATCGCCGGGAGGGCCAGCTGCGCGTACAGGGGGAAGTCCCGGGTGTAGCCGAGACCGGGGTCCTTCTGGCGGTCCTTCTGGAGGATCGCCATCGTGAGCTCCGCCAGGGCCTCGAGAACCAGGAAGTCGACGCCGTCCTCGACCAGGTCTGCGACCGGGCCCCGAGCGTCGCCGTAGAACCCCTGGCCTCCGGCGATCCGGATCGTCAAGCTTTCTCCCTCCGTCTCTCGGCGGGCGAGTCTACGTGTTGGCCGGGGGGAGGGACTCCGCCCTCCGGCGGCGGCCGGCGCAGACCAGTGCCAGCCCCGTCGTGCCGAGGAGGACGGCGCCAATGGCGTAGAGGCCGACGGGGGCGCCCGTGAAGGGCAGGTCCTCCGTCGCGCTCACCGCGGAGGCCTCCGGGGGAGCGGCGACGGGGGTGACCGTCTGTGACTGCGGCGCCTGCGGGCACGCCGACGGGACACCGCTGCCGGCGAGGTCCCAGCCGACGAGCTTCGTCTGGGTCGCGATCGGGGCGCTCTGGTTCCCGGTGAAGACGGAGTTGAACCAGAGCACTTCGCAGTTCGCCGGGACACCGGCGACCATGGGGGCGAGCGGGTAGCTCGCCACCGGCGGCCCGTCCACTTCGGCGAAGGTCACCGAAGACGGCCACGGTGTGGGGAACGCCCGCCAGAAGGAGCCGTTCCAGAACCACATGTCCCGGTACATCGTCTGAGTTTGGCCGTCTCCGGTCAGGCCACCCGTGAGGAGCGCTCCCCGCAGGGACGCGTACGGATGCGCCAGGTGCGCCATGGACGAGAGACCCCTCCCAGGGGGACCGCATGCAGGCAGGGGACCACCGCAGGCGCGGTCCCAGGTGACACCGTTGAACACCCACGTCTCATCGGACATGGCGCTCATGGTCACGCCGCCGAAGAGGACGAACCGGGCGCCGTCCCACGCCATGGCGGCTCCATAGCGCGGCGTCGGTCCGCAGGGCAGACTCATCGACGTACCGCAGACCTGGCTCCAGAGGGACCCGTCGAAGCTCCAGGTGTCCTCACCGAGCAGGTTCGGGTTGCCGCTCCCGTCGAGTCCGGCGATCCCGCCGAAGAGGAGCGTGCGGGCAAAGTCGCCGGCGCTCGCCGCCAAGATGCGAGGCCCGGGGGGGCAACCTCCGTCCGGACAGACCTGGCGCCATGAGGTCCCGTCGAACAGCCAGGTGTCGCTGTGCGCCACCGGGAAGGGACCGGAGATCGCGCCGTCGGATCCGCCGTAGAGGACGACACCGTTGGGCGCCGTGGCCATCGCCCTCCCGCCCCGTGGGCCGGGCCCGCAGGGCCCGGTAGCCCCGGGCACGGCGGTGCCGCAGCGGGGTGTCCACGTCCCACCCTCCCAGACCCAGGTGTCACGCGGAACGGGCCCCAGCAGGGGATCGCCGGCCCCGTAGAAGACGACGCGGGAACCGTCGGGCATGGCGGCCAGGGCAGGGAAGACGTACCCGCTTGCGAGCTCCGGGGGCACGGACTGGTCGACGATCGCCATCGCCGTGTCGTCCGGAGTGGGCTCGGCGGCGGCGGTGACGGTGTCGCCGGCCCCAGCGCCCGGAGCCGGTGGTGCCGTGTCGGGCGGAGCCGCGGGAGCGGAGGCGTCAGCAGGCGGGGGACCAGGCAACTCCGCAGGCGGATCCGCGGACGGCTCCGGATCGACCACCACCTCCGTGGCCGCGGGGGCCGGATCGGGCCCGCCAGGGGCGGGTTCCTCGCCGAGCCCGACGGTCGCCGGCCCCAGGGACAGCCCGGCCGCTACGAGCGCGCCCAGGAGGGAGAGCGTTCTCCTCTTCATACCCCTACCTCCGTCACACGGCGGCCCCATCCGCCTGCTGTCCCGCCGTAGGCGAGTAGGAGAGCGCACACCCCGTGTCCGACCGTGTCGCTGGACTGCGCCCTCCGGACGTCATCCGGTCCCCCAGCGCGTCGGCTGACACCTGCGGCACCTTGAGAGGTTCCTCACATTCGCCCGATCCTGGGCTCGACACGCCACCTCGGCCCAGCCCCTGACGCCTACCCTGGCCCTTCATGTACGACCTCAACGGCCGCGTCGCCCTCGTCACGGGTTGCGCCCGGCGCCGCTCCATCGGCCGGGCGGTGGCCTTGCGGCTCGCCCGCGAGGGCTGTGACGTCGCCGCCCTCGACATCGGCGGCCGCTACGAGGACTTCCCGGCCTACGACAACCTCGCCGGCGCCGACGAGCTCGACGAGATCTGCACCCTCGTCCGCGACGAGACCGCCCGGCGGGCAGTGCCCGTGAGAGCGGACGTCTCCGTCGAAGACGAGGTTGACGCCGCCGTCGTCGAGGCCGTGGCCGCCCTGGGCCGCATCGACGTCGTCGTGAACTGCGCCGGCGGCGCCGGCCTCGGCATGGGCGCCGGCCCTCTCATCGGCCTGCCCGCCCCCGAGTGGGACAAGCTCGTGGACGTGAACCTCAAGGGCACGTGGCTCGTGAGCCGCGCCTGCGTCCGGGACATGATGAGCCGGGGCGAGGGGGGGCGGGTGATCTGCATCTCCAGCCAGGCGGGCAAGACCGGCTTCCCCATGCTGGGCGCCTACTGCGCTGCGAAGGCGGGCATCCTCGGGATGGTGAGGGCATGGGCCTGGGAGCTCGCCCCCCACGGAATCACGATCAACGCCGTCTGCCCCGGCACCGTGGACACCGACCTCGTGAACAAGGACGACATGTTCGCCCGCATGCTGGCGGCGACCTCCGGGGGCGGGGACCCGCGCAAAGCCCTCGCTGACTGGGTCCGCCGCGAGATCCCCCTCGGCCGCCTCGAGACCCCCGACGACGTCGCCAACGTGGCGGCGTTCCTCGCCTCCGCCGAGTCCTCCTACATGACAGGCCAGGCCGTCAACGTCACCGGTGGCCAGGAGATGCACTGATTCACTCAAGGGGGGGACTGCGTCCCCCCCTTGGGCCCCCTCCCCCCGCGTGCCGCACCAGACCCGGTCCGGGCCGGCGGAGCCGGCCCTCCGACCCACGGTTGCCATCAGGTCGGCATGGTCGGGCCCCGTCACCCCTTGGGTGCCGTCGGTCGCGCAGTTCGACAACCACGCGAACTTCCGCGGCGGGATCCAACCGGCCTGGCAGTACTTCACCCCGATCGTCGCGACCTGTCTCGATCTCGGGGTCACACCCAGGTTCATCCCGGCGGAACGACGTCCTGGCGGCTACCCGGCCTCCCAGAGAGCGGAACGATGTCCGGGCGGGTGAGAGCTGACGTCGGCGACAACTCCCGGCCGATTCGCGGTATATGAGCGTTCAGCGTGAGCAACCGGTTCAGAGTGCGCGGCGGATGAAGTCGTCGAACATGGGGACGGTGAAGGCGAGTTCGCCGTGGCGGGGCGCGTAGCAGAGCCCGCGTTTGATGAGGCTGTCTCGCACCGGGCCGGTCTGGGTGGTCTTCTTCCCCATCGCCCGTGAGACGTCGCCGGAGCGGTACGGGCCTGGGCCACCGAGGCCGGCCATGGCGCGGAGGTAGTCGCGTTCGGTGTCGGTGGTCTTGTCGATGCGTGCCCGGAAGAACCCGCGGTCGAGGTCGTCGAGCGCGAAGACGACGGCCGCCTCGACATCGGCGAGTTCGATCCTGGTGCCGGTCGCGGTGTTCCAGGCCTGCTTGCCGAATTCCTGGAGGAAGTAGGGGTAGCCCTCGGTCAGGGCGACGACACGGTCCACGGCGTCGCCGGCCCAACGTGCTCCTTCGTCCTCGACCGGTGCCACGACTGCGCGTCGGGCGTCGTCGGGACCCAGCGAGCCGATATCGATGAAACTGAAGAG
Source organism: uncultured Acidimicrobiia bacterium (assembly GCA_964370965.1). Lineage (GTDB taxonomy): Bacteria > Actinomycetota > Acidimicrobiia > UBA2766 > UBA2766 > CAYJLW01. The sequence goes on along the minus strand of CAYJLW010000049.1, from coordinate 11,633 downwards.
CCGTTCGGCGTAGGAGCGGGCCTCGCCGGCGAGTCCGGGAAGCGACGGGAGACCTGCGCCGGCGACGAGGACGGGCAGGCCGAGCTGCGAGACCCGGTGCAGACCGACGATCAGCGCCGAGAGCTCCGGCCGGCCGAGGTACTGGATTTCGTCGATCGTCAGCAGGACGCCGGCCTCGGCGTCGCGGGCAGTCTCGCCGAGCTCGACGAAGAGCCCGCTCAGATCTCCGTCCAGATCGCCGGAGTCCGCCCGACCTGGCTGCGCCTCGAAGTCGATGACCAACGTCCCCACGTCGCCGGCGGGCACATGCACCCTGATAAAACTCCGGAGCGCGCCGAGGGCCCTGCGCGCTCGATCCTTGGCCCGCTCGCGCAGGTTCAATTCCAGCAGCGCCCGGCGCGTGAGCGCAGCGATCGCGGTGGCGACACGGATGTCTTCGGTGGCCTCGAGATGCGAGTAGACCCAGCCTTCGGCCTCGGCGATGCGCCCGAACTCGTTCAACAACACCGTCTTGCCGACCCCGCGCAGCCCGGTCAGGAGCTGGCTGCGCTCGAAGCGACCGAGCGCGAGCCGCTTCACCGCGACGGTCATCGTCTCGACCTGGGCGTCACGACCGACCAGGAGCGGGGGTCGGCTCCCCGCCCCTGGGTTGAAGGGGTTCCGTACTCGGTCCATCCGGGAGATCTACCGATCTGAGGCTGTTATAGCCATGTGACTATAAACGCCGCAGGCCGTTATTCGCGTCATCGTCCCGAGGCGCGAGTCCGAGATCCGTCTGGTTCCATCAGGCTCCCGGAGCCGTTCTCGTGACCTCGCCCGGCGCAGACTTCGATGCGGCAAGTCCGGTCCGAGGTGCAACACCGCCCCACACCGGCTGGCCGTACCCTCGCCGTCTGCTGATCGTCTGGCTCCTCGTGGTCGGCGGCGGAGTCGCGCTCGTCGTCTGGGGCGCCGAGACCAGCCGCAAGCTGATGCCGATGTCCCGGTATTCCGGCAGATCGGCATCACTTCAGCCTGCCGCTGCGGAGCCGGACTCATGACCCGGGCGCCGCGGCCGATCCTGCCGAGGGGTGACCCGGAGAGCGAGATGGCAAAGGACACCCTTCCCCACGGCCCGGACACCGGCGCCGCCCCACGAGACCCGCCCGTTCCCGCGCGCACGACCGGGATCCCGCGCGAGGTCGTCCCTCCGCTGCCCGCCTTCGTCCTCTGGGAGCCGCGCCGGCCGCGGCTCTGGCCGGCGCTGGTCCTGGGAATCCTCTTCCTGTGCGGCGCCGGGGTGGTCGCCGCCGCGTTCCTCCTGACGTCGCTCTCGCCGGGCCCCTCGACGAGGGCCACGCCGCCCGCGAGTCGGGTCCCGGCCCGGAGCGCGGCGGCGTCACCAGCCGGGGCCACCGCCGCCGGGGACGGCGGGAGCACGGCCCCGGACCCGGCGCCTACCGGGGTCCCCGCAGCGGCCCCGCCCCTGGAGTCCGGCCTCGACTGCGCAGCGCTGCTCGCCCGCGGGATCCCCTACGGCGCCGCCGTCGACTACTGGTACGCCGAGGGCGCGCCGGACCGCATGGACACGAACGGCGACGGCGTCCCCTGCGAGAGCGTGTACCCGGCTCTGGTGGTGTCGGCGTACTGGGGCGCCGCGGCCGTGGGCAGCGACGCCCTCGCCGTCGTCGCGGAGCTCCCCGGTGGCCTCGCGTGTGGGGACCTCAAGGGCCGCGGCATCGACTACGCGGGAGCCGTGGCCTACTACCTGCGCGAGGGGGAACCGGAGCGCATGGACACGGACGCCAACGGCGTCGCCTGCGAGGACACCTACCCGTCGGGAGAGGTCTCGGCGTACTTCCTGTAGCGGGCGGCCTCCCCGGAACTGAATCCGTCTTCACTGAAAAAGGATTCACCGAACGGCCGGAGAAGACATACACTCCGTCCCGAGATATGGTTTCCGGGCCGGGGCTGGGTGGACAGGAAGGCGGGGCCCTCGATGGCTGTGTCCGGTCTGGGCACGTTCGTGTTGTTCGTGGGACGACTGGTGTCGTCCACCTTCTGGCCGCGCCCACGCCTCGCCGACATCCTCGAGCAGACCCTCGCCGCCCTCCGGCTGGGGTGGCGGCCGATCGTGGCCGTGAACATCCCCTTCGGGATGGCCTTCTCCCTGAACTTCGAGAGCCTCCTCGGCGTCGTGGGCGCCCGCTCCATCGCCGGGGGCGCCCTCGTACCCGCTGTCGTACGCCAGGGCGGTCCCCTCATCGCCGCCATCATCGCCGCCGCCGCCGTGGGGTCCGCCTTCTGCGCCGACCTCGGCGCCCGCACCGTCCGCGACGAGGTGGCGGCGCACGAGGTCATGGGGGTCGACCCCGTCGCCCGCCTCGCCGTCCCCAAGGTCGTCGCCTGCCTCGTCGCCGTACCCATCCTCACGTTCTTCGCCGTCGCCTCGTCCCTCGCGGGCGGCTACTTCCTCATCGTCGTCCTGCGGGGGGGGAACGCCGGGCAGTTCATGAACGGCATCGACACCATCCTGCGCCTCCAGGACGTCGTCTTCGCCGTCGTCCAGGCCCTCGTGTTCGGCCTCGTCGTGGGCCTCTCCGCCACCTACTTCGGCCTCCGGGCCAAAGGCGGCCCCACAGGTGTCGCCCGCCAGGTGCAGCTCTCGATCATCGCCAGCTTCGTGGCCTGCTTCGCGTCGGGCTACCTGCTCACGTCCCTCTTCTACACGACCTAGGAATCCCATTGACCAGGACCATGAGTGGATACGCCGCCCCGAGGGGCTTCGCAGAGTCCACCGGCCAGGTCGTCCTCGACGGGTGGCGGGTGCTGCGCCACCCGGCGCTGCGCTACTGGCGCCACACCGCCACGCTCACCGCCCGCCTCGTGAAGACCTGCGGGCCCCTGGCGATGCTCATGTGCTTCTTCCTGGGGACGTTCGTGACGCTGCAGGGCACCGTCGTCCTCGGCCAGTTCGGCATCGACCGCGGCCTCACCGGCATCATCGTCTCCTCCCTCGGCCTGCGCGAGATGACCCTCATCGTGGGCGCCTCCGCACTCGGGGCCTCCGCGGGAGCCGGATTCGTCACAGAGCTCGGCGCCATGCGCGTGTCCGAGGAGATCGACGCCATCGAGGTCATGGGCCTGCACTCCTACCCGTTCCTGGTCTCCACGCGGGTCACGGCGACGATGCTGGCTTCCGTGCCCGTCTTCGTGGGCTGCATCGCCGCCAACTTCGCCGGCGGCTGGCTGGTCGCCGCCTCCCAGGCGAGCGGCATCAACATGGGAACGTTCTCGCAGTACTTCTGGGTGGGCATCGCCCCCGTCGACGTCGTCTACGCCCTCCTGAAGGGGATCATGGCGGCCACGACGACCGCCCTCGTGTGCACCACCACGGGCTACCGGGCCCAGGGCGGGCCCATCGGCGTCGGGATGGCCGTGGGCGAGGCGCTCAACCTCTCGCTCATGCTCATCATGATGCTCAACCTCTGCATGTCCTACGTCTTCTGGGGACTCGGGGACACGGTGCGGATATGAAGGGGCGGGAACCATGAGCACCACCTACCGCCGCTGGGTGGTCGTCCTCTGCGGGAGCGTCGCCCTCGCCGCGCTCGGGGGCCTCTTCTTCGTCCTCTTCACCGGCGCCGGCATCACGGGGACCGGCCGGCAGCGGGTCACAGCGGAGTTCTCCTCGGCGCTCAACGTCGTCCCGAAGTCCTCGGAGGTGCGCATCCGGGGCATCCCTGTGGGCCGCGTGATCGCCGTGGAGTCCCGTGCGGGCAGGTCCCTCGTCACCCTCGGCATCGCGCCGGACGTCGTCGTGCGGGCGGACGCCACAGCGTCCCTGCGCCTGCGGAGCTTCCTGGGCGAGAAGTACGTGGAACTCGACCCGGGCCGGTCGCGACAACGCCTCAGCGGGACGATCCCGCTCTCGCGCACCCGCACGGGGGCGGACCTCGGCGACGTCCTGTCCAGGACCGGACCCGTGCTCGAGGACCTCCCGGCCGAGCAGGTCAACGAGACGCTCTCCTCGGTGAACAGGGAGATCGACGGCCGCGCCCCCCAGTTGAGCGCGCTCGTGGGCAGCCTCCGGCGGGCGCTGGACGCCTTCGTCGCGCACAACGCCGAGATCTTCGGACTTCTCGACGCCACAGACACCCTCACGTCGAACCTCGTGGCCCAGAGCGACCGCATCGGGCAGGCCTCGGCCGCCGCCCGGGGCACCATCGAGAGCCTGGGCCGCTTCGGCGACGCGACCAGGAAGGACGCCGAGCGCCTCGTGCGTGACGTGGCGTCCCTCGCCGACCTCCTCGAGAGCCGGGCGGCCGCGCTGCGGGCCGCCGGGGAGAAGGCTCCCCTCACCATCTGCCTCCTGCGCCGCTTCCTCGGCCAGATCGTGGAGAACATGCACGACCGCAAGTACCCCGTCCCGATCGGCATCACGAACTTCGGGCCCCTCCTGATGGACGACCGCCGCGCCGGCGTCCCGCCGCGGGACTCGACCTCGACGGGGTGCGCGTGAAGGCCGGGCGCCCCCTGGCCACACTCGGCATGATCGCCGGCTACGCCGTCGTGTCGGCGCTCGTGGTGGGCTTCCTCGTCATCCGGGCCTCCGGAGGTGCCCTCTTGAGCGGAGGGGAGAGGTCCTACAGCGTGGTCCTCCCCAAGGTCTCAGGCGTGGAACCCGACAAGACGTCCGTGCTCACCCCCAGCGGGGTCACGATCGGCGTCGTCACCGACATGCGCCTGGACCCCTCCAGCGCCCACCTGCAGGTGAAGCTCAGCCGGCCCTTCACCCTCCACTCGGACGCCTCCGTCGGGGTGATCACCAAGACGATCATCGGGGAGAAGGCCGTCGTCCTCTACCCGGGCTCGAGGTCGCAGCCGGACCTGCGCGACGGCGACACGATCCGGCGGGCGCACGAGGAGATCTCGGACCCCTCCGACGCCCTCGACCCCCTCGTCGCCGCTGTCGACAAGCTCGCCCCCCTCGACGCCGGCGAGCTCCTGAAGGAGCTCCAGGCCGGGATCGGCCCCGCCGTCGCGCAGCTCGACACCCTCCTCGCGGACGTGGAGCGCATCAAGGCGGGCATGGGCAGCCAGGACGGCGTCGCCGGCCGCCTCCTGGAGCGCACCGCGGCGCTCGTCACCGTCGTGGCCTCCCGGGACACCGAGATCAACGCCGTCATCGACAACCTCGCCCTGCTCAGCGTGGAGATGAACGACCTCGTGACCGAGAACCTCGCCGCCGCGCAGGAGATCCTCGCCCTCACCACACAGCTCGCCGACGTGCTCGTGTCCCGGGAGGCGCGCCTCGCCGAGGCCCTCGACGCCCTCCCCGGGATCCTCGACCGGCTCAACGTGCTGCTGGACTCCGCCGTGCGCCTCCTCAACGGCGAGAAGGACCGGGCCATACAGGTCCTCGTGACGAACCTGCCCGAGGTCGACCAGATGCTCGCCATCCTGAAGGAGGGCCGGTGAAGGCCACGGCCCGGCGGGTGGGCGCCCTCGTGATCGCCGTCGGCCTCCTCGCCGGGGGCGCCGTCTTCGCCCTGCGGGAGACCGACCCGCCGGGCGGGCGCAACGTCCACGCCCGCTTCCGGAGCGTCGTGGGCCTCGTCAACCACGCCGACGTCACCTACAAGGGCGTCAAGGTGGGAGACGTCTCCTCCATCCGCAACAGCGGCGACGGCCGCCTCGCCCTCCTCAGCGTGCAACTGCTCGCCGACGCCCCCGAGCTGAAGGCGGACGCCTCCCTCACGCTGCGCATCAAGTCCCTCCTCGGAGAGCTGTACCTCGACCTCGACCCCGGCAAGGCCCGGAGCCCGCTCCCCGGAGACACGATCGAGCACACCGGCACCGACATGGGCCTCGACTCGCTCCTCTTCAACACCGCCGGCCTCCTCGAAGGGGTCGCCGGCGAACACCAGATCCGCCAGATGAGCAAGACGCTCCAGGAGTCCTTCAACGGCCGCAGCGCCGACCTGCAGGCGATCTTCGCCGACTCCCGGGTCCTCCTCGCCGCCCTCGCCGACCGCTCCGAGTCCCTGGGGCGCATCATGACCAACCTCGACCAGCTCACCCGGGCTCTCGACGGCCGCGCCGACGCCCTCGGCGAGGTGATCGACTCCGCCGCCCGGCTCCTCGTGCGCCTCCGGGAACAGGTCGCCAAGAACCGGGCCGCGATCGACCGCACGGTCACCCTCCTGCGCGACACCCTCGCCCGCGTGGAGACAGGCAAGGTCGCCGGCACCCTCGACACCCTCCCGTCCTACGTGCAGAAGACCTCCGACCTCGTCGTCCTCCTCGACGACCTCGTGAACGGTCGCAAGCCCGTCACGGCCACGGTCATCAGCATCCCGGACCTCAACCCTGCCTCCGAGGCGCTCTTTCGCAAGCTCGCCGAGATCCCCTGGATCAGGGAGCCCATGATCGGGGCCCTCGAATCCGTGAAGGCGGAGATGCAGAAGGGCACCGGGTAGAGAAATCCGCGAACGTGCCGATCGAGCCGCCAGGGAGGCGGGGGTGCACGACACGGGTGTCGCGGGCGGAGGCGGACACCATCCTCCCCGGACACGCCCCACCCTCCCTTAGGCTCGGGGGATGCACCTCTTCGACGACCACACCGAGCGACTCGCCCGGGCGATCGTGGGGTACGCCCTCGATCGGATCCGGGAGGATCCCCCGCTCGACGGTCCCGTCCCCCCCAGGGAGCTCGCCGCCGGCGCCGGGCCTGCGATCACCGAGGCGGGCCTCGGCGGTGAAGAGGCCCTACGGATCTGGGCCGACGTCCTCGCTCCCGCCACGATCTCGGTGGACCACCCCAGACACTGGGCGTTCGTCCCCGTCGCCCCCACGGACGCCGCCACCCTCTTCGACCTCGTCGTGAGCGCCTCGTCCCTCTACGGCAGCACCTGGCTCGAGGGCGCCGGTGCCGTGCACGCCGAGAACGAGGCCCTGCGCTGGCTGGCCGACCTCGCCGGGTTCCCGGCGGAATCGGGCGGCGTCTTCGTCTCCGGCGGCTCCGCCGGGAACCTCTCGGCACTCGTGACCGCCCGCCACACCGCTGACGTCTCGCGTCGCGGCGGCCGGCCCCGTCGCTGGGCCGTGGTGGCGACGTACGACACGCATTCCTCCATCCATGCCGCCGCCCGCGTCATGGACGTCGACGTCCTCACCGTCCCCGGGGACGAACGCGGACGCCTCACGGGTGGGGCCCTCGCTGCCACGTTCTCCGCTCTCGACCCCGGGACGGCCGAAGGGGTCTTCGCCGTGGCGGCCACGGCGGGCACCACGAACGCCGGCATGGTCGACGACCTCGCCGGGATCGCCGCCACATGCCGGGATCGGCGCCTGTGGTTCCACGTCGACGGCGCCTACGGCGGCGCCGCCCTCGCCGCCCCCAGCGCCCGGGGCCTCTTCGCCGGGGTCGAGCACGCCGACTCCCTCGTCGTGGACCCGCACAAGTGGCTCTTCGCCCCCCTCGACTGCGCCGCCCTCCTCTACCGGGAGCCCGGCCTCGCCCGGGCCGCCCACACACAGGAGGCCGCGTATCTCGACTCCGTGAACGTGCGCGGGGAGTGGAACCCGGCCGACTACGCCTTCCACCTCTCCCGGCGCGCCCGCGGCCTGCCCTTCTGGTTCTCCCTCGCCACCCACGGCACGGCCGCCTATGCCGAGGCCGTGGAATCGTCCCTCACCCTCGCCCGGGCCACGGCCGGCGAGATCGGGACCCGACCCGAGCTCGAGCTCTGCCTCGATCCGGTCCTCTCCGTCGTCGTCTTCCGCCGCCGGGGCTGGGACGCCGAGGACTACGCATCCTGGGCGGCGCGCCTCCTCGCCGAGCGGGTGGCCTTCTGCGTCCCCACCACATGGTCCGGGGCGGCCGCCATGCGCTTCTGCTTCGTGAACCCGCGCACCACGGTCGACGACGTCCGCCTCGTCCTCGACACGATGCGCTGAGCGCCCGGGCACCGCGAGGCGCCGCTCTCTACCGGGCGTGCCGGCGCAACGGCGAGACCGTGCGCAAGGTGTTCGACTGCCTCGTCGCCGCCGTGGCGATCCGAGCCGACGTCCCGGTCCTCCACGCCGACTCCGACTTCGACACCCTCGCGCGTCACACTCCCTTGCGCGTCGCCTCGGCGTGAACCCGCACCACGATCGGCGACGCCCGCCTCGTCCTCGACACGGTGCGCCGGGCCCCGGTAGACATCGGCGCATGCGCCTTCTCGTGGCCCGCTGCACCGTCACCTACAAGGGCCGCCTCGGCGCCCACCTCCCCGACGCCCGCCGCCTCATCCTCATCAAGGCCGACGGATCCGTGGCCGTCCACAGCGACACGAAGGCATACAAGCCCCTGAACTGGATGTCACCGCCGTGCACCCTCACCGAGACGGGCGACACGATCACGGTCACCAACGGGGCGGGGGAACGCCTCCACATCGAGATCGGCGAGGTGCTCGAGGACCGCTCGGTGGAGCTGGGCGAGGACCCCGGCCTCGCCAAGGACGGCGTGGAGGCAGAGCTCCAGGTGCTCCTCGCGGAGCGACTGGACGCCGTCGAGGCCGGCCTCACGCTCGTACGGCGGGAGTACCCCACGGACATCGGCCCCGTCGACCTCCTCTGCCGCGACGCCGCCGGCGCCACGGTCGCCATCGAGGTGAAGCGCGTGGGCGAGATCGCCGGCGTGGAACAGCTCCTGCGCTACCTCGAGCGCCTCGCCGGCGACCCGTTCCTCGCCCCGGTACGGGGCATCCTCGTCGCCACCCGTGTGAAGCCCCAGGCCGAGACCTTCGCCGCCGGCCGTGGCGTCGCCACGGTGACCGTCGACCTCGACGACCTCCGCGGCCTCGAGACCGCCGCCCTGCGGCTGTTCTGAGACCCCGAACGGCCCCGTCCCCCCGGATCCCCCGCCGTCCCCTGCCGTCCCTGCCGGCGCGCCCGGCCCCCGCCCCTCCGGCGGCGCCGTCGCCCGTCGAAGTGATGCCGTTTCGCCGGAATACCGGGACATCGGCATCAGTTTGGGCCCGCCAAGGGGGACCCGGGACGGTGCGCCGCCCCCCAAGGGCGGGCACGCGGGAGACGACACTGTGCGCGCCACCCCGAGCGGGCGGGCATGATTGGGGCCACCAAACCCGGGACCGGTGGGTGACATGCTGGCCGACGTCGTGAGCTTCCTCCTGGACGAGCCGTCGGCGACCTACGTCTGCATAGTGCTGGCGTCCGTGGCCCTCCTCCTCGAGATCGCCCCGCCGCCCACGTTCGGCCTTGCCGGCCTCCTCGCCGTCGGCCTCGCCGCTGTCGCCGTCGTCGGCCTCGGCCGCCAGGACCTGACGTGGTGGCCGCTCCTCTTCACGGTCACCGGCGTCTGCGCCTGGGGCGCCATGCTCGCCGCCCGCCACGCCCCCGTCCCCGCCCAGGTGCTGGCGGGGGCAGCGTTCGCGGGCGGCTCCGTCGGCTTCGGCTTCGTCGCCGAGGACGCCCCCACGCTCGTCTCGGCCGTGGTGGCCTCCGTCCTGCTCCCCGCCCTCTTCCCGCAGCTCCTCTCCGCCACCGGCCGGCTCATGGACCGTCCCTCGGACGTGGGCATGGACGCTCTCGTGGGCCGCAGCGCCGAGGTCACCCGCTGGAGCGGACGCGAGGGCAGCGTGACGCTCGACGGCGCCTTCTGGAGCGCCCGGGGCCCCGACGACACCGCCATCGCGGTGGGCGAGCGGGTCACCGTCGTGAGCTACGAGGGAATGCATCTCGAAGTGGAAAAGCGTGACGTGGAGAGGAGAGCCTGATGGGCGCTGCCGCCGGAGTCGTCATCGTGGTCGCCGTCGTGGTCATCATCGTCCTGAGCCGGTCCATCAAGATCGTGCAGGAGTACGAGCGGGGGGTGATCTTCCGCCTCGGTCGCTGCGTGGGCGCCAAGGGCCCGGGGATCTTCTTCGTCGTGCCCGTGATCGACCGCATCGTGAAGACGAACCTGCAGGTGAACGCCGTCGCGGTACAGCCCCAGCAGGTGATCACGAAGGACAACGTCACGGTTTCCGTCGATGCCGTCGCCTACCTCCAGGTCGTGGACGCCGCCGCGTCCGTCGTGCGCATCAACAACTGGTACGCCGCCGCCCAACTCGTCTCCCAGACCACGCTGCGCTCCATCGTGGGCCGTCACGAGCTCGACCAGATGCTCTCCGAGCGCGATCTCATCAACAACGAGCTCCAGGTGGCTCTGGACAACCAGACGGAGAACTGGGGTGTGAAGGTGATCCGGGTCGAGATCCGCGACGTAGCCCTGCCCGAGCAGATGCAGCGGGCCATGGCCCGCCAGGCCGAGGCGGAACGGGAACGGCGGGCGAAGATCGTCGCCGCCGAGGGTGAGTTCCAGGCGTCCCAGCGCCTGGCGGACGCCGCCAGCGTGATCGCGGCCGCCCCGGGCGCCCTCCAGCTCCGCATGCTGCAGACGATGGTGGAGATCTCCGCCGAGAACAGCTCCACGATCGTCTTCCCCATCCCGCTGGAGATCCTCGAGGCCTTCCAGGCGGTGGGCAGGATCACCCTCCCGCCACCGGCAGCTCCCGCGGCGGGCTGACCCCTTTCGTCCCGATTGCCCGGCGGGGCGTTCCCCGCTAGGGTCTCGCCCGTCGCAAGTTGGGTGGGGCGGCCGTGGGGTCCCCCTCAGTGGGAAAGGGGTGGCTCATGCACTCTTCCTTCCGAGCACCACGCGCGCGCGTGGGCGTCCTCGCCGGCCTCGTAGCGGCCGCACTCTGTCTCGGTCTCGTCGAAGCCCCGGCGGCCGGAGCCGAGGGCGGCTCGCCGGACATGGCGATCTCCGTGGTCTCGCTGGGGTCCCCCTCCGTGAGCTGGGAGGACTTCGCCTACCAGGTGACCACGGAGAACGTGGGCACCGCAGCGGAGACGGGCTTCGTGGTCGTCGGCATCAAGCCCGGCATCGGACAGGAGAACTGGTACGCCGAGGGCGAAGGCTGGGAATGCGGCCTCGCGGAGGATCCGGACGTCGGCCCGTTCATCGCCTGCGGCCGGGACGGCCCCGTCGCCGTCGACGAGGTTCTCCCCCCGATATCGGTGAGAGTCCTCTTCACCCCTGCGAGCCACCCCGAGACCGCCGCCGTCACCGTCGCAGTCGTCGACCCCGACGACGACCTCAACGAGGAGAACGACGGCGACGTCATCTACCTCGACGTCCCCACCTTCGACCTCACGGGTTCCATCACCGGTGCCCTCACGTCCGGGGGCACGGGGTCGTACACGTTCACCATGACGAACCACGGCGCGACCCAGAACTGGCAGCCCGTCACCGTCAAGGTCCTTCCCCCGCCCGGACTCACGGCGACCTCGGTGGTAGCGGGGGACGGGTGGGGATGCGGTGACCCGCTCGGCTACTGCGAGTACGGCTTCCTCCTCCCGGGCGAGACCTCGGAACCGCTCACGGTCAACGTGGACGTGGACCCCGGCGTGGGCCCGAACGTCACCATCACGGCGGAGATACTCCCCTTTGCCGGTGGCGAACCCTACGAGGAAGACAACACGGTCCACGCGGACATCCCGGTGGCCGGCTACACACCGCCTCCCCCGCCGCCCGCCGCCGGGCCGGCGCCCGCCGCCCCCGTGGCTGCGGCCGCCGGTGTCGCCCTCGACCGCTGCGCCGG
>CAYJLW010000048.1:27456-30867 GCA_964370965.1 uncultured Acidimicrobiia bacterium | reverse complement strand
ACCCCCTTCGGCCGCCTCTTCCTCGCCGACGCCGTGCCCATCCACGACCCGCGCATGGGCATCGAGCGGGTGCTCCCCGCCTCCCGCGAGCTCTGGGGGATCTGGCAGGAGATGGGCTGAACCGACTTGGCGGGGGCCGGGCAAGCCGCGTGGCACGGGACATGCCTCAGGCGTCGAGGGAGACGACCTTGGCGGTGTCGTCGTCCTCGTGGACGACATGGCCGTTGAGGACCGTGCAGAGCGACTTCACCCAGGGGAGCCGGCCCGTGTCGTAGCCCTCCGCGAGGACGTCCTCGGAGAGCACGACGAGGTCGCCGGCGAATCCGGGGAGGAGACGGCCGAGGCGGTTCTCTTCGCCGCGGGCGTACGCGGCAGCGGTCGTGCAGGTCCGCAGGGCGTCCTCCATGGCGAGGCGCTTGCGCGGCCAGAGTCCGCCCTCGGCCTCGCCCGCGAGGTCGGTGCCGTTGACGAGGACGTGCATGCCGAGGAACGGGTCCAGGGGCCCGAACGGGAAGTCGCTCCCGCTCACGACCGTGACGCCGGCGGCCACGAGGCCGCTCCACGGCTGGTACAGCCGCTCCAGGCGGGCAGCGCCCACCTTCGCGAGGAGCGCCTCGACTCGCCCAGGGGCGGGGTAGGCGCTGATGGGGTTCATCACAGCGGAGACGTCCAGGGACCCGAACCGGGGGAAGTCCTCGGGTCGGACGTACTGGGCGTGTTCGATCGCGTGGCGGCGCCGCCGGGGCGGGTTCGCGGCCGAGACAGCCTCCAAGGCGTCGAGGCTCTCGTGCACGGCCCGGTCTCCCAGGGCCAGGATGCTGATGCTGAGCCCGGCGGCGTCCGCCTCTGCGACCTGGCGGCGGAACTCCTCGGGGGGGAACACCGGTGCCCCGCTGCCCCCGTCGCCGGCGCCGTCACCGTAGGGCTCGCTCATCCAGGCCCCGTGGGTGCGGGCGACGAGGTCGCAGAGCAGCGTGACGCCGTCGGCGCGCAGGAAGCCCTCCGGGAGGCCGCAAGCGGCGATCTCGTGGGCGCAGGCGGCGAAAGCGGCGAAGCGCTCCGGGATGGAGCAGGGGGTGTACAGGTGGTCGAGCATCGCCCGCACGGCCAACCCGTCCCCGGCGAGGAGATCGGCGTACACGAGAGAGAGCTCCGGATAGCCGTCCTTGGTCCAGATCGAGGTCACCCCGTACTTCGGGAACTCGTCGAGGACCTGCCGGAGAGCCTCGGCCTGCCGGGCGCCGTTGACACCGCCCACCTCCCGCACGCCCCGGAGGAGGACACCGTCGGTGCCCGAGTACTCCGATTCCGCCAGCGCCCCGGTGGCGAGACCGGTCGCGGGGTCGCGCTCCACCTCCGCGGTGGACGCCAGGCCGTCCGGGTCGGCCTCGAGCACCCCGGCCAACTCCAGTGCCCGCGTGTTCGCCCAGAACTCGTGGCCGCTGTGGTGCACGAGGTAGGCGGGCCGGTCGCGCACGACGCCGTCGAGCAGCTCTCGGCGGGGAGCCTCACCGGGGCCGAACGCCGACGACATCCACCCGAACATCCGGGGGTACCTGTCTTCCGGATGCGCTTCGACGTAGGCCCGGACCTCGTCCAGCAGGTCGGTGACGGTGCCGGCGGACAGGAGCGCGGGCGCGCCCGGGCTCACCAGCGTGAAGGGCACGTGGGGATGGCAGTGGCCGTCGTGCAGGCCGGGCACGACGAGACGCCCTCCGGCGTCGACGACCCTCCCGGCGACGCCCCCGGCGTCGAGGGACTCCACGACGCCGTCCCGCACGACCACCTCGTGTGCCCAAGGGGAGGCGGCGTCACCCGTCCAGATCCGTGCGTTGCGCACGGTCACCGATCCGCCACCGGAGTTCATGCCCACCGGAGATCCTCCTCGTACCCGCGACGACCCGCGGCTCCCCGCACAGTGCGCGCACCCGCTCGCAGTTTCGCGCCCCGGACCCTGCGTGAACAGCTTCGGCGCCGAAATAGGGAAAACTTGCAAGCGTGCTGCCAAGCACGCCTTGGTGTGCCATCATGTCCGCAGTGGGGCGACCACGCAGGGAGGTCGCATGCTGGTGCCGCTGTCCACCTACGAGCTCATCGACGTCATGCGCCGCCGGGCCGGCGTGAACAGCCAGGAGCTGGCCTCCCGGATCGGGTGGCGGATCGGGACCCTCGACTCCTACCTCCACCGCCTCCGCGGCGGGCGCCAAGCGGAACGCGAGGAGATGGACCTCTTCGCCCGGGGACTCGCCGACGACCGTTTCGAGCTCAGCGCCGAGGACGTCCTGCGGAACTTCCTCTATGCGTCGGCCGGCATCGACCCGTCGGTGGAGGACCTGGCCGGGTTCCTGGAGACGCACTTCCCCACGCTCGAGAAGGAGTCCACACCGGCGTACGTCTTCGACTGCCGGGGCTTCGTCTGCTGGGGGAACGCCGCTCTCGCCCGGCTCTTCGAGCTCGCCGGCGGCCCCGCCGCCGCGGAGATCACGGCCCTGCTGCACGGCTGGGCGCTCGTTGACGACGGCGGTGCCGTACCGCGGGGGCAGGCTCTGGCCGACTCGACCGAAGGAGCCCACGCCCTCTTCCGCATCGACGCCGACGCGGCGGCGACGGTGCGGGGGCGGATGCTGGGACGCAAGGTCCACCTCCTCGAGCTCGCCGCGGACCCCGGGCTCGGGATCAGCAACGTCCTGGGCCTCGGCGACGGCACCGCCGACCCCGCCGAGCACGCGTCAGACCAGCTCCTGCGCGGACTGCGCTACATGCGGGCTCTCTGGGACGACTTCCGCACCAAGGACTGGTACGCCCCCATCGACAGGAGCCTCTCGGGCGTCGTCGCCTACCGGGAGGCGATCCGGGTGGCATTCGCCCCCACCGACTCCCGGACCCCTGCCCAGCTCCCAATGGACGCGGCGGGGTCTTTCGAGACGGCGGCGGGAGCGCTGTTCTTCGCCGACACGTCGCCGGTACACGACCCGCGCATGCGGGTCGAACGCCTCCTCCCGGGCAGCGCCACTATGTGGCAGCTCTGGGAGGCGCTCACGAAGTGAGCCCGGGGCCAGTCGGCCCGGGTTGACCCGCTGCCCGGGGGGTGGAGCCGCCGGTGGCGACCCCGCCCCCCGTTGGCGGTGCTTGGGTTCGGACCGGAACGGGAACAGTGGGCGGTGTTTGGGCATCCCGCACCGGCCCGGGCAGATGCACCGTAGCAACCTCCACTTCGGAGGGGAACCCGCCAGGCCCTTTTGCCCCCACCTTGCAATCTTGCTTGCAAGGTGGGCTCCGCCCTCTGGGGTGGGCCCGCCCCAGGGACCGGGCACCCACTAGGAGCGTGGGTCGGAACCGGGTCCTCCCCCCCCCCCCGGGGGGGGGGGGGGGGGGGGGGGGGGGGGGGGTGGGGGGGGGGGGGGGGGGGGG
>CAYJLW010000048.1:5235-27446 GCA_964370965.1 uncultured Acidimicrobiia bacterium | reverse complement strand
CGTCATATGTGACGCGTGACGCGCCCACTTCGGGCGGTTGGGGCTCCTAGGCCCAGAGGGAGCGGAGGGCCTCGTCGACGGCGGCGGCCGCCGGGATCCGCCCGGGCCCGCCGGCGCCCCGGACGTCGCCGGAGGCGTCGCTGCCCGTCTCCGCCTCCACGCCGGCGCTCCTCCGCTCGCAGAGCGCCTGCACGTCAGGAGGGAGGAAACGCGTGAGCTGGGCCCAGTTGTGCCCGTCGCCGAGGCCGCGGCGCCGGTGGAAGTACCGCAGCGGGAAGTAGACGTGGAGGGAGTCCCGGGCCCTGGTGAGGGCCACGTAGAAGAGGCGACGTTCCTCCTCGACGCCTTCGGGGTCTCCCGTGGCCATGTCGGAGGGGAACATGCCGTCGGCGGCGTGGATGACGTGGACGACGTCCCACTCACAGCCCTTCGCCGAATGCACTGTGGAGAGGACGAGGTAGTCCTCGTCGAGGAGCGGGGGACCGGCGAGATCGCCTGTGACGGCGGGAGGGTCGAGAGTGAGCTCGGTGAGGAGCCGCGCCCGGCTGGCATGACCGGAAGCGAAGTGGGCGAGCTGGTCGAGGTCGCGGAGGCGGGCCTCGGCGCCGTCGTAGCGGCGGCGCACGATCGGGGCGAGGGCGGCGGCGAGGCGCTCGACCTGGCGGCCGGCGGGAGGCCCGGGCGCCCCCGCGCAGTCGCCCAGGGCGGCGGCGAGGCCGGCGAGCTCGGTCTGGGAGTCGGCCGGGGCGCCGGCCACGACGTCGTCGAGGCGCCCCAGCGGCCCCGGGTCGCCGAGGCGGGGCCGCACACCGGCGACCTCCACGAGGCGGCGCGCGGTGGCCGGGCCCACACCTTCGAGGAGGCGCAGGAGACGAAACCAGGCGGGCTCGTCGTAGGGGTTCTCCAGCACCCGCAGGCAGGCGAGGACGTCCTTGACGTGCGCGGCTTCGAGGAAGCGGAGCCCGCCGTACTTCACGAACGGGATGTTGCGCCGGCCGAGCTCCACCTCGAGGAGGTCGCTGTGGTGGCCGGCCCGGAAGAGCACCGCCTGGCTGCGCAGGAGTCGCCCGGCGTCGAGGTGCGACAGGACCGCCTCACAGACGGCGTCGGCCTGGCGGATCTCGTCGGCACAGGTGACGAGATCGGGCCGCGCCTCGCCGTGGCGCTCGCTCCAGAGCTCCTTGGTGAAGCGTTCCCTGGCGCGGGCGATGACGCCGTTGGCGACGGCGAGGAGTGGGCCGGTGGCGCGGTAGCTCTGCTCCAGCGTGACAAGCGTCGTGCCCGGGAACTGCGCCGGGAACTCCAGGATGTTGCGGGCCGTGGCGGCCCGGAACGAATAGATCGCCTGGGCGTCGTCGCCCACGGCCGTGACGTTCGCGCACGCAGCCCGCGTCGCCCGCACGATGGCGGCCTGGAGGTCGTTGGTGTCCTGGTACTCGTCGACCAGGACGTGGTCGAACATGGCGCCGAGGCGCTCGCCCAGCCCGGGAGACTCCGCTGCCGCCCGCCAGTGCAGGAGAAGGTCGTCGAAGTCGAGGAGATCCTGGGAGCGCTTGCGTTCCATGTAGCCCTCGAAGACCGCACGGATGCCGTCGAGGTCGTCCCGGCACCAGGGGAAGCGCTCCTCCACGACAAGGGGGAGGGGGCGCCCGGCGTTCACGGTGTGGGTGTAGACGTCGGCGAGGGTGCCCTTGGCGGGGAAGCGGCGGCCCTTCTCGGCGAGGCCGAGCTCGGAGCGGACCAGGTTCATGACGTCGGCGGCGTCGGCTTGGTCGATGACCGTGAAGGCCGGGTCGAGGCCGAGCGTGGGGGCGTGCATGCGGAGGAGCCGGTTCGCCACGGCGTGGAACGTGCCCCCCCAGACCCGGCCGGCGAGGCGGCTGTCGACGAGGCGGGCGGCCCGCTCGAGCATCTCCCGGGCGGCCCGGCGGGTGAAGGTGAGCAGCAGGATGCGCTCCGCCGGCACGCCTTGGGAGACGAGGTGGGCGACGCGGGCCACGAGGGTGCGGGTCTTGCCCGTGCCCGCCCCGGCGATCACCAGCAGGGGCCCGGCGCCGTGTGTGGCGGCCGCCCGCTGCGCCGCGTTCAGCCCGACGAGATGGTCGTGTGTCCCTGCCATGGGCGCCATCGTAGCGTGCGGTGACGAACAGGTGTTCGATGCCGTTGCTCAGCTCACGGCCCCCAGGCAGGCGTCGAGGACGTCGAGGCCACGGGCAAGGACGTCGTCCTCGATCGTGAGCGGGGCCAGGATGCGGATGACGTTGTCGAACGTGCCGCAGCGCAACAGGAGGAGCCCCTGCTCGCGCGCCCGCGCCACCACCTCGGCGGCGGCCGCCGGGGCGGGCTCCTTCGTGTCCCGGTCCGCGACGAGCTCCAAGGCCCGCATGGCGCCGAGGCCCCGGTGGTCGCCCACGACGCCGTGACGATCCGCCATGTCGTCGAGGCGGGCCGTGGCGGTGTCCGCGAAGGCGGCGGCCCGGGCGAGGACGTCCCCGGATTCGAGCATGCCGACCACGGCGAGACCAGCGGCGCAGGCCAGCGGGTTGCCGCCAAACGTGGTGCCGAGACCGCCCGTCTGGGGGTGGTCCATGATCTCGACTCTCCCGGTGACGGCGGCCAGCGGGAGGCCGGCGGCGATCGACTTCGCGGACAGCAGGAGGTCGGCTTCGAGAGACGCCTCGTGCTCGATGGCGAAGAGGCGGGCGGTGCGCCCGAAGCCGCTCTGCACCTCGTCGGCGACGAAGACGATGCCGTTGTCCCGGCAGAGGCCGGCGAAGCGGGTGAGCCAACCGGGGGGCGCCGGGATGAAGCCGCCCTCCCCCGCCACGGGCTCCACGATCGCAGCGGCGGTGCGGTCGGCGCCGGCGGTCGTGTCGAGGCGCTCGGCGATCCAGTCCACGCAGGCGAGGTCGCAGGCGGGGTGGGTGAGCCCGACCGGGCAGCGGTAGCAGTACGGGTACGGCATCCGGTGGACGCCTGGGGCGTCGGCACCGAAGCCGGCCTTGTACGGCCGGTACTTGGCGGTCATCGCCATGCCGAGGTAGGTGCGCCCGTGGAAAGCGTGCTCGAAGGCGATGACGCCGGGGCGGCCCGTGTAGTGGCGGGCGATCTTGACGCCGTTCTCCGTGGCCTCGGCCCCGGTGTTCACGAAGAAGGTCTTCTTCGGGGACCCGCCGGGGACGAGGCGGTTCAGCGCCGCCGCCAAGCGCACGTAGGGCTCGTTAGGGAGCACCTGGTAGCAGGTGTGGAGGACCTTGTCGGCCTGCGCCCGGATGGCGTCCTGCACGGGCTGGGGCAGGTGGCCCACGTTGAGGACGCCGATGCCCCCGGTGAAGTCCACGTACTCGTTGCCCTCGACGTCGGTGACCGTGGCGCCCCGGGCTCTCTCCACGAAGATGGGGTGGAGATTCGACACGCCCGCCGGGACGGCTTCCGCCGCCAGCCTCAGGAGCTCCTCGTTCCTGCTCATCCGTCCCTCCGTCTCGGTGCCGGTACCACTCCGGCACGAGTGGTCGGTGCGGTTGCGGCCGCGACCACAACCCGGTCCTGTCGTCTCACGCCGCGATCGGCAGCTCCAGGCGCCCGCCGCGAGCCGTACGGCGGGCGAGGAGCAGGGAAACGGCGAGGATCGCGACGGACACGACCACCATGAACACGGCGACCACGTTCACCTTGGGGTCGAGGCCGTTCTTGAGGTTGCTGTATACGTACAGCGGGAGCGTCTGGCGGTCCGGGCTCGTGACGAAGCTCGTGATGGCGAGGTCGTCGAAGCTCAGCGTGAACGCGAGCAGGCCGCCGGCGATGATGCCGGGCAGGGCGAGGGGGAACGTGACCCGCCAGAACGTCGTCCAGGGGGTCGCCCCCAGGTCCGAGGAGGCCTCCTCCAGGCGGGGGTCGAAGCCCGCGAGGCGGGCGCGCACCACGACGAGAGCGAAGCTCACCGAGAACGAGACGTGGCCGAACACCACGGCGGGAAGGCCGGTGCCGATCTCGATGCCGAGCAGCGGCACCGCCCCGGAGACGAAGGCGAGGAGCGACACCGCCTGCACGATCTCCGGGATGACCAGGGGGACGAAGAACAGGGCGTCGTACGCGGCCCGGCCCACGATGCGGTAGCGGGCAAGTGCATAGGCGGCGAGGGTCCCGAGGGCGACGGCGACGACCGTCGAGATCACGGCGATGAGGAACGTGTTGCCGATCGCCTCCCTGATGTCCCGGTTGGCGAAGGCGAGGCCGAACCACTTCGTGGTGAATCCGGTCCAGCGGGCCGCCCGTGTCGTGTTGAAGGCGTAGACGACGAGGAACGCTATCGGGAGGAACAAGAAGACGTACACGCCCGCGGCGTGCAGCTTCAGGAGCCATGTGCGCGGCCCGCGCCGGGAAAGCCCCGCGAGCATCGCCGGCGTGAGCGGCGCAGTCAGGGGTCGTCGGGCCCGCTCGGGGTCCGGGGGGGAGCCCATCGTGGGCGTCTCCATCAGAACCCGCCTTCCCTGCCGCCCACCGTGCGGAGGTAGACGACCATCCCCACCACGATGAAGACCATGAGCAGCATCGACAGCGCCGACCCGACGGGGTAGCTGCCCTTGCCGAAGAGACCCTGGATCTGCTGGCCGATCATGCGGGTGCGCCCGGAGTTGAGGCCGATGATCTGCGCGGTGGCGAAGTCGCCCACGCAGGGGATGAACACGAGCATCGACCCGCCCAGGATCCCGGGCAGTGTCTGGCGCGCCGTCACCCGCCAGAAGGTGGACGCCCGCCCCGCCCCCAGGTCGTAGGAGGCCTCCACGAGGCGGTAGTCCATGCGGTCGACCGACACGTACACGGGCAGGATCATGAAGGGCAGGAACGAGTACGCCAGCACGACGACGACCGCGAACGGGGACCCCAACCAGTCGACGGGGCCGAGGCTCACCCAACCCAGCACCCTGTTCAGCGGGCCGTCGTTGGAGAACAACGTCCGCCAGGCGTACATGCGGGCGAGGTAGGACGTCCAGAACGGGATCATCACGAGCACGAGGAGCAGGGACTGGCGCCGGCCACCGAAGCGGACGACGAAGTACGCCAGCGGATAGCCGAGGGCGAGGGTGATCGCCACCACGAGGAGCGAGAACCACGTGGCCCGCAGGAAGGTCACCGGGTAGTTCCCGCTGAGGGCGTCCCGGAAGTTGTCCAGCGTGGGCGAGACGACCTTGGTGCCCCCGAGGATGCCCCCCCGCACCCCCGCCACCGCGTAGACCAGGATCACGCCGAGGGGGAGGACGAGGAACACAGCCAGCCAGAGCGTGGACGGGCTCAGGAGCGCCTGACCGGCGAGCTGGCGGCGTCGGCGCCGGCGGCGTTCGTAACGCCGCGCCCGCGCGAGGTCCGCCGCAGGCGGTGCGGGGGGAGCGGGGGGGGGCGCCGCCGGTTCCGTGACGGATGTCACCGGGGGCCTCCGGCGTCCGTCACGAGGCCATGAACTTGTCCCACTTCTTGCGCCACAGCGTGTCCGCCTTCTCGTCGACGTTGATGAAGTTGAGCCGCTTCTCGACGTCCGGGGGCGGGAACACCACCGGGTTGTCGCGCACCTCCTTGGGGAGGAGGGCGTAGGCGGGTTCGCAGCCGTTGCGGTACGTGATGGCCTTCATGAGGTTCGCCGACACCTCGGGGGTGTACACAAAGTTCATGAACTCCAGGGCATTCGACGGGTGTGGGGCGTCGGCGGGGATCACCATGGAGTCGACGTACTGGTCGCCGCCCTGGGACGGGATCACGTACTCGAGGTTCTTGCCCGACTGCGTGGCCTGCTGGAAGACGTCGCCGCTGTATGCGTGCGCCACGACGACGTCACCGGCGCCCAGCGGGTCCTGGTAGTCGCTCGTGACGGAGACGTCGTTGTCCTTCCACTTCTGCAGCTGCGCGAAGGCCTTGTCGAGGTCGGCCTCGTCGCCGGTCGTGGGGTCGAGGCCGAGGAAGAAGAGGGCGAGCGCGATCGTGGAGCGGGGCTCGTCGAGCAGGGTCATCTTTCCCTTGTAGGCGGGGTTCCCGAAGATGGCGGCGTCGGTGACGGTCTCCTTGACGACGTCCTTGTTCACGCCGATGCCGGTGTTGCCGTTCGCCCACGGCACCGAGTATTCGAGGCCCCGGTCGTAGTAGAGGTCCTTGTACTTCTCCGCCATGTTCTTGTCCACGTTGGGGACCTTGGACTTGTCGATCTTCTTCAGCGCCTTCTCGGCGATGAGACCGATGACGACAAAGTCGCTGGGGACGACGACGTCGAAGTCGGACTTCCCGGCCCCCAGCTTCGCCACGAGGTCCTCGTTGGAGGAGTAGGTGCGGTAGTTGACTTTGATCCCGCTCTCCTTCTCGAACTTCGGGATCGTGAGCTGGTTCGCGGGCTGGTCGGGGTCGTTGGACGTGTCGTCGATGTAGGCGGTCCAGTTGTAGAAGTTCAGCGTCTTGGTGTCGCCGCCTCCGCCGCCCTTCTTGTCCTCACCGCAGGCGGCGAGCAGCCCCGGGAACCCCGCCAGGGCGGCCCCCAGGGTGACGCCCTTGACCATCGTGCGCCGGGACACCGGCCGCCCCGCGACGTCGGGTATCGCGACGTTGAGCTCGTCACGCGTGTTGCCCATTGGTCAACCCTCCTGGCTGTCGCTGCTGCTGTCGTTGCTGCTGTCGCTGCTGTCGCTGCTGCTGTCGGTCGTGCCTGCCGCGTCGGCGAGGACGACGTTGTGGCGGGGCATCCACTCGCACACGACCCTCTCGCCCTCCTCGGCGACGTCCTCGGCGTCGTGGCGGTTCTGGACGAAGACCACGATCTGGGCACCCTGGTCGGTGAGGACGACGTACTGCGTGGACACGCCGTGGTAGACGAGGTCGCTCACCTCCCCCGTGAGACGGCAGGCCGCCTCGGCGGGGACGTCGGCTTCCCGGTAGAGGCGGATCTTCTCGGGCCGGACGGTGAAGTCCACGGGAGCCCCCGGGGCGAGGCCGTCGGCGGGCACGCGCACGCCCGTGAGGCCCTCGGCCTCGAGGACCGCCCAGCCGCCCTCCACAGCGGCAACCTTGCCGCTGAGGACGTTGGATGTGCCGATGAAGCCGGCCACGAACGTGGTCGCCGGCCGCTCGTAGATGTCCCACGGTGCCCCCACCTGCTCGAGGCGGCCGGCGTTCATGACGCCGAGACGGTCGCTCATCGTGAGCGCCTCCTCC
Source organism: uncultured Acidimicrobiia bacterium (assembly GCA_964370965.1). Classification (GTDB taxonomy): domain Bacteria; phylum Actinomycetota; class Acidimicrobiia; order UBA2766; family UBA2766; genus CAYJLW01. The sequence goes on along the minus strand of CAYJLW010000048.1, from coordinate 20,255 downwards.
TGGTCGTGGGTGACGTAGATGAACGTGATCCCGACCTCCCGCTGGATGCGCTTGAGCTCGATCTGCATCGCCTTGCGGAGCTTGAGGTCGAGCGCCCCCAGAGGCTCGTCGAGGAGCAGCACGGCCGGGTAGTTCACGAGCGCCCGGGCGAGCGCGACCCGCTGCTGCTGGCCGCCGGAGAGCTGGTCGGGGCGCCGGTTGCCCATGGCGCCGAGCTGCACGAGACCGAGCATCTCGTTGACGCGCCCGGAGATCTCGCTCCGGGGCACCCGTTTGCGCTTCAGGCCGTAGGCGACGTTCTCGCTCACCGTGAGATGGGGGAAGAGCGCGTAGGACTGGAAGACCGTGTTCACGTTCCGCTTGAACGGGGGCACGCCCTGGATGGGCCTGCCCTGCAGCTCGATCTCCCCGGACGTGGGCTCCTCGAAACCGGCGATCATGCGCAGGGTCGTGGTCTTGCCGCAGCCTGAGGGGCCCAGGAGCGAGAAGAACTCGCCCCGGCGGATGTCGAGGTTCAGGTCGCGCACGGCCACGGTGTCGTCGTCGAAGACCTTCCACACACCCCGGAGCCCGATGTCGGTGGGAGCGGAGGGGGCGTCCTCGGGGGCCAGGACCGCACCCGACGAGCCGCCGCCGGTCGCGGCGACCTGGGATCGGGCTGTGTCACCGTCTCCGGCCCCCCGTCCGTGCACTTCGTGCAACCCCCTGTGGTTACCCTGCCGAACGCCGGGTCCCTCCCGGATGGTGGTGCGCTGCGGTGTCGGGAGGAACACCGGCGTCCATGCTGGCACGGACGCGGCCCAGATGCCGGGAACCGGCGTGCCCGGCGCCCGAACACACGCCCGGGGGGACCGTACCAAGGCGCTCCCCGGCCCCCGTAGCCGCGAAGAGAACAATTCACGGCTCCGTTCTTGGCCGGTTCGGCCAAGAACGGGACGGCGGTCTGGGCCCACCGCCGCCCCGGGGTGGGTTACGGTTCCGGGATGATCACCGTGGGGGACCTCCTCGCCGAACCCGACCTCCGCCTGAAGGTGGTCGCGGGCAGCGCCGGCACGGAGGCGTCCGTACGCCTCGTACACGTGAGCGAGCTCGCCGACCCCACCCCTTGGCTGCAGGGCGGCGAGCTCCTCCTCACCACCGGCCACCCGCTCCGTCGAGGGACGACCGCGCAACGCGCCTACGTCCGCAGGCTCGTCGCCGGAGGCCTCGCCGGCCTCGGCGTGGGGGTGGGCTTTTCGTATCGCAAGACACCTGCCGCGGTGCTGGACGAGGCCGAGAAGGCGTCCTTCCCGGTCTTCGAGGTGCCTTACGACGTCCCTTTCATCGCCATCCTGGAGGCGTGGTCCGCCCAGAACCTCGCCGAGCAGACCCGGCTCCTGCGCCGCTCGATGTCGCTCCTGCAGACGCTGATCGGCTTCGTGCACGAAGGGCGCGGCCTGCAGGCCATGGTGGCGGCGATCGCCTCGCGCACAGGGGGCTGGGTCGTGCTCTGCCGGCCGGCCGGGCCCGTGCTCGCCGCTGCCGGCGCTTTGCCCGCGCCGGCCGAGGAGGTCGCAGCCGCCTACGTGGACGCCGCCGACGCGGGTGCGGGCGGGCACTTCGCCGGGGACGCCGACGGCCCCCACGGGCCCGTGGCCTGGCAGGTCGTGGACGTGGCGGGCCACACGGAGGCCGTCGTGCTCCTGGGGGGAGGTCGTCGCCGAGGCGAGTACGAGGCTCTCGTCGCCGCGCACGGCACCACGATCCTCGGCCTCGAGCTCGCGAAGCAGGCGGCGGTGGCGGACACCGAGCAGCGCCTCGCCGACGACGTCGTCAGGCTCGCCCTGGGGGGCGCCCCGGACGCCGAGGTCGACAGCCGCCTCGCCGGCTTCGGGATCCGCCTCGACGCCGGCGCCACGGTGCTCGTCGTGGCCGACCTCCCGGTGCGCCACGCCCGGCTCCTCACCGGCCCCACGCTCGCCCGCACCGTGGCGCTCACCGCCGGCGTCGAGAGCGCCGGGGGTTCCGGTGGCCCCGACACGGTCGTCGTCGTGCAGGCCGTCGGCGTCACGGCACGGGCGATCGCTGACGACGTCGCTGAGTCGACGGGCCGGCGGGTGGGCCTGGGGACGACGGGCACCCTCCGCCAGCGTGTCGCCGAGGCCCGCTACGCGCTCGGGGCCCTCCCCGAGCGGCCCGTGGCCGACCTCGAGGACGTGGGGACCTACCGCCTCCTCCTCGGCCTCGCCGAACCCGGCGCCCTGGCACGGTTCGCGTCCGGGGTCCTGGGCCCGCTGATGGAACACGACGCCGCCCACAGGGCCGACCTCGTGACTTCGCTTCAGACGTTCCTGGCCCACAACGGCCACTGGGAGCCGGCTGCCCGGGCGCTCTGCGTACACCGCCACACCCTGCGCTACCGGATGCGCCAGGTCGAGGAGCTCACGGGCCGGGACCTCTCGGCCGCCGACGACCGTACGGAGCTCCACCTCGCCCTCAAGGCCCACGAGATGAGCCGCGCCGACCGCTGAGGCGAGGGTGAAAAACAAAATGGGCCGCCGCGGCGGCCGGGGTGGGGTGGGGAGGCCCGGCACGCCGCAAGCAGCCCCCGTAGCAGGTGCTACGGCCTCGCCCTTGAGACTCGTCGAGTGGGTGGGGAACTCGCCGAGTCCCGTTGGCGATCCCTGCATAGCCAGCTGGGTGGTAGCCGGCTGTCGCCACCTTAGCAGGTCTCCCAAATCACGCAACGCCGCGCTGGGCGGCGCCGGGCCGGAAGGGAGAAGCCGAAGAACGGGCCTTGTCCGAACGGGCGTCACGTCACAGCGCCCACCGTGGCACAGTGTGGGGGCACCGTGTCCTGACGCGGTGCGACCGGATCGCGACACCGCGCTGAGCGCACCAGGAGGGGGACGTGGAGACCAAGCTGTTCATCGACGGCAACTGGGTGGACCCGGCAGAGGGGGCCACCACGACAGTGGAGAACCCGGCCACGGGCGAAGCCATCGCCGAGGTCGCCGCCGCCGGCCCAGGGGACGTCGACACCGCCGTCGCCGCCGCCCGACGGGCGTTCTACGACGGCCGCTGGTCCAAGCTCGCCCACGCCGAACGCTCCGACGCCATCTTGCGTCTCGCCGACCTCGTCGACGGCCACGCCGAGGAGCTCGCCCGCGTCGAGTCAGAGAACACGGGCAAGCCCTACGAACAGCTCAGCCTCGCCGGCGACCTCCCGTTCACCGTCGACAACCTCCGCTTCTTCGCCGCCGCCGCCCGCAGCACGCACGGCGCCGCGGCGGGCGAGTACCTCCCCGGCTACACGTCGATGCTGCGGCGCGACCCCGTGGGGGTGTGCGGGCAGATCGCACCGTGGAACTACCCGCTCATGATGGCGGTGTGGAAGATCGGCCCCGCGCTCGCCGCCGGCTGCACGACGGTGCTGAAGCCGGCGCCGAGCACCCCGCTCACGACGCTCATGCTCGCCGACCTCGTCCGTGAGGCCGGAATCCCCGACGGTGTGGTGAACATCCTCCCAGGGGGCAACGAAGTCGGCGAGGCGCTCTGTACGCACCCCGACGTCCGCATGGTGAGCCTCACCGGCTCCGTGGGGACCGGCAAGAAGGTGATGGCGGCGGCCGCCGCGACCCTCAAGCGCGTCCACCTGGAACTGGGCGGCAAGGCCCCGTTCGTCGTCTTCGCCGACGCCGACCCGGAGAAGGTCGCCGAGGGTGCCGCCGTGGGTGCTACGGCCAACACCGGCCAGGACTGCACGGCGGCGACCCGCGTCTACGTGGAACGCCCTGCCTACGACACGATGCTCGAGGCGATCACGGAGTCGATGCGCGCCGTGAAAGTGGGCGACCCCTTCGACGCCGAGACGGCCATGGGGCCCCTCGTGTCCGCCCGTCAGCACGAACGGGTGAGCGGCTTCGTCGAGCGGGCCCGGGCGGCGGGGGCTCGCATCGTCACGGGCGGAGGCGCCCCGGAGGGCTGCGACACGGGCTACTTCTACGCCCCCACCGTCGTCGCGGACGTGGACCAGGGCGACGAGATCGTCCAGCAGGAGGTCTTCGGCCCCGTCGTGTGCGTCCTGCCCTTCGACTCCGAGGCGGACGCCCTCCGCCTCGGCAACGACATCCTCTACGGCCTCGCCGCCTCCGTGTGGACGAACGACGTGGGCCGGGCAATGCGTCTGTCGGCCGACCTCGAGTTCGGCACCGTGTGGGTCAACGACCACCTCCCGATCACGTCGGAAACCCCCCACGGCGGCTTCAAACAGTCCGGCTTCGGCAAGGACCTCAGCCAGTTCTCCGTGGACGACTACACCGTCGTGAAGCACGTCATGGTGAGGCACTGACGTCGCATCCGACCGGGCGCGTTCAGGAGGACTCCATCTCGGTGATGGCGTGGGTGAGCCAACCCACGTAGGCACGCTCGAAGTACAGACCCATCTCGATCGTCATGCGGGGGTAGCGGGTCCAGTCGCCCATGGGGATGCGCGAGAGGAGGTCGCCGTACCAGTCGGCCCGCTCCTGGTGCTGGGCGAGCTGGTCCCGGAACGAGGCGACGACGTCGGCCCGGTCACGGCCGTGGGAGAAGAAGAGCTTGAGGGCGAACGGGTCTCGCAGGTACGGGGCCTCGGCGGGAGCGTCGAGCCAGTCCCGGAGCGCCGCCCGGCCCCCCTCCGTGAGGACGTAGACGCGCTTGTCCGGCCGTTTCTCCTGCGTGACGTTCTCGGCGGTCACGAGCCGGCCGGCCTCTAGGCGGCGGAGCTCGGCGTAGATCTGGGAGTGGTTCGCGCTCCAGAAGTGCCCGATCGAAGAGCGGATCGCCTGCCAGAGGTCGTAGCCGGACATGGGTGAGTCGGCGATCGAGAGGAACCCGAGGAGCGAGTACGCGGTTGGGGAGATCCGCAGCGTCATCGGCGGAATCGTACCGGGAGTCCCGGACGTGGCCGCAGGTATGCTCGCCGCGTTCCGCAGTGCGGCCGACTCGCAGCGTTTCCGGGAGGTGGGCCCCATGGGCGACACGACCGACAACGCAACCGAGAACGGCCTCATCCGCATCCGCACGAACGCCGTCGGCGCCCACGACGGCCTCCGTCGCGACGACGTCTGGCTGCGGCTGTACGAGGCCCGCGACGAAGCGGGCCTCACCCCGGCGCAGCTCGCCGAGCGCGCCCGCGTGAGCGTCCTCACCGTGGAGGCCATCGAGGCCGGCGCCGTGGAGCGCCTCCCGATCGGGGAGCCGGGCCGCCGGGAGGTGCGCCAGGTCTGTCGCGCTCTCCGCCTCGACCCGGAGCCTTTCGTGGAGGCCCTCTCCGCCGGGACGTCCCCGCCGCTCTCCCAGAAGCTGGAACGCCAGCGGCCTGCACGGAGTCGCTCCCCCCTTCTGTACGTAGCCCTCGCCTGGGTCGTCATCCTGGCCGGCTTCCTCGCCTTCCGTCTCGCCGGCGGGGGGAGCGGCGACAGTGGGCGCACGGAACCCGAACCCGCCCCCACCAAGGCCACGACCACCACCACGACTTCCACCACGACCACGTCCACGACGACCCTGCCGCCGGTCTACGCCGTCACCGTCCGCGCCACCGGGGGGCCGTCGCGCGTGAAGGTCACCGTCGACGGAGCCACGGTGTTCAGCGAGACGATCCGCAAGGGCCAGGCGAAGGAGTTCCGGGGACGCGAAGTGCTCCTCGTCGTCAACCGGCCCGAACGGGTGGTCGTGGCCGTCGACGGGCAGGCGATCCCGGCGAAGGCCCAGATGCGCATCCCCCAGGATCTCCCCGCCCCCGCTGCCGGGGAGCCCGTCAGCCCCGACCAGGCAGGCGTGGCACCGTCGCCGCCAGCGACATCTGGGGCCGCGCCCCCAGGTGGCTGATGACCTCTGCGGCCGCGATCGCGCCGAGGCGGCCGCAGGTGGCGAGATCCCTCCCGTGGGTGAGGCCGTAGAGGAAACCGGCGGCGTAGAGGTCCCCGGCGCCGGTCGTGTCGAGGACCTCCTCGACGGGCGCGGCGGGGACGACGTGCACCTCGTCCCCTGAGACGACGACGGAGCCGTGCTCGCTCCGGGTGAGGGCGGCGATCTCGCAGTGGCCCCGGACCCGCTGCAGGGCGTCGTCGAAGTCGTCCACCTCGTAGAGCGAACGGATCTCGACGTCGTTGGCGAACAGGACGTCGACGTGGCCGGCCACGAGGTCGAGGAACGCCGACCGGTGCCGGTCGACGCAGAACGGGTCCGAGAGGGTGAGGGCGACCCGGCGCCCGGCCTCCCGGGCGACCCGGGCGGCATGCACTATGGCCTCCTTCGCCGCCGGCTGGTCCCAGAGGTACCCCTCGCAGTAGACGACCCGGGCGGACGCCACGAGATCCTCGTCCACGTCGGCGGGGGTGAGCTCGGTGGCGACGCCCAGGTACGTGGACATCGTGCGTTGCGCGTCGGGCGTGACGACGACGAGGCAGCGTCCGGTGGACGGCCCGGTCGTGGCAGCGGGGGTGTCGAAACGCACGCCGGCGGAACGGAGGTCGTGGCGGAACACCTCTCCGAGTTGGTCGTCACGGACCTTGCCGACGTACGCCGGCCGGCCCCCGAAAGAGGCCACGCCGGCCGCTGTGTTGGCCGCGGACCCGCCCGAGACCTCGGTGCCCGGCCCCATGGCCGCATAGAGGCGCTCGGCCGCCTCGGCGTCCACCATCTGCATCGCCCCTCGGGGGAGGCCGTGGCGGATGACGAACTCGTCGTCTTCGTGGCTGAGGACGTCGACGAGGGCGTTGCCGAGAGCGAGGACGTCGACGGACGTGTCACTGGGGGCCGGGTCGTGTTCCATCGCCGGGAGCGTAGGGGGTGCGGTGAGCGCAGCGCAGGTCGGGGGCCGCTCGGGGGCCCGTGGATCGTCGTGGGAGGCCACGACGACACCGGGTTGACGGTGACCGAAGCCGCCCGCGGGAGGGTCGCGACCCGGCGACGCCGGGTGCCTGCCGCGGGTCCGGGCAAGTCCCCCCCGGACTCCCTCACGATCCGGGCGCGGACCCCCCCTGGTTGCCCGCCGTCGGGAGCGGCTATCCTGACGCGCCCATGGCCAAGAACGAGATCCGCGTGAAAGTCGTCCTCGAGTGCACCGAGACCGGTGACCGCAACTACGTGACGACCAAGAACAAGCGCAACACGCCGGCGCGCGTCGAACTCATGAAGTACTCCCCCCGACTCCGCCGCCACACGCTCCACCGCGAGACCAAGTAGCCGCCGGCGGGTCCTCGCCCGCCTCCCGCCGAGAGCCCGTCCCCCTCCGCTGTCCCACGATGCGCTCGGAGGCGCGCCGGCCGTCCGTGTCCGGGCGTCGCGCAAACCTTGACGACCCCGGGAGGAGTCCTCGCCCGACCCGTCGAAATGTGTGTTACACCGTCCACAAACACCTATGTGAAGGGCTGAGCCATGTGCCGTCTTGCCGTCTTCACCAGGGGAAACCTCCTCCTCACACTCGCACTCCCACTCGCATTAGTCGTGTCCCTGTGCCCCCCGGCGCGGAGCCTCGGGCCCGGCCTGTCCCCGGCGTCTCCCCCCGTCGGCACGGCGGCGCCCTCCGGCGGCGGCGCGCCCCCGGGCTCCCGCAACATCCCTCCCGTGGCCCACTTCACCGCCACGCCGGCGTCGGGCTATGCGCCCCTCACGGTCTCCTTCGACGCGTCCGGGTCCTTCGACGTCGACGGCACCGTCACCGAGTACCGCTGGGACTGGGAAGACGACGGGACCGTCGATCTCTCGGGCCCCGATCCGACCGCCTCTCTGTCCTTTCTCTCCCCCGGCGACTACACGGTACGACTCGTCGTCGTGGACGACAGGGGCGCCACCGGGAACTACGCATCCGAGCCCCCCGTCTCGGTGCGGAAGCGGAGGCCGCAGACCACGACGACGACGACGACGACCAGACCCGTCGTGGAGCCGCTGCCCAACCGGCCCCCCCTCGCCGGCGCCCTGGTCACGCCGCTCTCCGGCCCTGCTCCGCTCCTCGTCACCTTCGACGGGTCGCACTCGAGCGACGCCGACGGCCACATCACCTCCTACGACTGGCTCTACGGGGACGGGTCCACAGGATCAGGCGCCGACGCCACGCACGTCTACGCCACGGCGGGCATCTTCCTCTTCACGCTCACAGTGCAGGACGACGACGGCGCCTCGGCGTCCGTGTCCGGCTTCGTCAGCGTCTTGTCGGCACCGCCGCAGGCAGCCCTCTCGGCCACACCCTCGAGCGGCGAAGCCCCTCTCCCTGTCACGTTCGACGCCGGCGCTTCGACGGACCCCGACGGCGGCACGATCGTCGAGTACGCGTTCGACGTCGACGGCGACGGGACCCCAGAGCACTCCGGGCCCGACCCCGTCTACGAGACCACCTACGAGACCACGGGCAGCCGGACAGCCAAGGTGACGGTCAGGGACGACGAGGGCGAGACCGCCGGGGCCGGCGCCACCGTCGTCGTCTGCGGGATCCCCGAAATCCGCGCACCCGGCATCGACCGCACCGTCGCCACAACCGTGTACGCCGCCACCCGGTTCCTCTACACCGGCGACGACCCCGTACAACGCAACGACGACTGCACCCCGATCAACCTCGAGGTGATCGAACCGAGACGCGCCGCCGTGATCCGCGGACGCGTGCTCGACACCTCCCGAGCCCCGCTCCCCGGAGTCCGCGTGTCCGTCAAGGGACACGACGAGTACGGCATGACCAGGACCCGAGCCGACGGCCAGTGGGACCTCGTGGTCAACGGCGGGAGTTCCCTGACCGTGGAGTTCGAGGGTGACGACCGCCTCCCGGCGCAACGTCACGTCACGGTGGGCTGGCAGGAATACTGCGTGGTCCCCGACATCGCGCTCACGGTGCCCGATGCGGGCCACGAGGTCGAACAGAACGCCGCGACCTGGCGGTCGGTACGGAGCAGCCCCGTGGGCGAGGCCGAGAGGACGCGCCGGGTGTCGCTGCTGTTCCAGCCCGGCACGTCGGCGGTGGGCATCGACGACCCCTCGATCACGGTGAGGGCCACCGAGTACACCGTCGAGGACGACGGTGAGGCGGCCATGCCCGCCAGCCTGCCCGCGTCCAGCGGCTACACGTTCGCCGCCGAGCTCGGCGTCGACGAGGCCGGCGAGGGGGGGCACGTCACGTTCGACAAGGACGTGGCCGTCTACGTGGACAACTTCCTCGCCTTCCCGATCGGTGACGGGGCGGGCAACCCCGCCGCCGTCCCAGTCGGCTACTACGACCCGGACTCGGCGTCCTGGGCCGCCATGACCGACGGCATGGTCCTGGGGGTCCTCGACCCTGCCCTCGACGGGGACGCCGACGGCGACGGTGTCGCGGAGGCGGCCCTCGACGTCGACGGCGACGGCGCCACCGAGACACCCGAGGAGCTCCTCCTCCTCGGCGCCACCGGCCGCTACGGCACCATGGTCACGACGGACGAGCAGGAGGAACTCCGCCGCCTGTACCCAGGAACGGCGTCACTGTGGCGGTTCACGACCTCCCACTTCAGCACCTACGACTGCAACTGGCCGCTCACATGGGACGAGTCCAACGAATCCCCGGGTTCAAGCGGAGACGGCGGCGACGAAGGCGACTGCCCGTCCCTCACTGCGGGCTCGATCATCGAATGCGAGACGCAGGTCCTGCGCGAGTCCCTCCCCGTCACGGGCACGGACCACACACTGAACTACAGCAGCGACCGCGTGCCCGGGCGCACAGCGGAGAACGTGCTCAAGATCCCCGCCACCCCCGCCGACTGGGGCGACCCCGACGACCCCGGAGACGACACCGCTGTGCCGTCGGGACTGGTCTACGTGGAGGTGGAAGTGGAAGTGGCGGGGCGCACCTACCGCTACGGCTACGGGTCGGAAGCGGAGGTCGCTGCCATCGATGCCGAACACGTGGCCGACGTCGGGAGCGGCCAGACGCTCACGTTCGACGAGTGGGACGGCACGGACGCGTACGGCCAAGCGGTCAACGGCAGCCAGGCCGCCACCGTGCGGGTCTCCTACGCATACTCCGCCACGTACGCGGCGCCCGACGCCGAGGTGTCCAACTCCTTCGCCCTCTACTCGGGCTCGGGCCAGACCCTGGGAATGGACAGCCGCTCGAACGTCCTCCTCTCCGCATCCTGGGAACAGCCGGTGGGGCACTGGTCCGCCCCGCCCGAGGACCTCGGCGGCTGGTCTTTGGGCGCTCGACACGCCTACGACCCCACTGCTCGCCGCATCCACTTCGGCGACGGGTCCCGCCGCAACGCGTCGAGCGTGGGCACGGCGATCACGACGTTCGCCGGCACAGGCGACTCGGGCTACCCCGACACGGACGGCGACGGAGTCGTCGACGACGAGGGGCTGCCCGCCACGTCCGCCCTGCTCAACCGGCCCGGCGGCGTCGCCGTCGCTGCGGACGGCAGCGTGTTCGTCCTGGACGTGCACCGCGTCCGTCGAGTGGCCCCGGACGGCACGATCACCACGGTCGCCGGGAGTGGCGTGTCCGGCGAGGACGGCGACGGCGGCCCCGCCACGGAGGCCGAGCTGCACAACCCGGGAGGGATCGCCGTCGCACCCGATGCCAGCCCTTACGCCGGCAGCGTGTTCGTCGCCGACACGGACAACAGCCGGATCAGGCGCATCCGCCCGGACGGCATCATCGAGACCTTCGCCGGGAACGGCACGGTCTGCCCGCAGAACACCGACCCCTGCGGCGACGACGGACCGGCAGCGAGCGCCAGCTTCGACTTCCCGGAGGGGGTGGCCGTCGACGTCGAGGGCAACGTCTACGTGGCCGACAGCTACCACAACCGCGTCCGCCGGATCTCCCCCGGCGAGGACCGCACGATCACCACTCTCGCCGGGTCGGGGGAGTGCGTGGAGTTCACTCCCAACGACCACATAGGCGACGGCGGGCCGGCGGCGGCGGCGGAGCTCTGCCGGCCCACGGGCATCGCCGTCACCCCCGACGCATCGAGCATCTACGTCACCGACAGCGGCAACCACCGTGTCCGGCGCGTCGATGCTTCAGGACAGATAGAGACCGTGGCGGGGAAGGGCTGGGGCGCCACGTTCGCAGGCGACGGCGGGCCGGCGACGGATGCCGATCTCTCCTACCCGGGGGGGATCGCCCTCGATTCCGACGGCGGGATATACGTGAGCGACGAGGGCAACCTGCGTGTGCGCTACGTCGACGAAGACGGGATCATCAAGACCGTGGTGGGAGACGGTGAGCGCTGCGGGGACCCCGTCCCTGTGGGCTCATGCGGTGACGGCGGTCTGCCCGTGCAGGCCCTGCTCGACTGGCTCGCCCGCCACGACACCGGCTCCGGCCTGGCGGTCGGTCCCGACGGAAGCCTCTTCCTCGCCGACCAATCCGACAACAAGGTGAGGCGCGTGGCCTCGCCCTGGCCCGGGTTCACTGGCGAGGAGATCCTCATCCCCTCCAGGGACGGGCGCCGCCTGTTCGTGTTCGACCCCGAAGGCCGCCACCTGTGGACGTCACACGCCCTCACGGGAGCGGTCACCGACGCCTTCCTCTACGACGACGAGGGCCGCCTCGCCAAGATCCTCACCCGCGTGCACGACGACGAGCCCGACGCGGGCGACATGGACGACTGGCCGACCGGATCCGAAGCGGTCGACGAGGTCGACTACGACACCACGACGGTGGCCCGGGGCGCCTCGGGGGCACCGACGGGACTCGTCGCCCCGTTCGGCCAGGAGACGTCCCTGACGCCGCACCCGGTCTCCGGGTACCTCCAGTCCATTGCGAATCCCGCGGGTGAGTCGGTGGACCTCACATACCTCGACGGCGACGCCATAGGTCTCCTCGACACGCTCACCGATCCCCACGGGCATGTGCACGACATGGACTACGAGGCGTACGGCCGCCTCGCCCGCGACGCGCAACCGGTGGAGGACGACGGCACCGTCGGCTGGAAGGAGACCCGTCGCACCGAGACGGCCGGCGGCTGGCGCGTGGACTTGACGACGGCGGCAGGCACCCACACCGTCTTCGACACGGCGCTGGACGCCTCCGGTGGCGTCACCCGAACGGTCACCGACCCTGAGGGGCAGGTGACCACCCTGGAGGTGGAAGCCGACCTCTCCGCCACTGTGACCCACGGCGACGGATCGGTCACGGAGCTGGAGTTCGGCGACGACCCGCGCTGGGGCATGGCCGCCCCCTACGTCACGTCGCGCGTCGCGCGCCAGCCCGGACCCGACGGCGTAGCGGGAACGGGGGACGACAAGACGAACGTGCTCCGGATCCAGCGGGAGGCCGACCTCGTCGGCGACGACCCGCTCTTCCTCGAACGCTACGAGGAGACCGCGACCCTGGACCCCGGGCCCCCTGAGGAGACCGAGGACACCACGGACGACCGCACGTCGACGTTCGAGCTCACCACCCTGACGGACGTCACAGGTGACGGGGTGGCGGACCGCTTCGTGGTGAAGGAGTCGCCCGAGGGCCGGGGAACGTCCTTCCTCGTCGACCCTCTGGGGCGCCCGACGGAGATCCGGCCCCCCGCCGTCGCGGCCGTCGCCCAGGAACCGATCAGGTTTCGCTTCGACGAACACGGGCGACCTTCCGCCGTCACGCAGGGGACGCGCGACACGGGGTTCGCCTACTACCCCGAAGACGGCGCGCACGCCGGAGCCCTGGAGAGCCGCACCGACCCGGAACACGAGACGACGTCGGTGACGGCCTACGACGGCGCCTTGCGCCCCACCGGACTCCGGCTCCCCGACGGCGCCGCCTTCGGCTACGAGTACACCGGCAACGGAGACGTCCGCACACTCGAGATGCCCTCAGGCGACCGTCACGAGTACGGGTTCTCGAACCGGGACCTCCTGACCTCGTACTCGCCGCCTGCCGTGGACGCCGCCGACCCGGCCTCGTCGTTCCTCTACGACACGGACGGTCGGCCCACGCGAGCCACACGCCCGGACGGTTCCGACACGCGAGTCCTCTACGTGTCGGGCACGAACGACGTGGACCGCGTCGAGGAACGCAGTGACCCGGGGGACCCGACGCCCGACACGACGACCCTCTCCCACGACCCCGCCACCGGACACCTCGCCGGCGTCTCGGAGGGCGACGGCGACACCATGGCCTTCGGCTGGGAGGGATCCCTCCTCTCGGACGTGACCTGGGGCGGAGCTGTCGCGGGAACCGTGGCGTACGGGTACGACGACACCTTGCGCACCGTGTCGCTGTCGGTGGACGGCGCTGTGAGCGACTACGAGTACGACAACGACGATCTCGTCACGGGAGCAGGGCACCTCACCGTCTCCCGCGACCCGTCGAGCGGAGCGATCACAGGAACAACCCTGGGTGACGTCACGACACTCCGGTCCTACGACGGATACGGCGAGGCCGTGGACCAACAGGTGCGGGACGGCGCCACAACCCTCTACGACCTCGACACCGGGGCGGCGACGGGAGCGCGCGATGCCAACGGAAGGGTCGTGGCATCCGTCGAGACCGTGGAGGGCGCCTCCACGACGTCGGAGTACGAGTACGACGCGGGCGGCCGCCTGCACAAGGCCACACGGGCCGGAGCCACGGTCACCTACTGCTACGACGGGAACGGCAACCGCACCGCCCGCTACGAGTACGACGCGGAGTGCGGCTCCGGCGGCGTCCACACCGCGGGCGCCGTGGACGACCAGGACCGGCTCCTCACATACGGCACGCTTTCGTTCACGTACACACCGAACGGAGACCTGGACACCCGCACCGACACGAAGGGCACCATCGACCCGTCCGACGACGAGACGACCCGCTATTCCTACGGGCCGTCCGGTCTCCTCGCGGCCGTCGAGCTCCCGGACGGGGCGCGCGTCGACTACACGAGCGACGCTGCGGGGAACCTCGTGCGTCGCGTCAAGACCCCTGCGGCGAGTCCCGCCACGGACGAGCGGTACCTGTACGCCGACGGGCCGAACCCGGTGGCGAAGCTGGACGCGTCCAACGCGGTCGTCGCCCGCTACGTCTACGCCACGAGCGGCCACGTCCCTGACTACGTGGAGGCAGGCGGACGGCAGTACCTGTACGTGACCGACCGCCTCGGCAGCCCCCGCCTCCTCGTGGGCAACGACGGCACGGTCGTGTACCGCGCAGAGTACGACGCCTGGGGGGAAGTCGTCTCCGCCGACCCCGACCCGGGTTTCCAACCCTTCGGCTTCGCCGGCGGCCTGGCCGACCCCGACACCGGCCTCGTCCGCTTCGGCGCCCGCTGGTACGACCCGCATCTGGGCCGGTGGATCACGAAGGACCCGATCGGCCAGGCCGGCGGGGCAAACGTCTACGCGTACGTGGGCGGCGACCCGATCAACGCCGTCGACCCCAGCGGGCTATGGGGCAACGACCTGGAGACGTGGACCGACATATCCAACTTCGCGGCAGGCATGGGCGACTCCCTCTCGTTCGGCCTCACCGGAGCCGTTCGCGAGGCGTGGGGCTACGACCACGTCGTTGATCGCTGCTCGGCTGCGTACCGCTTGGGGGACGTCGCCGGCCTCGTGGTCGGTCTCGCCATGGGCCTGGGCGTTGCGTTGGCTCCGGCGAAAGCCGCGAAGGCGCTGTCGCGACTGCCCGGAATTGGCCGCACCAGCGGTCTCTTCGGAAGGACGTCCGGTGCCCTCAACCACAACAACGTCCTTCGTATCGGCTGGAGCTGGAAGCAGCAAGTAGGAGACGAGGTCCTGCGCATCGGGGTCGGGCCCAAGAGGGGACTGCCCAACTGGCTCCGCCACCTGGACATCGTCGGGACCGGGGTGTCCCCGGTGGAGTTCGGGTTCGCGGCAGGGACGGCAAGCAGCGCCGTCATGTCAGATGGCTGCGGCTGCCAGTAGCAGCGCTGCGCTCGCCTGCAGACCGTTCCGTCGCGTTGCAGATCGTCCGCCCCGTCGGGGCAAGAACCGAGTGTGAGCCTCCCGCCGCGTCGCGACGAGGGGGTTGGGGGGGCCCCCCCCGCCGGGCGGAGGGGGGGGGGGCCCCCCCCCCCCAACCCCCCCCCCGGGGGGGGGGG
>CAYJLW010000048.1:0-5225 GCA_964370965.1 uncultured Acidimicrobiia bacterium | reverse complement strand
AACGGGGAGTGGATCCCACCTATTGGGGACGTCCGTCGCTGCGTTCCGCCACCGACGCGAGACCGAACAGGACGCGTGAGGCGCACGCCTCACGGCGGCGGGGTAGGGCCCCCGCCAGCACGCGGAGCGCCGCCGAGCCAGGGGAGATGTCGCATTGAGGCGCAGGCCTCCAACCCCCCTCACGCCCGCGCCAGGCCGTGGGCGCGGGCGGTCGAGCGGACTGCCTCGGCCACGGCGGGGGCCACGCGGGCGTCAAACACGCTCGGGATGACTAGGTCCCGAGCGCGCTCGGCGGGAGCGACGCAGGCGGCGATGGTCCGGGCGGCGGCGACCTTCATCTCGACGTCGACCTTGGTTGCGCGCACGTCGAGGAGGCCCCGGAAGATGCCGGGGAAGGCGAGGACGTTGTTGATCTGGTTCGGGTAGTCCGAACGGCCCGTCGCCATCACGGCCACGTTGGCAGGCACCTCCTCGGGGAGGATCTCCGGCACCGGGTTGGCGAGGGCGAAGACGACGGCCCCCCCGGCCATCTCCTCGAGGAACTCGGGCTTCACGAGGCCCGGCCCCGACACGCCGACGAAGACGTCGCAGCCTTCGAGGGCCTCTTCGACCCCGCCCCGGACGTCGCGGGGGTTGGTGCGGTTGGCGAACCAACGCTTCTGACCGTTCATGTTGTGGCGGCGGCCCTTGAAGATCGCGCCCGAGCGGTCGATGCCCACGATGTCGCGCACGCCCATGTGGATGAGGAGCTTCGCCGTGGCGACCCCGGCGGCGCCGATGCCCATGATCGTCACGCGCAGGTCCGCGAAGTCCTTGCCCACGACCTCCACTGCGTTCAGAAGGGCGGCGGCCACGACGACGGCGGTGCCGTGCTGGTCGTCGTGGAAGACGGGAATGTCGAGATCCTCGGAGAGGCGGCCCTCGATCTCGAAGCAGCGGGGGGCGGAGACGTCCTCCAGGTTGATGCCCCCGAAGCCGGGGGCGATCGCCTTCACGACCGCGACGACCTCGTCGGGCTCGTGGACGTCGAGACAGATCGGGTAGGCGTCGATGCCGGCGAAGTGCTTGAAGAGGACGGCCTTGCCCTCCATCACCGGGAGGGCGGCGGCGGGGCCGATGTCGCCGAGACCGAGTACGGCCGTGCCGTCCGTGACGACGGCCACGGCGTTGCCCCGCCCCGTGTACTCCCAGACGGCGGCGGGGTCCTCCGCGATCGCTTCGGAGACGAGGCCGACACCGGGCGTGTAGGCGAGGGCGAGCTCGGCCCGGTCGTGGACCTCCCTCGTGATCTGGGTGCCGATCTTGCCCCCCAGATGGAAGTCGAAGGCGGGATGGGAGCGGTTCGGGAGCATTTGGCAAGCGTAGCCTGTCTTTACTCGCGCGCCTCCCCGTTTTCGCCCACGTGAGACGGATAGGCTCGCGGGCCGACCCCGGTCGAGGAGGACACCATGACCACCACACAGACCGTCGACCAGTCGGGGCGCGTCTCCACCGCGCTGCTCGAGCGCCTTGCGTCCCGAGCCGTCGATCCGGGGGGTGCCGACCGTCTCGAAGTCGTGTCCCCGCTCACGGGCGCCGTGCTCGGCGACGTCCCCCTCGTCGACGCCGACTCCGCCCGGAAGGCGGCCGCGGTCGCCCGGGACGCCCAGCGGGCCTGGGCCGAGACTCCGATCGCCCGGCGGGCGGCGGTCCTGCGCAGGTTCCACGACCTCGTGCTCGACCGCCAGGAGGAAGGCCTCGACCTCATCCAGATCGAGAACGGCAAGGCCCGCCTCCACGCGTTCGAGGAGATCCTGGACACGGCCAACTGCGCCCGGTACTACGCGAACACGGCCCCCCGGGTCCTCGGGCGCCAACGGCGCCGGGGCGCGTTGCCCGTGCTGACGGCCACATGGGTGCTGCACCACCCGCGGGGCGTCGTGGGCTTCATCGCCCCCTGGAACTACCCCCTCACCCTGGCCGTCACCGACGTCCTCCCCGCTCTCGTGGCCGGCAACGCCGTCGTGCTCAAGCCGGATCGCCAGACGCCCTTCACGGCGCTGTGGGCCGTCGACCTCCTCATCGAGGCGGGCCTGCCGGCTGAGGTGATCCAGGTGCTCCCGGGCAAGGGGGCCGACCTCGCCGAACCCATCGTCGAGAACGTCGACTACGTCACGTTCACCGGTTCCACGGCCACCGGACGCTCCGTCGCCGCCCTGGCGGGCCGCCACCTCATCCCCTGCTCGTTGGAGCTCGGCGGCAAGAACGCCATGGTCGTCCTCGACGACGCCGGTCTGGACCGTACCGTCGAAGGTGCCCTGCGGGCCTGCTTCTCCTCCGCGGGCCAGCTCTGCATCTCGATCGAGCGCATGTACGTACAGCGCGGCGTCAAGGACGCGTTCCTCGAGCGCTTCGTGGCAGCCGCCTCGTCCCTGCGCCTGGGCGCCGGCCTCGACTACGGCGCCGACATGGGGTCCCTGGTGTCGGCCCGCCAGCTCGAGACGGTGCGCTCCCAGGTGGACGACGCCGTGTCCAAGGGCGCGACAGTCCTCGCCGGCGGTCGGCCCCGCCCCGACGTCGGCCCCTACTTCTACGAGCCCACCGTCCTCACCGACGTCACGCCCGACATGATCCTGTACGCCCACGAGACCTTCGGCCCCGTCGTGTCGGTGTACGGCTTCGACACCGTCGACGAGGCAGTGGAACGGGCCAACGACACCGAGTACGGCCTGAACGGCTCCGTGTGGACGGGGAACCCGGCGCAGGGCCGCGAGATCGCCGCCCGCTTCCGCTGCGGAACCGTGAACGTGAACGAGGGCTACGCAGCGGCGTACGGTTCCGTCGACGCCCCCATGGGCGGCTTCGCCGCCTCCGGCATCGGCCGGCGCCACGGCCCCGAGGGAATCCTGAAGTACACGCAGGAGCAGACGCTCTCCGAGCAGCGGCTCATGGGGCTGGGCGTGCCCCCGGGGCTGAGCCCGAAGCAGTACCAGGACGTGATGACCGCCGCCATGCGCGTCCTGCGCCGCCTCCCCGGCGTGAAGTGACGCTCACACCCGGGAACGCCCCGCACCTCCCCGAGCCCGGACCCCGACCCGTCAGGGCTCGGGTGCGGCCAGGACGAGGAGTCGGCGCCGGGCGAGGAGGACGTCGTCCAGGACGCGGAACCCCGAGACCACCGCCCATCCCGCGACACGGTCCCGGTGGTGGGTGGGTACGGACACGAGGCAGCGTCCCCCCGGAACGAGGAGGTCTGCGGCCGCTCGCAGGAGGTGGCGGGGCCGGCTCGTGTGCATGAGGAGCTCGAGGACGACCACGGCGTCGAAGAGGCTCTCGCGACCGGCCGCGAAGTCGTCGTCGAGGTCCACCGCCTCGAAGTCGAGGTTGGGGTGGACGGCCGCGAAGAGCGTGGGCAGCACCTCGAAGCCGACGACGTCGAACTCGAAGTCCGCGAGACGCTGCGCCAGGGCGCCGTAGCCGGAACCGAGCTCGGCGACGCTGCCCCCCCACGGAAGCTCGTGCAGGAGGACTTCGAGGGCGAGCGCATGGAGCGACGCCGGGCCCACGACGGGGATCCCCCGGTAGGTCTCGCAGTCCGGGCCCAGGCAATGGAGGCTGTCCCAGTCCGCCGGTGAGCGGCGATGCGTCTGCACGGTTTCCCCCTGAACTCCCCCGGCCGGCCTCTGGCCATCCTGGCCCCTCCCTGGGCGGGATCCCATGGGGGAGATGTAAGGAGTCCGTGAGGATCCCGGGCCCGGGAAGGAACCGTCAGGCCTCTCTCGAAGTCCTTTGTGGAGTATGGATTAGCTACACTACACAGGGAGTAGGACTGTGCGCCCACACCGGATCGTCAGCTCACTAGGGAGCCTCGCCTGCTGCCTCGCCCTCGTGGCGCTCTCACTCGGCGTCGGGGCGGGCCCCGCCACCGCGGAGGCTCCCACCCCCCTCGCCAACTGGGACCCGGCCGGCTCCAGCACCTGGTACTTCTGGCGCAGCCAGGGTCTCTCCACCGACACCGCCACCGCCAACACGGTGTACACGTCCATCTTCACGATGGAGCTCGCCGACGCCACGGGCGCCTCGGCGAAGTTCCTCTGGGGGATCCCCTGGGACCTCCTCCTGCAGGGCTACTACCACATCGGCGACACGGACACCCGCGACGGCAAGGTCTACGCCCCCTACAACTCCAAGTCCGAGAAGGCCTTCGGCATCTGGGACGCGGACACGCTCCAACTCCTCTACGTGACCAGGCACGTCCTCGGTGCCGGCGAGGACGCCGACAACACCTTCAGCGCCGTCCCCCCCAGCGGCGACCACATGGTGGCGGGCGAGTGGGACACGATCTCCCGCCTCCTCGTCTTCCCGCTCCCCCAGGTCGGCGTCGCCACCGTGGATCCCGTCGCGGAGATCCACCTCAGCGAGCCCCTCGCCAAGATCCAAGGCTGCGACTTCGAGACCGCCACCCGCCTCGTCTGCACGAGCGACGACGACGCCACCGGCAACTCCGTCTACGCCGTGGACCTCTCCGCCCCCGTGGGCGGCGGCGACCTCACGGGCACCGTCACCCGCATCGGCGCCGTCCCCCAGGAGAACGCCGTGCCGGGGCTGGCCTGGCTCTGCGGCACGGCCGGCGAGGTGGAGGGCATCGACGTCGCCTCCGGGGCCCTGCGTCTCCTCGTGGTCGACCCCTGCTTCCTGTGGACCCACGAATACCGCTACACGTGATTCAAGGGGGGACTACGTCCCCCCTTGAGAACCCCCCTGCCAGACCCGTCGTCGCCCACGGCTGCTCCGAGCGGGCAGAGCCCGCCCTCACGCCACCTGGCACCGTTCGACCTCGGCTCTGGGGAGGTGCCCCCCCTTGAGAACCCCCCTGCCAAGCCCGTCGTCGCCCACGGCTGCTCCGGGCGGGCAGAGCCCGCCCTCACGCCACCTGGCGCCGTTCGACCTCGGCTTTGGGGGGGTGCGTCCCCCCTTGAGAACTCCCTTGAAGAGCCTCCGGCCATGTCACTCACGATCCGGTTCGGGCCGGCGGAGCCGTCCCTACGGTCGGACCGCCGTCCTGCTCGCATGACGGGGTCGGACAAGTCGCACCCGTGGGGAGTTCCCGGGCGGGGAACCTCCCCTGACGCGACCGGCCGCCGTGGGGTCCGGCCCCTCCCGGGCCCCACGGCCCGTGCGGCACCCCCCGCCCCCCCCCCCCCCCCCCGCCTCGCCCGCCACCCCCCCCCCGCGCCAACTAATGC
>CAYJLW010000047.1:24884-31047 GCA_964370965.1 uncultured Acidimicrobiia bacterium | reverse complement strand
TGACACGGGCCCGCTCCTTCAGGGATGACACGACCGTCACGAAAGTGTCGCAGGCCCCCGGTACGATGTCCGCAGCCGAGCCTGGCGGCCGCTCCCTGCATGGCGGCTGCCGGCGACGGCGACCGGACGAAAGGGGAGGCCCAGGTGGGCGAGACACCGCAGGGCGTCGAGCAGCAGAAACGGGCGGGCTGTCGCGGGCCGGTACGCGCTCGGGTAAGGCGGCGGCCGTGAGCGAGGGCGTGATCGGCGTGGCGGTCGTCGAAGACCACCCGGTGACGATGGAAGGAATCGTGGCCGTCATCGGCTCCGACCCGGGACTCCGCGTGCTGGCCAGGGCACGCTCCGTGGAGGACTACGTTGCCGCCGGCGTGAAGTCGCACGTGGTCGTCCTCGACCTCAACCTCCCCGGCGTCACCGGCGCGCCTGCAGTGCGCCGTGTGTGCGACGGCGGCGCCGCCGTCCTGGTCGTCTCCGCCAGCGACGCTCCCGAGGACGTCCTCGACTGCCTGGCGGCGGGGGCGTCGGGGTACCTCACGAAGGGGGCGGACCCGGGGGAGATCCGCAGCGCGATCCGGGTCGTGGCCGGTGGAGGCGCCCATGTCTCCCCCACGCTGGCCGGGTACCTCCTGGCGGAGGAGAACCGGGCCGGGGCGGCCTGCGGCGTTCTCACCGAGCGGGAGCGCGAAGTGCTCACGCTCGTGGCCGCGGGCGAAACCGACCGCGACATCGCCGAAGCACTCAGCATCAGTGTGAGCACAGTGCGCTCGCACCTCGACCGTATCCGGGTGAAGACCGGGCGCCGGCGGCGCGCCGATCTCACGCGTCTGGCGTTCGAACAGGGGCTCCTGCCACCCGACGAAGACGACAGCGGCCCTCGCCCCTGACCGGCGGGTCACAAGGGAGTCTGCCCAAAAGGGGCAGTTCTGCCTCTGTCCCGGGGAAGTTGCAGACCCTACAGTCCCAATAGGCCGGTCCTGTCTCGTCCCGGGGTGTGATGGTGGGGTGGGGACAGGATCGGCCCTCGCTTCCCCGGACGGGACTCAGGACCTCCGGGGGACCACCCTTGGTCACCTCTCCCGTGACGCGCGACGCGCACACCCGGTGGGGTGTGCGCGTCGGTCGTCCGGCCGGGCCGCTGCGAGGCGGTTCGCAGCCAGCAGTGACCGCCTCGTAGTCCCCCGCGAAGCCGGCGGACGTAAGGACGGTGCCTCTCGGGCGCAGGGTGTGGTCGGCCTGTGCTCGGGGCACCTGTCCGCTCAGTCAGGGGGCACCAGCCCCGACTGCTTGTGGCTCTCTAGTTCCTCACATGCAGGTCGAAATCCTGCCCGCCGGACGGGATCTGTCCGCGGCCGGGCTACGGGGCTCCGGTGAGGACGTGGAGGACGTGGCGGGTCACGACCTCGGGACGCTCGTCGGGGGCGAAGTGCCCGCAGAACGGGATGAGGTGGAAGCTGGCCGAGGGGATCTCGTCGGCGAGTTGCATGCCCCAGGAGGGTGAGAGGAACTTGTCGTCGGCGCCCCACAGGATGCGGCAGGGACGGTCGAAGCGGCGGAGGCGGGGGAGGATCTCCACGGTGGAGCGGGTGTCTCCGGAGAGGAGGAACCGGCGCGCTCGTTCGCGGCCGTCGGGGTCGGTGAAGGGCCGCAGGTACTCGCGGACGAGACGGGGGTCGAGGAGATCCGGGTTGGCGTAGCCCAGGGCGAAGCCGACCGGCCCGGTGGCGAGTCGGCGGGCGATCTCGGAGCGGTGCACGAGGGCCGCCCCCCTGAGGAGCTCCGCGGCCCCTGGGAGGCGGGCGACACGGATCGCCTGGCGGGCGAGCAAGGTGGGCCAGTGGTCGCCCGCGACGGTGTCGACGAGGACGAGGTGGCTGACCCGCTCCGGGTGGTTGGCGGCGACGATCTGGGCGACGGCCCCGCCGTGGTCGTGGGCGACGAGCATGACCCGGTCGAGACCGAGGCGATCGAGGAGGTCCGTGACCATCTCGGCCTGGGCGGGCATCGTGAAATCCTCGTAGGGGCTCACTTCCGTGTCGCCCAGGCCCATGAGGTCGATGGCGAAGCTGTGGACGTGGCCGTGGAGGCGCTTCATGACCTTCTGCCACAGGGCAGCGTTCGTGGTGAGGCCGTGCAGGAACAACGCCGGGGGGGCGGAGTCGTCGCCTTCCTCGAGGTAGGCGATCGTGGCCGGGCCGACCCGGATGCGCTGCTTCAGGGGGAGTCCGTAGACGATCGACT
Source organism: uncultured Acidimicrobiia bacterium (assembly GCA_964370965.1). Classification (GTDB taxonomy): domain Bacteria; phylum Actinomycetota; class Acidimicrobiia; order UBA2766; family UBA2766; genus CAYJLW01. The sequence goes on along the minus strand of CAYJLW010000047.1, from coordinate 28,809 downwards.
GCGGCACGGGCGCAAGAGTACCTGCATCCCAGGCGGCGGTCCGTGTCCGGGACGGGGCCCCAGGGGTTGGGTCGCCGGGTGGGCGGGATCCAGGCGGCGGGACGGGCGTCCCCTGCTTTGGATGTCGGGGCCGTGGCGTAGGATTCGCGGACCTCATGAGCGACTTCCTGGCCCGGGTCTGCGCCGAAAAACGTGAAGAAGTGGCGCGGGCGCGCCGCGGATGCCCGCGCCCCGACGTCTTCTCCGGACTGCCGGCCCTGCCCTGGCCCCGGGAGCCTTTCGCCGTCGTTGCCGAGGTGAAACGGGCATCTCCCTCTGCGGGGGCGATCGCCCCGGGCGCCGACGCCCCGGGCCTCGCCTCCGTCTACGCCGCTGCCGGGGCCACGGCCGTCTCCGTCCTCACCGACGGCGCGCACTTCGGGGGCAGCCTCGCCGACCTCGTCGCGGTGCGGGCGGCGGTCGCGGTTCCCGTGCTCCGCAAGGACTTCGTCGTCGACGCCTATCAGATCGACGAGGGGCGGGCGGCAGGGGCCGATCTCGTCCTCCTCGTCGCCGCCGCGCTGGACCCGTCGGCGTTGCGCGACCTCGCCGCCCACGTCCGGTCCCTCGCGATGACGCCTCTCGTCGAGGTCCACGGCACCGGGGAGGTGGACGCCGCCCTCGCCGCCCTCGAAGACGGCGGCATCTTGGGAGTGAACTCCCGAGACCTCCACAGTCTCGCCGTGGACCTCTCCACCTGGGAGAGCGTGGCCCCACTCGTGCCCACCGGCATGCCCACGCTCGCCGAGAGCGGCGTCAAGACACCGTCGGACGCCGCCCGCGCCCGGGCCGCCGGCTACGGCGGCGTCCTCGTGGGCGAGTCCCTCGTGCGCGCAGAGGACCCGGCGGCTCTCGTGCGGGCGTTCAAGGCGGTCGGGGAATGACCGTTTCCGGTGCGCCGCCCGCCGGGATCTGGGTGAAGATCTGTGGGGTCACCGACCCGACCGACGCCGAGGCGGCGGCGGCGGCGGGGGCGAGCGCGGTCGGGGTCGTGTCCCGGCCGGCGAGCACCCGGCACGCACCCGACGACGTCATCCGCGCCGTCGTGGCAGCAGCGGCACCCGTGCCCGTGGTCGCCGTCACCGTCGAGCGCGACCCGGGCGAGCTCGCCGCCCTGGGCGTCGCCGGCGTGCAGCTCCACGGCGCGGCTCGCGCCGCCGTCCCCCGGCTCCGCCACGACCACCCCGGCCTGCTCATCCTGCGGGTGTGCCCTGTCCCGCCCGACTGCCCGGTGTGGCCGCCGCTGCGGGCCGAGGGCGCCGATCTCGTCCTCGTGGACGCCGCGGTTCCCGGTGTGCCCGGAGGCACGGGGCGCACGCTGGCCTGGCAGCGTCCCGAGGCCGACGCCCCCGTCGTGCTTGCCGGGGGCCTCACGCCCGAGAACGTGGCGGAGGCCGTCGCTGCCGTCGCCCCCTACGGCGTCGACGTGTCCTCCGGTGTGGAGTCGTCCCCGGGTGTGAAGGACGCGCGCCGTGTGGCGGACTTCGTGGCCGCGGCCCGGGCGGCGGCAAGGGTATGACGGGCGTTCTGGGCGGGGGCCGTTACGGCGAGTTCGGGGGTACGTTCGTCCCCGAGACCCTCGTCCCCGCTCTCCAGGAGCTCGAGGCGGCGTTCCTGGACGCGTGGGCCGACCCGGCCTATCACGAGTCCCTCGACGGTCTCCTGCGGGACTACGTGGGGCGGCCCTCGCCGCTGGGGGAGGCGAAACGACTCACGGAACGCCTCGGCGGCGCCCGCGTCCTGCTGAAGCGGGAGGATCTCAACCATACGGGCAGCCACAAGATCAACAACACCCTGGGCCAGGCCCTCCTCGCCCGCCGGATGGGCAAGAAGCGCCTCATCGCCGAGACGGGGGCGGGCCAGCACGGTGTCGCCACGGCAACGGCGGCGGCGCTGCTCGGTTTCGCCTGCACGGTGTTCATGGGCGAGGAGGACGTGTCGCGCCAGGCCCTCAACGTGGCCCGGATGCGGATGCTGGGGGCCGAGGTGGTCCCCGTGGGCTCCGGAAGCCGCACGCTCAAGGACGCCACGAACGAGGCGCTGCGCGACTGGGTGGCCAGCGTCGAGAGCACCCACTACATCATCGGCTCGGTCGTGGGTCCCCACCCGTACCCGGCGGTCGTCCGCGAGCTCCAGCGGGTGATCAGCGTCGAAGCTCGGGCGCAGTGCCGTGAACTCGTGGGCCGGGACCCGGACTGTGTGGTCGCCTGCGTGGGGGGCGGGTCGAACGCCATGGGCGTGTTCGCCGAGTTCCTCGACTGCCCCGACGTCGCCCTCGTGGGCGTGGAGGCCGCCGGCCTCGGCCTGGAGAGCGGCCGCCACGGCGCCTCCCTCACCCGGGGCGTCCCCGGCGTGCTCCACGGCGCCCGCACGCTCCTCCTGCAGGACGAGTACGGCCAGGTGCGGGAAGCCCACTCGATCTCCGCCGGTCTCGACTACCCGGGAGTGGGCCCGGAACACGCCGCCCTCGCCGCCGCCGGGCGCGCCCGCTACATGAGCGTGACCGACGACGACGCCCTCGCCGGTTTCGGCCTTCTCGCGGAGACCGAGGGGATCATCCCCGCCCTCGAGACGGCACACGCGGTCGCAGCCTGCCGGGAGCTGGCGCCGGAGCTCGGCCCCGAAGCCGTCCTCCTGCTCTGCGTCTCGGGCCGGGGCGACAAGGACGTCGACGTAGTCGCCGCCCGAACGGGGCTCGCGTGAGCGGCCGTCTCACCGAGGTGCTGCTGGCGAACCGACGGGCGGGGCGGCCGTCGTTGGTGTGCTACCTCACCGGCGGCCTTCCGGATCTGGCCACGACCACGCGTCTCGTGGAGGCCGTGGCCGCCGCCGGGGCCGACGCCGTCGAGCTCGGCATCCCGTTCAGCGACCCGATCATGGACGGTCCCGTGATCCAGGCGGCCTCGCAGAAGGCCCTGCAGGCGGGGGCGACACCCCCCGGGGTGTTGCAGGCCGCCGCCGCCGTGGCGGGCACCGTCCCGGTGGGGTTCATGACCTACGCCAACATCGTGGGCCACGCCGGTTGGCGCCGTTTCGCCTCCGAGGCGGCGGCGGCGGGGCTCTGCGGGGCGATCGTCCCGGACCTGCCCCTCGAGGAGGTGGGTCCCTGGGAGGACGCCGCCCTCGCCGAGGGCCTCGAGCCGGTCCTGCTCGTGGCGCCCACCACACCCGACGATCGCCTCGTGCGCATCGCGGAGCGCACGCGGGGCTTCCTGTACGCCGTGGGGACGATGGGGGTCACTGGCGAACGGTCGCGGCTGGCGGCCACGGCCACGGCCCTGGCAGCGCGGGCGAAGGCGCTCACCGACGTCACCGTTCTCGTGGGGGTGGGTGTCTCCGACGCCGCCCAGGCTCAGGAGGCATCCGAGTACGCGGACGGTGTCGTCGTGGGGTCCGCCCTCGTGCGCCGTGTGCTCGGGGCTCCCGGCCCGGACGCCGCGGTGGAGGCGGCCGCGGAGTTCGTGGCGGAGATCCGGGCGGCGCTCGACACCGTGTCCGTGGTGCAGCCGCCCCCTGACCCGGGCTGCGACCTCTGTGAGGCCGCCCGCATGACCGAGTGGCACCTGGAGGACGGCCTCTGCTGGATAGCGGACTGCGAGATCTGCAGCGTTCCCATGGTCGTGTGGCGCCATCACGGCCTGCCCGGCGGGGGCGACGACGCCGCCATGCTCGCCCGGCTCACCCGCGTCGCCGACGCCGTCCTGGGTGAGGACCGCTGGTACCTGGACCCGCACAGGCGCAACATCCCGGACCACTGGCACGCGCACGCCCGGCGCCGCTGGCTTTAGGAGCCCCAACCACCCGAAGTGGGGGGGGGGGGGGGGGGGGGGGCGGGGGGGGGGGGGGGGGGGGGGGGGGGGCGGGGGGGGGGGGGGGGGGGGGGGGG
>CAYJLW010000047.1:8393-24874 GCA_964370965.1 uncultured Acidimicrobiia bacterium | reverse complement strand
CCCCCCCCCCCCCCCCCCCCCCCCCCCGCCCCCCCCCCCCCCCCCCCCCCCCCCACTTCGGTGGCTCAAGCGAGGAGGTAGGCGACGGGGAGGGCGGTCATCGTGAGCGCCGTGCCGGCGACGAGGACGCGCGACCACGGCCCGGAGCGCCACTCGCCCATCACGTCGCGCCGCGAGGTGAGCAGGAACAACAGCAGGATGAGCGGTGGCGCGGTGACCCCGTTCAGGATCGCCGACCAGTACAGGGCACGGATCGGGTTCACTCCGACGAAGTCGATCCCGATGCCGACGAGCACGGCTAGGACGACGGTGCCGTAGAACAGCGGCGCCTGGCGCAGCGGCCTGTTGAGTCCGTCGGGGCGCCCGAGGGACTCGGCGACTGCGTATCCCGTGGATCCGGCGAGGACGGGCACGGCGAGGAACCCGGTGCCCAGGATCCCCAGGGTGAACAGGAGCGCCGCAGCGTTGCCTGCCACGGGCCGCAGGGCCCGGGCGGCCTGCTCCGCGGTCGTGATCGTCGTGATCCCCTTGGGGTGGAGGGTGACGGCCGTGGCCACCATGATGGCGAAGGCAACCCCGACGGCGGACGCCATGCCGCCGACGACGTCGCCGCGCATCGCCCGCACGTGCCCGGAGTCCAGGAAGGCCGCGGCGTCTCCGGCCCCGGCCTTGGTCTCCTCCTCGACCTCCTCGCCCGCCTGCCAGAAGAACAGGTAGGGCGAGATGGTCGTCCCGAAGAGGGCGACAAGGGCGGCGAGGTAGGGGCGGTCGAGGCGCAGCGTGGGGAGGACCGTGGCGCGCAGCACCGCTGGCCAGTCCACCGTGACGACCGCCAGCACGCCGACGTATGTCAGCAGCGAGAGGACGAGCCAGCGCAGGAGGAGGGCGTAGCGGGCGTAGGAGACGAACAACTCCAGGGCGAGGACGACCGCGGCCACGAGGACGACGCCCAGGACCGGGGGGACGGGCACGAGGAGGCGCAGGGCGGCCGCCATGGATCCGAGGTCGGCCCCGATGTTGAAGATGTTCGCCACGGCCACGAGGGCGACGGCGGCGTGCAGGACGGGGCGGGAGAAGTGTTCCCGGACGTTCGTGGCGAGGCCTTTGCCCGTGACGAGGCCGAGGCGGCCGGTGGCCTCTTGGACGGCGGCGGCGAGGGGGGCCATGACCGGCGCCGTCCAGAGGAGGGCGAAACCGAAGCCGGCGCCCGCCTGGGAGTAGGTTCCGATGCCTGAGGGGTCGTCGTCGGCTGCGCCCGTGACGAGACCCGGCCCGAGGCGGCGGAAGTACCCGGCTCCGCGCAGGCGGAGTCGGTGGTGGTGTCCGGCGGAGCGCACGGACACTGGGATAGCAGCACGGTCAGGACCGGGCGCGGATGGGAACGGCCGCGATGAAGTCACTCCTGGGCGACGTGCTCCCGCTGGCCTTCGGTGCCGCCGTGAGCCCCACCCTCCTGGGCATGCAACTCCTCGTGCTCACCGGCCGGCGTTCCCCCCTTGCGCGGGCCTGGGCAGTCGTGGTGGGCTGCGCGTTCGTCCTCGGCGTGTTCGGAGTCCTGGCGGGAACCGTCCTGCAAGGCGGCGGCCACCACCGGGCGTCCGTGACGTCGGGGGTGATCAAGTTGGCGGCCGCGGGGCTGCTCGCCTTCCTCGGCGTCCGCCAGATCCTGCGTCGGCCCACCGCCGGGGAGAAGCACAAGGACGCCACCGGCTCGCGATTCGCGAACGCTGCCACGCCGTCGTACGTCTGGATCGGGGCGCTGGCGATGCTCGTGAACTTCAGCACGCTCATTCTCTTCATCCCGGCCGTGCACGACGTCACGCGGTCGCGGGTGCCGTTCCCCGACCAGGTGGTGGCATTCGCGGCCCTGGCCCTCATCACGCTCCTCCCGGCCCTGGTGCCACCGCTCATCGTGGGTGCCATGGGCAAGCGGGCGGACCCCCTGCTCGATCGGCTCAACCGGGCCGTGACCCGTCACGCCCGCCAGATCGGCGCCGCCATCTGCTTCGCCTTCGCCGTCTACCTGGGCGTGAAGGGCATCCAGATCGTCTTCTGAGCGGGGGTGGCGGCGGCGGAGCGGTGCCCGGGGATGGACTCGGACCCTCGCACCCTTGCAGGCAGTCACTTGCCTTGTGCGTGAAAAGCGTTCATAGTGGTGAACATGGTTCACGACAGCCGACCGACAGCGACCGTCACCCCCCTCCGGGCTCAGGCACGCGCTGTCAAGGAGCAGCTCTACCTCCAAGGCGCCCGGCGTCTCGTCAGCGAAGGGGGCCTCGATGCGCTCACGATGCAACGACTCGCCGACGAGTTGGGCTGCGCGATCGGGGCGGTCTACCGCTACTTCCCCTCGAAGGACGCCCTCATCGCAGATCTGCAACACGATGCGATCGAGGTCCTGCTCGCCTCCTATGCCGAGGCTCGCGTCCGGCTCGGGGAGGCCACCGCAACCGGTGAGGAGGCCGGCGTCATCACCTCGCTCCTCGCGTTCCCGCGCTTTTTCGCCGCCGCCCAGGCCGCGCATCCCGAAGAGCTCAACCTGATCATGCTCGGCCTCGCGGCACCACACACCGTCATCGGCGACGAGAACCTCGAGCGCATCGCGCCCGGGGCGCTGCGCTTCTTCGACATGGTGCGTACGATGCTCGCCGAGGCCGCCGACGCCGGCGTGCTCGACCCGGGCGACGTCGGTGAGCGGGCTGCGCTCTGGTCGACGGCCCTCCTGGGAACGCTCATGGGAGCCAAGCTGTCACGCTACGACGCGACGCTCTTCGACCCCGGCCGCACGGCCCTGGGACTCACCGAGCACCTGCTGGCCGGCTGGGGCGCGGATCGCGAAGCACTTGCTGCGGGGGTCCGGCACCTCGCGGCGCTCGAGGAAGAGGGCGTCTTCGCCCTGCCGGGCGGGAACGCCGTCGCCGACGGGAGGTACGCGTGACTGCCTCGACCACGGCTGGCGTCGCCGACCCACGCACAGACCGCATCGACCGCATCCGGCGTCGCTACCAGAGCGCACCGGCGGTCATCTCCGTCGAACGCGCCCGCCTCTACACCGAGCACTGGCGCACGACCGAGAGACGAGACCTGCCCGTCAACGTCCGTGTCGCCCAGGCGATGCTCCACGTGTACCGCCACCAGACGCATCACGTCGACCCCGACGACCGCATCTGCGGCCACTGGACGGAATCGTTCCTCGGCGTGCCCGTCGACGTCGAGCGGGGCGTCTTCAACGCCGTGCTCGCCGCCGAGCTCCGGAAGTCCACCATGGTGCGCTACCGCGCCGTCTCGGCGCTCCGCGGATTCGCCTACCTCACGCGCCGCCGGTCCCTCGCCGCCTTTGTCCGCCACCAGAAGACGGCGCGGGCCACAGGCACACCGCCTCTGGACATGGGGCTGCAGACCATGGCCGAGCGCAAGGTCAACCCGTTCGAGATCGACCCCCACGATCGCCGGGTCCTCTTGCGCGACCTCCTGCCCTACTGGAAGGGGCGGACGCTCGTCGACCGCCTCGAGTCCGAGCTCGCCGGGGCCGGCCTCCTCTCGCCGGAGATGCAGGATTTCGTGACCGCCCTGCCCGGCAACACGTCCCGGCAGGTGCTCATGCTGTCGGCATGCGCGACGATCGCCACCCTGCAGGGCCATGTGATCCTCGACCACGAGCGCGCTCTGCGCCTCGGCCTGCGCGCTCTGCGGGCCGAGGCCGCGGATGCCCGCCGCCTCGCCACCGATGCCGATGCCGAGGCCTTCTACGACTCCGTCGAGACCGCCCTCGCGGGGATCACCGTCTTCGCCGAACGCCTCGCCGACGCCGTCGCCGCCGCACGCGACACCACGTCGGACCCGGAGCGCCGGGCGGAGCTCGACGAGATGGCCGCCATCTGCCGGAAGGTGCCCGTCGCGCCGCCCGAGACCTTCCGCGAGGCGGTGCAGGCACTGTGGACCATCAAGACGGCCGTCGAAGTCGCCCATCCTGTGAACCTGCACTGCTTCGGTCGCCTCGACCAGATCCTCAACCCCTACTACGAGGCCGACCTCGCCGCCGGACGCACGACCCCGGCGGCGGCGAGGGAGCTCCTCGAGGAGCTGCTGCTCAAGGTCATGTCGCAGAACCTGCGGCCGGAGTCGAACGTGCTGGCGAACTTCTACCACCGCTTCTTCGGCTCCACGCCCGTCACGATCGGCGGCGTCACCCGCGAGGGCGAGGACGCCACGAACGAGCTCACCTACCTCTTCCTCGACGCCGCAGACCGCTCACGGGCCGTCACGAACATGTCGGTGCGCGTCTCGGAGAAGACCCCCGACGCCGTTCTCGAGCGCGTCGCCGAGCACCTCTACGACCAGAGCTCGAACCTCTCGGTGTACGCCGACGAGGTCAACGTCGAGGCGATGCGCAGACGCGGCTTCGCCGAGGCGGATGCCCGCGACTACGCCCTCATGGGCTGTGTGGAGGCCACCTGCCCCGGCAAGACGGGCGCCATGAGTGCGAACGCCCTCCTCCTGTCCCAGCTCCTCGACACCACCCTGCACTCGGGGGACGCGAGGACGATGGCCGGGACCATCCACGGCGACGGACCCGACACCGGGGCAGCGGGGACCTTCGGGACCTTCGAGGACCTCCTCGATGCGTTCTTCGTGCAGGCCCGGAGCTCGGTGGACAAGATCGTCGCCGGATCGAACCTCCGGGACCGGCTCTTCGCCGAGCACCTCCCGGCGCCGGTCATCTCCGCGTTCATGGACGGATGCCTCGCCGGCGGCCGGGACGTGACGTCGGGCGGCGCGACCTACGACCTGTCGGGGATCTCCTGCATCAACTCGATCGCGAACCTCGTCGACTCGCTCTACGTGATCAAGCGCATCGTGTTCGACGAGGCGCGCTTCACACTCCCGGAGGTCGTGGCGGCCGTCGACGACAACTTCGCCGGTCACGACGAGATCGCCGCCGCCGCCGCCGGTCTCCCCGGCAAGTGGGGCAACGGCCACCCCGAGACCGACGAGCTCGCCCGGCGAGTCTGCGAGCGACTCTTCGCCGAGGTCTGCGCTCACCGCACGTGGCGGGACGGCCCCTTCGTCGTCTACGTGATCTCGATGACCACCCACACGATCGGCGGTCGCATGTCGGGTGCCACACCCGACGGGCGCCGGGCGGCCACCCCCTTCGCGGCGAGCTGCAATCCTTACAACGTCGAGTCCGGCGGGGTCACGGCAGCGTTGCGCTCGGTCGCCGCCCTCCCGCACGAGGAGGTGTTGGGCTCCGCGGTCAACGTGAAGTTCCATCCCACCGGGATCGGTGTCACGTCCGAGGCCCGGCGCAAGTGGGTCTCGCTGGTGCGCACCTACTTCGCTCTCGGCGGCTCGCAGATCCAACCCACTGTCGCCGGTGCCGAGATGCTGCGCGCCGCGCAGGCCGACCCCGAGTCACACAGGGACCTCATCGTCAAGGTGGGCGGCTACAGCACGTACTTCGTCGACCTCGGCTGCGAGATCCAGGACGAGATCATCGCCCGTACCGAGCACCGCTAGTGGAGCCGCTCCCGATGACGAACAGCCGGGTGCAGCACCGTTCCGGGGCCGGGGCCCCCGGTGTGGGTGGGCGTGCGTCCACGGGCCGCGAGCTGGCCACGGTGACCGGAGTCGTCTTCGACGTCGACCAGTACGCGCTCTACGACGGACCGGGGATCCGCACGTGCATCTACCTGAAGGGCTGTCCGCTGCGTTGTGCCTGGTGTCACAACCCCGAGTCCCAGCTCTTCGAGTCTGAGGTCGCCCTCTGGGCAGACCGCTGCGACGGCTGCGGGCGCTGCGTCACCGCGTGTCCCGAACAGGCGCTGCGAATCGACGGCGCCGGGTGCCTCCTCAAGGACCGCGGCCGCTGCCGGAGCACGCTGGCCTGTGTCGAGGCGTGCCCCACAAGGGCCCTCGAGACGATCGGACACGAACGCGGCGTCGCGGATCTCGTCGCCGTCGCCGTCGCCGATCGGCCCTTCTTCGAGCGCTCGGGGGGCGGCGTCACGATCACCGGCGGTGAGCCCACGAGCCGGCCGGACTTCCTTCTCGCCTTGCTCGACGCTCTCGCGCAGGAGAACCTGCACGTGGCGCTGGAGACCTGTGGCCACTTCCCGCCGCACCTCTGCGAGCCTCTCGCGGCCAAGGTCGACCTGTTCCTCTTCGACGTCAAGCACGTCGACCCGCAAGCGCACGCACGCGCAACGGGCGTCGACGGGCAGCGCATCCGGGCGAACTTCGCCACGCTCCTCGGCCTCGTCGGCGCCGACCGTCTCCGGGTCCGCATCCCGGTCATCCCCGAGTTCAACGCCGCCGCCGGGGACATGGGGGCGATCGTCGCCCATCTCACGGCGGCGGGCTACCGGGCTCCGGTCGAGCTCATGCCCTACAACAACTGGGCTGCCGGGAAGTACGAACGACTCGGGCGGGGCGCCGAAGCCGTCGCGTTCGCGCACCGCCCCAAGTTGACCGGCGAGGATCGCGAGCGTGTCACGACGATCTGCGCGGATGCGGGCCTCGATCCGCGATGGCAAGGCTGACGGTGGGAGGCCGAGGGCGCATGGGCAGGACGGTGGTACTGGTGACGGGAGCCGACGGGCTCCTCGGCGCGAGCCTCGCGCGCGAGCTGCTCGGCCGGGGGTACGAGGTGCGGGCGCTGGTCCAGCCCGGGAGCACGTCTCCGACTCTCGATGGTCTCGACGTCGAGCGGGTGCCCGGGGACCTCCTCGATTCCGGCAACACGCTGGTCGACGCCGCCGACGGTTGTGGCGGCGTGTTCCACTGCGCGGCGATCGCCGACGTCTTCGCCGCCCCGGAGCTGATGGACGCGGTCAACGTCGGTGGTACGGAACGTGTCCTCGCAGCCTGCGTCAAGGTGCGCCCGGGACGCCTCGTCTTCGTCGGCTCGGCCAGCTCGCATGCGTTCGGCCCGCTCGCGGCACCCGGAGACGAGGGGGGCGGCTTCCCGCCGGCCTATCGGGGCAACGCCTACGCGGAGTCCAAGTACGCCGCGAAGGCCCGGGTGGAGGCAGCGGTGCGGGACCATGACCTCGACGCCGTCGTCGTCTGCCCCACGTTCATGCTGGGTCGTTACGACTCCCGGCCGAGCTCGGGGGACTTGATCCGCCGCTTCGTCAAGGGCCGGTTGCGCTTCGTGTCGCCCGGGGGGCGCAACTTCGCGCACGCCGCGGATGTGGCAGCGGGGGCCGTCAACGCGCTGGAAGGGGGCGGGCGCGGTGAGAGCTACATCCTCGGCGGCGAGAACCTCACCTATCGGGCGTTCTTCTCGCTGGTCGCCGAGGCCACCGGTGGGCGCGCTCCGAAGGTGGCGCCGGCGGCAGCCGTACGGGCCGCAGGCGCCGTCGGAGGCGTCTTGGCGCGGGTCACGGGCCGGCGTTTCGTGCTGGACACGTCTACCGCCCGGCTCGCCTGTCTCGGCACCTACTACAGCTCGGCCAAGGCGGTCGCCGGCCTGGACCTGCCTCGGACGCCGATCCGGGTCGCGATCGAGGATGCCGTCGCCGGGCTCGTCGAGTACGGACATTTGGAGGCCACGCCGTGAGCAGTTGTTTCGAGGCCAAGGTGGCGCTCGTCAGCGGGGCGAGCCGCGGTGTCGGCCTCGCCCTCGCCCGCCATCTGGCCGCCCGGGGTGCCGCGGTCGTGATCTCGGCCCGGGGTGGAGACCGCCTCGAGAAGGCCAGGCGCGAGCTGGAGGAGACCGGGGCCCGTGTCGAGGCCGTGGTCGGCGATGTCGGGCGCATGGAGGACGCCGCGGCCATGGTGCAGGCGGCGATCGACCGTTTCGGCGGCCTCGACGTCGTGGTCAACAACGCCGGGGTGTCGATGCGGGGTGACTTCGCGGAACTCGATCCGAAGGTGTGCCGGGACGTCCTGGTGACGAACCTCGAGGGCAGCGTCTACCTGACGCGAGCAGCCGTCGCGGCCGTCTCGGCGCGGCGGGGCAGCATCGTCTTCGTCTCCTCGGTGGCGGGCCTCTTCGGCGTGCCGGGCGCATCCGTCTACAGCGCCAGCAAGGGGGGGCTCACCGGCTTCGCCGAGTCGCTGCGCATCGAGCTCGCCGGGGCCGGCGTGCACGTGGGCGTCGTCCACCTGGGCTTCACCGAGCACGATCCCGAGAAGCGCATCATCGCCGCCGACGGCAGCCTCGTGGCGCCCGACAGGCCGGCGCACCACACCCAGGCCTACGCCGCCGGTCAGATCGCCCGCCTCATCGAGCGGCGCAGGCGCCGGGTCGTCATGGGCCTCCCCGGCAAACTCGGCTGGGTCGTCCACGGCATCTCGCCCGGCCTCTACGAGAGAGCCGTGATAGCGGCGCGCGCCGCGGACCTGGGCGTGTACCGGAGGTTCTCGTGACCGGTGTGCCGCGAACCGAGAGGAGTGAGAGATGGGTTTCGTGACCACCCAGGAGGACCTCGACCGCTACTACGGCCTCGGGGTTCGCGTCCTGTCGGGCGCCCGGATGCTCGCCGTGGTGTTCCAGACGACACCCGAGACGCAGAAGAGGCTGCTGCCGCCCCCGCTCGAACCCGCCGATTCCCCGACCGGCCTCATGTTCGTCGCCGACTACGCCACCACGAACCTGGGGCCCGGGTACCTGGAGGCGGCGCTGTTCCTGCACTGCAGCTTCGCGGGTGAGGCGGGCAGCTACTGCCTCTCGATGCCGATCACGAACGAGGCCCGCATGCACAACGGCCGCGACATATTCGGATTCCCGAAGAAGCTCGCCCACATCCACCTCGAACGTCAGGGGCAGACGGCCCGGGGCTGGGTCGAGCGTCACGGGGTCCGGTTCGTCGACGTCGCCGCCGAGCTCACCGGGACCCTGGCGGAGCTGCCCCCGCAGGCGCCGAACTTCCTCTTCAAGGCCATGCCCCGCGCGGACCTGCAACCCGGCTTCGACGGGCCCGTCTTCCTCGTCCGTCAGCAGACGGAGGTCGTGGCCGCCTCCGTCGAGATCGGCACGGCGAAGGTCGCGACGCTGCCGTCCGCGGACGACCCCTGGGACGACGTCGAGATCGTCGACACCCACGCGGCGATCTGGCTCGAGTCAGAGAACACGCTGCACCCGGGGGCCGTCGTGGCCGAGGTGGACGCGGACGCCTACCTGCCCCACTACTTCCGCATGACAGACTTCCACGCCGGAGGGTGAGGGGGATTCGATGGTGTCCTTCGAGGTCCCAGAGACCCAGCAGGAGATCGTGCGGGCTGCCGGCGATCTCGCCCACAAGGTGCTCGGGCCCGCCGAGGTCGAGCTCGACAAGCTCGCCGACCCCGATGACGTCTACGGCGACGAGCGCTTCCGGGCGGCACTCGGCGCCGCGTACGCGATGGGCCTGCACAAGATGGGGATGCCCGAGCAGGTCGGCGGGCTCGGCCTCGGCCGCCTCACGACGACGATGGTCTGGGAGGAGATCGCCCGCCATGCTCCCGGATTCGCCGCCACGTTGGTGGCGGCGAGCGTGGCGCCGCAGCTCATCGCGTTCTTGGCCCCGCACAAAGAGGAGCTCGTGGCGCGCTACGTGACTCCCTTCTGTGAGGACACGACCGGGTCGGTCGTCAGCGCGTGGGGCAGCAGCGAACCCGACGTGGGCTCGGACGGCAGCAACTACTACGACACGGGCGTCCACCACCACACGACCGCGGTCCTCGAGGGCGGCCGCTGGGTGCTGTCGGGCACCAAGTCGGACTTCGTGTCCAACGGGGGGCTCGCGCAGGTCTACGTCGTGTTCGCCTGCGTCGACCCCACCCAGGGGATCCGTGGTTCCGGCGCCTTCGTCGTGCCCGGCGACGCGGCGGGCCTCGCGCGAGGAAAAGCCCTCCAGAAGGTCGGCCTCCGCACGCTCAACCAGGCGGCGCTGCACTTCGACGGTGTGGAGGTCCCCGAGGACCACATGATCTTCCCGCCCGGGGACGACTACCCGACGCTGCACAACGCGATCGTCACGGTGGGCAACATCGGCGTCGGGGCCATCGCCGTGGGCGTGATGCGGGGTGCCTACGAGGAGGCGCTCGCCTACGCGAAGACCCGCGTACAGTGGGCCAAGCCGATCCGCGAGCACGGAATCGTCGCCGAGAAGCTCTTCGAGGCATTCCAGGTGATCGAAGCGGCGCGCGCCCTTGTCTGGAAGGCGAGCTGGCTGTCAGAGAGCGCCTTCCCGGGCGACCTGAAGACGAGCCTCGCGGCCAAGGTCTTCGCCACGAACGCGGCCGTGAGCCAGGTCGCCGAGATGTGCGAGATCCTGGGCGGCTATGGCATCTCCTGCGAGTACCCGATCGAGAAGCTCTCGCGGGACGCGGCGCTCCTCAAGATCATGGACGGCGCCAACCACACCCTCACCATGAAGGCGGCGGCCGAGCTCTGAGCGAGACGGCCACTCACCTGGGGTGCCCGGGGAGGGACTCGAACCCTCACACCCTTGCGGGCAACGGATTTTGAGTCCGTCGCGTCTGCCAATTCCGCCACCCGGGCGCGAGCCGCATGCTATCCGGGGCGCCTCGGGTGAGCGCGTGCGCCCTCGTGCGCTCCTAGACTGTGCGTTCCATGAAGTCCCTGATCGTCCGCCGGTTGCGCTCGACCACTGACCGGTTGAAGCGGGCCGAGTCCGAGCTCGCTGTGGTCGACGAGCAACTCCTGTTCCTGCGGGACACACTCGACGAGGCGCGCATCCGCTCGCTCGTGTCCGAGACGCCGCTGGCGGAGGCCGACGCCGACGACGCGCAGAGCGACGTCGACCGCCTCGCGACGTACCGTCAGGACCTCATGAGACGGATCGGAGAGCTGGACCGGGCGCGAGACGATCTCCTCGACCGGCTCTCGCTCGAGGTCAGGGACTGACACCGCCATGACCCCGGACGCCAGGCGCGCACGCGTGCTCATCGCCGAGGACGAGGCGATCATCCGCCTCGACCTGCGCGAGATGCTCGAGGAGGAGGGCTACGAGGTCGTGGGCGAGGCCGAGAGGGGCGACGAAGCCGTCCGTCTCGTTCGGGAGCTCCTGCCGGACCTCGCCATCCTCGACATCAAGATGCCGGGCACCGACGGCCTCACCGCGGCCCGCGAGATCATGGCCGAGCGTCTCGCCGCGGTCCTCATCCTCACGGCGTTCTCACAGCGGGAGCTCATCGAGTCCGCCCGCGACGCCGGGGCCCTCGCCTACATCGTGAAGCCGTTCCAGAAGTCCGACCTCGTTCCCGCCATGGAGCTGGCGATGGGCCGCTTCAGCGAGCTCACGGGCCTGGAGGGGGAGATCCACGATCTCAACGAGCGTCTCGAGGCCCGCAAGGCGATCGACCGGGCCAAGGGCAAGCTCATGGACGAGCAGGGCCTCAGCGAGGCCGAGGCCTTCCGCGCCCTGCAGCGGGCCGCCATGCAGGCCCGTCTCACGATGCGCCAGATCGCCGAGCTCACCCTGGACAAGGGCCTCCCGTAGCCCGCTCGGAGGAGGAGCTCGCCGGGGTCGCTGCGCGGAACCGCTAACGGCAGGGGCCGGTGGACACGCCGGCGCTGGTGTCGCCCACGGTGGCGGCGACGGCGGCGATCTCGGATCCGGCGAGGGCGTAGCCGATGTCCGCGTTCGTGCTCGAGGCGGCGAAGACCATGCCCACGACCGTCCCCGACGGTGACACGAGGGGACCCCCGCTGTTGCCGGGTCGGATGCGGGCCGCGAGCTCGTAGACCGTGCGGCGCACCGGCCTGTCGTCGTAGATGTCCTTGCCCCGGGCGTCGAGCTCGGTGTTCACCCGCCCCGGTGTCGCCGTGTACGGGCCGTTGTTCGGGTAGCCGAGGGCGGCGACCGAGAGGTTCGGGATGGCGGGCTTCTCCGTCCACGGCACCGGCGAGAGGGGCAGGGACCGGGAGAACACCACGGCGACGTCCCGGTTGGCGTCGAATGCGACGACCGTGCCTTTGTAGCGCTTGCCCGCCCGGGTCTCGATGCGGATCGACCCGTGCGTGCCCGCGACCACGTGTGCGTTCGTCATGACGTAGCCGGGCTTCAACACCCAGCCCGAGCCCTCACTCCCAGCGGAACAGGCGTCTCCCGTGAGCTTGACCGTGGACGCGCCTGCGGCTTCGACGTCGGGGTCGGTGGCGATGGCCGGGTCGGGAGGCGAGGCAGGCTGCGCGAGTGTTTCGGGCAACTGCGTGAAGACGGTGGGAAAGCCGCTCGCCTTCAGCGCCTGGCGGAGGCTCGCGATGAGGTCGGGGGGCGGCGGAGCGGCTGTGACCACCCGCATGAGGAAGGAGCGCTTCACGGCCTCGGCGACTGCCGGGAAGGGGCCGTCGGCGAGGGGGAGGGCCAGTAGCCAGGCGCCCAGGGCGACCCCGAACATGGCGGCGACGGTGCCCCCGGCGGCGTCGGCGGCGCGGGCGCCGCCCTCGGGGACCTTGTGCGCCACGTGGTTGCCGATCGTGCTCCCGGCGAGATAGAAGATCGAGGCGATCCCGGCGAAGACGGCGAGGCCGACGGCGGCGCGGGTCTCGGGGCGCATGACCCGCCCGGAGAGCCATACGGCGGCGGCCCCCCCGAAGACCATTCCCACGACCAGGAACACGATGCTGATCACCTGGGCTACGAGGCCGGTCCGGCCTCCCCAGATCGCGGCGAGCAGGAGAAGAACGAGAACGACCAGGTCAACCCAGTTCACCTGAGCACCAAAGGCGTGTGGGACCCGGGAACCGAAGCATCCCGGCAAGCTACTCCCGGTACATGGCCGGAACGGCAACGGGCGCCGGGTTCTCCAGAGGGGGGTTCCAGAGGGGGGGGCTTGCTCTCCCGTTTTGAGGGGATGGCGCGCCGTCATGCGACAGCCAGGCGGTGGTGGATGGCGTCGTGTTCCCTGGGCCGGGCTCGGCCCGGCCGGAACGGTGACCGGGCTCGACGGCGATCGGGTCTGGAGGGGGGTTCCAGAGGGGGGAGCTTGCTCCCCGGCTTTGAGGGGATGGCACGCCGTCATGCGACAGCCAGGCGGTGGTGGATGGCGTCGTGTTCCCTGGGCCGGGCTCGGCCCGGCCGGAACGGTGACCGGGCTCGACGGCGATCGGGTCTGGAGGGGGGTTCCAGAGGGGGGAGCTTGCTCCCCCCTCTGAGTTAGAACGGCCCGATGTTGTGGATCTGGTAGGCCCAGACGGCGGCTGCGGGAGCGAGGCCCGCCCAGCGCCACTGACCAGGGGAGGGGAGGCGGAGCCGTTGCCCCCTTATGAGCAGGACGGCGAGGACGAGGGCGGCGACGGCGAAGGCGCCGAAGACGACGGGCCCCAGCGGGTGGGCGGCGAACGCGTCACGGAGGTGTCCGCCGGCGGTGAGGACGAAGCTGTGGGTCATGCCGCAGAGTGGGCAGGGGATACCCGTGAAGCGGCGCAAGGGGCAGAGCACAGGGCCGTCGAAGGGCCCCCCGAGGCCGGCCATGAGGAATGCGGCTCCCAGCGCGCCCCCGGTGAGCCCGAACCAGAGGGCCTGGTTCTTGCGCTCGAAAGCCGTGCTCTCGGGCAGGGCCACGGCGGGCGTCAGTACCTGGTGGCGGAGAAGCCGCCCACGGACAGGACGATGACGAAGATCGCGATGCCCACGATCGTGAGCCCGACGGAGATCCACCCGAGCACGAGACCAGCGGTGGCGAGCCCGTCACCGTCGTAGTACCCCCCCGAGTCGCGGATCTCCCTCTTGGCCTTGCCGCCCATCACGATCGCCGGGATGCCGACCAAGCCGCACACGAACATGCCGATGAGGCCGCAGACGAGGGCGGCCACTGCTCCGGGGGCGTTGGGGCGCCCGGCCATCGGGTAGCCGTAGGCCGGGGGGGCGGGCGTGGCGCCCCACTGCGCGGGCGGCGCCGCGTAGGGCTGAGGGGGGACACCGGGTGGGGGGGGAGCGCCCGGCGGGGGAGGCGGCGGGGCGCCGGGAGGTGGGGGAGGGGTTCCCGGCGGCGGGGCCGCGCCCCAGCCGGGGGCGGCGGGCTGGTCGCTGGGCGGTTCCGGCGGGGGCGGGATGTCGTCAGGCATGGGCGCACTCTAACCCAGCCCGCGGTGGGGCGCGGACCACCGTGACTTGTTGACATCGCGGTCAATAGGATGGGCGGACCGCCGACCCATGGGATCCACATGAGCGAGCACAACGCAGTCCTCACCGAGCGCCGAGGCCGGGTGCTGGTCGTCACCCTGAACAGGCCAGAGGCCCGCAACGCCGTCAACGGCGACGTGGCTCAGGGCGTGGAGGCCGCCGTCGACCTCCTCGAGGACGACGACGGCATCTGGGCGGGCGTGCTCACGGGCAACGGCCCCGTCTTCTGCGCTGGGGCCGACCTCAAGGCCGTGGCCGCGGGCAACCCGGCACAGATGATGACCCGGCGCGGGGACTTCGCCGGCTTCGTCCGCCGGGAGCGCACGAAGCCCGTCGTGGCGGCCCTGAACGGTCCTGCTCTCGCCGGGGGATGCGAGATCGCCCTCGCCTGCGACCTCGTCGTGGCCTCGGCAGGGGCGACGATCGGCATCCCCGAGGTGAAGCGTTCCCTCCTCGCCATGGCCGGCGGTCTCGCCCACCTTCCCCGGGCCGTAGGGGAGAAGCTCGCCCTCGAGATGGCCATGACGGGTGACCCCCTCCCGGTGCAGCGCCTCTACGAGGTCGGCTTCGTGAACCGCATCGTGGAACCCGGCCGGGAGCTCGAGGAGGCGGTCGCCCTCGCCGGGAAGATCTGCGAAAACGCCCCCTTGGCGGTGCGGGCGTCCCGGCAGGTCGTCCTCGCCGGGCGCGACCTCGACGGGGACGCCCGCTGGCGACTCGCCGTCGAGGAGATGACGCCCCTGTACGCCACGGAGGACTTCGCGGAGGGTCCCCGGGCCTTCATCGAGAAGCGCAAGCCGGAGTGGAAGGGGCGGTGAGGCTGTGAGCGACGCCCGCCACCCGGTGCTCGTCGGCGTCGGCCAGCTCACCCTGCGGGACCAGGTCTGGCCCGAGGTCCGCAGCCCGATGGACCTCATGGCGGAGGCGGCCGGCCTCGCCGACCGTGACGCGGGCGGGGGCGTGCTCGCCACCGTCGACGCCGTCGCCGTCCTGAACATGCTCTCGTGGGACTACGGCGACGCCCCCGGCCTCCTCGCCGGCACGCTCGGCCTCGGCGACGGCGAACGCTTCTACACGAGCGTGGGGGGGAACTGGCCCCAGCGTCTCGTGAACGACTACTCCGCCCGCCTCGCCCGGGGTGAGCTCACCGCCGTGCTCGTGGCCGGAGCCGAGGTGTTCGCCGGGAAGCGGCGTTCCGGGCGAGCGGGACACCGGCTGAACTGGGGGCGTGTGGAGCCCCCCTGTTCCGCGCCCGAGGAGCGGGCCGGCGTGGCGTCCATCGAGATGGCTCACCGGGCGGCGTTGCCCTCCTTGACCTACCCGCTGATCGAGACGGCCGTCCGGGCGGCGGCCGGGCGTCCCCCGGACGTGCACCGCAAGTACCTGGGCGAGCTCATGGCGCCCTTCACGCGGGTGGCGGTGGCGAACCCCCACGCCTGGTTCCCCGTGGCCCGCTCCCCCGAGGACGTCAGCGGGGTCTCCCCGGAGAACCGCATGGTGGCGCTGCCGTACACGAAACGGATGAACGCAGTCCTGGAGGTCGACCAGGCCGCCGCCCTCCTGCTCACGACGGCGGGCCACGCCCGGGCCGTCGGGGTTCCCGAGGACCGCTGGGTGTGGGTGCTCGGCGGGGGGGACTGCAACGACGTCTGGAACGTGTCCGAGCGGCCCACGCTCGGGGAGTCACCGGCGATCCGGCGGGCGGCGCAGCGGGCGTGGGAGACGTCCGGGCTGGGCATCGACGACATGGCGCACCTCGACGTCTACTCGTGCTTCCCCTCGGCCGTGCAACTCGGCCGGGACGCCCTGGGCATCGGGGAGGGCGACTGCCGCCCGCTCACGGTCACGGGCGGCCTCCCCTACTTCGGGGGACCGGGCAACAACTACGTCACGCACGCCATCGCCTCGATGGTGCGACGCCTGCGCCACGAGCCCGGCAGCGCCGGTGCCTGCACTGCGCTGGGTTGGTTCGCCACCAAGCACTCCGTGGGCGTGTACGCCTCCCGGCCCCCGACCCGGGGCTACGAGCGCGTGGATCCTGGTGCCGACCAGGCCGAGATCGACGCCCGCCCCCATCCGGCGCTCGAGGACCACCCCGAGGGCCCGGCCACGATCGTGGGATACACGGTGGGATACGACAAGGAGAACGCCCCGCAGTTCGCTCTCGTGATCGCCGACTCGGCGGGGCAGCGGCGCACGATGGCGCTCAGCTTCGACCCCGACCTCGTGGCCGCCGTGCACGAGGGGGAATGGGTGGGCCGGGCGATCCAACTGCGCCCCGCCGGCGACGGCACGAACGTCTTCGTGACCGCCTAGTTCGTCAAAGGGGGGACTCCGTCCCCCCTTTGGAACCCCCCTCTTGCCTCTCGCCGTTCGCCCGAGGTCCGGTCTGGGCCGGCG
>CAYJLW010000047.1:0-8363 GCA_964370965.1 uncultured Acidimicrobiia bacterium | reverse complement strand
CCCCCCCCGTTTTCCCCCCCCCTTCTTCCCGCCCGCCGTCCCCCCGGGCGGGGGCCGGGGCGGGGGCCGCCGCCCCTACGGTCTGGCGGGGCGGCCGCCCGGGGTCGGGCCCAAGTGGGCCCAAGTGAGGCCGTTTCCACGGGATACCGGGAATCCGGCATCACTTTGGAGCGGCGGCCGCGGGGCGGGGTTCGCCCAGTCGCTCGGGGCCGGGGCCACCACTGCCCCCCGCCTTGCACCGCGTCTACGCTCCGCAGCGATGGCCAAGCTCCTCGTTCTGGACGGGAACTCGCTCGCGTACCGGGCCTTCTTTGCCCTGCCCGAGGACATGCAGACGTCCAGCGGCCAGCCCACGAACGCCCTGTTCGGCTTCTCGAACATGCTCTTGCGCATGCTCACGGAACGCCGGCCCGACCTCGTGGCCGTGGCCTTCGACCGGGCGACCCCCCAGTTCCGTCTCGACGTCGCCCCGGAGTACAAGGCGCAGCGTGAGAAGCCCCCCGACAGCCTCCGTTCGCAGATGGAGTTGCTCCGTGAGCTTCTCGACGTTCTGGCGGTCCCGGTCCTGGAGTTCGACGGCTTCGAGGCCGACGACGTCCTCGCCACGCTGGCCCGGCGCGGGGCGGCGGCGGGCCTGGAGGTGGAGCTCGTCACGGGCGACCGCGACATCTTCCAGTGCGTGGCCGACCCAAACGTGCGGGTGCTCTACACCCGGCGGGGCATCACGGAAGTGGACGTGATGGACGAGGCCGCCGTGGAGGCCCGCTACGGCGTGCGCCCGGAGCGCTACGTGGAGCTCGCCGCCCTCCGGGGGGACACCTCGGACAACCTCCCGGGCGTCCCGGGAGTGGGCGACAAGACCGCCGCGAAGTGGCTCAACAAGTACGGCGGGCTGGACGAGGTCTTCGCCCACGTCGCGGAGCTCACGCCCAAGGCGCGGGAGAACCTGGCGGCCTCCCGGTCCCAGGTCCAGAAGAACGTCGAGGTGATGCGCCTCCTCGACCACGTCGCTCTCACCATGGAGCCGGGGGATCTCCGCATCGGCGCGCCCGATGTCCGGGCGGTCGGCGACCTCATGAACGCCCTGGAGTTCAAGGGTCTGCGGGACCGCTGGCTGGAGTTCCTCTCCCACGGAGCGGAACCCGGCGGGGCCACGGCCGAAGACGCCGCGGCCGGGATCGACGTGGGGTGGCGCCGGGTCGGGGGCGACGACCTCGCCGGGGCTCTGGCGGCCCTGGGCGGTGGGGTCGGCATCGCACGTGCCGGGAGCGAATGGGCGGCGGCGTCCCCCGGGGGCGAGGCCGTCGTCTGGGCGGACGCCGACTTCGGCGAGGGCCCCGTGACAGCGCTCCTCGGGGGCGACACCCCGCGTTTCTCCGTCCACGGGGCCAAGGAGGTCATCGCCCGCCTCGCCCGCCGGGGTGTGGACGTGCGCAGCCTCGACGTCGACACGGAGGTGGCGGCGTTCCTCCTCGACCCGGGCGAGGGGAGCTACCCCGTCGAGTCCCTCGCCGCCACGCGTCTCGGCGTGGAGATCACGAGCCCCGATCGGCCTCAGGACCAGCTCCCCCTCGGCGTGGCCGCCGACGCCGACGCCGGCGACCTCGCCCGTCGGGCGTGGGCGGTGGCCGCTCTCGCCCCCGTCCTGAGCGACTCCCTCGCTGCGGACGGCTGCCTCGCTCTCTACGAGGAGGTGGAACGGCCTCTCGCCCGCGTCCTCGCCCGCATGGAGGCGGCCGGCATCCGTGTCGACGTCGCCTACCTCGAGGAGCTCTCGGCGGGTCTCACGGGGCGCATCCGGCAGCTGGAACGGGAGATCTGGGACGACGCCGGCGAGGAGTTCAACGTGAACTCAACCCCGCAGCTCCGCCGCGTCCTCTTCGAGAAGCTGGGGCTCAGGCCGGGGAAGAAGACCAAGACGGGCTTCTCCACCGACGCCGCCACGCTGGAGTCGCTCAGGGAAGACCATCCCGTGGTGGAGCGCCTCCTCGAGTACCGGAACCTGGAGAAGCTCCGCAGCACCTACACCGACGCCCTGCCGCCCCTCGTGGACCCCGCCGACGGCCGCATCCACACGAGCTTCCGCCAGACGGCGGCGGCGACGGGCCGGTTGAGCTCGGAGAACCCGAACCTGATGAACATTCCGATCCGCACCGAGGTCGGCCGCCAGATACGGCGGGCGTTCGTCCCGGCCGACGGCTGCGTGCTCGCCTCGGCGGACTACTCCCAGATCGAGCTCCGCATCACGGCCCATCTCTCGGGCGACCGAGGGCTTCTCGACGCCTTCGCATCCGGCCTCGACGTCCACACGGCGACCGCCGCCCGGGTGTTCGGGATCGACCCGGAGGACGTCACGTTCGCGCACCGCAGCCGGGCGAAGGCCGTGAACTACGGCATCCAGTACGGCATGCAGGCCTGGGGTCTGGCGACTCGCACGGAGATGTCCACAGGGGAGGCGCAGGAGTTCATCGACCGCTACTTCGACCAGTTCCCCACGCTGCGGGCGTTCATGGGCCGGGTCGTGGCCGACGCCCGTAGGGACGGCTACACGACGACGATCCTGGGCCGGCGTCGCCCGATCCCGGAGCTCACCCACCCGAATCCTCGGGTGCGACAGATGGGCGAGCGGATGGCGTTGAACGCCCCCATCCAGGGGTCGGCGGCCGACATCATGAAGAAGGCGATGATCGACGTCGACGACCGCCTCGCCCGCGGAGGCTTCGCCGCCCGCATGCTCCTGCAGGTCCACGACGAACTCGTGCTGGAGGTGCCCGAGGCCGAACGCGACGGCGTGGGCGACCTGGTCGTGGGGATCATGGAGCGCGTCGTCGACCTGACCGTCCCTCTGGAGGTCGACCTCCATTTCGGGGACTCCTGGGCGAGCGCGAAAGGGTAGAGCCCTTCCGGGTCGAATAACTCCGGTGCGGGGGGGATCCTGAGAGCGCGTCCAGAGGGAAGCACATGGGCACACAGGGGCGACCGGTCTATCTGGTCGGAGCGGGGACGGCGCTTCCGCCGTTCCGGTACACGAACCTGGAGCTGGCGCCGTACTTCAACGTCGACGAAGAGACCGCTCTGCGCTACGCCGACGTCACGGGTATCGAGGCGCGCCACTGGGTGATCGATCTCGCGGACGGCCGGCGCCAGAAGGTGCTCTCCGACCAGCTTGCCGCCCAGGCGGCCCAGCGCGCCCTCGACGCCGCCGGCATGGAGCCCACGGATCTCGACTGCGTGATCACGTCCGCCTCGTTGTACGACTTCATCCTCCCGTCGATCGGCCCCCGCGTGCTGAAGAACCTCGGGGTCCAGGAGGCGATGAGCTTCGACCTCGTGGGCGGCTGCGCCCAGTTCATCCTCGGCGTGATCATGGGCGCCAACTACATCCGATCCGGCATGTGCGACACAGTCGTCGTCACGGCGTCCGAGGTGATCTCGTCGTTCTCGCGCCAGTTCCGCTACCCGGTCGACGCGTTCATCTTCGGCGACGGTGCCGGCGCCTGGGTGCTCTCCAGCGAGCCGGGTAGGAGCGGGTTCCCCGTCTTCGAGGTGGGCGACACGGCGTGCGCCACGGTCTCCGAGTTCGAGGGCCGGCCCACCGAGGTGATCGTGATGCCCATCGCCGGGTTCAAGGAGGAGTTCGACCTTTTCATCCACGACGAGAGGGTCGACCCGCGGATGGCGGACATCCACCCTGACACCCGCCACCAGTACCGGTTCCGCCACGATGTCGACCTCGCCCGGGACGTCGCCCGCTTCGGGATCCTCGAGGGCTTCAAGCGCGTTTCCCACGGCGGTCAGGACACGCCGGGCGTCGTCGTGCCCCACCAGGGCACGGGCCCGGTCCTGCGCAGCGTCGAGCCACTCCTGCCCGAGGGCTGGTCGATCATCGACAACCTCCGCGAGCGGGGCAACGTCTCCACCGTCTGCATCCCCATGGCGTTCTCCGACCAGCTCGAGCGCGTCCGCGAAGCCCGCACCGTGGTGGCGGCCGCCGTCGGTGTGGGATTCACCTACGCCGCCGCCCGCCTCGTCCCTGTCTCCTAGCGGCCGGCCGGCAGGGAATGGCGTGTCGGCGGTCGAAGTCAGACCCGCGCCGGGGTAGGGCGGCTACGAGGGATCTGGCACCGCAGCAAGACGACGAGGCACAGATGTCAACTCATGGGCGACCGGTCTACCTGGTCGGTGACGGCGCGACTCTCGCGCCGTTCCGCTACACGAACCTGGATCTCGCGCCGTACTTCAACGTCGACGAAGAGACCGCGCTGCGGTACGCGGCGGCGACGGGCATCGAGAGCCGCTGTTCCGTCGTGGACCTCGCCGACGGTCGCCGCCAGAAGGTCCTGAACGAGGATCTCGCCACCGCCGGGGCGCAGGAGGCCCTCGCCGCCGCCGGCGTGGAGCCGGGCGAGGTCGACATGGTGGTGACGGCGTCCTCGAAGTTCGACTACCTGCTCCCCACGATCGGTTCCCGGCTCCTCAAGCGCCTCGGCATCCAGGAAGCGATGACGTTCGACCTCTACGGCGGCTGCGCGCAGTTCATGTGCGGAGTGCACATGGCGACCCAGTACATCCGTTCCGGCGCCGCCCAGACGGTTCTCGTGACGTCCTCGGAGACCCTCACGTCCTTCTCGCGCATGTACCGCTACCCGGTGGACGCGTTCGTCTTCGGCGACTCCGGCTCGGCATGGGTGCTCACGTCGCTGCCCCGCGACACGGGTACGCAGCCCGTCTTCGAGATCCACGAGACCGCCACGGGCACGCTCTCGGAGGTCGACGGCGAGGAGACCGAGATCATCATCGCCCCCATCACCGGCCTCAAGGAGGAGTTCGACCCCTTCGTGTACGACGAGACGATCGACCCCCGCATGGTCGGCCTCCATCCCGACACCCGCTACGAGTACCGCTGGATCCACAACACCAAGCTCGCCCGCAAGTGCGCCGTCTACGGGCTCCTGGAGGGCTTCGAGCGTGTGACCAAGGACGCCGATCGCTCTGCAGGCGGGCTCATCGTCCCCCACCAGGGCACGAAGCCGGTCCTCGTCGAGACCGCCGAGGCCGTCCCGGACGGTTGGGAGGTCGTGGAGAACCTCGCCGACCGGGGGAACCTCTCGACGGGCTGCATCCCGGTCGCGATGTACGACCACCGCGAGCGGGTCCGGGAGGCGGAGACGATCGTCGCCGCCAGCGTCGGCGTGGGCTTCACGTTCGCCGCCGCCCGCCTCGCCCCTGCCTGATCGCCGCCCGCCTAGCCTCGCCCGCATGTCGCGGCAGCTCCAGACCTGGGACCCGCCCCTGCGCACGGGGGAGTGGACGTCCGGCGCGCTGCGGGGGCCGGGTCTCGGTGCGCTCTTCGACCCCGGCTTCGCTGTGTTCGGGCCGGCGGGCCCGAGCGGCCCCCTGAGCGGGGAGCAGGGCCCGGTGCGTCGCCACGTCCTGGTGGAGGAGTCCGCCTACGGGGCCCTGCCCCCCCTGGGGACCCTGTGGGGTCTTCTCGAGCGGGGCGGCGCCGGGCTGGCGGCGAACGTGCTCATGGGGGGCGGGCCGATCTGGGAGGGCAGCGGCCTCTTCGGCCGCCTCACGGACCCGCAGGCATCCGGCGGGGTGGCCGAGATAGCGGACATGCTCGCGCGGGGCAAGGGGGTCACCCGCCTCCTGGCGCACCGGCGGGACCGGCCCGTCTGGGAGGCGGTCGTGCGCCTTCCCCCACCCGGCGCCGTCCCCGGCGACGTCGAGGACGCCCTCTTCCGGGACGCCTGGACCCCGATGGCGACCGCCTGCCCCGACGACGGCCTGCCCCCCACCACGGGGGGCGAGGTCCGCAGCGTGGGCGTGTTCGGCCACGGCCAGGTCGGCCGGGGGCTCGTGAATCGCTGCGTCGCCGCCGGTCTCGACGTCGTCGCGGTCGTCCGTGATCCGGCGAAGTACGCCGGCTCCCCGGCGACACTGGTCACCGACGCGGCGGCGGTGACCAGCTGCGACGTCGTCCTCGACTGCCTCCCCGAGGATCTCGGGCTCAAGCGGACCCTGCTCTGTGCCGTCGAACGGCCGCTCCTCACCATGAGCTCCACCTACGTGGGCGCGGAGATCCGTGCCGGGGCAGGCAATCTCCATCCCCTCACCCCTCTGGAAGAGGGCCGCTTCTGGGAGTACTCCCTCCCGGTGGACTCCGCCGAGAACCTCGCCGTGGCCACGGGGGCGCTGTGCAGCCGCCTCGGTGTCACGCCCGTACCGGCCCCGGCGTCCCGGGGTCTCGTCATGACCCGCTTCGTGTGCCGGTACCTCGCCGAGGGGGTGCGTCTCGCTGTGGGCCGCGGCGTCGCTCTCGATGCGATGGACGCCTGGTTCGCGCCCGCCGGCTGGCGGGTGAGCCCAGCGCAGATGCGGGACTTCGTGGGCCCCGGCCTCGCCGAGGCGGCCTGCCGGTCGCTGGCGGAGACACTCGGGGACCGCTTCCACACCGGGGACTGGAGGGCGCTCGATGGTCTCCCCGGGGCACGGGTCCCACCGGACGCCGACGCCGTCGCCGACCTCGTCGAGGCCTGCGAGGACGAGGCCCGCCGTCTCGTCGAGGAGGGCGTGCCGACCGCGCTGGTCGCCCTCTGCGTCCTCAACGTCGCCTTCCCGGTGCCCTTCGGCATGGACACCCGCTACGCGCACGTCGAGGAGATCCTCGCCCGCCTGGGGTCCTGAGCCGCCAAGGTGTCCGGAGATGACGACAGGCCGTCATTCGCGCGCCACTCGTGCTCACCGCCCCTCTGCGAGCTCGCCGAGGAGGTCACCGAAGCGGCGCTCGGCCTCGGCGACGTGGGCGGGGGAGGCGAGGTCCATCCAGGGCCCGGCGAGCCTCTCCACGCCGACGAGGCGACCCGCGGCGAGCAGGGAGCGGAGGCCGTCGGCGAGCTCCTTTTCTCCCCGGGCCGAGGGTTCCACGGCGGCCATGGCGGCGAGCGCCTCCCGGGACAGGATGCTCACCCCGCCGTCCGCCCAGCCCTTCGTCACGCCGGCGGGCTTCTCCAGGACGTCCTGCATGCGGAGGTCGGCGTCGAAGGTGACGAGCGCGCCGACAGAGGGGTCGCCGGTCAGGACGGTGGTGAGGGCGGTGAGACCGGGCCGGTGGGTCCACGCGCTCGTGAGGAGGTCGTAGTAGGCGGGAGAGACGAGGATGTCGGTCCAGGTGACGAGGACGGCCTCCTCCCCGGCGACAGCGGGGGCGGCGAGGGCGACGGCGGCGGCGGTGCCGTCCTGCGTCTCCTGCAAGACGTAGCCGATCTCCAGCCCGCAGCAGCGCTCCCCGCAGTGTTCCCGGATGAGGTCGCCCCGGAAGCCCACCACGAGCACGGCCCGGCGGTACCCCGCCCGGGACAGCCCGGTGAGCACGCGCTCCAGCATGGGCCGGCCGCCGACCGCCACGAGCGGCTTGGGGAGCGTGGGGTGCCCCATGCGGGTGCCCTTGCCGGCGGCGAGCACGATCGCGGCGTCGGGGCGGGGGACGGGTTTCTCTGGGTCTGACATGGCTCCGGACTCTACGTGCGGCGCCGCCTGGCGGGGGGGCGGGTACCTTGTCGCGGTGCCTGAGGTCCCTGAGCACTGGTACCAGCCCATCGCCGAGTTCCTCGGCCCCGCCTACCTGCGCTACTCGTTCACGAAGGGGACGGTGCAGGAGGTCGACTTCCTGCTCCCGCGCCTCGGCCTCGACGGCGGCGGGCGGCTGCTGGACGCCGGCTGCGGGCCGGGGCGGCACTCCCTGGAGTTCGCCCGCCGGGGCGTGGACGTCGTGGGCGTCGACGTCGCACCCCGCTTCGTGGACCTTGCCCGGGAGGCCGCCGCGGCGGAGGGCCTTTCCGCGGGGTTCCGCCTCGGCGACCTCCGGACCCTCGACGTCGAGGAGGACTTCGACGCCGTCGTCACGCTCTGCCAGGGCGGCTTCGGCCTCGCCGGCGGCGACCCGGAGGCCGACCGGGACATCCTCTCGCGCCTCGTGCGGGCGCTGCGCCCCGGCGGTCGCCTCGCCGCGACGGCGTTCCACGCCTTCTTCGCCCTGCGCCACCTGGGCGAGGACGAGGTCTTCGACCCCGCCACCGGGCTGCACCACGAGACGGTGGAGCTGCGCAACGAGGACGGCGTGACCCGCCGGGCGGAGGCGGACACGGTGTGCTCCACCGCCCGGGAGCTGTACTACCTGGCCCGCCTCTGCGGCCTCGACGTCGAGGGGATCTGGGGCGTGACGCCCGGCGGCTACGCCGAGCAGCCTCCCTCCGTCGACGTCCCGGAGCTCCTCCTCCTCGCGAGCTGTCCCCCCGGGGCGGCCCGGGGGGGGGGGGGGGGGGGGGGGGTGGGGGGGGGGGGGGGGGGGGGGGGGGGGG
>CAYJLW010000046.1:9992-33056 GCA_964370965.1 uncultured Acidimicrobiia bacterium | reverse complement strand
CCTGGAACCGCCTCCGCGTGCTCCGCAACTGGAACGGCACCTGAACCGACCCCCGTCCTGCACCCCATCCCCCACCACCACCGTTCTGGGGAGCCCAGGCACGAATACCCGTGCCCGGGCTCCCCAGAAGGGGTTGGCGACAGGCAGGCGGCCCCGCGGGTGGCTCTCATCTCCAGGCCGAGGAAGGCCGTCAGTCCCTCGTCCGAACCAGGACCACGGAGCGGGTCTCGAAGGCAACGAGCGACCTGTGGTTCCGGACGAAGGCAGCGACGTCGTGATCCACATACCCCTCCCAATCTTTGGCGATGAAGAGGTAGTCGACTCCGTGGGACCGGGCGAACGACAGCGCCGCCGTCGAAGGGAGTCGGCCGAAGATGCGATTCGAAAGCGCTGCGCGAGAGCGCTCGTCCGGGTAGTTCAGCCACTTCGGGAGCGAGCCGCTCAACGTTCGTCGTCGACCGAGGCCCTCCACCCACCAGCCGAGGGGAGCGCCGTTCACCGGCGTGACTGCGATGGTAGATCCCCGGGGCGTGCGCCGAGAGACCCAAGACACGGCACGGAACGTGGAAACGGACTGGATCCCGTAGTAGCGCCTCTGCACGGCGAAGAACCGCAACCCCGAAATCGTCTGCGCCGCGACGACGGCGGCGAGCAGGACGCCCACAACCGGGGCGACCCAGGGCGTCGTCCGCCGCCCGGGACCAGTCACGTCCAAGAGGATGCAGCCGACAGCAAGAACGACAGCCGGGGGAAGGAGGTACACGAAACGGGGTTCGCGCAGGACGAGGAGCGGAGCCACGGCCGTGACGAGGAGGGCGGTGGTGAGGATCCACAGGGGGGACCTCCGATGCCTCCAGAGAAGCAGCGGGGCGACGAGGGCGAACACGAGTCCCGCCCTCCACAGAGCCGGGAAGTCCCTGTAGAGGGCCTCCACGGAAGCGACCATTCCCGTGCGGTCCGACGCCGCCGGCGTCGCCGCCAGGCCGGCGGCGAGGTGCAGGTATACGGGGGCCAGGACGAGGCAAGGGAGGCACGCCAGGGCGAGATCCCTCGCCATGCGACCAGCAAGCGGGCGCATGGCGCGCCACCGGAACGCCGCGTGCAAGAGAACGACGAGCCCGGCCGCCAACAGGGCTGCGAACGTCGTCAGGTGGGAAGTGGCGGCGTCGGCGAAGAGGAAGACACCGACGGCCCAGAGATCGCGCCGCGCAGCACTCCGCAGGTATGCGTCCAGCCGCCAGAGGAAGACGAGGGTGAGGCCGAGGCCGATGAGTTGCGGGTATCCCCCCCAGGCAACGGCTTCTCCCGTGGACGTCGCAGGCAACAAGAAGGCGGCGGCGACAGCCCCCTTCCACCCCAGCCGGTTGCCCCGCAGAACGGCGTAGGCGGCCCCGGCAGGCACGAGAGAGGCGAGGACGGCGACGAGGCTCACGCCTGCGGTGGGACCGACGACTCCGACCAGTCCCGAGGTCGCAAGGGGGACGAGCGGAGGGTAGGAGATCGAACCCGCCCTGATTCGCTCCCCGACCAGAGCATGACCGAAAGCGAGCCAGTTCCCCCCGTCGATTCCCGGCGGCGCCCCCGGCCCCACCAGGACCGAGAAACGCTGCACGGCGACGAGGAGAGCGTAGGAGGCAAAGCCCAAGTCGACGCCGTGGCTCTGCAGGGCAACCAGAATCCAGGCGAAGGGTCGCCTCCACGCGAACGCGCGCGCCTCCGGCGTTCTCGCCGGAAGGCACGCCGCTACGCCCTGGCTCACGACGCCCCCATATCCGCCAGAACCTCGTCCGTCACGCGGACGACGTTCAGGGCGTCGGCCAGGTCCACCGGCGACGCCCCTCCGTAGAGGGCGGCGTCCACGAACAGACGGACAAGCTCGTCGTGACCCCAGAACTGGCGGCCCGTGGCCAAGCGCATCCCCGAAGAGACGAACCCCGCGCCATGTCCTCCAGCCAATGCGAGGGATGTCCGAAAGACGTCGCCCGCCCGATGAGCGCCGTCACTCCTAGCCTGCACGGCGATGTCGCGGAACAGGTCGATTCCGACGACCCGCTCGGCTCCGACGAGCCCCACGTGCCACTCCGACACGGGTGCGGCGAAGACCATGGTGACCTGTCCGGGACCCCGCGGTCCCCGGAGCCAGATCTCCACACCGTCCGGAGACGCGGCGTCGCCGAGGGTTCGGACGCCCTCGACGTCGAGCCTCCCCAGGAAGTGCTGCAGCGTGTAGAACAGGTGCGGGGACTCGTCGAGGAACAGGCCGCCGGGCAGTTCCCGGTACCAGGAGGGCAGCCGACGTCGGTCGCTGCTCACCTGCAGACCGAGGCCGTAGGACAGCTTCTCTCCCGCCAACAAGCGCTCCGCCTTGCGGACGGAGCGGGAGAACAAGAAGTTGTGTGAAACACAGAGCAGCCGCCCCGCCCGCTTGGCCGACTCCGCCATCGCCGTCGCCTCGGAGAGGTCGAGCGCCATGGGCTTCTCTACGAGGACGTGCAGGTCCGCCTCCAGAGCCGCGACGGCGATCTCGGCGTGACTCCAGGGCGAAGTGCAGACGGAGACCGCGTCGAGTCCCTGGCCCAGGAGGCCCTCGACCGTGTCGACGGCCGCCACCCCGAACTCCTCGGCTGCGCTCCGCGCCCTACGGACGTCCCGGTCGTAAACCGCCACGACACGCGCCCGCGGGCACGCGTCGAGCGCTGGGATGTGGCGGTTTCGTGCGACCCAGCCGGCGCCCGCGACGCCCACTCTCAGCTCGCGCATCTCGCCTCCCCCGTGGAGGCGCACCGGGCCAGCACGTCGAACGTGTCCGCAGCGCAGACTCCCCAGGAGAACGCCGACGTCCGCCGCCGAGCGGCCCTCCCGAGGCGTCGCCGCAGATGCTGGTCGGCGAGGGCGGCGTCGAGCGTGTCCGCCAACGAACCGGGGTCACCGCAGCGGAACAGGAGACCGTCCCGCCCGTGGTCGACGAGGGCAGCGTTCTCCTCGATGTCCGACACGACGACGCAGGCACCCGCGGACATGGCCTCGAGAACGGCGAGAGACATGCCCTCCGTAAGAGAGGGGCGGACCACGATGTCGGCTTCCGCCAGCCTCGGGGCCGCGTCGGACACGGCTCCCCGGAGTCTCACGCGACCCACTCGGCTCGCCCGGACCCTTTCCTCGAGTCTGCCGCGGAGAGGCCCGTCGCCCAGGAGCTCGGCGGTGTACTCCCGCCCCCTCCCGTCGAGGACCTCGAGCGCGTCCAGGAGGATGTCGGGCCCCTTGTTTGAGATGAGGCGTCCCAAGAACACGATGTGAGGCACGCCTCGGGCCGCCCGCGGGGCAGGACGGAACAGGGAGCGGTCCACGCCGTTGGGCACGACGGTGACCGACGAAACGGATCGGGGCCGCAGGCGGGACACGTGGCGGGCCACCGCGTCAGAGACCGCCACGACACCGGTGCTCCGTGAGAGCACGAAGCGCCCCAGCGTGGCTTCGTAGACGACAGTCGCCCGGCGCGTGAACGCCGCGAGCCGGTCGATCGCCCCCACATGCACTGTCGTCACGAGGGGGACGCCGTGGCGCCCTGCGACGACGGCCGCTGCCAGGGACGTCTGGAAATGGAGGCTGTGAGCGTGCAGCACCGAGGGCGAGAAGTCCTCGACGAGCCGCCGGAGGCCGAACAGGAGGCTGGGGGCCGCGCTCACCTGGGCGCCGAGAGCCCCGGAGAGGTCCCGGGAAGGGAAGCGAACGTAGCGCACACCGGCGGCAGCGCCCCGCTCGACGCGCCGCGCCTCGCCCGCCGTGACGACGAGGACGTCGGCTTCCTCGGGGAATCGCCGGTAGGTCTCGAGAGCCACCCGTTCGGCGCCCCCCGAGGTTCCCGGGAAGTGGTCGCAGAAGGCCAGCACGCGCAGGGCACCGGGCTCGCTGCTCACCGGGTTCCTCCCCGGGACGCCGGGTTGTGACGGAGGACCTCGTCGTTGGGCAACACGAGAGTGACACAGGGGCGGCCGGCTTCGTCCAGGACCCGGTACACGAAACCGAACACGGCCAGTGTCGCCCCCATGAGGATGAGTCCCTGGGCGAGTGCTGCGAGAGCGGGGCCGAAGTGGGGCGACGGATGCCCGGAAACCCAGAGCCAGAAGAGAGCGAGGTCCTGGGCCAGGCCCGTCCCCAGAGCGACGAGCCCCGCAGAAGAGCACCTTCTGGGGAATCGATCGTGGCCTACGAATGCGAACCGGTCCCGCACGCGCTGGGACACGAACGGCGACCTGTGTGCGAGCACGGCCCCGGCGAACGCCGCCAGCACCCCGAGCACAACCAGGATCGTCGAGAAGAAGATGGGCTGCCAATTCAGGGAACCCAACGGGATACCCGAAGGACGCAGGAAGGACAGGCCTGTGAGGCCGATCCCGGCCACAGCGGTGGCGACGCCAGGGACGAACAGCAGGAGGTGCGGGGAAAGCGCAAGGATGAGCCTCAGGTGACGCCATCCGTCCGAGAACGTCTCGAGCTTGGACTCTCCGACCCGGGCCGCGTAGCCCATCGGGATCTCCCGGATGCGCAGGCCCTCGTGCACGCCCCGTATGAGCATCTCCGAGGCGAACTCCATTCCGTCGCAACGAAGACCCAGAGCGACGACGGCGTCCCTTCGGAACGCCCGGTACCCGGACTGGCTGTCCTCTGCGGGTTTGTGCCCACACGCCCTACCGATCAGAGACGAGATCACCGGCGTACCCACGAATCTGTGCAGCAACGGCATGGAACGACCTGTGGCCGCTTCGAGGCGGGAACCGAGAACCAGGTCCGCGTCCCCGGCCAGAACCGGCTGCACCATCTCGTCGACGCGTGACAGGTCGTACGTGCAGTCGGCGTCCGCCATGACGACGACGTCGCCGCGCGCCACCGCGATGCCGGTGCGCAGCGCGCGGCCGTAGCCGCGAGCGGGCTCCCGGATGACGCGGGCGCCGTGCGCGGCGGCGGCCTCAGGCGAGCCGTCGCTGGAACCGTTGTCCACGACGACGACCTCCCCGGGCAATCCGGCGGAGGCCAGCGCCGCTTTCGCCTGCTCGACGCACACCCCCACGGATTCGACTTCGTTCAGGCACGGAAGCACGACCGTGACAAGGGGGGGCCGGTCCGCGATGTCTCTGGAATCCGTTGTCTGACTGATCGCTGTCATGTCCCCAGCAATCCCTTCTGTGCGTCGGCGCCCTCGGGCGCGCTGCTTTCGACTGCGACGGGGGTGTGGAACTCGACGCCGTCGCTGTGGCGGGAACGATTCGGGCCTTCGCGCACATGCACCCACGCACTGAGCGACTTCTCGCCGGCCGACCGGGAGCGACCCGAAACGACGACCTCGATCTCCTGGCCCGCCGGAACCGTGACGCCTGGCGCGACACCGGCACCCGCCACCTTCCAGGGGGAGCGGGAACCGGGCGGCGAGAGGTACCAGAAGACGTCGACGACCTGGGGCGCCGTCGATGCATTCGCCAGTCGCGCCGTCACCTGCCCAGGTGACGACGCCCGCCACTCCTCGGGTGCGCTCAGGCCCCGGATGCTGACGGGTCCGGCAGGGGGGCCGTGTCTCGTTACGTGGGCACCTGGCGCCGGTGCCACCCAGATGCGAGCGGGCGACATGGCTACGTCGGCGAGGGGTACGAAACGTCCGTCCCGCACGGCGTGCACCCACGCATGCGCCGCATACACGCCGACCGGCAAGGCGAGTTCCTCCTCCCAGCGGAGCGTGCGAGCGCTCCCGCTTGTCATGTCCCCGACGACCCGTCGCGACTCGTACGATCTGGCGCCCCCGATGCCGTCGAGGGTCCAGAAGACGCGGAGACGCTCGCCCCGGCGCGTACTGGTCTCGACCTGCACCGCTGCCCTCACACGGCGGCCGTCCGCGGCGACGCCCAGGGTGGCGCTGCGAATCGAGGAGGTCGGATGCCCAGCGGGGCGTGAGCTCACGAGCATCGTCGCCGAGGCGGCGAGAACGGCGAGGGCGAGGGCGAGGACCTCGGGCAGACGCCGCGTCAGGGTTCCCGCCCAAACCGATGCATTCGGGTCGTTGAACGGTGCGCGAGCGGGCACGCCGGGAATGACGTGAGTGTGCAAGGTGTGCCGCCGGAGTGCTCAGGCCGCCGCGTAGCCCACGCGCCCGGACCTGTCGCGCACCTCGACGTAGACGGCGTCACGGTCTCCGCGAACACGACGGGCGAGGGAGCGCCGCACACGCGTGCAGCGTCCGCGCTGGGACTTGCGGGGCAGGCGGAGCTTCTTCAGGACCTTCCCGCCCTTGCCCGGTGTCCCGGAGCGCAGGACGGCCCTCCGCACGCGACCGAAGCCGGACGGAGCCGTGTAGCACACGCTCCGACTGGTCACGCGAACCGACACCGCCGCGGGGGCGGAGTCGGGAGCCTTCTGGCCCGTGCCCGCCACACCCGTTGCAGGACCGTAGACCTGCGCGTCCAGGGCGTCGACGGCCCCGAGGCCGACCACGAGAGCGAGCGCGGCCACAAGGGTCACCGGCCTCAGGAACCCCTGGGCCTTCACCAGTACTGCTTTCACCTGATTCTCCTTTCGGTCAACATCTGCCGGCCCCGCCGGGCTACTCGGGGATCCGCCCCGGGGACCCCACTTGCGCCCCCGCGGGCCCCCGCGGGCCCCCGCGGGAGGTGGGCGCGGAAGACGACACGGCGCACGAGCACGAAGCGGATCATCCAGCCCGTCACGATCGTGAGGGCAAGGACCGCGTCGGCGACGAGGACGGGGAGGCGCCCGTGGGTCATCGTGTCCACGGCGGCCAAGACGGCTGTGCTGTACGCGGTACCGCCCACGGCCACCACCAAGAAGACGGCGACCTCGGCACTGCGAGCACGCCCACCGGCATGGGGAAAGACGAACTTCGCCGCGAGGACGTAGGCGACCAGTGCTGCCGCGCCCTGCGCCGCCACATTGGCCGCGACTGCATCGACGCCGGCCCCGACCACGAGCAGGTTGAACCCTCCGACGCCCACGAGCGTGCCGGCGCCCCCGGCGAGCGTGAAGCGGCCGAGCTCGGGCAGGATCCTGCGGACGGACCGGAGGACGAGCCGGCGTTCCGCCTGCCGGGGCCCGGCGTCCCCGGCGCGACGCATGAAGCGAGTCGTGTGACGCATCTCTGGGCCTCTACGCCGGGACGAAGGTGCCGGTGACGGTCGTCGTGGAACCGACCGACACGGTTGCCGTCGTGCAGGGCGGTGCCTGCAACCCCTGCACGCCTCCGAAACAGACCTTGTGCTCGCCCGGGTCGATCTGGAACCAGGCACCCCAGTCGTCTCGGGGGAGCCCGTCGACGATGATCGTCGACGGCGAGGCCGGGGCGGTGACCACGCGTATGTACCCGGACTCCCGGTACTCCGCCGTGACCTCCGCCGTCTCACCCCCGACCACCATCGCGTATTCGCAGTCAGGCGTCCGGAAGCCGGGCATGTCCCGGAGGCACACGCTGTGGAACCCGGGTTCGACCTTCATCCAGTTCAGACCCCAGTGGTCGACGTCGACGCCGTCGAGCAGGAACTGCGCCCCCAGAGCAGGACTGGTCGTCACCCGGAGCATCCCGGAGGACCCGGAGGGGCCCGCCGCCCCCGTCGAAGACGTGAACACGCCGTTGACGTCCGCTGTCGCCCCGGCGGTCACGGAGACGTTCTCGCAGGACGGCCGCCGGTAGTCCTTCACCCGCCCAAAGCACACACGGTGGGGTCCCGGCGCGATCTGCATCCACACACCCCAGTCGTTGCGGGGCTCGCCGTCCACGGTGATCGTGGAGGGCAACGCGGGGCTCGTCGTGACCCGCAGGTACCCCGCGGCGCGATATTCGGCCGTGAGCGTCGTGGTCTCCCCCGCCCGGACGTCGGCGTCCATGCAGTCGGGGGTGAGATAGCCGGGCATGTCGCCCGGACACAGCCCGTACTGCCCGGTCGCCAGCTTCAGCCAGTTCACACCCCAGTGATCCGCAACCCACGCGGCCGACCACTCGTCGCCCTCGCCCTCGCCCCCGCCGTCGTGCAGGCCGAGGCGGGCGTCCATGGGGGGGCTTGTCGTGACCCGAAGCATGCCGCCCCGGGCCATGTCGGCTGACCCCAGCGGCTCCAGGGATCCGTCGACGCCCGAGACCGTCCCGCCGGGGGCCACCGCCAGTGCCTCGGCGGCAGCGAAGTCCGCGGCGCCGGCGTGCCACTCACCTGCAAGACCCCGGCAGGCCGGGAACCGCACCTTGTGGCTGCCGGGCTGGACGGCGAGGGTGTAGGAACCGTCCTCGTCCGTGAACACGGACCCGGACTCGGCGGTGGAGCCGTCCCCCGAGGCTCCGGCGTCGACCGCCACCACCTCGCAGTCCGCCATCGGGTCACCCGCACGGTCGGTCACCCTGCCCGCGATCGTGCCTGCAGCCGAAAAGTGGAAGTCCGCGCCCGTGACCGTGCCACCCTCAATCACTGTGACGGCGTCCGCGGTGTGAGCGGAGAGCTTGCCGTCGAACCAGAGCCCTCCGGCGAAGGCGGCGCTCCAGCACCGGGCGGAGAGCTTGTAGGCACCCGGCCTGAGTCCGGTGATCGCGTAGTCGCCGGAGTCGTCCACGTAGTCGTACGCGCTCGATTCGCCCCCCACCGCCCCGACTTGGCAGGAGGAGTGGGAAGTCGCCGGGGTCCCGCCGGGGCCGGTGACCCTCCCCGACACGACTCCTGAGCGAGCGAGGCGGGCGTCGATCCCGGAGGTCGTCCCGGTCTCAGCCACCTCGACGGGTCTCGCGTCCGAGTAGCCGGCGGCGTCGTCGTAGTACTCCCCGGCGTAGCCGCCGCACGAGAAGGAGACCCGGTGGGGACCACGGGCGAGGGGTCCGACCCGGTAGCCGCCGGCGAAGTCCGTCGTCGCCGAGCCGTAGGAGGAACCCCCGGCGACGGAGGACGCCCACACGGAGCAGCCGGCCAGCGGGGCACCGCCGGTGTCGGCGACCGTGCCGCTGATCGCCCCCGCGGAAAGGCGGGCGTCCACCCCGCTCGTCGTGGCCCCCGCAGCGACCACCACGGTCTCCGCGGCGGAGTGGCCGGTGTCGTCGTAGTACTCCCCGGCGTGCCCGGCGCAATCAGAGAAGCCGACCCGGTGGCCGCCGGGCGGGAGGCCGGCGACCTCGTAGTGGCCGGCCTCGTCGGTGGTCGCCGAGCCTCCGGGGAGGCTCGCAAGCGAAGAGGCCCACACGCCGCAGCCCGCCAGCGGGGCGCCGTCGGCGCCCGTGACGGTCCCGCCGATCGCGCCCCCGAGGTCGAGACGGGCGTCCACGCCGGACGTGTCCTGGCCCGCCGTGACGACCACCCAGTCGGCGTCCGGGTACGGCCAGCCCGCCCCCATGTCCACGTCGTCGAAGTACTCCCCGACGTGCCCCGCACACGTCGAGAAGGCGACCAGGTACCGGCCCGGAAGCACGCCGGTGACCCTGTAGGCCCCCGCAGCGTCCGTCGAGGCCGAAAGAGCACCGAAGTAGAGCCCGAAGTAGGACGCGACCGTGACGCGACACCCGGCCAGCGGGGTGCCGTCGGCGGCCGCCACGGTCCCGCTGATGGCGCCCGCTCCCGCCAGGCGGGCGTCGATGCCGCTCGTCGTCGCGCCCGCCGTGACCGTCACGGTGTCCGCCCCCTCGAAGGTGGCGTCGTCGAAGTACTCCCCGGCGTGCCCGGCGCACTCCGAGAAGTAGACCCGGTACCCGCCCGCCCGCAGACCCTGGATCTCGTAGGTACCGGACGTGTCGGTGGTGGCAGAACCGGATCCCGAACCCCCAGTGGTGCCCTGGGCGGACACGTTGCAGCCCGCCAACGGGCTTGCGTCGTCGGCCGCGACCGTGCCCCTGATGCGGCCGGCGACGGCGAGGTCGGCGTCGACGCCGCTCGTGTCGACGCCATCCACAACCGAGACCGTGCGGGCACCGGAGTAGTCAGTGGCGTCGTCGTAGTACTCCCCGGCGTGCCCGGCGCAACCCGAGAAGCTGACCCGGTAGCCGCCCCCCCGCAGGCCACGGATCTCGTAGTCGCCGGATGCGTCCGTGGTTCCCCACTCCGAGGACCACCCGTCGATCGTGCTCACCGCGCTCACCGAGCAGCCCCCCAGCCCGGCGCCCCCGGCGCCCCGGACCCGCCCGCTGATGCGGCCCCCGGTGTTCAGGCGGGCGTCGATGCCCCCCACGTTCGTGCCCGTGGCGACGTTCACGACAAGCGCCGAGGACTCGTCTCCGCTGTCCTCGTAGTACTCCCCGGCGGCGTCGCCACAGGACGAGAAGCGCACCTTGTACGGCCCGGGAGCGAGAGACCCGATCGCGTAGGCGCCCGCGGAATCGGTCGTGGCGGACCCGCCGAGCGCCCAACCCGAGGCTGCCCTCGCCACGACCCCGCAGTTGGACAGGGACGCCCCGTCCGAGCCCGTCACGCGGCCGGAGATGCCACCGGCGACGACCATCCTCACGCTCACGCCCTCCGTCGTGTTCCCGACCTCGACGACGACGTAGCTGGGCTGCGAGCCTGCGGTATCGGTGCCCGCGTAGTAGCCCGTGGCATAGCCGGTGCAAGAGAACTCAACCCTGTACTCGCCGAAGGCGAGCCCGCCGACGGTGTAGGCGCCAGTGGAGTCCGTGGTCGCCGAGCCGTGGTGGCTCCAGCTCCGGGAGTCCGCAGACACGGTGCAACCGGCGAGACCCGCCCCGCCCGTGCCTGTGACCCGGCCCGAGATCGCGCCGTCGCCCTCGGCCCCCGCCGCAGGGGGAACGGACACGGCCACTGCCGCCACGACCACGGCGAATGCCCCCAGGGCCGCTCTCACCGCTCGTGTCCGGCGCGGCGGTCGCGCCACCGTCTTGTCCTCCCTAGATGTCATCACCAGCGGCCTCCTGTTCCTCCTGATGTCGCATCGTTGCCTGAGATCGTCCCGTCACGCCCGGTGCCGGGTCGAACGGGTCACCGCTCCACCTTCGCCGTCCACCCGCCGCGATCTGTGACGAGATCCGTGACACCCGCGGAATCCGCGAGGTTCCGTCTTGTCCGGGCGGACACCGGTCGAATCCGATCTCGTCGGTCACCGTAGAGTCCGCCGGCCGGCCTCAACCGAAGGCCGTGGGTGGAATTGACCACACCGTTTCCGTGCACCGGCGGGGTCGGGGGACAGGCCGCAGGAGCCGATTCGCCCTGTCCGAACAGGTCGTCCCCGGTGGCCGTGAAGGCCACCGGTCAGGGGTTGTCCGTCACCGCCCAGTCCAGCGTGTAGGTGCGCCAGCGCCGGGACGAGAAGGCGATCCAGCGCGACGACGACCGAACATCGTTGCCCTCCCGGACGAGGGAACCCGTGAGAACCGGTGTCTCCGTGGCCATCCCGGCCCCCGCTCACGCGCCGCACAGCCCGGAAGAGCTCCTCGGACCTGGCCCGCTTGGTGAGGTACCCCCGGGCCCCGGCCGCCATGGCCGCCATGGCCGCCAGGACTCTGCTGCGGAACCCCGCGGAGGAGACGACGAGGACGGCGCACTCGTGACGCCCGCGGCGACCCCGACAGCATCTCCACGCTCATCACCCCGCCGGGCGCACCTCAGAGGCCGGGCCACAAGCGCCGGGCGTAGGCCACGGCGCGTGCGCCGGGCGCCCAACCCGTTGTCACGCCGCCGGCAGTGCTCCGAGGACGACAACGCCGGCGGTGTCGGACTCCACCGCGATCGGGTCGTGACGGCGGCGGCGCTCCGCGAGCTCCGCGGGCGTCCACCCGACGGGTTGCACACCGGGCGGGCTGTCGGCCATCAGAACCTCGAGTCGTTCCCTCGCCGTCGGCGGCAGGTCCGGGGCGATCACGAGGACGTCGACGTCGCTCCACTTGTTGAAGTCCCCGCGGGCGACGGAACCGAACACGACGACGGCGACGACGCCCATCCGGCGGGCAAGAGCACCGGCCCAGCTCGCGGCCTTGTCGATCATCGCCTGGCGCTCGGCGAGGCGGCGCTGGATCACCGGGTGTGTCACGGCTCCCCTCGCAGCCCCCGCGCCACGCCGTCGACCGCGCCCACGACGAGCTCGCAGTCCGATCTCGCGGATCGGGCGTCCGCCAACGTGTAGTGGGAGGCGGGGGTGCCCGACGGCACGGCGTCGGGATACCGGCTCGGGATGTAGTGGCGCGCGAGGCGGGCCGCCGCCTCCACGACCTCCGGACCCCACCCGGCGGTGAGCCCGCCCTCCGCTCTCTCGCACAGGACCATGACGTCGTGGCCCCAACCCTCCAGGCCGGCGGCGTGCAGGAGCCCCTTGAGAGAGAGCTGGGCCGACTGCTCGTACAGGAAGCACGCCCAGCCGTGCGCCTCCACCGAGGCCGCTCCCTCGGCGGCCACACGAGCGCTGGCGGCCTGCTCCTGCCAGCGGTCGTACTCGACCCAGTCGAGCGGCGCGTCCATGCGCGAAGGGTAGGCGAGCGCATCCTGCCCACGGGACGGCCCTCCGCGTGCCGACGGGCACGCGTTCCGAGGAACAGGCCCCGTCGAGGCACTCACGGTCAGGAGCTGTCCGTCACCGCCCAGTCCAGCGTGTAGGTGCGCCAGCGCCGGGACGAGAAGGCGATCCAGCGCGACGACGACCGAACCTCGTTGCCCTCCCGGACGAGGGAACCCGTGAGGACCGGTGTCTCCGTGGCCATCCCGGCCCCCGCGTCACGCACGGTCACCGAGCCGTACCAGATGTCGAAGATCCACAGACGGGACACCGACACGGTGACCGTGGCCGTGCCACCCCTCGTCCCCGGAAGCGTGCCGGAACCCGTCACCGCCTCGACCTTGCGGTCCCAGGCGGAGGATGTGACGGTGAAGTTGCCGCCGGCCAGCGGGCCGCCGTTGGCGTAGGACAGGCCGCCGGAGAACCGGACGGAGACAGCATCGCCGGTCGCCACGGGCGGCGTGACGACCACGGTCGCCGAGGCAGTGCCCGTCCCCCCGTCGTCGTCCGTCACCGTGAGGGTCGCCGTGTACCTGCCTGGTACCGCGTAGGCGTGGGAGACGACCGCTCCCGTGCCGATCGTGCCGTCGCCAAGCTCCCAGTCGTAGCCGACGACACTGCCGTCGCCGTCCCCTGACGCAGTGCCGTCGAAGGTGACAGCGAGCGGCGCCGGCCCGGTGGCGGGTGTAGCCGTGACGCGCGCGATCGGCGGGTCGTTGACGGCAGCGACCGTGAGGGTGACGAGGCCTCGGGCACAGGCGCCGGTCGCGCTGCACACTTCATATTTGAACGTGTCCGTGCCGGACCACTCGGCCGCGGGCGTGTAGACGACGTTGCCGCCTGTGACAGTGGCGGTGCCGTGGGCAGGGTCGCCCACGATCCGCAACGTGGCGGCGTCGGGCTCCTCCCCGCCGGCGTCGTTGGCGAGGACGTCGATCGTGGTGGCAGTGTCCTCGTCTGTGGCCGCGGCGTCGTCTTGGACCCCCGGGGCCACGAAGCGGCCCACGAGAGCAGGCCCTGCGAGGGCCGACACGTTGCCCGCGGCGTCCGCCGACCTCGCCCAGTAGGCGTAGCGCTCGCCCGGCTCAGCGATGGCGTCGTGGTACGTACCGTCCTCGGAGACCCCCAGGATGACCGGACCGTCGGCGACGCCACTGCTCCGCAGGATCTCCACCTTGTCTGCGTCCCCGCTCCAACTGAG
The DNA here is from genome assembly GCA_964370965.1 of uncultured Acidimicrobiia bacterium. GTDB lineage: Bacteria > Actinomycetota > Acidimicrobiia > UBA2766 > UBA2766 > CAYJLW01. Next base: position 19,390 of record CAYJLW010000046.1, on the reverse strand, counting down.
ATCGACGCCGTCGCCGTCCCGCGTGGCCTCCAAGTCCTCGGGCACGGCAGGTGCCGTCGTGTCCACGACGAACGACCGGGTGAGCGAGGCCATGTTGCCGCCGGCATCGACCGCCGTCACCACGAGCGTGTGCGCACCGTCATCGAGCCCGGCGAGGGCGACGCCGTAGCGGCCCTCCCCAGCGTCCTCCACGTCGACGGCAGCACCGTCGACTCTGGCAGAGACAGCCACCGCTGGGACGTGTTCGGGTTCGCCCCCGACGGTCACGGGGACGTCGACGTCGCCGGCGGTGAAGAAGCCCTCGGCGAGGGGCACCGTGATCGCGGGCGGGAGATCGTCCACCGCGATCACGAACGCCCCGAACCGGTCTGTGGGGGCCGTCACCGTACGCCCGGCCACGTCCACCTCGCTGGGGAGGCGCGCCCAGCCACCGGCGTCCCGGCGCCATATCGAGAACGTCGTCGGGTCCAACGACCCCACGAAGTCGTCCTCCCACGTGATCGAGACGCCCACGGGATCCGCCGGGAGCAGCCCCGGTTCGTCGGGGTTCACCTCGAAGAGGGCACCGACGACGTCCAGGCCCTCGAGGGCGACAGGACCCGTCGGCCGGGACCCGCCCGGGAAGATCGCCATCGTCTGCGCCGTCGCTGTCGAGGGCAACGCCCCCTCGGGCACGTCCAAGGTGATCGCGGGGTTGAGATGGCACACCGTCTGGCCGACCAGTGGCAGGTCACAGATGGCGGCCAGGCCGTTGTCGACCGCCCGGCGAACCATGTGGGCCAAGCCCGGTGACACGTGGTCCCAGAACGTCTTGAACGTGTCCCAGGGTCCGGGCCCCTCCGGCGCGTTCGGGCGTGCATAAGCGCTCACCCACCGCTCCACGACAGGGATGCCGACGGCATCGGTCGTCCAGACAGGCTGGCGACGGGCTGTGTCCCAGGTGAGCTCGTGCTCCCCCTCGAAGCCGATGTCGATCGAGAATGGCAGGGGGTCCAGGGACAACGTGAGCAGGTCGAGCGAGCGCTTCTCGCTCTTCAGCTCGCGTCTCTGCACGAACACGTCCGCACCCGCAGTCGTCGCCACCGCCCCGACAACGGCCTCCATGACGTCCCCGGCGTCGAAAGAGAAGGGCTCTCTGGCCCCGCTGGCCACGGCGGCGACCAGCCGCTGGAACTGCGAGAAGGAAGCGGATCCTGGCCCCTGCCCCGTGAGCTCGGCGAGCTCGGCAGCCGTGTCGAACTCGACGCGGAGCACGCGACCCTGGGAGTTCAGCACTTCGTTGCCGGCACCCCACTTGAGTCCGAGCTCGACGGCCGCGCTCTTCAGGGCGCCGCCACCGTACGCGAACTCGACCGAAACTGATCCGGACGCCTCCGCCACCAACGACGGGGCAACACCCGCTCGCCCGGCGATCTCGTTGACGAGCTCCGGCCAACTGGCCTCGAAGGAACCACTGGCCCCCAGCAAGAGCCGCACCGTGTACAGGCCGCTCGCCATGTCATACGCCGACTCGAAGCCGGCAGACATCTCCATTCCCACCTCAGCGCTCAGCTGCAGGGAGCTCCCCACCGCCGAGAACCCGCCACCGGCACCGGCGCTCCCGGAGATCGTCATGCCCACACCCATGCCAAAGGTACCTTCGAGCACCTGGGCAACGAGTATGTTGGTCAGCGTGTCGAGGGCGGGCCCGGCCTGCTGGCCGAGGTTGCCGTTCGGGCACCGCAAGAGCTTCCAGAGCGCCGTCAACGCCTGTCCGCCCCTCCTGTCGAGGCTGTCGCCACCGTCGGTGGCCACCTCGCCGAAGTTGTAGACGTCGAGCGAGACACCGGCACCAGCGTGAGCGCCGCCTGAGTGGTTGAGCACCTCGACGTGGGGGCCGACACCGGCAGATACCCCGGCACTGTCCTTGCCGCGATACCTGAGGACGTGATCCCCCGAAGCGTCCCTGCCCGCAGCGATCGAGTTCGTCGACGACATGTCGACGCCGAGGCCGGGCACCGGCAGGGGAGCGCCCACCCCCACAGAGCACGTCGCGCCGACGAAGGCGTCGTGACCGGCGGGGACCTTCGTGGCGAAGCGGCGACCGCTCGTGGCCGCGAGCTCCACGTCGTACTCGCCCATCCGGGCATAGCGGTGGGAGGTCACCGAGCCCGTCGTCGCCTGTCCCCCGTCGCCGAAGTGGATCGTGAACGGGCCCTCGGAGGGGTCGAACACGGCCGTGGCGTCGAAGTCGAGGGAGAGGCCGTCGTCGCTCGTCGCCCGGGCGAAGACGCACTCGCGGCTCACCGTACCTCGCCAAGGCACGCCCTCTTCGCCGTCGCTGTTACGGGCCCGGACAGTGATGAGATGCTCGGCGTCGTCGGGCAGCGCATCGGGCGCGATGGCGTACGTAGCCGTTCCGCTGCGTCCGGAGACGGGCAGCTCGGCGCTCGGTCCGCCTTCGACGACGATGCTGACACCGTTGACGTCGAAGAACTCGTCGCTGTAGGTGGCGACGACGTTGATGGGGGCGTTGCAGGACGGATTCGGGTCCGCCGTCACCCGCACGGTGGGGGGCATCTTCGGCCCGCGCCCCACCATCGGGTGGACCATGCGCTCGCGGCCGCCCACGTCGGCGGTGACGGCGAAGAGCGGGCCGGCGCTGTCCACGACGGCGCGGTCCGCGCTGCCGTCCACGGTCGCCAGGGGGTGAGCCAGGAAGGCTGTGTTGTCGTCGGGCGTGGTCCAGACCCTGTAGCGGGTCGCGCCCGGAATCGCCTCCCAGATGACCCCCGTGCGGTCGTTCTTCAGCTCGTAGGCCTTCAGCTCCGGGATCCCGTTGTACTTGGGCGCGGGATGCTTGCGGAGCTCGTCGGGAAGATCCACGTCCCCGCCCACAGCCCTCACGAACGAGTCCCTGAGATCCAGCCGCCCGCTGACGCGTGGCACCAGGGTGTAGTCCGCCCAGAAGGTCTCGCCTGCGTGGATCACCGGAGTCGTGTGCTCCAGCACTTCGTTCGGCCGGTAGATGAAGTTGTGACGGCCATCCTCCTTGAGGCGGATGGCGGCGCTGTAGACGTCGACGTCCGAGACGTTCTCCAAGCCGACACGCACGTTGTACGGCTTGTGCGTCCGCGCCCAGTCGTCCGCGTCCACGATCATCTTCAGGGCATCGCCACCCCAGACCCGGATGGGCTCGTCAAGGCCGGCTCGGAGGTTCACCGGCACGCCGACGGGTGACAGCTCAGCGGCGTAGTCGGCGGTGAGGTCGTAGGAGCCAGACTTGTCTCCGCGGACGATCCAGTGTGTCTCGCGGGACTCGCCGCCGGGGATGTCGGGGAGTGACTTCGTGCGTGACTGCGCCTCGGCGGTGGGAGCCAGCGACAGACCGCTGGGCAGGGAGAGCATGGCCGAGCCGTTCGTGAACGTGAAGCCGTTCGGGCTCGCGTTCGTGACGACGAGCTTCACGTCGAAGAACTCCTTCAGCGCCCAGGCCTGGCCGGGAACGACCATCGTGATCACGACGGGCTGGTTGTTCACCCACCGGAATGACACGCTCGGGCTGCCCCAGCTCCCTCCGGAGGCGCAGGAGAGACCGGCGCAGTGCCACTCCGTGGAGGTGCCGCCACCGCCACCGCCTCCCTTGACCTCTTTCTTCGTGACGACACCCCGCAGCGGAGGTTGGGGCACGTTGTCGTACTGGAGGACGATCTCGAAGTCGTAGGCGATGCGGTTGTCCGGGTCGTTGGTGTCGATCCCGGCGGCAACGATCTGCTCCAAGGTCATCCGGGTGGCGGTGAGCTCGGCGACGCCCACGTCACCTCTGACGAGGCGCACGTCGACGGTGCCCGAGCCGAGAAGGACGAGACTCGTCGCCACGGTCGGCTTGTAGCCCGGGGCGTAGACGTGCGTGGCGTAGGAGCCGTCGGGCAGCCCGCGCAACGTCGCCTTGCCGTCCTCACCGGTGGTCTCGAGATACCTCGCACCCGAGGCGTCCGTGATCGCCACCGTGGCCCCGCCCAGGCGCGTGCCGCCGGTGTCGGACACCGTCACCGTCAGGCCCTCGTCAGGGGGCTCCTCGATCACGCGGATCGTCGTCGTGTCCGTGGCTGTCGCGGTTCCCGTGAGGTTGCTCACAGTCAGGGTCACCCGGTACGTACCCACGGCCCCGTAGGTGTGGGTCACCTGTGCCGCAGAGGTGACCGTCCCGTCGTCGAGGTTCCAGCGGACGCTGCCGATGCCAGCTGGCGGGCGCGAGTTGGTGGCGCCGAGACGCACCGGCCGGCCGATGACGACGGTCTGGTCGTCGCCCGCGTCGGCGGTGAGGGGTTCGTCGGCGTCCACCGTGATCGTCCGGGACGCCGTCCTCGCCGAGGTCCCGTCGGACACGCTGAGCACGGCCGCGTAGACCCCGGGTCCGGCGTAGGTGTGCTCGGCGGTCTCGCCACCCTGCACGACGGTGCCGTCGCCGAAGCGCCATTCGTAGGTGAGCGGGTCGCCGTCGACGTCGAGCGTGCCAGCCGCGTCGAAGGAGACTGTGAGGGGCGCCACACCGGAGGTCACCGAGGCCGCCATCCGCGGTTCGGGCGGGTTCGCCACCGGGAGGGCGTCGATCTCCATGTCGACGGTGGAGGGCGCTCCCAGGTCGTCGACGACGGTGAGGACGCTCCGGTACCGGCGCGTCGCCGAGAAGACATGGGTGACGACCGGCCCCGCCGTGGCGGGATCGAGATCAGCGGTGCCGTCGCCGTCGAAGTCCCATTCGAAGCGTGCGATGGTCCCGTCGACGTCGTAGGTCGCCGAAGCGTCGAAGGTCACCGTGAGGGGGACCTGGCCCCGATCCGTGTCGATCGACACCACCGGAGCGGGGCGGTCGTTCACGGGCGTCACGGTGACGTCGACGCGGGCAGTGGAGCACTCCGCCTGCGTGTCGCAGACGACGTAGGTGAAGTCGTCTGTCCCGTGGTAGTCGCGCTCGGGCGTGTACAGGAGGGTCTGTGTGAGCGGGACGCGAGCCACACGCCCGTGGCGGGGAGCGAGGAAGAGCCCGAAGCTCCCCACGTCCAGGTCGGCGTCGGTGTCGTTGGCCAGCGGCTCCAACGAGACCGCCGTGTCCTCGACGGTCGTGACGGTGTCGTCGGAGGTGGCCGGCGGCGGGTTCTCGGGGTCGTACACGCGGACCGCGAGCGTGAGGGTTGCCTCTGCCCCGTCGTCGTCTACGGTCGTGAGGCGGACGTCGCGGACGCCAGGAGCCGGAACCTGGAGGGCAGCCGAGGGCGCTGTGCCGACGGTGTCGTCGGTGCCGTCCCCGTCTGTGTCCCACCGGTACCCGACGACCGTGCCGTCGACGTCGCGGGACGCCGAGGCGTCGAGGGTCACGTCCGCTGGGGCGTACGGCTTGGCGGGCGACCAGGAGAACCGAGGCACCGGCGCGTCGTTCACTTCCCGCACTGTGATCGCGACCTCGGCGGTGTCGCAGGCCTGCTGGCTGTCGCACACCTCGTAGACGATCGTGTCGGGGCCCGAGTAGTCGGCGACCGGGACGTAGCCGATCGTGGGCAGGGGCGCCACCACCACCGCGCGGCCGTGACGGGGCGGCACCTTGACCCGCAAGGAGCCCAGGTCGACGTCGTCGTGGGCGTCCACGTCGTTGGCGACCACGTCGACGGCGCCGGAGGTGTCCTCGTCGAGGACGAGCGCGTCGTCGACGGCGTCCGGGGCGGGGTTCGTGGGGTCGAACACACGCACCGAGCGCACGGATTGCGCCTGGGCGCCGTCGCCGTCGGTGACTGTGAGCTTCACGGCGAACGTGCCCGCCTGGGCGAACGTCCAGCTCGTCACGGGATCCGCCGTCGTCAACTCCGGCGCGCCGTCGCCGTCGAAGTCCCATGCGTAGGCCGCCAAGGGGCCCTCGACGTCAAACGACGCGGTCGCGTCGAAGGTGGAGGCCGCACCGGTGGCCGGGGTCGCGGGGTCGTGGCGGAAGGCGGCCGTGGGGGCGTCGTTGACCGCCGCCACCGTGATCGAGACGGTCGCGTCGTCGCAGTCGTCCTGCGTGTCACAGATCCGGTACGTGAAGGCGTCCGGGCCGTTGTAGTTCCGCCCCGGCGTGTAGACGACACGGGTGGTGAAGGGCAGCCTGCGCAACGTCCCGTGGTCGGCGCCGTCGAGGATCACCAGGGAGTCCGCCACGAGGTCCCCGGCGGCGTCGACGTCGTTCTCCGTGACGTCCAGGGAAGCCGAGACGTCCTCTGACGTGGTGAGCTCGTCGTCGAGGGCGTCGGGAGGCGGGTTCGCCGGGTCGTACACGCGTACCGCGCGCGAGGACGTCGCCTCCCGGCCACCGTCGTCCACGACGGTGAGCGCCACCGTGTGGAGACCGGGCGTGCCGAAGACGTGCCCTGACGTGGGCGTGGCCACGACGGCTTCGACGACACCGTCGCCGTCGAAGTCCCACCGGTACTCGACCACCGTCCCGTCGCCGTCGGCGGACCCGGAGGCATCCAGGGTGACCTCGGTCTCCGCGGCGGGGCGAGCGGGAGTGGACACGAAGGCGGCCGACGGGGCGTCGTCCACAGGCGAGACAGCGACGGTCACGGCGCCGCTCGCCGTGGCGCCTTGGCCGTCGGCGACGGTGTAGGTGAACGTGTCCGTGCCGCTCCAGTCCGGGGCGGGCGAGTACGCGAGGCTCCCGTCACCGTGCAAGGCTGCAGTCCCGTGGGCGGGTGGGGACGTCAGGCTCGCCGTGAGGGGGTCGTCGTCGGGGTCGCTGTCGTTGCCGAGCACGCCGGGGGCGGCGACGGCGAGGGGGGCGTCCTCGTCGGTCGCGAACGCGTCGTCGCCGGCGACCGGCCCGTGGTTCGCCGGTGTCACGGCGACGACGACCGTGGCGGTGGCCGTGCCCCCGCGGCCGTCGTCGATCGTGTAGGTGAACGAGTCGGTTCCCTGGTAGAGGGCGTCGGGGGTGTAGACGACGCTGTTCACCCCGGGCGCGACGACCGCAGTACCGTGCGCCGGGGGCCCGACGGAGGCGACCACGAGCACGTCGGCGTCAGCGTCCCGGTCGTTGGCGAGCACGCTCACCACGACGGGCGTGCCCGCACGCGTGGTGGCGTCGTCGTCGGCGGCGACGGGGGCGTCGTTCGCCGAGCGCACAGAGATCGTGGCCCGAGCGGTGGCAGTTCCGCCGCGGCCGTCGTCCACCCGGTAGGAGAAGGAGTCGCTGCCGTTCCGGTCCCGGTCGGGCGTGTAGGTGCATGCCCCGGTGCCGTCACAGGCGATCTCGCCCCGATCAGGGCTGTCCACCACGCCGGCGAAGGCGAGGACGTCGCCGTCGGCGTCCGTGTCATTGGCGAGAACGTCGAACGCCACGGAGGTGTCCTCGTCCGTCGAGACCGAGTCGTTGCGGGCCACCGGCGCGTCGTTCACCGGGCGCACGTCGATGCTCACCGTTGCCGTTGCCACTCCCCCGGCACCGTCGTACACCGAGTAGGTGAAGGAATCCGTGCCGGAGTACTCAGCGGCCGGGGTGTAGCGGACGCCGCCGCCCTCGAGGACCGCCGTTCCGTGCGCCGGGCGCCCGAGGGAACCGACGGCCATGGCGTCGCCGTCGGCATCTGTGTCGTTCGCCAGGACGTCCACCACGACAGCCGTGTCCTCGTCCGTCGCTGCCGTGTCGTCCGCTGCGACCGGCGCCTGGTTCCGGCGCGGCGCCGCGATCCGCACAGCGACGTCCCCGCCGCCGAGGCGGGCCTGGCGGTAGGCGAGCTGCAGGGCGTCGGTGCCGGTGGCGTTCTCGACGCCGATGGTCGCCCGGGAGCCGTCGAGGGACGCCGGAGGAGTGCCCCGGTGGAGGATGTCGACGTCGCCGTTCTCCCAGAGCTTCACCTCGAAGCTCGTACGGTCGGTACCCCCGAAGAGCTTCACGTTAGACCACTCGACGACGAAGGCACGGTTCGGAGCCTCCCCCACCGTAGCGTGCTCGATCCGGGACCCGGAGTCGACGTGAAGGTCCTGCCAGAGGGCGTACACGGCGGCGTTGGGCACACTCGTGTTGGGGAGGGCGCCGTTGGAGTATGTGGCGGTCCCCGCGAGGAGTGTGAGAAACCCGTTCGTGGCCACGTTCACGGTCGTCGATTCCGCGCCGGCGCCGCTGCCGCCGTAGAGCGAGAAGGCGAACGGGAGCTGCAGCGCCCCCCAGGAGTCGTCTCCGCTGATGCCGGAGGGCGAAGTGGCGTCCACCCAGTCGAAGGCGACCGGGCGGCACTCGTACCCGAACGTGTCTCCCCGGTTGGCCACAGCGACGTCCGCCGTGACCGTGGCCCCTCGGGTGATCTCGACTGCCGTCTGGGCTGACGGGAAGCAGATCCCCTCGGGCACCGAGAGCGTGTGTGACCCCACGGGGAGGACGAGAGAGAAGGCGCCGCCGGAGTCCGTGGTGGCCGAAACGCCTGCTTCGCCGGCCGTCACCCGGATGCCGGCCAAGCCGGCGCCGAAGTCGTCGCGGACGGTGCCGGTGACCGTTCCCGCCGCCCGCACGTCGACTGTGACCGAGGCAGAAGCGGTGGCGCCTTGGCCGTCGGCGACCGTGTACGTGAAGGTGTCCGTACCCGTGAAACCGGCATCGGGCACGTAGGACACGAGGTTCGCGAGGGGCAGGAGGGCGGCGGCGCCGTGCGCCGGCGTGCTCACCTCGGTGACCGCCAGCGTGTCGCGGTCGGCATCGGTGTCATTCGCCAGCACCGGTATTTGGGTTGTCACGCCCTCGTTCGCCGCCACCGTGTCGTCCACGGCCACCGGGGTGTCGTTTACCTCCGCGACGGAGATCGTGACCTCGGCCCGCGTGCGGCCACCGTTGCCGTCCAGCGCCCAGTAGGTGAAGGAGTCGCCGCCGTGGTAGTTGGCCACCGGCGTGTACGTGAACGCCCCGTCGGCTGCCAGGTCGAGGTACCCGTGCGCGGGGGCGCCGAGAACGGCGGCTGTCAACGGGTCGCCGTCGGCATCGGTGTCGTTTGCCAGCACGCCCGGCGCCCCCACGTTCAGGGCCACGTCCTCGTCCGTCGAATACGAGTCGTCCACCGGGGAAGGCGGATTGTTCGTGGAACCATGCCCTGACCCCGCGTCATGGACGAACACGTCGGAGGCGCCGTTCGTGTCACCCTCCACAAGGTTCGCGGCGTTCGATTGGAATGCCACGCTGCGTCCGTCGTCGTCGATGGCCGGGGCGGAGCTGTCGCTGGTCCCCTGGGCACCGTCCGTCGACACGCTCAGCCGCGACGTCGTCCCCGCCGTCCGGTCGTGCAGGAAGACGTCCTCAGCCCCGTTCGTGTCACCCGCCAACAGGTCCGGCGCGCCCGACTCGTATGCCACGTATCGGCCGTCACCACTCACGGCCGGTGCCGAGCTGTTTCCGCTGGCCT
>CAYJLW010000046.1:7566-9892 GCA_964370965.1 uncultured Acidimicrobiia bacterium | reverse complement strand
CACCCGGTCGTGCACGAACACATCCGACCGGCCGTTCGAGTCACCCGACACCAGATCCGACGCCCCCGACTCGAACGCCACGTATCGGCCGTCACCACTCACGGCCGGTGCCGAGCTGTTTCCGCTGGCCTGCATGCCTGCCGTGGACACGCTCACCCGGCTCGTCGCACCCGACACCCGGTCGTGCACGAACACATCCGACCGGCCGTTCGAGTCACCCGACACCAGACTCGACGCCCCCGACCTGAACGACACATACCGGCCGTCACCACTGATCGACGGGTCGTCGCTGTACCCGTTCGCCTGAGAACCGTCCGACGACACGCTCACCCGACTGGTCGAACCAGACCCCCGGTCATGCACGAACACGTCATAAGTGCCGTTCGTGTCCCCCGACACCAGACTCGACGCCCCCGACCTGAACGACACATACCGGCCGTCACCACTGATCGACGGGTCGTCGCTGTACCCGTTCGCCTGAGAACCGTCCGAGAACACACTCACCCGACTGGTCGAACCCGTCTCGCGATCGAACACGAACACGTCCGTGCTGTAGTTCGTGTCCCCCACTACCAGGTTCGACGCCCCCGAAGAGAACGCCACGTAGCGGCCGTCACCGCTCACCACAGCCTGGCCGCTGTGGCTGCTCCCCTGCACACCCGCCGAAGACACACTCACCCTTGCTCTGGTGCCCGATGCGACGACGGTGGGGTCCTGAGCGGAGTCGTTCGCCGCGTTCACGTCCCCGGCGGTGGCCGCCACCGCCGCATTCGTGAGGTACTGCGCGGCGTTCCTCGCCACGCTGACGACGAGGCTGATGTCGGTGGTCGCTCCGGCGGCGAGCTCACCAGGATGAGCACAGGCCACGACCTGGGCGAGCGCGGCGCACTCCCAACCCTCCCCGGTCGCCGAGGCGAGCTCCAGCCCCGCCGGCAACGTGTCGGTGACGTCCACGGGCCCGGTCGTGGGCACCCGGCCCTCGTTCGTCACCCGCAACGTATACGTGCCCGTCTCACCGACCCGGAAAGACCCCGTGTGACTCTTGGCCACCGCCACGTCCGGGCGCCCCGCCACCGTCGTGGGATCCTCGTCAGAGTCGTTCCCCCGGTTCTGATCGTGAACATGAGACACCACAGCGGTGTTCGTCACGAACTGCGGAACATCGACGGCCGCCTCCACCTCCAAGGCGACATCCGAAGACGCCCCCGGGGCCAACACGCCGTCCCGGGTACAGGACACGGCCTGGGCGACAGCCCCACAACCCCAACCGTCCCCGACACCGGACACGAACGCGAGGCCCACAGGCAACGTGTCGGTCACGCTCACCGACCCCTCCGTCGCCCCGCCCCCCTGGTTGGACACCCTCAGCAGATACGTACCCTTGCCTCCCACCCAGAACTCCCCCACATGACTCTTGTCCAGCGCGAGGTCAGGGCCCGCCACCGCGGTCACGTCCAGGGAAGAGTCGTTGTATGGGTTCCCGTCACCATCGGTTGTCACCCCGAAGGTGCTCGCCGCCCGCGGGAGCGCCCCCGCCCCCACCGCGACACGCAACTCCAACGCGGGCAACACCCCACCCACGGGCAACGGGCCCGCATGCACACACGACAGATCAGCCCCGGAAACCTCACAGGACCACCCCTCCCCCCCGGAAGACACGAAACCCACCCCGCCCGGCAAAGAACCACTCACCGTCACCGCACCCGTCGTCGCCGCCGCACCCGGATTCGACACCGACACCCGATACTCACCCTCGGCCCCGCTCGCCAACACCCCGACGACACGATGACTCACCGCCACATCCGGCCCCGGGGCAGCCGCCGGTCCGAAACCGTTCACGAACACGTCGTAGGCGTTGTTCGTGTCCCCCGACACCAGACCCGACGCCGACGAGGACAACGCCACGTACCGGCCGTCACCGCTGATCGCCGGCGACCCGCTGGAACCGTCGCCCTGGACTCCCTCAGAGGACACGCTCACCCGCGACGTCGAACCAGACACCCGGTCGTACACGAACACGTCGTTCGCGTTGTTCGTGTCACCGGCAACCAGATCCGACGACGAATAGAACGCCACAAACCGGCCGTCCCCGCTCACCACCGGGCCATAGCTGTCGCCGGTCCCCTGCACGCCCGCCGTGGACACACTCACCCGCGACGTCGAACCCGACACCCGATCATGCACGAACACGTCCCGGCGACCGTTCGTGTCACCGGCCACCAGATTCGACGCCGACGAATAGAACGCCACAAACCGGCCGTCCCCGCTCACCACCGGGCCGTAGCTGGAGCCGGTCCCCTGCACGCCCGCCGTGGACACGCTCACC
>CAYJLW010000046.1:0-7466 GCA_964370965.1 uncultured Acidimicrobiia bacterium | reverse complement strand
CACCGGGCCGTAGCTGGAGCCGGTCCCCTGCACGCCCGCCGTGGACACGCTCACCCGACTCGTCGCACCCGACACCCGGTCGAACACGAACACGTCCGACTTGCCGTTCGTGTCCCCCGCCACCAGATTCGACGCATCCGACCTGAACGCCACGTACCGGCCGTCCCCGCTGATCGACGGGTCGTAGCTGTACCCGTTCGCCTGCGAACCGTCCGACGACACGCTCACCCGACTCGTCGCACCCGACACCCGGTCGTGGACGAACACGTCGTTGGCGTTGTTCGTGTCCCCCGACACCAGGTTCGACGCCGACGAGTGGAACGCCACGTACCGGCCGTCGCCACCGATCGACGGGTCGGAGCTGTTTCCGTTGGCCTGCACGCCTGCCGTGGACACGCTCACCCGCGAGATCGTCCCCGCTACACGATCGCGGACGAACACGTCCATCCTGTAGTTCGTGTCCCCCGACACGAGGTTCGACGCCGACGAGTGGAATGCCACATACCGGCCGTCCCCACTCACCGCAGCGTTCGAGCTGTCGCCGCTCGCCTGCGAACCGGCCGAAGACACGCTCACCCGGCTCGTGGGCCCGCCCAGGATCGGAGCCGCATCCCCCGCCGAGTCGTTCGCCGCGTTCACGTCCCCCGCAGTCGCGACGGTCGCCGCGTTCGTCACCACGCCACCCGTGCCGTACCTCACGTCCGCGACCAGGGTGACGTCGGGGAAGCCCGCGCCCGGCGCCAGGGAGTCCGCCCGCCCGCAGGTGACGACACTCAGAAGAGCCGCGCAGTCCCAGCCCTCGCCTGCTGCGGACACGAGCTCCAGCTCTGCTGGCAGGGTGTCCACCAGGGTCGCAGTCGCGGTCGTGGGCACCCAGCCCGCGTTGGCGACACGGATCGTGTAGGTGGCCTGCGCGCCGACCCGGAGGTCTCCCGCGCGCTGCAACGACACCGCCAGGTCCGGGCGGCCCGCCACCGTTGTCGGGTCCGCGGCCGAGTTGTTCCCGGGGTTGTCGTCCCGCCCGGTGGTGGCGACCGACGCCGTGTTCGTCAACTCCTGAGGGGAATCGGCCATGGCATCGACCGTGAGGGAGACGGAGGGGAAGCCCGCACCCGGCGCCAAGGAGTCCGCCCGTGTGCAGGTCACGACTCCGAGGGCGGCGTCGCACGTCCAGCCGTCACCGCTTCCCGACACGTATGCGAGCCCTGCGGGCAGGGTGTCGGTGACCGTGCTGGCTCCCTGGGCCACACCGCCTCCGGTGTTGCGCACCCCGATGGTGTAGGCGCCCTGGCGACCCGCCCAGAAGTCGCCCGTGTGGCTCTTGGAGACGACGAGGTCGGGACCGACCACCGGGGCGGTGCCGGTCGCGGAGTCGTTCGCCGTGTTGGCGTCGCCGGGGGTCTGCACACGGACCGTGCCTGCGACCTGGGCGCCGGCGTCCATGGCGACCGTCACGTGGAGCGTGAGGACTGGGAACGACGCCCCCGGCGACAACTGGTCGTCCCGGCTGCAGGTGACGTCCTGGCCCGCGGCACCGCACGTCCAGCCGTCACCGCTTCCCGACGCGTAGGAGAGGTTGGCGGGCAGGGTGCCGCCGACCGTCGTCGCCCCGGTGGTGGCGGCGCCGCCCTGGTTGAAGACCCTGATGCGGAAGCGTCCCTCGGCGCCCACGCCGAACACGCCGGAATGACCCATCGTGACGGCGAGGTCGGGCTGGGAGCCCGGCTCTACGGGCGTGTACACCTCCGACGAGGAGAGCACCGGGAGCGTGCTGCCGGATGACATCGCCGTGGTCCCGCCTGAGACGAGAACCCGGCCGTCGGCCAGGCCCGTGACGGGGCTGCCACCACGAGCGGCGCCCATGGGCTCCTGCGTCCAGGTGCCGGTCGCTGAGTCGTATGTGGCAGCCGCGGCCGGGGTCGAGACACTTCCCAAAGTGAAGCCGCCGGCGAACACGGCCCCTCCGTGGGCCAGCGCGACGCCGCTCGCGAGGTAGGACACGCTCCCGGCCGGGGGCGCCGCCGACGTGGTCCAGGCATCGACCTCGGGATCGAACACCCCCGACGAGCTCGTCCCGACCACGAGCACACGCCCGTCGCTGAGGAGGACCGGCGGCGCCACCGACCCTGACGGCGCCGACGTCGCGCGCCATGACCCGTCTGCCGGGTCGAAGAAGTACACGCTCGACTGGGAGAAGAAGGCCTGGGAAACAATCAGGACGCTCCCGTCGGGCAGAGCGGCGGACTCGTTCCCGTAGACCGACACGGGCAGGTCCGCCGGGGGGGCCGGCGTCCGGGTCCAGGTGTCGGCCACGGAGTCGAAGAGGTAGGCGACCGGTCGGGTGGTCGCCTGGGCGGCGGGGTCCGGCTCGCTCCCCACCACGAGCACCTCCCCGGCGTGGGTCCCCCCGGTGATCGCCGTCGCGCCGGCGATCGAGACGTTACCCAGCGCCGCCGCCGAGGACACCGGGGCCCAGGCCGTGCCGTCGAAGCGCTCCACGGCCGAGGTGGCGCCGGTACCCCCGGCGCATGACTCCCCCCCCATGCTCGGCCAGCCGCCGACAACGAGGACCGACCCGTCCGGCAGGCGCACGGCCTCGTGCATTCCGCGAGCAGTGCCCATCGGGGGCGCCGCCGCCCAGCCGCCCGCCGGCGTCCAACGTTCGACCGACGCGAGACCGCAGCGGTCAGCGCCGATGCCGCCTGTCGCCAGCACGGATCCGTCGGCGAGCAGCGTCTGGGCGTGGAACGCACGACCGCCCGCGAGGTCGCCCCCGCTCGACCACCGGGGGGACGCCGGGGCACCGTCCGCGGCCGCCGGTGACACGGACACGGCGACGGGGAAGACGACAGAGCAGAGGAGCGCCACCTGGACCAATGCGGCAAGCGCCCGCTGAACACGCCGCTCCAGATGTCCGGATGCCCGCCGCCTGCGTGCCCAGTCGCGGGCGGCGCCGTGTCCCGAACGAGCCCAATTCACCCTTCGTCGCAACATGACCGGTCATCCTCCCCGCCCACCGGGGGCGCGTACTCTCGCTCGGCGGCCCGCTCCGGTCGCGGACCGGAGGTCGCCTCTCACGGACTGGGTTCGACGCCGGCAATGGGGGATCTGCCACGAGTACCGTGACACCCGGATTCCCTTGGCGTCGATCCTCAGGCCCTGGATCGGGCGCAACGTACGCGGGTCGGGGCCGCCTCCTCCGCCGAGCGTGGGCCGGATTGACCACACCGAGCGAAGGAATCCGTGCGCTCCGAACACCGTCGGAACCCGGGCCACGCCGTGACGCACCGGCTGAGGCCATGCGCAAGCGACATCGATACCCCCCGTCGCCGCAGCGCCCCCCGGCGACTCACCGGCGGACGGGGACGTCGCCACGAAACAGCTTCGCCGTGCCGCCGTCGAGCGTGGCGAAGACCGCGAGGTCGGCCCGGCGGCGGTGCCCGGTCTTGGCGCGGATGCGATCGAGATGGTTGCGCACGGACGAGACGCCGATGCCCATCGCCGCCGCGATCTCCTCGTCCGTACACCCCTCGGCGACGAGAGCGAGGACCTCGCGCTGGCGGGGCGACAACGCGGCCAGGGACGCCGGAGCCGCCCCGGCCCCCGCTTTGAGGCACGCCGCCTCGACGGCCTCCTGGGCCCAGAGCAGGACGCGACCCTTGGGGACGTCGAGCGCCTCGGCGACGTCCTCGGGGGTCTCGCCCCGGGCGAGAAGCTCGAGGACGCCCTCCTGGTCGGCGCCGAGCTCCACGCCAGGCCCATCGGGGTCCCGCACAGCTGCGCGCAGGAAGTCCGCCAACCCGGCGGAGATCCAGTACCGGCCCCGGCTCACGCAGCGCACGGCCCGGAAGAGCTCCTCGGACGTGGCCTGCTTGGTGAGGTACCCCCGGGCCCCGGCCGCCATGGCCGCCAGGACGCTGCTGCGGAACCCCGCGGAGGAGACGACGAGGACGCCGCACTCGTGCGCGGCGCGGACGTGGGCGACGGCATGGCGTCCGCGTACCCCGGGGAGACCGAGGTCCACGACGGCGACGCGGGGCCTCACGACCACACGCGCGTCGAGCTCCTCCACGGACGCGAACTCGCCCACGACACGGAAGTCGGCCTGGGTGGACAGGCCGGCGACGAGGCCGTCGCGGTAGATCGGGTGGTCGTCGACGACGACGACGTCAATCCGGTCCATGTGTCCTCACTCTCATCGAGACGACGGTGCCGCCGCCCGGCACCGACACGACGTCGACCTCGCCGCCCAACTCCCGGATCCGGGCCCGCAGGGACTGCGTGACACCGAAGCCCTCGGGCACACGCGTCGTGTCGAATCCCTTGCCCTGGTCCGCCACCGTGACGAGAAGGGACCCGCCGACGTCGCGCACCCAGACGTCGGCGTCCCGGGTGCCGGAGTGCCGTACGACGTTCGCGAGGGATGCCCTCACCGCCCCCATGAGCGCGTCGTGGACATCCGGGTCCGCACGCGACTCGCCGGCGTCCGATGCGATCTCCAGATGCACGTCCAGCATGGGGAACTCGCGGGCCACGGCCCAGAGCCCGTCCTTCAGGCCGTCACGTTCACGCGGGGGGGCCTCGCCGACGCGCAGCAGGGTGGCGCCGGCGAGGCGGGCAGCGGACTCGGGGTCGCCCACGAAGCCGCCGGCGAGCATCTCGAGCGTCTGGATGACCTCGTCGTGGAGGAAGCGCCGGAACCGGGCACGTTCCGCAGCCCGGGCCCGGTTGCCGCGCATCCGGGCCAGTTCCAGCGCGTACGCCCGCATCTCGGCGTGGGATTCGTCCGCGACCGCCGCCATCCGGCGCCCGGTCCGGGAGATGAGCCCTATGCCGCCGAAGTAGACGACGTGGCTGACCAGCGCCGGCCCCACGACCGCCGTCGCGGCCGCCCACGAACCCCCGCCCGGCACCTGTGCGAGCATCGAGGCCACCGCGGCGACCCCGGCGGCGACGACGCCGGCGCGGAACCGGAACGAGACGGCGAGGTCGACGCAGACGCAGAGGCCGTAGACGCCGACCCATCCGAGCTTGAGGGCGCGGACCTCCCCGCCCGGCACGGCGAACGCCTCCATGGCGAACAGGATGCAGAGGACGCCGAGGTCCAGGAAGCCCGCCACGGCGTCCATGCGGCCGGATCGGAGGCCGCGTGCCAGGATGAGGACGGAGGACAGGAGAGCGACGGCGTAGGCCCCGACCACGAGTGGCCGCGACGTGTACGCCGACCAGCCCACGGCCATGACCGCCGCGGCCCACAGGAGGGTCGCCAGACGTGTGGCGGCCACGACGACCCCGAGGGCGCGTTCGAAGCGGTCCGCTTCGGAACCACGGCGGAACGACACCGGAGGCTCAGGGCCCTCGGCGGCGTCGCTCGACGCCGGACGGTGCTCCACGTGTCGGCGGGGGCCCCGACCCGCCGCCACGAGCGGTGAGCCTCCAACCCCGTTGCCATCCGCCGCTGCGGCCGGCACCGACATGACGAGGACGCGACCGCCGCTGCGGCGCCGTCGCACGTCGACGGAGACGCCGCCGCCGAGGCCGGTGAGCTCGCGGGCGACGTCGCCTCCGCCGAGCCAGGCGGGTCCATCCGGAGGACCGTCGGTGCGGACGGTGAGAACGACGCTCTCCCCGGAGCGGGCAGCCCGCAGCGTCACGTTGCTCACGACAGCCGTGTCGAGGCCCGCCACGCCGGCACGGACGGCGGCCCCCAGGCGGGAGAGAACGGCTTCCTCGACCACGCACCGGGGGTCGTCGGCGACCACGACGGCGTTCACGCCGGAACCTGCCAGCGACTCGGCGGCGTCGTGGAGGACGTCGCGCAACGGTGTGGCGCCGTCGTCCTGATCGACGAGGTGGGGACGCAGACGGGCGGCCGCCTGCATGGCCACGACCCGAATCCCGTCCCCGGACCGCCGGGCTATCCAGCGCAGGGCCCCGGACGCGTGGCGCTGCACGATGCGCTGGTTGCGCGCCCTCTCCGCTTCCACAGCGGAGCGTTCCTCGTCCTCGGCGACCTCCTTCACGGCCAGCACCAGAGCCGCCCGCGCATGGGAGGCCTCGGCGCCGGTCCGGCGCACGGCGCGGATGCCCACGACCACCGCCACGAAGTTCACGAAGATCAGGAGCACCCCACCCACGTACTCCGTGCGCCAGGGCACGGACGCCGACACGGCGTCGGCCTGCACGAGAGCGAAGGCCGCACCCAGCACGCCGACGGCGGCGATCCCTTGGGGAGAGGCCCCGCACGCCATGGCGACGCCGATCGTGACCGGATACACGTACGTCCCGGTGGTGAAGGGCCACATGAGCTCACCCAGCCCGAAGGCCGCCAGGAACAACACAGCGCTGGCTGCGCCGACCTCGCACCAAACGGCCACGGAGTCCCGCAGGGTCTCCCTGGCCAGGGCCCGGCGGGCGAACCACGCCGACTCCCCGGCCGCCACGACGCCGGCGGCGACCGCGATCACCGGACGGCGCGCCGCGCCCAGGTGCAGGGCGACAGCGACAAGAGCCCCGGCCAGCGTCGCCGCCCTGATCAGGAGATAGGACGACGCCAGCGAGCTGTCGAGACGAGCGGGATCGAGGACGCCGTCGGCCCCTGCTGTGGCACGCAGGAGCCGGGGCCAGGCCGCCCTGTTCCCCCAACCACTCGTCCGGAAGCCACCCGCTTCCGCCACCACAATGCCACCCCTTCGAGACGGAGCCGAACCGCCCTCATTCTTCGCCGCCCGCACCCCCGCATCTGTCACGAATCTCGTGGCAGCGGCGTCCTTCTTCGCGCCGTCCCCAAGGAGGCGGGGTCGCCCTCCTTCAGGGCCGGTTCAGCGCCGAGGGGCACCCTTCGCCGGCCCCGGCGAGCCTCGGGGGGCCTTGACCTTCGGGGGCAGGGGCCCCGCGGGGCTCGTGCCGCCCCAGGGAAGGGAATCCATCCAGGCCAGGATCGCCTCCTCGTACATGACCCCGAAGCGGCAGGCATGCCAGTCGTAGGGGTCGGCTCCCTCCAGGAGCGGGAGGAGGCCCCGGTACTTCTCCAGGCGGCGCTCGTGATCGAGGCGCTGGGCGAGGAAGAACCGCGAGAGGCGGGCGTCGTCGAGGTAGCCCCCGAACATGAGCTTGAGAAGGAGCGGGAAGCGGATGATCTCGGCGCCGGGCTCCTCGTGCAGCCACTCCAGGAAGACCTCGTGGCCCCTGTCCGTGAGAGTGAACGTGCGCTTCTCCCGCACGCCGGCCTCGCCCGCCTCCAGGTAGCCCTCCTCGGCGAGCGCCCGCAGCTCCCGGTACACCTGGCTGCGCGTCGTGTTCCAGAAGTGGCCGATCGTGCCCTCGACGAGGGTGATGATCTCCCAGCCCGTCATCGGCCCCCGGTGGAGGAACCCCAGGAGGGACGCCGCCGTCGGGTTCACCTGTGCCATGCCGACACCTCGTGGTCGCGTCCCGCCGTAGGCCACATCGTACTGGCACATCGC
>CAYJLW010000045.1:6849-33989 GCA_964370965.1 uncultured Acidimicrobiia bacterium | reverse complement strand
CCCCCCCCCCCCCCCCCCCCCCCCCCCCCCCCCCCCCCCCCCCCCCCCCGGAGAGACGTGCAGCGTGCCTTCGTTCTCGCGCCGGAACGACTCGTAGATGTCTATCAGGACCTGCTTCTGGCGCTCGGTGACGGTGGGGTCCGCGTACACGGCCGCCTCCACGGAGTGCTCGTCGCTGTGGTCCTCGAGGATCCCGGCCTGGACGTAGAGCGTCTCCGCCGAGATCCGCAGAGCCTTGGCGATCTGCTGGAGGATGTCCGCCGACGGCTTCCGGAGGCCACGCTCGATCTGGCTGAGGTAGGGATTCGAGATCCCCGCCATCTCGGAGAGCTTGCGGAGCGAGAGACGGGCCTGGCTGCGACGCTCACGGATGAACTCGCCGAGGGACGCCATGGGCGAATCGGAGTCGGGCACCTAGTGATCTCCGAGCAACTCGTCCACGCTGGCCTCGCCCTCGCCGTAGCGGCGGGCGATCTCCCCGTTGATGGCGTCGAGGCGGCTGTGCACGCCGCGCCGCTGGCCGGACACGTCACGCTCGCTGCCGCGGAGGCGCCCCAGGGCGGACTCGACGTCGGCCTCCTTGGACTCGGCGATTCCGCCGAGGGGCATCCCGAGGAGCCCTTCGACGGACGCTTCGATGCGGGTCTCCTCGGCGGGCGTGAGCATGCGCACGAGGCGGTTCCCCCGGGGTTGGCTGGACGGGCCGTCGGCGAGGATCTTGGGCAGGCGGGCGACGATGTCGGCCGCCGTGGAGGTCTCGCCCCGGCGGCGACGCTCGAGCTCGTCGGAGACGATGTCGATTCGCCCCTGCAGGAGGCGCCGGACGTAGGAGAGCTCGGTCTCCAGCAGGAGGCAGGACTCGCGCATGGTCCGGAGCTCGGCCAAGGACCGGCTCCCGAGGTCCGCGAGATAGTCGTCGCGCAGGACCTCTGTGATCGTTACGGGGCTGGAGGTGTCCGCCATGGTGATTCCTGAGCATCGAGGGTAGTCCACAGCCGGAGGGGCCCGGACCTTCAGCAGATCTGCGTGAGAGTGCCGTAGGGGTTCACGGGCTCGCCCCCGCCGGGGTGCACCTGGAAGTGCAGGTGCGGCGGCGTCGTGCGGGCGTTGCCGCTGTTGCCGACGGCGCCCACGACGTCGCCCTGGGCGACCGTCTGGCCTTCGACCGCGCCCACCCGGCTGAGATGCGCGTAGTAGAAGCCGTGCCCCGAGGTCGTCTGCAGCCACACGCGGAGACCACCCAGGCCGCCGTCGTCCCCCGCCTTGGTGATCACACCGGCGTCCACGGCGACCAGAGGCGTGCCGTAGGGGGAGAAGAGGTCGTTCCCCTTGTGGGTGCGGCCGCCGGAGCGAGGGGCTCCCCAGTCGTTGGTGAAAGTCTTCGGGCCGTCGATCGGACAGACGAGGCCGTCGGGTGCGAGAACGGCGGGAACGGTGGTGTCCCTGACGGCGGTCTGGAGCGTGGCGAGCGTCCTGGCGGCGGCCTCGGCGCGCTTGCGGTCGCGATCGGTCTTCATGCGCTCGAGCCGGGCGACCACGGCGCCCTGGCGCCCCAGCGCGGCGTCGACCTCGTCCCGGTGACGTTGCGCCTCCCCGGCGAGTCGTTTCTGTTCTGCCCGCGCCCCTTGCAGATCCGCCTCCCGGTCCTCGAGGCGGGCCCGCGCGCTGAGCGCCCGGCGGAGCACGGCCCGGTCGTGCGCCACGACGTCCTTGAGGTAGCGACCCCGGGCCAGGAAGTCCGACGGCCCGTCAGAATCGAGCAGGGTGACGAGACCGGCGTCGCCGCCGGCCTTGTACGCCGCCGCCGCCCTCCTGTTCACCTCGCTCCGGGCGGATTCGGCCTCCTCCCGGGCATCTGCGAGGGCGACCTCGATCTCGGCCACCCTGCCGTCGAGGTCCCCGAGGCTGCGGGCAGCGGCCATGTAGGCGTCAGCGGCCGTGTTCGCCTGCTCCTGGAGGCGGTGGAACTCCGCCGTCGCGCTCGCCATGTCCGCGTCGAGGGTGTCGGGGATCCCGGGGACGGACACCGCCGTGGGGGAGGGCGTGGACGACGGCCTTCCCGGGCCGGGGGGTGCCCCCGCCGCCGGAGCGGCCAGCGCCCATGCCGCCAGTGCGCCGACAACGGCCCGCGCCGCGCGGGCCCGCACGTTGCTCACTCTCACCTTCCGAGGTCGTCTCGTCCCTCGGATAGTTCGTCGGCATCAGGCGGGGTGGGCCTTGAGCCCCGCCGGCGGTGACGCGGCTCGGCCGCGCCGGCTGGCGGGGCGCTCCACCCGGCGGGCGGGCGGAGGGGCCCCCTCGGAGGGGCGCAGAGGCGGGGCCGGGCTACTTCGCGGCGGCGAAGCGCCGGGCGACGTCGGGCCAGTTCACGAGGTTCCAGAACGCCGCCACCCAGTCCGGGCGGACGTTCAGGTACTGCAGGTAGTAGGCGTGCTCCCAGGCGTCGATGACCAGGAGCGGCGCGCTCGAGGTGGGAACGTTGCCCTGGTGGTCGTAGATCTGTGTCACGACGAGACGGCCGGCGAGGGGTTCCCACGCCAGCGCTCCCCAGCCGGAGCCCTGCACGAGGACGGTCGCCTGGGAGAGTTGGGCCGCCATGGCCGCGAAGCTCCCGAAGTCCAGCGCGATCTGGCCCCCCAGGTCACCTGTGGGCTCTCCGCCGCCGTCGGGGCTCATGTTCTCCCAGAAGATGGAATGCAGGGCGTGGCCGGCGACATGGAAGGCGAGGTTCTTCTCCAGGCCGTTGAGGGTGGCGAAGTCGCCCCGCTCCCGGGTCTCGGCGAGACGCTCCAGCGTGTCGTTGGCACCCTTGACGTACGCGGCGTGGTGCTTGGCGTGGTGCAGTTCCACGATCCGGCCGCTGTAGTGCGGCTCGAGGGCCCCGTAGTCGTAGGCAAGATCCGGCAGCTTGTATGCGCTCATGGGTCACTCCTGTTCGCGCCCGTTGTCAGAGTAAAGCTAGCACATACTGTGTTAACTGCATACCCCCGGTCCCTCTCCGCAGCCGGTCCCCCCACCGGCCGCGGGGCGCCCCCTCACCGCGCCTCGGGCACCGTGAAGGGGCCGAAGCGGAGGTCGACGCGGAGCGATCCGCCCGACGCGGAGGAGTCGAGAAGGGTCGTCGACGCGGGCAAGAACGCCAGTGGCAGCCCCGGCATCGCCCGGGGCAGCGGCACACGCAGACCGGACCCCGAGACCCCCTCGGGGACGAGGACGAGGTTCCCGCCCCGGCTCTGCAGCGACACGCGCACGGACACCTCCCCGAGGCGGGGAACGCTGAACGTGCCCGTGATGGCGTCGTCGAACGAGACGCGGAGGCCGGTCCGGGCCAGGGAGGCGTTCACGGCATCCTCGCCCAGCGTCACCTGGGCCGTGCCACCGCCGGCGGACACGTCCCCCTTCCGGCCCACGAGCACCGCCCGGGTGAACCGCACGTCCGAGAGGTCGGCGACCACCCGCTCGACCACGAGACCGTTGCGCGTGGCGCCTTCGACGTCGACGTGCACGGATGCGAAGCGACCCGCCACCAGCCCGAGGAGCACCGGCCCCCCTACGCGGGCGGACGCCGTCCGGGCCGACGCGTTCACCCGCAAGGCGTCAGACACCGTCCTGTCCACGACCGCACGGGCCGCGACCTCGCCTCCGATCGCCAGCACAAGGAGGGCGCCCACCGCCACGAGGGCCTTCTTCATCGGGCGGGCCTCATCAGGCCGGCCCCGTCAGGCGAGTAGGGCACGGACGCTGTAGAAGGCCGCCGGCGCAGCGAAGAACACGGACCCGAGAGCGTCACCCAGGAGCGGTCGCCGCCAGGGCTGGTCGAAGCGACCCAGGGCAGCAGGCGCCAGCGTGGGCCAGGCCGCGCGACCGGCCCCGCTCACGACGCCGACGGCGAGCCCCACGAGCGCGCCCTTGCCCGCCCCGTAGGGTTCCCCCGCCACCATGCCGGCGAGGGCCCCGGCGCCGACGGCCACGACCCCGGCGGCCACGGTCGTGAGGTCGGCCCCCGCGGGCCCGAACTTCGTGGGACGGGCGAGGACGGACTGCGCGAGGACGAACGCCACAGCCGAGGCCAGGAACACGTAGAAGCCGCCCACGCCGAAGGGGATACGGCGCAAGAGCACGGCCTGGGACGGGAGGAAGCCGAAGATCGCCACGGCCGACACCGAGAACGCCACGTCGTGGAAGCGCTGCTCCGACGCCTGCAGGACCCTCCACGCGTAGCAGACGACAAGACCGACGGCGAGCCCGGCCACCGCCCCCACCTGGCCGTGATAGGCGGCGAGCAGGACCGTGGCGAGCACGCCCGCCGCCACCGGAAGCGGCGGCGGCGAGAAGCCGAAACGTCGCAGGAGGGCGAGCCACTGCAGGGCCGCCACGCCGGCGACGAGACCGAGGCCGATGGCGAGGGCGAGATCGGGTCGCACGGGCGTGCGCCCGAAGAAGGGGAGGGCGAGGATCGCGAGGAGGCCTCCCACCACGAGGACGACGACGACCCCGAACCCGTCGAATGCCGCGGTGCGCTCGGCGTGCAGGATGCGTCTGAGGTCGCGGTCCTCGACGCTCACTGCTTCGCCGACTTGCCCTTGGTCCCGGTCGTGCGCGCTCGCGTGGTCTTGGCTGCGGAGGCGGAAGCCGACGCCCGCGCGCCGGCCGCCGAGGTCTTCGCGGCGGCCTTGGCCGGCGTCTTCGTAGTCGTCTTGGAGGCAGCGGGCGGGCGCTGCGCGGCCTTGGCGGCCACCGGCGCCTTGGCGGCGGGCTCGGCCTCCTGGGGGAGCAACTCGACCTCGTCCTTGCGCTTGATCTGCGTGGCGAGACCGTCGACGGGTTCGCCGTTCAACCTGATGTCGGCGGCGGAGCGCGCCCGCACGAACTCGTTTCCGAAACGGACGTCCGCTTCGGCGATGAGTCCGCCGACCGTCGAAACGTCGACCTCGATCGAATCGACCCCGGCGACCTCCCTGACCCTGCCGTGAAGGCGAAGCGTGGGCATGGACGCACCTCGGTATCTGCAGGAGGGGAAGGCCTCCGGCGCTGGATCGGACCCCACATGCTACCAACGCGGCCGTCGCGAGAAAGAGTCGAACACGTGAGTGTCTATGCTCGTCAGGGCCCTGAGGCCGCGGGCCGTTAGCTCAGTTGGTAGAGCACCGGACTTTTAATCCGTGAGGCGAG
This sequence comes from uncultured Acidimicrobiia bacterium, assembly GCA_964370965.1. Lineage (GTDB taxonomy): Bacteria > Actinomycetota > Acidimicrobiia > UBA2766 > UBA2766 > CAYJLW01. Next base: position 28,817 of record CAYJLW010000045.1, on the reverse strand, counting down.
GGTTCGAATCCTTCACGGCCCACTCCGGAGAGCCACGACGCCTTCGGGTCCGGCCCCCATCGTCTAGCGGCCTAGGACGCCACCCTTTCAAGGTGGTAGCACGGGTTCGAATCCCGTTGGGGGTGCCAGTGCGAGAGTGCGGTAAGATGCCCGTCCGGCGTGCCCCCGGGCACGTCCACCGGGACCCGTAGAACAGCCAGGAGTGTTCGCCGCCCTGTCAAGGCGGAGGTCGCGGGTTCAAATCCCGTCGGGTCCGCAACCATCCCGGTGCTACGGTCGGGCACCGTGAGCATCGAGTACCGCGCCGTCTCACCAGAAGAGGTCGTCGATTGGCTGCGGGTCTGCTCGACGGCGTTCGGCCACGCGCTGCCTGAGGCGTCCCTCGAGAGCGAGGCCCGGGTCGCAGAGCCGGACCGGAGCGTCGCCGCCGTCGAGGCCGGCCGCATGGTGGGCTCCGGGGCGAACTTCTCCTTCACGCTCGCCGTACCCGGCGCCACGCTCCCCGCCGCCGGCGTCACTGCGATCGGTGTCCTTCCCACCCATCGTCGGCGCGGGGTGCTGCGGGGACTCATGGACCGTGTCCTCGACGACGTCGTCGCACGTGAGGAACCGGTGGCCGTCCTGTGGGCTTCGGAGTCCGGCATCTACTCCCGGTTCGGCTTCGGCGCCGCCACCTCACGCAGCGACTGGGCGATCGAGACGGCCCACGCCACGTTCCATCCGGAAGTCGCCGTCGACACCAACGTCCGCCTCGTCGACCGGGGCGATGCCGTCGCCTTGCTCGCCCCCACGTACGACTCCATCTGGGAGCAAAGACCCGGCATGCTGAGCCGGAGCGAGAAGTGGTGGGAATACCGCCTCGAGACACTGGAGGAGACCGAGCGCTCGGGTGAGGGAACCCGCTACTACGCCGTGCACGACGGCCCGGACGGCCCGGACGGCTACGTCGTCTACCGCTTCACGCCAGGGGACTGGGAGCATGGCCTCGCCGACTCGACCGTGGTCGTCCTCGAGCTCGTCGCCGCCGACCCTGTGGCCGAGGCGTCCCTGTGGCGTTTCGTGCTCGACATGGATCTGGCCCGCGGCGTCGAGGCCCGCATGAGACCCGCCGACGAGCCCCTCCGGTTCCTCCTCGCGGACTCGCGCCGCCTCGTGCAGAGGATCATGGACGGCCTCTGGCTGCGCGTCCTCGACGTACCCGCGGCCCTCACCGGCCGCCGCTACGCCGTTCCCGGACGGGTCGTCCTCGAGGTCCTGGACCCTCGTTCCTCCACGAACACGGGCGTCTTCGCGATCGAGGCGGACCCCGAGGGCAAGGTCACTTGCGAGCCCACTCGAGAGGACGCCCCGCTCGTCCTCTCGATCGCGGACCTCGGGGCGATTTGGCTGGGCGGCACCCGCCTCGGGTCCCTCGCCGCCGCCGGACGAATCCAGGTCGGCGACCCCGGAGCCCTCGCCCTGGCGGACGCCATGTTCTCCTGGCCGACTCCCCCCTGGTGCCCCGAGGTCTTCTGATCAAGGGGGGCAAGCCCCCCTTGAGAACCCCCCTATACCCGAGCGGCGTCACGCCATATCACGGTGCGGGGCCGGCCGCCCGGGCCCTCCGGCCCCCCCGGCGTCCCCCCTGCTTTCAGGTCTGGACGGGGCCCGTGTCGACGACCTCGAAGGCGGCGCCGGGGACGGTCTTGAGCTGGTCGAGGTCCTCGTCGCACCAGCGGGCGTCGGTGGCGCCCGAGATGAACCAGTTGCTGCCGTTGTCCGCGACGATCATCCCGTAGCGCTTCAGGGCCTCCAGAACCACGCGGGCCTCACCGGTGAAGCCCGAGACGTCGTAGTCCGCCCGGAGGCGGAAGCGCAGCCCCATCGGCGGCCGGTTCGGGTCCGTGGAGCTCGACGCGAAGTGCGTCGCCGGATGGACGTAGCCCCTCTGCGTGCGCGCCACGGTGAAGCGCAGCGCATGGGTGATCTCCCCGGCCGTGACCTCGTCGTAGCGGACGAGACCGGGGAAGATGGGGAGCCCGGCGGCGTCCGCCGACGTCCAGCCGTCGGGGCGCAGGGCGTTGGAGCGCAGGTCGAAGACGGCGCCGGAGTCGGCGTCCCATCCACTCCCGTTCGGGAAGGCCCGGTACAGCTCGTAGAGCACGCAGGCGCCGGTGTCCACGGCCAGCACGTGGCGGTCGCCGCCCGCCGCCGGGCCGCCCTCGACGGGCGCGCCCAGGGGTACGGGGTAGGGCCCGGGGTCGCTTTCGTCGCCGTAGGCGGTGAAGGTGATCGGCACCCTGGGCTGCGTGCCGGGAACCGTCACGAACGGGATGCCGTATTCCGGGTTGGAGCCGAAGTCCGCGTGGAGGAACTGACCGCCGCTGGAGTTGACGTTGGCGACGAAGTTCGCCGAGTTCGGATGGACGGGCAGAGCCGAGACGTCCTGGTTCCAGGGGTTGTCCGCCGGGAACACGGGACACCCCGCCAGGTCCGTACCGGGCCCGGGCGTCCCGCTGGGCGGAGGCGGAGGTGGAGGCGGGAGGGGAGCCGGAGCCGGCACAGGGGGGACCGGGATCTTGTGCCCGGGCGGCTTCGGGACGCCCTTGCAGCGACCCTTGCGCCGCATGCGCTTCGTGCAGCGGGGTGGCTTCTTCACCTTCTTCGCCTTCGGTCGCGCCGCCTTGGCCCTGGCGCCCGGGCGACCCAGGGCGGGAGCCGCCGCGGCGGCGGGGAAGCTCATGAGGGCGGCCAGGAGGACGGTGAGGAGTCGGGTCGCGCGCATACCCGAGGGTTCGGCATCCGGCCCAGGTTCTCTTTAGGTGCGAAGACCTACGCGGTGGGCCGAACGACTCAGAGCGCCGCCGCCAGCGCGAGACCGGCTCCCGCCGCCGCCGCCCCCGCTGCGAGGCTCGCCGCCGCGTTCAGGAAGCCCTCCAGGGCCGAGCCGCCCTCCAGGAGGCGCACCGTCTCGTAGGCGAAGGTCGAGAAGGTCGTGTAGGAGCCGCAGAACCCCGTTGCGAGCAGGAGCCGGGGCGTGCCGTCGAAGCCGTGGTACAGGGTGAGGCCGGCGAGGAAGCCCAGAAGGAGCGAACCCGTGACGTTCACAGCGAACGTCCCCCACGGGAACACCCCGCCCACGCGACCCTGCACCCAGCCGTCGAGGAGGTAGCGGGCCGGGGCCCCCACGGCCCCGGCAAGCGCCACGGCGAGGATCTTCACGGCTCGGCGCGACCCACGTACTTGCACACCGTCACGGGCTCACGGACCACGAGGCCCTCGGTGACGATCTCGTCCAGCGTGGGCAGGAAAGCGTCGATGCGCTCCGGCCTGTCGACGATCACGATCACGACGGGGAGATCCTGGGAGAGGCGCAGGATTCGGCTCGTGTGGATGCGGCTCGACGCCCCGTATCCCTCGATGCCCCGCAGCACCGTCGCCCCAGCGAGGCCGGCGGCGTGCGCCCGTTCCACGATCTCGGCGTACACGGGCCTATGCCCGTGCTGGTCTGTCTCGCCCACGAAGATCGTGAGCCGCTCGCCCTCGCCTTCCAGCTTCACCGCGCGCTCCTTCCGTGCGCCGGACGCTTCCGCCCCAGGAGGACGCCGGCGGTGACCGCCGCCAACCCGGCCACGACACTCCCGCATGCGTAGACCGCCGCCGTCGTCGCGTGCCCGCCCCGGACGAGCAGGTCGGCCTCGACGGCGAGGGTCGAGAACGTGGTGTAGGCGCCGAGGAAGCCGATGCCGGCGAACGGGCGCACGTACACGGTGGGGGGCCAGCGCTCGAGTACCAATGTGAGGAGATACCCCAGGGCTGCGGCGCCGGACACGTTGACCGCGAACGTGCCCCAAGGGAAGGCCCCGGGCGGTGCCGGCATCCAGAGACCGATGCCGTGGCGGGCGACGGCGCCTCCGGCTCCGCCGAGAGCGACGGCCCACAGCACGGCGGCACGCCGGGAGTCCGGGCCGCTCACTCGGGCTCCGGCCGCATGCCGAGGAGCTCCAGGAAGCGCTTCTCGTCGATGGCGACGAAGATCCCCTCGGCTTCGCCGCAGAGGAGGTCCGCCGCGTGCATGTCCGCCTCGGCGAATATCTTGCGGCCCTCGACACGCACGATACGGGCCCGGTACACGAGCTCCCGGTTCAGGGGCGTGGGGGCCCGGTAGCGAACCGTGAGGGTGCCCGTCATGCCCGGCCGGTCGGTGAGGGCCTGGGCGAAGCCGAGCACCTCGTCGAAGAGGGCGGCGACGAAGCCGCCGTGTACGCATCCGGGGGGGCCCTCGTAGGCGGCGCCGAAGGTGCCGGTGCCACGGACGCTGCGACCCCATTCCGGGTCGTCGTCGACGAGCTCGAGACGGAACGGGGCGGCGAGGGGGTTGCGCCGGCCCACGAAGGGGCTCTGGTCGAAGAACGCCTCGGGACTCCCCCCGGCGATGGACGTCTCGGCGAAGTCGTACCAGCGCCGCACGGGAAGCCCCGCGAGACGGTCGGCGAAAGCGGCGGCGGCATCGGCGGCGCGGGCGAGGTCGGCAGCCGGGGCGTCCACGAGGGCGAGTCGCTCGATCACCCGGCGCATCTCGGCAGCGAGCCGGAGCGCCTCCACGCGGGTGTCGTCCATCCCGGGATTCTGCCCGGGTGCGGCCGTCGCAGACGAGACGAGCCCCCTGCGGACGCGACTACCGGCGCATACGGCAGTGAACGCGCCTGGTGGCGGCCGCCTCCCCGCGTTTGGTCCTGAAATGTCGGTGTGCCGTCATTTCAGGACCACTCGCCTTTACGGAGCAGTGACCGCGCCCGCGGACTGCGCGTCGGCGCTACCTTCCCCGTCATGTTCGACCTGAGCGGCAAGGTCGCGCTCGTCACGGGCGCCGGGCAGGGCGTGGGCGCCGAGATCGCCCGGGTCCTCTCGGCTGCGGGCGCCGCCGTGGCCGTGAACGACGTCGTCGACGAGCTCGCCCGGGGCGTGGCCGAGGAGCTCCCCCTCGCCTACCCGATCGTGGCCGACGTCACCGACGCCGACGCCGTGGGCGCGATGGTCGGTGCCGTCGGCCTCGAGCTGGGCCCGGTCGACGTCCTCGTGAACAACGCCGGGATCCCGCCGCAGGAGGCCTGGTCTGCGACTCCGTTCCACGAGACCCCCACCACCGACTGGGACCGCTGGATCGGCCTCAACCTGCACGGCGTCCTGAACTGCACCCACGCCGTCCTCGGGGGCATGGTCGAGGCGGGTTGGGGCCGCGTCGTCACGATCGTCTCGGACGCCGGGCGTGTGGGAGAGCCCCACGTCGCCGTGTATGCCGGGGCGAAGGCGGGCGCCATGGGCTTCTCTCGGGCGATCGCCAAGGAGGTCGCCCACCGGGGTGTGACCGTGAACTGCGTCGCCCTCGGGACCCTGGAGTGGCCCGGGGGTGGGCCCGAGGAGTACGCCGAGCACGCCCACGGCTACCCGGTGGGTCGCCTCGGCCGCCCCGGCGACGTCGCCCCCGCCGTCCTGTACCTCGCCTCGGAGGAGGCGGCCTGGGTGACGGGCCAGACCCTGCCCGTCAACGGCGGCTACTCCACGAGCTGAGTCCGCGTTCCCGCTTGCGGCCATGGACCGCGCCCGCTGAGGCTGGCAGAGACGCCCACTGGCAGGCCGCCGAAGTCCGCGTTCCCGCCCACGGGCCCCGGGCCGCGCCGGGTCAGGCCACGCCGCAAGGCTCCCGCTCCTCCGCACCGGAGCCGAGTGGGGCGGTCCCCGCACCGCCCGCCGGGGGACCCGCGAGCCCCCCCAGGGCGGGAGAGGCAGGCCCCGCCTCGACGTCGATGCGGGGGAGGATGCGGTCGAGCCAGCGGGGCAGCCACCAGTTCGCCTTGCCCATGAGCTCCATCGCGGCCGGGACGAGGACGATGCGCACGATCGTGGCGTCCACGAACACCGCCACGCTGAGGCCGAGGCCGAGCATCTTCACGACGGGCTCCGGGTTGAGCAGGAAGCTCGCGAAGACGCTGATCATGATGAGGGCGGCGGAGGTCACGACCCGGGCCGTCGTGGCGATGCCGGCGACGACGCTCTGGGCGTTGTCCCCGGTGCGGAGGTACTCCTCACGTACACGGGAGAGGATGAACACCTCGTAGTCCATGGAGAGGCCGAAGAGGATGGCGAACATGAGCATGGGGATGAACGCCTCGATGGGCACGGTCTCCTCCAGGCCGACGAGGCTCTTGGCCCACCCCCACTGGAAGACGGCGACGACGACGCCGTAGGCGGCGCCTATGGAGAGGATGTTCATGACCGCCGCCTTCAGAGGCACGACGAGGCTGCGGAACACGAGCATGAGGAGCAGGAACGAGAGGCTCACGACGGCGGCGACGAAGTAGGGCAGGCGGTCGGCGAGTTGGTCGGCGATGTCGACGCCGTAGGCGGTGGAACCACCCACGAGGAAGCCGGCCTTCGTCCCCTGCAACGCCCTGGGGACGATCACGTCGCGGACCCGGTGAACGAGGTCGGAGGTCGCCTCGTCCTTGGGAGCGGACCTCGGCACGATCGTGAGCACGGCGCTGGTGCCCTCGGGGCTCACCTGAGGCGGCGACACGGTGGCTACGTTGCGGTCGGCCCTCGCCGTCTCCGCGATGCGCGCGAACGCCGCCTTGCCGCCCTCGGGGTCGCGCCCGAGGTCGGCGACGACCATGAGAGGGCCGTTGAACCCCTTGCCGAAGCCCTCGGCGAGAATGTCGTAGGACTTCCGGTAGGTCTTGGTCTTCGGTGCAGTGCCGGAGTCGTTCTGGCCGAGGCGCATCCCGAACACGGGAAGGCCGAGGATGACGAGGATCCCGAGGCCCACGACGAGGTAGCGCCAGGGATGGGCGGCCACCTGGCGCGCCCAGCGGGCCCAGATGGTGTGCTCCGGGTCGCCCTCCCTGCCGAAGAAGGGCACGTGGAGCTTGTCGACCCGCTCGCCGGCGAGACCCAGCAGCGCCGGCAGGAGCGTGACGGCGGCGATCACGGCGACGAAGACCATGATCGAGGTGGCGTACGCCATCGCCCCCACGGTGGGGAGGCCGGAGAGCCAGAGACCGAGAATGGCGATGACGACGGTGCCGCCGGCGAACACGACTGCCTGGCCGGCGGTGGCGTTCGCGAGACCGACCGCCTCCTCGACGCCCATGCCGGCCGCGAGGTTCTGGCGGAAGCGGGTCACGATGAAGAGGGCGTAGTCGATCCCGACGCCGAGGCCGACCATGGTGGCGAGGATGGGGGCGACGTTCGGGATGTCCACGTAGTAGGTGAGGATGCCGACTCCGAGCGTGCCCACCCCGAGGCCGAAGATCGCGGTGCCGATGGGGAGACCCATGGCCACCACGGAGCCGAAGCTGATGAGGAGGATGAAGACGGCGGCGAGGACTCCGATCAACTCGGACTCGCCGGTGTCGGGCGGCTCGGCGGCGAGGACGACGAAGCCGCCGAGCTCCGTCTGCACACCGGCCCTGCGTGTGACCTCGGCGGCCTTCTCGAGACGCCTGACGGCCTTCTTGCCCAGCTTCTCCACCGCGGTGTCGTACTGGACGGTGGCGTAGGCGATGTGGCCGTCCTGGGAGACCTGGGCGGCGCCTTCCTTCGAGAACGGATCGACGACGCTGCCCACGTGGGGCTGGCGGGACACGTCGGCGATCATCTGTGAGATCGCCTGGGAGACCTCGGGGTCCTGGAGCGGCCGTTTCGACTTGAACACGACTGAGGCGTCCCCGCCCGAGAACGCCGGGAAGGTCTTGACGAGGAGGTCGGTCGCCTTCTGGGCCTCGGCGCCGGGCACCTTCCAGCGGTCGTTGTACTTGCCTCCCAACGCGCTGTTCGCCGCGGCGACGCCGACGACGACCACGACCCAGATGGCGATCATGAGAAGGCGGTGGCGGGCGGCGAACCGCCCCAACCGGTTGAGCAACGAGGCCATTTGTCGTCGTCCTCCGAGAGCACGTTGTCCCCGGCGCCGGAGCCGGCCGGGATTCCCGTCAGTTCATGTCATGAGACGGAGTCCGTGCAAATCGGTGTCCTGGGGCCCCGAGGGCTCAGCCCCAGCCGAGCTCGTGCAGGCGGGCGTCGGAGATCCCGAAGTGGTGGGCGACCTCGTGGATGACCGTGACCGCCACCATGTTGCGGAGGTCTCTGTCGTCGCGTGACAGGGCCGATATCGGATCCTTGAAGATCGTGATCCGGTCCGGGAGGGCGCCCTCGTAGTTCATCGGCGTCCGGCTGGTGAGCGTCACTCCCTGATAGAGGCCCAGCAGCGTGCCGGCCCGACCGCCGAGCTGCTCCTTGGTGGGCCGGTCCTCCACGGTGACAACCACGTTCTCGATGTGGCGGGCGAGCTCGTCGGGGACGAGGTCGAGCGCTTCTGCGACGAGCTCCTCGAAGCGTTCCTCTGAGACGTGCACAACCGGACAAGCTTACCTCCGCACAGCACTGCGACAGTTGCATCAGCCTAAAGTGTGTTTAAGATGTAAACTGTGCCCCCCTGGACAGGAGACCACGATGGCGACCATGAACCTCCCCCCGGACCCCGCCGGCCCGAGCGAGGTGGACGTCATCCTCGGTGTCGCCCCCACCCCGACGGACGAAATCCTCCACGGCGTCCGCCAGGACGCCGAGACCCTCTTCACATGGGACTACGAGCGGTCCCGGCCGGCCCTCTCGCGCCTCTACGAGAAGGCCAAGACCTCGCAGTGGAACGCCGCCACCGACCTCGACTGGTCCCTCGACGTCGACCAGGAACAGGTCGCCGTGGCCATGATGGCCAACGACGCCCGCGACGCCGCCGCCTTCGAGACCGTCGCCCGGGACGTGGGACTCGACCTCTCCTCGTGGGGCCCCCGGGAATGGATCGAGTTCGGCGTCCAGTCCCAGAACTGGGCGCTCAGTCAGTTCCTCCACGGCGAGCAGGGCGCCCTCGCGTGCACCGCCAAGATCGTCGGGACGGTGCCCTGGATCGACGCCAAGTACTACGCCGCCACGCAAACCGTCGACGAGGCCCGCCACGTCGAAGCGTTCTCCCGCTATCTCGACGAGAAGCTGTCGGGCCACTACCCGGTCAACGGCCACCTCCGGCTCCTCCTCGACGGCATCGTCGCCGACAGCCGCTGGGACATGACCTACCTCGGCATGCAGATCATGGTCGAGGGCCTCGCCCTGGCGGCCTTCGGGTTCATGCACCAGATGACCACAGACCCTCTGTTGAAGAAGCTCCTCCGCTACGTGATGAGTGACGAGGCCCGCCACGTCGCCTTCGGGGTCATCTCGCTCCAGGAGGTCTACGCAGGCCTCTCGGCCGCCGAGATCCGGGAACGCCAGGAGTTCGCCTACGACGCCGCCGTGGCCATGCGCAACCGTTTCATGCAGGTGGAGGTGTGGGAACGCATGGGCGTCGATCCCCGCAAGATCGTCGAGATCATGCTCCGGCTGGACAACGAGGAGAGCCGCGTCTTCCAGGAGATGCTCTTCTCCAAGATCGTCCCGAACTGCAGGAAGCTCGGCCTCCTCGACGCCGCCGACGGTTGGCTGCGCGACCGCTTCACCGAGATCGGGGTCATCCGCTTCGAGCACTGGGCCGACACCGGTTCGGAGTACGAGGACCTCGACGAGGTCGCCAAGGACCGCTCCCTCGCGGGCACGGGCTGAACCCGCGGGGCGCAAACAGCGCCGGAGACGGCTACGGGTCCGGATTGGTCACGTTCGTGTTGGCCGACCCGGTGGCGGCGTCGTCGTCGGTGACGACGAGGGCGATCGTCCAGGTCCCCTCCGACGTGTACGTGTTGAAGGCCTTCACGCCGCTGCCCACCTGCGAGTCCCCGAAGCTCCAGGCATACGAGACGATCGAACCGTCGGGGTCGCTGGAGGCGGAAGCGTCCACGACCACCGTGAGGTTGTCCAGGGCCACGGCGGGGAGGTCGTCGCCCATCTCCCCCGCCCCGTCGCCCCTGTAGTCGGTGTCGCCGTAGCCGAGTTGGCCGGAGGCGTTCAGCCCCCAGCACTTCAGGGTGGCGTTGTCCAACCCGGCGCACATCGGCTTGCCTCCCCAGAGTTCGTCCGCCGTGCGTCCCGTCCCGAGGGCCACGGCGGGGAGGCTGTCGCCCATCTCCCCCGCTCCGTCGCCCCGATGGTTGGTGTCCCCGTAGCCCAGACCGCCGGAGGTGCCGTAGCCCCAGCACTTCACCGCCGCGTTGTCGAGGAGCGCGCAGTTGTTGTTGCCCGTGGTGACCACCTTGGCGGCGGCCCGGCCCGCGCCGAGGTCGACGGCGGGGAGGTTGTCGCCCATCTCGCCGCCGCCGTTCCCTCGCGTGGATGTGTCGCCGTAGCCGAGCTGGCCGTAGTAGCTGCTGCCCCAGCACTTCAGGGCGGCGTTATCCAGGAGCGCGCAGACGTGGTCGGCGCCGGCCACGACGGTGAGAGCACTGCGGCCCGTCCCCAGGTCCACCGTCGCCAGGCTGTCCCCCATCTCCCCCGCCCCGTCACCCCGATGGCCCGTGTCGCCGAGGCCGAGCTGACCCGACGTGTTGCGCCCCCAGCACTTCAGTGCGCCGTTGTCCAGGAGAGCGCAGGCGTGGTCGCGGCCCGTGGTCATGTCGGCGGCGCTGCGGCCCGTCCCCAGGCTCACCGCCGGCAGGCTGTCGCCCATCTCCCCCGCCCCGTCGCCCCGGTGGCTCGTGTCGCCGAGGCCGAGCTGGCCGTATGCGTTGTAGCCCCAGCACTTCACCGTGGCGTCGTCGAGGACGACGCAGGTCCAGTCGCCCGCGGCATGGAGCGCCGCCGCCGTGCGCCCGGTCCCCAGGCTCACTGCCGGGAGGTCGTCGCCCATCTCCCCCGCCCCGTCGCCCCGGCTCGCCGTGTCGCCGAGACCGAGCTGGCCGTACGTGTTGGCGCCCCAGCACTTCACCGAACCGTCGTCGAGACGGGCGCAGGAGTGGCCTGCCCCCACGACCACCTGCAGCGCACTCCGGCCGGTGCCGAGCCTCACGGTCCGCAGAACGCCTCCCATCTCCCCGGGGTTGTTGCCCTGCGCGCTGGTGTCGCCCCGGCCGAGCTTGCCCGAGCTGTTGGCACCCCAGCACTTCACGACCCCGCCGACGAAGAGGGCGCACATGTGGCTCTCGTTGACGGCCACCTGGGTGACGGCGGCCAGGGGCGCCACGCTCACGGCGGGCAGGTTGTCGCCCATCTCCCCCGCACCGTCGCCCCGGTTGCTCGAGCTCCCGATGCCGAGCTGGCCGGAGGAGTTCAGGCCCCAGCACTTCAAGGATGCGTCGTCCAACCAGGCGCACATGGGCTTGCCACCGGCCAGGCGGAGAACGCTGCGTCCCGTCCCCAGGTCCACCGCCGGGAGGTTGTCGCCCATCTCACCGGTGGCGTCCCCCCGGTGGTTCGTGTCGCCGTAGCCCAGCCCGCCGGAGGTGCCGTAGCCCCAGCACTTCACCGTGGCGTTGTCGAGGAGGGCGCAGCTGTTGTTGCCGCCGGTCGCCACGGACGCGACACTGCGGCCCGACCCGAAGTTGATCGCCGCCAGGTTGTCGCCCATCTCGCCGGCGGCGTCGCCCCGGTGATCCGTGGCCCCCAAGCCCAACTGGCCGTCGGTGTTGCGGCCCCAGCATTTGGCCGAGTCGTCGTCCAGGACGGCGCAGGTGTGGTTCTGCCCCCCCGCCACGTCCGCCGCCGTCCGGCCCGTCCCCAGACTCACGGTGGGGAGGCTGTCGCCCATCTCACCCGCGCCGTCGCCGCGGTTGCTGGTGCTCTCGATGCCCAGTTGGCCGGCGTAGTTCCGGCCCCAACACTTCAGCGTGGCGTCATCGAGCACGGCGCAGACGTGAAAGCCGCCCGCGCTGATCGCGGTGGCGCTGCGCCCCGTCCCCAGGCTCACCGATGAGAGGCTGTCGCCCAGCTCCGAGGCAGCGTCGCCCCGGTGGTTCGTGTCGCCCTGACCGAGCTGGCCGTACGTGTTGTCACCCCAGCACTTCACCGAGTCGGTGTCCAAGAGGGCGCAGGAGAAGTCGCCCCTGACCGAGATCGCCGCCGCCTTCCGACCGGTCCCCAGGTCCACGGCAGCGAGACCGTCGCCCATCTCGCCCGCCGCGTCCCCCCGGTTCGCCGTGTCCCCCTGGCCGAGCTGCCCCGACGCGTTGAGGCCCCAGCACTTCACAGTGCCGTCGTCCAGGAGGGCGCAGGAGTGGTTCGTCCCCGCCACCACCTGCACGGCGCTACGACTCGTGCCGAGGTCGACGGTGGGCAGGCCGTTGCCCATCTCCCCGGCTCCGTCGCCGCGGTTGGCGGTGTCCCCGAGACCGAGTTGGCCGGATGCGTTGTACCCCCAGCACTTCACCGCTCCTCCTCCGAGGAGGGCGCACACGTGGTCCTCCCCCACGGCCATCTGCGTGGGGGGGGAGGCGGAGGCCGCCGTGGCGGTGAAGCTCGCCGTGGGAGCGAGGTTCCAGTCGGCGGCGGTGGCGAACGTGTTGGTGCCGTTCGCGGTGGTAGCGCTGAAGGCGGACCACGAGGGGCGCGCGAGCAGGCCGGCCCCGAGGGCCAGGACCGCGACCGCCGCCAGACGGGTCGCGGCGAAGCCGCTCACGGAGGTCCAGGGCGCGGACCTCTTCGTGCGCCACATGCAGGTGAGTCCTTCCGAATCCCGGGAGCGCGCGGCAGTGACCGCGCACTCCTAGTGGCAATCGGTCGACTCGGGTGTGCCCTTGACGGAGAGGCAATGCGGAGTCGGGCGCGCGGATCGGCCCGAGTGCCGCGAGTCGTCGGTTCCCGCCCGGCGAAAGGCGGCGGATGGCCGGGGGACCTACGCCAGGAGCGAACGGGCGATCTGAGAGACCTGGATCTCGTCCGTGCCGCCGTAGATCTGGAGCACCTTGGCGTCCCGGCAGAGCTGCTCCACCTGGTATTCCGCCATGTAGCCGTTGCCGCCGAAGAGTTGCACGGCCTCGAGCGTGACGTCCATGCAGGTCTGGGCGGCGTAGAGCTTGCAGGCGGACGCCTCGGCGATGTCCATTGACTGGCCGGCAGCGGACATCTCGATCTGGCGGAAGACGAGGTTCTGGACGTTGACCCGGGCGACCTCCATCTTCGCCAGCTTGAGCTGGATGAGCTGGTAGTCGCCGATCGGCTTGCCGAATGCCACCCGAGACTTGGCGTAGTCGACGCAGAGCGCGAGGCACTGCTCGATGATCCCGAGCGCCATGGCGGCGACCCCGGTGCGCTCCATGGTGAACGTCGCCTTGGCGCCCTCGCGGCCCCCGACGTCCTCGGTCTCGCCCAGGAGGCGGTCACGGCCCACCCGGACGTCGTCCAAGAACAGCTCCCCCGTGGGCGAGGAGTGCATGCCCATCTTGCGGAGGGGCTTGGACTGCGTGAGGCCCTCGATACCCGAATCGAGCACGAAGTGGAGCACCTTGCGCTCCGGCGGCGGGTTCCCGTCGTTCAGCTTGCAGATGAAGACGACCGTGTCCGCATACGGACCGTTCGTGATGAACGTCTTGTTCCCGTTGAGCACGTACTCGTCGCCGTCGCGCACGGCGCTCGCCTGCATGCCCCCGAAGGCGTCGGAGCCGGAACCGGGCTCGGTGATCGCCCAGGCGCCGATCTTCTCGAGCGTGAGGAGTGGCTCCACCCAGCGCTCCTTCTGGGCGATCGTCCCCTTGGACATGATGGCGCCGGCGGTGAGGCCCATGCTCACGCCCATCGCCGTGACCATCCCGGGGCAGTACCGGGAAAGCTCCACGACTGGGATCATGGCCATGCCCGCCATGTCGCCCGAGACGAGGCCGCCGGGCTCCCGGTCCCCCGGGACCTCCTCGCCCCGGGCGGCGGCCTTCTCCCGCTCCAGGGAGCGACGGAACCTCTCGGTCGCCATCTGGTCGAGACCGAACGTCTGCACCATCTTGCGCAGAACGTCATAGGGTGGCGTGTCGCCGAACTCCAGCTCGTCCCGGAGTGGTGCCACCTCCTTCTCCACGAACTGGCGTACCGCCTCGCGGATCATCTTCTGCTGCTCGCTCCACTCGAACATGCGGTCCCCGCTCCTCGTTGACAGCTCAGTCAACAATGCCAGGTGAGGAGCCCCGGAGGGAAGCCCGTCCCACGAGAAGACCGCGCTCGCAAGGCCGGGCTCCGCCCGGCCGGAACAGCGCGCGACCCGGACGGCGGCCGCGTCCCCAGGGGGGAGTTCGAGGGGGGACGAAGTCCCCCTTCGAGTAGCTCAGTCGACACGGCACACGTAGTAGTCGAAGCCCTCGTGCCACTCAGGGTTGTGCTTCTCCACGGATACGAACCCGGCCTCCGCGAACAGGCGCAGGGCCTGCGGCCCCGCCCAGCCGTCGCCGAGGCCCTCACCGCCCTCGGCGAGGGACACGGTCATGCAGTGCATCGTGGACACCGTGTAGAGGAAGGGGGCGAACGGGCGCCCGATGTTGTCAGCGAGCTCGCTGGAGAGGCCCGAGTCCATGCACAGGTAGACGCCGCCGGGCTTCAGCGAGACGGCGATGCCCCTGAGCATGTCCCGGGGCCGGGCCTGGTCGTGGACCGCCGTGAAGGAGGTCACGAGGTCGAATTGCCCGTCGCCGTCCAGGGTGGCGGCGTCCTTCACCTCGAAACGGACGTTCGCGAGGCCCATCTCGGCGGCCTCGACCCGGGCGGCGGCAACCGCCTCGTCGAGGAAGTCGTAGCCCACGAAGCGGCTGGCGGGGAACTCCCGCGCCATGACGTTGACAGCACGCCCGGCACCGCAGCCCACGTCCGCGACGTCGATGCCCTCGCTCAGCAGGTCGACGAGACCCGGCACGAGGGGCAGGATCGCGGGGACGAGGGCGTTGTCGAACAGGACGCGGGACTGCTTGGACATCGCCTTCACGAACTTCGGGAACTCGGTGTAGGGGACACCCCCGCCGTTGCGGAAGCAGTCCACGATCTGGTCCTCGACGGGGGCGAGGAAGCCCACGAACGTGGCGTACGCCGCCATGTTCTTCGGGCCCGCCGCCCGCGTGAGCGACGCCGCCCGCTCCGCCGGGAGGTGATAGCTACGAGCGGCGGGGTCGTGCTCCACGATGCCGCCCGTGACCATCGCCGCCAGCCACTCCCGGACGTAGCGCTCGTGCAGTCCGGCAGCGGCGGCGATCTCCTCACTCGTCGAGAAGTCCATGCCCGCCATGGTGTCGAGGAGACGGGTCCGGAACCCGATACTGAGCATGAGTGCCAGCATGGCGTCGTTCACGATCTCTTCCGCCCGAGCGGCGAAGGCGGTGGCGGTTTCGGTGCGAGCGGTTTCGGTCACTCGAGACCTCCTCGGTGTTCCCCGGGCATCGTATCGACAGGCCGCCCCCTGCCGCTCGGTCGCTCCACCGCCCGGTTGAACTTGCACTCGCACTGCTACCATTTTCAAGGCGCCGGAAGGGGAAGATCATGACGTCGTCGCAGCCCGACACCGCTCCCTCGACAGAGGACGTGACCACCGAGATCCGCGACTGGCTGCGGGCCAACTGGGACCCCGACGTCACAGTCGCCGAGTGGTGGGAACGCCTCGGCACCTCCGGCTGGGCCGCACCCACATGGCCGCGAGAATGGTACGGCCGCGGCCTCTCCCGCGACCTCGTGAACGTCGTCGTGGCCGAGATCGCCGCTGTCGGCGCCCTCGGCCCCCCCGCCGGCCTCGGCCTCCTCCTCGCCGGCCCCACGATCATCGCCCACGGCAGCGACGAGCAGAAGGAGCGCTACCTCAGGGGGATCGTCACCGGCCAGGACGCCTGGTGCCAACTGTTCAGCGAGCCGGGAGCGGGCTCGGACCTCGCCAGCCTGCAGTGCCGAGCGCGCCGTGACGGCGACGAGTGGGTCGTGAACGGCCAGAAGGTGTGGACGTCCGGCGGCCAGATCGCCGATCTCGGCATGCTCCTCATCCGCACCGACGCCGACGTCCCGAAGCACAAGGGCATCACCTACTTCGCCGTCGAGATGGTCCAGCCCGGCATCGACGTGCGGCCCCTGAAGGAGATGACGGGCCGGGCCCTCTTCAACGAGGTCTTCTTCGACGACGCCCGCGTCCCGGACGCCGCCCGCATCGGCGAGCTCAACAACGGCTGGGCCGTGGCGCTCACGACACTCGCCAACGAGCGGGCCGGCCTCGGTTCCGGCGGGGGCATCAGCGCGGTGGGCACGGCGCTGCCCGGCCGGCGGGCGGGTTGCCTCGACAAACGTGCGGGCGATTTCGCCTCGCCGGGCCAAGGCGCCGCCGGTGCCGCGGCGCTCGCGGGCCGTTCCGCGAAGCTCATCCAGGAGGTCGCGCGCCAGATGGGGCGTTCCGGCGACCCGGTGGTCCGCCAGGACCTTGCCCGCCTGTACTCCCTGAACGAGATCGGCCGCTTCACGACACTGCGCACGAAGGCCGCCCAGGCCGCGGGCAGGCAGCCCGGCCCGGAGGCGAACATCGGCAAGCTCATGATGAGCAAGATCGTGCGCCTCTCCCGTGACACGGGCCTCTCCCTTCTCGGCGCCGGCGCCATGCTCTGGGGCCGGGACGCCCCCATGGGGGGCCTCCTGCAGGAGCTCGCCGTCTTCAGCCCCGCCGTGTCCATCTACGGCGGCAGCGACGAGGTGCAGCGCAACATCATCGGCGAACGGGTCCTCGGCCTCCCGAAGGAACCGGGCAACGACCGCGACGTCCCTTTCCGTGAGCTCAAGGTGGGCACGCAGGGCTGACCGGCCTCCAGGACCCCGGTGGGCTCAGGCGCTCACGAGGACGAACACACGATCCAGCGTGGAGACGTACATGGCGCCTTCGGAGTCTTGGCCGAAGGACGTGAGCAGGGGCTTCGGCCCTCCGAGGCTGGGGCTGACGAGGGCGGGCTCACCCGGCGCTGCGGCATCGACGGTCCAGATGTCTCCCGTCTGGAAGCTGGCGTAGAAGTACCTGCCCTGGAGTTCCGGGAAGCCGGGCCCCCGGTAGACCACACCTCCTATTACTGCGGCCCCCTTCTTGCCGTGACCGAAGGTGAGCACGGGCGCCACGGCGCCCTTGGGAGCTGTGCCCTTGTTCGCCCGCGTGCCCTCGAGGGCGGGCCAGCCGAAGTTCAGGACGGGCGGGGTTCCCGCCCGTATGACGTCGACCTCCTCGACCTGGTACTGGCCGACGTCGCCGATCCAGATGTCGCCGGTCTTGCGGTCGAAGGAGAAGCGCCACGGGTTCCGGAGGCCCTTGGCGAGCACCTCCGGTGGGGCGTCCGGCTTGTCCACGTCGATCCGGAAGAGCTTCCCGAAGAGGACGCCGTCCTTCTGGGCCATACCCCGGGGGTCGTTGGGGAGGCCGCCGTCTCCGAGGGTGGCGTACAGGCGACCGTCCGGCCCGAACTGGAGGCAGCCGCCGTTGTGGTTCGGGTGGAAGTCGTCGGCGAAGAAGACGTCGCGACGAGCCTTCACCTGGGCCGGCACCGCCCTGGGATCCACGGTGAACTCGACGATGCGGGCGTCGCCCTTCTTGTCGTTGAAGTCGAGGTAGAGGCGGCCGTTGTCCTTGAACTTCGGGTGGAACGCCATGCCGAGGAGCCCGGACTCGCCCTCCTTGCTCACCTCCTTCGTGAGGTCCAGGTAGACCTGCGGAGCCCCGCCCGGGACACCGTCCTTCGCCGTCCCCACCTTCACCACGCCGGCCTTCTCGAGCACGAAGATCCGCGGGTCAGAGGGGGCGAAGGCCAGACTGGTCGACTGCTGGAACCCTGCCCAGATCTCCTTCAGCGTGGGCGGGCCGGCGGGTGGGGGCGCGACCGAGGGTGAGACACTGGGCACAGGGGTCGGCGAAGGCCGCGCTGACGCCGCCGCGCGAGTGTCACCGGGCCGGACGTGGAGGTCGCCCGCCAGCCAGAGCCGGGCGATCACCAGAGCGGCGACCACGAACACGGCGGCGACAGCCGCGTAGCGGGCAGGCCCGGGACCGGGCCACGGCTTACCAGGACTGGCCTCGGGCTGCATCCCGGAAACCTAAACGGCCCGCCCTGCCGCGGGCCAGCCGCGCGACACCCCCGGACGCCGGGGTCCCCGCCGGTAGCGGGCGGTGTCGTCCTGCAGGCGACCGTGGCGCAGGAGGAACACCTGCGTGTCGATCCCGCGGGCGAGGGCGTGCAGCTCCCCCGGTGCCACGGGGTCGCTGGTCGCCACGAGCACCGCAGCGCCGCTCCGGGCGGCCCGCACGACGCCCGCGAGGTACCTGGCGCGCAGGACCGACGTGCTGTGCGCGGGCCAGGGGTCGTCCACGAGGAGCAGGCGGGGCTCACCGGCGAGTGCCCGGTAGAGGTCCAGGAGCCAGCGGGCGTCGTCCGCCTGGTCGTCGAGGTCGCGTTGGGCGAGGCCTCCGTCGTCGAGCTCGGCGAGGAGGTCGTCGGCGCGCGCCAGCGCCGCGTCGCCGCCGAGGCCGAGGAGGTGGAGGTGCAGGGCGACGGCGTCCCGGCCCGTGACGCCGAGGAGGCGGACGTCGCGGCCGGTCCATGCCATCGCCCTGAGTGCGTCGCCTGAAGGCCCGCCCTCGACCACGGGCACGTCCTGGACGTACACGACGCCCCGTGCCGCGGGGGCGTTGCCCACGCAGAGGTCGACGAGGACCCTGCTCCCGGCCCCGTACACGATCGTGAGCGCACCGGCATGGGCGGCGAGACAGACGTCGACCACGGACTCGCCCCGCGCGGTGGCGGAGACGTCGACGAGGTGCAGACGCCGCCCGCCCGGTAGAGCCTTCTCCATCTCCCACCCTCCCGATCACCCTGAGGCGTGAACCGGGACACACTAGTACGGAGGGGACGATGCGTCGCAAACGGGGTGATGGGGGGACTTCGTGCCGGGGACGGGCGGCTACCCCACGGTCGCCGTGACGCCGTACACGCGCCAAGCCCCGAAGTCGACCAGGGCGCCCCTGACGACGGCGCCGCCCTGCGCGGGGGCCACGTCCCCGAGGAAGAAGGTCGTGGTGGCGTCGACACCCCCGCCGGCGTCCGTGACCCGGACCGACCCGAGACACAACGGAAGGATCCAGAGGCGGCGGACGTCGAGGGCCACCGTGGCCTCCCCGCCGGAGACCCCCGCCAGGGTGCCCGTCCCCGTCACGGACGCCACCTGACCCCAGCCGTTGGCCACCACGTCGTAGCCGCCGCTCGTCAGCGACCCCGCGTGGCTGTAGACCGAGGCGCCCGTCCCCAGATCGGCGAGCTCGAGAGCGACGGTGCCCGTTGCCGACGGCGGCTCGGCGCCGTGGGCCGCCGTGACGTAGTAGCCCCCGAAGGTGGCGAGCTTCCCGGCGTCGTTGATCGTGGAATAGAGGAACTGCGGCCATCCGCCCCAGTAGAAGGGCATCTTCATCACGGTGCGGAACAGGTTCCCGGCCACGTCCAGGTAGCGGGGGTCGCCCGTGTGCTTGGCGGCGAGGGCGAGACCGTCGACGGCCATGAGCCGGTAGCCCGCCGAGGTCGGGTCGGTGTTGTTTCCCGTCGTGTCGTTCGTGTACCACATGTACGGCCCCACCCATTCGGTTTCGCCCGTCCCGTTCGGGTTCGGGGCCGCGAAGACCACCTTGTCGGCGTACCAGGCGGCGTGGGCCGCGAGGAGCGACTTCACCCGTCCCGCCGCCGCCCCGGCGCCCTCGCCGTTGGCGTCGAGCGCGTCCGCCGTGCGTCCCAGGGAGCGCAGGAGCCAGCCGGCGAAGTTGCTGTTCACGCCCACGGCGTTCGGGGGGTCTTCCGGGCAGGGGCAGTCCAGGTAGTGGGTGGCGTCCCCGGCGGCGGCCGTGTCGGCCATACCCACGGCGAGATCCAGGTAGCGGTGGTCGCCGTAGAGCTCCCAGGCGGTGACGAGGACCTGCATCCAGGACCCGAAGCGGCGCGCCTCCCTGTCGTAGTCGGCGAGGTCGGCGGCGCGCCGGGCGACGTTGTCGGTGTGGGCCTCGACGGCGTCGGCGGCGGGCTCCCAGCCGGTGAGGAGCCAGAGCTCCGCCATGGCGTCGACGTCACCCGCGAAGTCGCAGCCGAAGCCGCCGCCCCGGGGGTAGGTCTTGTTCTCGGAGTTGTCGTGGAAGCAATGGGCGATGTTGATGCCCCGGTAGAGGTTCTCCGGATCGGCATAAGGCTGCATCAGGTACCCGGCGTCGGCCTGGGCGCGGTTGGCGTCCACGGCGAGGTCCCACCAGACGTCGGAGAGCGCGGGGTCGGCCGTGGCCGTCGCCAGCGCCTGGCGGAGGAAGCCCTGGTACTGGCTGTACTTCGAGAGGTCTGTGGCGGTCTCGGCCTCGTTGTCGTTCACGAGGAAGCCCGCCTCCTTCTTGCCCCAGTGGTCGTACTCCTCGCGGTTCTCTACGACGCTCGACGACGCCCACCAGCCCGGGGCGTGCGCCTCGCTCACCGACACGTCCACTGTCGCCCGGTTCCAGAGGTCGAGGTCGGCCTCGAGTCCGTGCAAGGCAAACCCGGGGAGGGCACCGGTGCTCAGGGCGTACGCCGGGCCCCACGCCCAACGGACCGGTTCCTCGACCCAGGCGTGCATGCGCTGCGCTCCCCCCGGCGACCCGGCGCCGAGGAGAAGGCCCACCTCGTGGGTCTTGCGCTCGCCCGGGCGCATGGAGTGGGCGGCGGCGAACTCCCCCGGGTAGAGGCCGGCCTCCACAGCGCCGCCCCCCACGGCGCCCCGCAGCGCCACGGGGTAGTGCTTCCAGGCGTCGGCGACGGCGACGGCCGCGGTGCGGGTGCCGCCGTGCAGCGCCAGCCACCCGGACATGCGGTCCCCGGCGGCCACAGGCGTGCCCGCCACGCTCGTGCGGTACCCCCGGAAGTCGACGAAGGCCCCGTAGCGGTCCCACCCGCCGGGCGTATAGCCGTTGTCCCCCACGGGAGGCAGGTTCTTGTAGTAGTCCCAGGTCGCCAGCCCGGAGGAGTCCTGGTAGGCGGACACGCCCGTCGCCGCCGGCCCCGTGGCCGCCCCCGACTCCCAGGTTGTGGCGGGTGCGGCGAGGCCGAGGTGGAGCGAGAGGTCGTCCCAGTGCGACGAGTTCAAGGAATGCTCCAGCCAGCAGTGCTTGGCGCCGTCCTCGGTGACGGGGCAGACGGACACGTTCTCTGTGCGGGCGCGCACCCGCACCGCAGCGGAGTCACGCACGAACGTCGTCCACGTGGACACGCGGAGCCGGTAGCGCCGGAGCTCTCCGCAGTCGTACAGCCACGTGAAACAGGCGTTCGCAGACCACGTCTCGGCGGCCTCGTCCTTCAGACGGGCGTCGTCGAACTCGAGGCTCTGGTGGACGACTGTCTTGACGGTCCCGGTCTCGGTGACGCTGGTCGCCAGGACGTCCGCGTCGGAGCGGGAGAGGAGCACGTCGCCGTCCGGGGTCGCCACCCGGAACCCGTTCGCCGGGTCGTCGGTGTCGAGGAGCTCCTGACCCCCGGAGCGGGCGGAGGCGAGCACGCTCCCGGCCGTCTTCGACACGCGGTAGACCCCGGCCCCGGTGTCCACGGTCACGGCGGCGGCGTCCTCGGACACCGCCATCGCCCCCGGGCCCCCGGCCCCTCCGCTCCCGACCTGGATCGTGGCGGTCCCGTTTGCGGGGAGATCGGCGAGCGTGTCCACGAGGAGCCACCTCGCCGGTTTCGTGACGTCCGAAGGCGGACCCCCCCAGCGTGACGTGACACGGAACTGCGCCGGGCGCGGGGTGCCCCCGGAGGCGACCCGGAGCCCCGAGGTAGTGAGGAGGCCGGCGGAGGCCGCCACGGGAACGCCGAACGTCACGAGCTCGCCGGACCGGGCGACTCCGGCGGTCTCGCGCAGGGTGACGTCGACGGCGAACGGCGGCGCGACTGCGACGGCCGCCCCGGAGGAGGGAAGGCCGCCGGACGCGAGCGCGACGGCGAACAGGAGGGCGAGCAGACGGTCGGCCATGACGTGATACTCCGTTGGTCACTCGGGGTTGGTCACTCGGGGTTGGTCACTCGGGGTTGGTCACTCGG
>CAYJLW010000045.1:0-6749 GCA_964370965.1 uncultured Acidimicrobiia bacterium | reverse complement strand
TGGTCACTCGGGGTTGGTCACTCGGGGTTGGTCACTCGGGGTTGGTCACTCGGGGTTGGTCACTCGGGGCCGGCGGGTGGGGCCCCCGGCCTGTGCGCCCTGGGCCGTACGGCCCGGGCGCGGGCACAGCACTCAGATTCCCCACCGGCCGGGCTGTCTCCTGCCAGTGAATGGCCGGTCATTCAATGAATGAGGCGGCGACCTCCGGCCCGGACGCGACTCTGGGGAGCCGGATCCCGGATCCCCGGGTCCCGACTCCCCAGAACGTGAGAGGCGGCGGCAGAGCGCTGCGTCAGCCGGTGGGCTCCTCGGTGGGGAACTCCTCGGGCACGTCGCCCGTGCCCGAGTCCGTGGTCTCACCGGTGTCCTCGGTCCCCGGGTCGGTCATGTCGCCGGTGTCCTCGGTCCCCGGGTCGGTCATGTCGCCGGTGTCACCGGTGTCACCGGTGCTCGAGTCGTCCCCGGTGGCGGGGGAACCCTTCTCCTTCACGTCGACGACCTCCCAGCGGTCGCCCTTCTTGAGCTCCACCGTGAGGGTCCCATCGGAGTCGCCGCTCACCTTGCACTCGAACGTCTTGCCCACCTCGAACTTCACGTCGTCCGGACAGTCGACCTTGTAGTCGCCCCCGTTCGCCTCGGCGAGCTGCTTCTCGATCTTCTTCTCGACGTCCGCCGTGTCGACGGTCTTGGAGCAGGCCCCCAGCACCAGACCGCCCACAGCCGCCACGAACGCCATCCGGAACACTGCCCTTCGCATCGCAGCCCTTTCACTAGCTGAGGTCGCCCGGCGGGCAGTCTAAGCGCGCGGCCCATGCGAGAGCGCGTCAGCCCGGCGGCCGCCGCAGCGGCGGGTGTAGACAGGGGACCCGCAGAGACCCGATTCACACGTCGACCGTGGCGGGAACAAGCACCGCGGCGCGTTTGTTCGCGGACCCGATACCGCCGCCAGTCGGCGGCGACGAGCGAGAAGGAGTACACCATGCTGGAACCCGGCGTCGTCGAGCTTGCCAGGGGGCCGAACTACGCGGTCGTCACCACGTTCATGCCGGACGGATCCGCCCAGTCGATGCCGCTGTGGGTGGACGCCGACGAGGCCGGGGAGCACCTCCTGCTCAACACCGAGGTACACCGCCAGCGGTTCAAGAACGTGCAGCGCGACCCGCGGGTCACGGTCACGATCCTCGACAAGGACGGCTGGTTCCACTGGGCCGAAGTCCGCGGAACCGTCGTGGAGACGACCACCGGCCCCGAGGCCCGGGCGCACATCGACGCCCTCTCCCAGAAGTACTTCGGGATCCCCTACCCCAACCCGATCGAGTCCGAGCGCGTCGTCCTCAAGGTCGCCCCCGACAAACAGCGCCTCTTCCAGATGTAGCGGCAGCCCCCCTCAACCCATGCAGCACGCCTTGTACTTGCGGCCGCTGCCGCAGGGGCAGGTGTCGTTGCGCCCCGGGGTCGCGCCGTCCGGGCGACGGCCCGTGCGCAACGTCTCCATGATCGCCGCCGGGGGCCGTCCCTCTTCGAGAAGCGCCGCCATGGCCTCCATGTGGGGCGCCGCATGCATGAAGAACGCCCGGTACCCGGCGCAGAGGTAGTTGAGGCCCTCCTCGCCGTCCGGGGTGAGCGCGAAGCGGTCCTTCGGGCAGCCCCCGTGGCACGCGAAGAGCACGGGGCACTCCCGGCACGTCCGGGGGAGCGAATCGCGCTTGGCCGCCCCGAACCGCCGCTGGAACGGCGACGCCGCCAGGGCGCCGAGGGGCACGTCACCCACGTTGCCGAGGAAGTGGTCGGGCGTGACGTAGTGGTCGCAGGAGAAGACGTCGCCGTTGTGCTCCATGACGAGACCCGCGCCGCACGTGGAGGCATGCACACAAAGGCTCGGCTCCATGCCCACCCACGCCTCGAGGGCCACGTCGAAGAGCTGCACGAACACGGACCCCACGTCGTGTCGGACCCATTCGTCGAAGAGGCGGCAGAGGAACCGGCCCCAGTCCCCCGGGGACACCGTGTGCTCGCCCACCCCGCCGTCCGCCTGCTCGACGACCGGGATGAGCTGCAGGAAGCGCACGCCCTCGTCCCGGAAGAACCGGTACACGTCCAGCGGGTGGCGGGCATTGCCCCGGTGCACGGTGCAGAGGACGTTGAACTCGACGTCGCGGCTCAGGAACAGCTCGAGCGCCCGCTGGACGCGCCCGGAAGTGGGCCGGCCCCGCTTGTCCACCCGGTTGGCGTCGTGCAGTTCCGGGGGGCCGTCCATGCTGAGTCCCACGAGGAAGCCGTGCTCCCGGAAGAGGTCGCACCACTCCTCGTCCACGAGCGTCCCGTTGGTCTGCAGGACGTTGCGCACGCTCACCCCCGGGCGGGCATGGCGGCGCTGCAGCTCCAGCGCCGTGCGGAAGAAGCCCGTGCCGAGGAGCGTGGGCTCCCCCCCCTGCCATGAGAACACCACCTCCTCGCCCTCGTGGGCGCGCAGGTACTCCCGCGTGAAGGTCTCCAGGACGTCCTCGGTGACCTGGAAGCGGGTCCCGTCCGGGTAGAGGTCCTCCTTGGCGAGGTAGTAGCAGTAGGTGCAGTCGAGGTTGCAGACCGGCCCGCGGGGCTTCACCATCACCTGGAACGGTCCCGGCGCCGCGATCCGCGCCCGCGCGCCGCTCCCCGCCTGGGGGACGAATCGACCTTCTCCCAAGAGGCTCTCCTGTGGTGTCCGTCCGATGCTACGGGTTCCTGGCCCCGGCCAAGCCCGGTCGTCCGGCTACGGGCAGGCACCCTCGAACACGGGCGTCGTGACGAAGTACGGGACGGCGACGGCGTCCCGGAAGGCCTGCTCCGCCTCTGGCGTCGAGTTCATACGGAGATCATGGGGCCCGTCGTCCGCCTCCCAGCGTTCCTGCCACCACGCCACGGCCTTCACCCGCGGGTACCTCCCGGCCGACAGGGCCCCGAAGAGATCACGGATCCACACCGCCTTGGCGCCCGGCTTCCCCTCGACGACGGCCGTCTCGAGGACAGCGAGGGGCTTGGCCGTCATCTCGGCGACCCGGTGGTAGGCGTCGTCGCCGTCGAGGATCGCTGCGAACGTCTCCCAGCTCTCCGCCTCCTCCGCCCCCTGGGGTCCGTAAACGCTGAGGCCGACCCAGTCGACGACGTCGTCACCGGGGAAGTAGGCCTCGATGCGGTTCCAGCCCTCGTCCGGCACGGAGGACACGTCGGCGTGGAAGAACCAGGTGAGGTTGCGGGCGGCCTCCTGGCGGGAGAGGTCCACCAGATGGCGGTAGGCGGCCCGGAACCGCTCCGGGCCCGCCGACTCGCCCCCGTTCCAACGGCCGTTCCACGGAAACCAGTCGCCGTTCACCTCCGCGGCGAACTCCACCAGCAGCGGGCCCGGCACCGCCGCGGCGGCCCGGAACCAGGCGCGCAGGTCGGCGTCGAAGCGGCCGTCGACGATGTCCCGCATCGGGTACCGGCTGGGGCGATCCTCGCCTTCCCGCGCCCAGGGCATGAGGCGGATGAAGGGGACCTCCCCGTGGCGGCGGACGACGTCCACCTCGGCGGCAGGGAAGTGGATGCCGTCGTACCAGTGATCCGAGAAGTACGCCCATACGACGGCCTTGCCCGCGACCCGCTCGAAGTCGTCGACGTGGGCGGCGGTGACGTCGTCCTCGTTGCGCTCGTCGCTGGTGAAGTCGGGGAAGGCCGCCAAGTAGATCCCGGTCGGCGGCGGGGCGAGCACGCAACGCGCCGCCGGGGCCGGGGTCGCCGGGGGGGACGGCCGGGGGGAGGCAGGGCGGGACGGCCGCCGCGCGTCGCGGTCGCGGGTCTCTGCTCCCCCGCACGCCGCGACGGCGGCGATCAGGGAGACGGCTGCCAGGAGGGCGGGCGCCCGGACCCTCAAAGCCGCGGCAGGACCCGCTCGCGGAACAGACGGAGTCCCTCCCAGGCGAAATCCGGGTCGAGGCCCCCCATGAGGGGGTGCAACTGGATGGTCCCGAACGGGCCCAGTCCCTCCGCGTAGGCCACGCACTCGTCCGGCGTGAGGACGCGGTACAGACCCGACGCCCGCACGTCCTCGACGGTCTCGCAGGCGGCGTAGGCGACCGCCCCGGGGTTGCCGTCGGTCCAGCGCCCGTAGGAGCGGGCGTCGTCGAGAGCGTGGGGTCCGATCACGTCCCAGGCGGCTTCGACGTCCTCGGCCACGTACACGAAGCCCGCCGCTGCTGTCCCCATGACGACGCCGGGCCCGAGGCCGAGCCGCTCCCTTTCGTCGTGGTAGGCGGCGACGACGTGGGGCTCGGGGAGGATCGGGAGGAACCCGTCGGCGATCCGGGCCGCCCGGCGGGCCGCCGCCTCCGAGCCCCCGCCCAGGAGCACCAGCGGGGGGCGGGGCGCCGGAACCGGCGTCACGCGGAACTGCGCGCCCCGATGCTCGACCTCCTCGCCGCTCCAGCCCCGCCGCAGGATCCCGACGTACTCCTCGAGGAGGGTGCCCCGGCGCCGCATGGGGACGCCGAACATCTCGAACTCGTGGGGCCGGTAGCCCACACCGAACGTGAGGTTGAGGCGGCCGCCGCTCAGAGTCTGCACGACCGCGCTGTCCTCGGCGACACGCACCGGGTCGTGCAGCGGGAGCACGAGCACAGTGACGAAGATCTGGATCCGACGGGTGCGAGCGGCGATCGCCGCCGCCATCGTGAGCGGAGAGGGCAAGTAGTTGTCGTCCGCGCCGTGGTGCTCGGACAGCACGACGGCCGGGAGGCCGGCCTCGTCGGCCCATTCCGCCATGTCGAGGGCGGCGCGGTAGAGGTCCGCCGTGGGCGCCCCGAAGTCCGGCGCCCGCATGTCGAAGCGCATCGCAGTCAACGCCATGAAAACCCCTCCGCGCGACCCGGGCCCGCCCAGCGTAGTTGCGGCCACTTGCCGACGACGGGGCCCCGCTGGGACCGGCGCGCCAGAATGGGTGATCCGGCGCCGGGGGCGCCGTGCCGACCTCCGCGGGAGAGCTCATGGACCTCGTCGCCATCCACGCCGCCGTGAAGCCCGACAACGTGGCTCTCGTCGCGCTCCCCCTCGACGCCGGGGACCCCCGCACCCTCACGTGGGCGGAGTACAACGCGGCGAAGAACCGCGTCGCCAACGCCCTCGTCGGCCTCGGCGTGGGCCGGGAAGACAAGGTGATCGGCTACCTGCACAACGGCATCGAGCGCTTCCTGCTCGCCGCGGCCGACGACACCCTGGGCGTGACCACGGTGCCGGTGAGCTACCGCCTCACGGCGCCCGAGGTGGCCTACATCGTGAACGACGCCGAGGCCCGCTTCGTGGTCTTCGGCGAGGAGCTCGCCGACGTGGTCGAGACCGTGGCGCCCCGGTGCCCCGGGGTGGCGGCGTGGATCTCCACGGGCGAGAGCACGGGCGGCGGCGTCCTCGGCCTGCCGGCGCTGACGGCGGCCGCCCCCGCCGACGCGCCCCCGGAGCTGGCCCAGGGCGGCGGCGTGATGATGTACACGTCGGGCACGACGGGCAACCCGAAAGGGGCCTACAGGGAGCCGGGGTCCACGTCGGCGGAGCTGCGGGCGAAGTGGTTCGCCGACATGCTCGCCGAGTTCGACATCCGGGGCGGCGACGACGTCCATCTCGTCGCCGGCCCCCTGTACCACGGGGCGCCGTTCAGCTTCTCGATGATCGCCACCGGGGTGGGGTCCACGATCGTGATCATGCCCAAGTTCGCGGCCGAGACGGCAGCGGCGGCCATCCGGGACTACGGGGTGGGCTACACGGTGATGGCCCCCGTCCTCGTGAAGCGGCTCCTCGCGCTGGGCGACCGCCTCGCCGACTTCGACCTCTCGTCGCTGCACACGATCGTGACGACCGGGGCGCCCTGCCCGCAGGCCGTCAAGGAGGACGTCGCCCGCCGCCTCGGCGACGTCCTCTACGAGTTCTACGGATCCACGGAGCTCGCCGTGAACACGGTGCTGAAGCCGGCGGACCAGCTCCGCAAGCCCGGGTCCTGCGGGCGGCCCTTCCCCGGTGTGGAGCTCGTCGTGCTCCGGGACGACGGCGCCGAGGCGGCGCCCGGGGAGGCGGGCGAGCTCTTCATCCGCCGCCACCCCCTCGCCTTCACGGGCTACTACCGCCGGCCGGGCGCCGTGCGCACCGGCCCGGAGGGGGAGGCGCTCGTCTCCGTGGGGGACGTCGCCTACGTCGACGACGACGGCTACTACTACATCTGCGACCGCAAGACGGACATGATCATCTCCGGCGGCGTGAACGTCTACCCGGCCGAGGTCGAGGACGCCCTGCACCACCATCCGGCGATCGCCGACGCCGCCGTGTTCGGCATCCCCGACGACGAGTTCGGCGAGTCCGTGCACGCCGTCGTCGAGCTGAAGCCCCACGCCGCCCTCAGCGCCGCGGGCCTCAAGGAGTGGCTCGCCGACCGGCTGGCGGACTACAAGCGCCCCCGCTCCGTGGAGTTCGTCGACGAGCTCCCGCGGGACCAGGCGGGCAAGCTCCGCAAGCGCGAGCTG
Organism: uncultured Acidimicrobiia bacterium; assembly: GCA_964370965.1. Classification (GTDB taxonomy): domain Bacteria; phylum Actinomycetota; class Acidimicrobiia; order UBA2766; family UBA2766; genus CAYJLW01. The sequence goes on along the minus strand of CAYJLW010000045.1, from coordinate 228 downwards.
CGCGCCCCCTTCTGGGAAGGCCGCGAGAAGGCCGTGAACTGAGCGGGGGCCTTCAGATGGGGCGCGATCGGCACCGGTCCAGGGCCGGGTCGCGAAGCCCCCGGACGGAACACTGTTCGCGTGCAGAACGTAACGCGGACGTTCCATCCTGCACGCGATCAGCTCGACTCAGGGAGACGTGGGACATGACGGGAGGGCCCGTCGGACCGGCCCGACGGGCCCTCCCGT
>CAYJLW010000044.1:0-34179 GCA_964370965.1 uncultured Acidimicrobiia bacterium | reverse complement strand
GCGCGAGCCAGCGGCGGCCCTCGGCGAGCGGGTCTCGGCTCACAGGACCCTCCTCGCCTCGCGCAGCATGGATCTCACGAACCGTCCCCCCTCGGCGAGCTCCGCCGGGGTGTAGACGAAGAGGTCGACGGGTACCCGGGGCCGCAGCTCCCGGTGCAGCGCCGGGCCCCGCTCGGACGGGGGGACAGCGGTGTCACGCACCACGAGGAGGTCGAGGTCGCTGTGGGCGTGCACACCCCCGGTCACGGCGGAGCCGAAGACCCACACCTCGACCACACCCAGGGTGTCACGGAGAACGCCGGCGAGGCGTCCGAGCTCGGACTCGATCGCGGCCGCCCGGGCGGCCGCCTGGCCCCACACAACCTGCGCCATGCCCGCAGTGTACGGCCGGCCCGGGAGCGGCCCGGGCCGCAGTGGTTCCGATACCCGCGGACGGGCCCTCCCCCCATCCGAACTGGGCGCGCTCACTGTCACATGTGACGCGCAGCGCGCCCAGTTCGGTGTGGGAGACGCGATCACGGGGGGCTTCCGGGCTCCCCGTGGGCGAGCAGGGTGTCGCGCAGGGCGAAGCGCTGCACCTTGCCGCTGCCCGTCATGGGGACGTCGGCGGCGGCGAGGACGAGGACGTCCCGGGGCCGCTTGTGCGCCGGGAGGTGCTCCCGGCAGTGGGCGAGGACGTCCGCCGCCAGCACGCGGGCGCCGTCGGCCGGGACGACCGCGGCGCCCACCTCCTCGCCCCGCTCCCGGGCGGGGACGGCGAAGACGTAGGCGGCGTCCACCCCGGGGATGCGGACGAGGGCCGCCTCGACCTCGGCGGGGCTCACGTTGATGCCCCCCACCTTGATGGTCTCCTTGAGGCGCCGCACCCAGCGGAGGCGTCCGTCGCCGTCGATGCTGCCCAGGTCGCCGGTGTGGAAGAAGCCCTCGTGGTCAAAGGTCTCGGCCGGGTCGACGTCGTGGTAGCGCCGCATCACGGTGCGGCCCTTCACGCAGATCTCGCCCTCCTCGCCGTCGGCGAGCCTGCTGCCCACGTCCGGGTCCACGATCTTCGCCTCGTTGCCGGGGAACACGAAGCCCTGCGTGCGCAGGCGCACCGCGGAGGGGTCGTCCGCCCGGGTGCAGGAGAACGCCGTGGCCGTCTCCGTGAGGCCGTACATGTTCACACCCCCGAGGCCGTCGGGCGCCTCGGCCCCCACGACGAGGTCGTAGGGGCCGGTGCCCTTGTGGAGGCGCGAGTGGTCGCGCCGCTCCCAGTCCGGGTGGGACATGAGGGCCTTCAGCGTGTGGGGCCACATGTGCCACGCCGTGGCCTTCTCCGCCTCGATGGCGCCAAGGGCGGCGCCGGGCTCGAAGACGTCCTGGAGGATGAGGGCGGCGCCGTGGGAGAGGGTGCCCAGGAGGACGTTCACGCACCCCGCGGAGAAGAACAGCGGGAAGTAGAACCAGACCACGTCCTCGGGCATGAGACCCTGGTGGTCGCCGATGCGGACGCCGTTGGCGGTGACCGCGTCGTGGGTGAGGAGCACCCCCTTGGGCCGGGCGGTCGTCCCGGACGTGTAGAGGAGGTAGGCGTCGTCGGCGGCGTGCACCGCCCGGCGGGCAGCGGCGAGGGAGTCGTCGCCCACGTCGTCGCCGGCGGCGAGGAATTCGTCCCAGCGGATAGTGCCCCGGGGGAGGCGGCGGCCCCCGTTACGGACGCCCACGAGGCGCAGGGCGGGCAGGGAGGCGCGCACCGCGGCCAGCATCGCCAGGTAGTCGTTGCCCAGGAACCCAGCCGACGTCAGAAGGTGCGTGACCCGGGCATGGCGGAGCTGGAACTCGAGGTCGTCCCCGCGGGAGTAGGTGCTCACGGGCACGAGGAGGGCGCCGATGGACACGGCCCCGAACGCCGCCGCCACCCACTCCGGGGTGTTCTCCACGAGGAGGCCGACGCGGGCGCCCTTGTTCGCCCCCGCCGCCAGGAGGGCCTTGGCGTAGCGGTCGGTGAGGGCGGCGAGTTCCGAGTAGGTGAGGCGGGCGTCACCCGCGATCAGCGCCGTCCGCCCGGGATGCGCCGCCGCCGCCCCGACGAGGAGCCTCCCCAGCGTGCCCGCCCCGGCACCGGCCCCGGCGCCACCCGCTCTCACGCCGCCCACCCCCGCCGGCGCCCCGTTCTGGGGAGCGAAGCGGGGAGACCGCTCACAAGAGGGCCTTGTCCGCCCGGAGCCGGGCGATCTCTCCGTCACCGAGGCCGAGGAGGTCCCGGTACACGTAGCCGGAGTGCTCGCCCAGCAGGGGGGTGGGGCGCACCATCTCCGCCGGTGTCTCGGTGAACACCCACGGCGTGGCGTAGACGGTGCACGGGTCCCAGCCCTCGGCGTCGTGTCGCCACGTGAAGCCCCGCCCGGCGAATTGGGGGTGGGCGTCGCGCTCGGCGAGCTCCAGGACGGGGGCGGCGGGCACGCCGGCGGCGGCAAGGGTGTCAGCACCGCGGTCGCGGTCCCGCCCGGCGCACCAGGCCCCGACGGCGCCCTCGATCTCGGCGCCCCGCGCCCGGCGGCCGGCCGCCGCCGCCAGCGCGGAGTCCTCCCCCCACTCCGGGCGACCGAGCACACCGCAGAGCGCCGCCCACTCCGCTCCGTCCCGCACGGCGAGGGCCACCCAGCGCTCCTCCCCGGCAGCGGCGTAGACGCCGTGCGGGAAGAACCAGGGGTGGCGGTTCCCCTGCGCTCCGGGCACGTTCCCGGTGAGCTGGAAGTCCGCCAGCGCCTCGCCCATGGTGGCCGCCGCCGAGTCGATCTGGGACACGTCCACGAACTGGCCCTCACCGGTCTCGTCCCGGTGCCGGAGAGCGGCGAGCGTGCCGATCACACCCTGGATCGCCATCGTGGTGTCGCCGAGACCGAAGGGCAGGAGGCCCGTCGCCGTGGCGTCCTCCGGGTAGCCCACCATGAGCTCGAGGCCCGAATACCCCGTGGCGATGGAGGCGAACCCGCGCATGTCCCGCAACGGACCTTCCTGGCCGGCCATCGACATCGACACCACCACGACGTCGTCCTTCACCGCCTTCAAGTCGGCGTACGCGAGGCCGTTCTTCGCCATGACTCCCGCTGCGAAGTTGTCCATGACGACGTCCGCCGTGGCGGCGAGGCGCCGCACCATTTCCGCCCCCTCGGGGAGCGCGACGTTGAAGAGGGCCGACTTCTTGGAGCGGTTGGTGTGGCAGAAGAACCATGACGTGTAGTCGACGAAGCGCATGAGGTCCTGGCGCTTGGACGTCTCTATGCGGATCACCTCGGCGCCCATGTCGGCGAGGAGCTGGCCCGCCATCGGCCCCGCCCAGTTCCACCCGAAGTCCAGGATGCGCACGCCTTCGAGAGCCCGGCCTCGACTCAAAGGGGGGGCTCCGTCCCCCCTTTGGGAACCCCCCCGCTTGACCGCCGTCCGACTCGATGCGAGTCCGGGGCGGCGAAGCCGCCCCTCACGCGGCCGGTCGCCATCCGCCCACACCGCCTGCGCCGGCTCCGGCTCCGCATGGGAGAGGGCCGGGGCCGTCTCGCCCAGACCTGAGGGGGTCGCCGACAGGCGGTAGCCGGGCTTCGGGACACGGACGCCCCCGACGTCCGCCCAGAGGTCGCGGGACGCGAGCTGGGGGCTGTCCAGGACCTCGTCGACGGTCTGGGCGACGCCGAGGACGATGCGCTCGGCCATCGCCATCTCGAGCAGTTCGGCCCGCGTGTAGCGCATCAGCCAGTCTCGGAAGTGGACGTCGGCGGGCTCCTGGTCGACCATGCCGAGGTAGACGGCGTCCCGGGCGTGCGCGTCGTCCTTGGCCCACTTCGGGTCCCCCATCAGTTTCAGGAACGCCTGCCACTGCTTCGCGGTCTGGGACGCGATGCAGATGAAACCGTCCCGGCAGGGAAAGAAACCGGTGGGGTACACGGCGCCGTGCAGGAGCGTGCCCCGCCGCTCCCAGGGCCGCCCCGCCTTCGCCGTCACGAGGTACATGCCGCCCACCTGGTAGCCCATCACGTGGGCCGTGGAGACGTCGACGCCCTGGCCGCGCCCGGAGCGACGCTGCTCGTGCAGCGCACAAAGGGCGGCGGCGGCGGCGTGCAGCCCGGTCTGGAAGTCCGCCTGGTCGTAGGGGATGCGGATCGGTTCCCGCTCGGGCATGCCGAGGCCGAGGGGCAGGGACGACGCCGCCTGTGCCGTGAGGTCGGTGCCGGGCCGCTCCGCCCACGGCCCGCTGCGCCCGTAGGGCGACAGCGACACGGCGACGAGGTGCGGGTGCCGGGTGGCCAGATCGTCGAAGTCGAGGCCCCAGCGGGCCCGCTCGGCCGGCATCGTGTTCTCACAGAGGACGTCGGCGCCGGCGAGGAGTTCGTCGAGGCGCTCCCTGTCGCCGCGGTCGTCCAGGTCGAGCGTGACCTCGGCCTTCCCGGCGTGCAGCCAGGCAAATACGGCACCCGCGTCCGCGCCGTCGCCCGCCCCGGGGCCGAGGCGCCGCAACGGGTCACCGGCGGGGGCCTCCACCTTGACGACCTCGGCCCCGAGGTCGGCGAGGAGGCGGGCGGCGAACGGCGCGGCCACGTACGTCCCCACCTCGACCACACGGAGGCCGTGCAGCGCTCCCCCCGTCACGACCCCGCCTCGCTCCACACCGGCGCCGCGTCGTCCCGGGACGGGAGCTGCACGACCGCGGAACCCTCCGTGGTGCGCTCGCCCCGCGGGTGGGCGACCGTCCAGACGTCGAGGTCCACGAGACGGCGACCGCTCTCGACCCGCTTGGCCTTCACGGTGGCGAAGAGACGCACGGCGTCACCCTGCCAGTGGAAGCCCCGGAACTGCAGGGAGACCTTGCGGATCATGCCGTGGTCGCCCGTCCAGCTCATGAGGAGCTGGCAGAACCAGTTCATGCGCTCGAAGCCCGCCTCGTAGGCGCCGGGCATCCCGAGGTACTTCTGACAGCGCTCGTTCGTCCAGTGGATGGCGACCGGCGGCTCAGGGACGTTCTCCTCGTTGCGGATCGGCAGGTTCGGCTTCTTGGCCCAGAGCTTGCGGGCGAGCTCGTGGCCCACGAACCATCCGAACGCGCCCGCCCACATCTCGAAGGCGATCTTGGACGTGAGGGTGAGCGGGCCCTTGACGATGTGGGGGACGTCGGTGCCCTCGGCGACGTCCTCCCAGTAGAGCGGCTCGGCGCCGCGGCGGTTCTTCAGGTTGAACTCGTCGTACTCCGCCCAGACCTCCTCGAGCTCCTCGTCGGTCCACACGTGGCCGCCCTGGCCCGCGTACTTGGACTTGTCGGCGGCCTTGGAGCGGCTGAAGCGGTGCCAGAACGTGCGATAGGTGCCGACGTAGTTCTCGGCGAGGTCGAACGTCTCGGTCTCGTAGTCCTGCGTGGCCGCCGCCCGGCCGCCGCCGGCGAACTCGCTGTCGACGATGCGGGCGTCGGTGAGGTAGCTCCGGGACTTGAAGACGTCCCCGGCGAACATGGGCCGTTCCGACTCCCACTCCACGCCCCGCCAGATCGTGTGGCAGCCGGGGAACCCCTCGGTGGCGCCGTTCATCGTCTGCGTCCAGCACAGCGACGCCGGCGGCAGGATCGTCCGCCCCCAGATCGAGGCGGCGGCATAACCGGCGTCGAGGTAGAGCTTGTTCATGTCGGCGATGCCGCGGGCGAGGCGCCCGGCCGTCTCGGGCGAGACGGCGAAGAAGCTCCAGTCCTGCGGTGCAGCGGGGGCGTCGTCGTCGCCGACGGCGAACATCGACTGACGCTCCCCCCGCTTCACGCCCTTGCGCTCCAGGAGACGGCCGAGGCTCGCCTCGGTGACCTCGCCCCAGACTTCCCCTTCGCGCAACGCCATCTCAGGCTCCCCTGTCGTCGTTCTCGTCGAGCTTCAGGAAACGAACGGCGTTGTCGTGCAGGACCATCCGCTTCGTCTCCTCCCGGATCGGGAGCTCCAGGAACTCCTGCCTGCAGCGGCCGAGGCCGAGGCCGTTCGTGCCGAAGAGGACCTTGTCCCGGCCCCGGGAGGAGTCCATGAAAGCCACGAGGCGGTCGTCGAGGCTGTGCGGGTAGTAGGCGGAGATGTCGCCGTACACGTTCGGGTGCCGCCACAGCATCGAGCACCACTCGTCCACCCAGGGCCAGCCTGTGTGGGAGAGGTTCATGCGCAGCTCGGGGAACTCGATGGCGACGTCGTCGGCGAGCATGGGCCGGCCCACGTCCGAGGGGAGCACCTCCGCGGAGTGGCCCACCTGGAAGCCCACGGCGACGTCGAGCTCGGCGCACTTGGCGTACAGCGGGTAGAAGCGACGGTCGTTCGGGGCCAGGCCGAAGGAGAGCGGGTGGAACCAGACGTAGCGGAACCCGTAGTCGCGCACGCAACGCTCCACCTCGGCGACGCTCTCGGTGATGCGGAACGGGTTGTAGGACGCCGCCCCCACGATGCGACCCCCGGACTCCGCCACGGCCTCGGCCACAGCCTCCACGGGGTAGTCCATGATGAGCTCGTGGTGGTAGTGGTACGACCACATCTTCGTGGCGCACACGACGACGTGGCCGTAGCCCAGGGTGTCCATGTCGGCCACGCACTCGGCGGTGCTGGCGTGCCCGGAGAGCATGAACCCGCCGCCCCCGCTCCCGCTCTTCCCGCCCGCCCCGTCGGCGGGAGCCGGCCGGGGCTTCGTGAGGGACTTGAACGTCGTCTGCAACATGATCTGGAACTCGCGGTACGCGAACGGGTTCCCGGCCAGGTCGCGACGCACCTCCAGCAGGTGGTTCATGACGTCTATCGCGGGGGGGAGCGAGCTCCCCGCCGCGGGCCCCCCCTCGCCTCCCGCCGCCCCGCCCGATACCGGTCCGGGCCGGGGGAGCCGGCCCGCGCTGCCCGGGCCGCCGTCCGTCCCTGGGCGGGCGTCCTGATCCTCGTTCATGGCGTCACACCTCCAGTCCCACGCGCATGCCGTGCGCCGTCGCCTCCGCGATGCGCCGCGGCACCCACGCCGAACCGGCGAGGTGGAGGCGCTCCACCTTCCCCTGCAGCTCCCGGTACAGGCGGTCGTCGGGCGCCGAGCCGTACACGAGCACCACGGTGTCGAAACCGTCCCGGACGTGGAGGGCGCCCGTGTACGGGGACCGGAGCTCCAGGCGACCGCCGTCGACGGAGGCGAGGCGGAGGCCGGCGCAGATCTCCACACCGCCCTCCTCGAGGCGGCGCATCATCGTCCCGATCGTGTACCGGTCGACCTGGGCTCCCACCTGCGTCCACCTGTGGAACAGCGTGACGGACCTGCCCGCGGCGGCGAGGAAGTCCGCCACGTTGGGCGTCTCGTGGTGGTCCTCCTGGGAGACCACCGCAACGCGCTCCCCCACCTCAGCGGTGCCTTCGAGGACGTCCCAGCCCTGCACGACATGGGGGGCACCCGCGCCCGGGACGCCCGCCGGGAGCGGCCGCGAGCCGGTGGCGACGACGACGGCGTCGGGCTCCAGGGCGAGGACCCCCCCGGCGTCGACGGCGGCGCCGAGGCGCACGTCCACGCCCAGGAGCTTCATCTGGCCGTCCTGGAAGTACACGAAGTCCTCGAAGGCGTCGCGCCCCGGCGCCCGGGCGGCGAGGCGGACCTGGCCGCCCAGGGCGTCCCGCCCTTCCAGAAGGATGACCTCGTGGCCCCGCATCGCCGCCACCCGGGCGGCCTCGAGGCCGGCGGGGCCGCCGCCCGCGACGACCACCCGGCGCGGTGCCGTGGCCTTGCGGAACGCGAGGTCCCAGAGGGCCTCGTTGCCCACGACCGGGTTCACCGAGCACACCGGTTTCTTGAAGAAGTGCGGGGCGTAGCTGTGCACGCTCTCGCCGATGCAGCGGTTGCACCCGATGCAGCGCCTGATCTCGGCGAGGCGGCCCTCGCGGGCCTTGGTGGGGAAGTCGGGGTCGGCGATGCCCGCCCGGGTCATCCCCACGAGGTCGCAGAAGCCCTTGGCGAGGAGCCCTTCGGCGAAGACGGGGTCGTTCACGCGCCCGGCGAAGAGCACCGGGATCGGGGACACGTCCGCCCGGATCGCCCGGCCCACCTCGGCGAACTCACCGTGGTCGTAGTAGGAGGGCTGCACGTACGGGGGCACCCCGTTGGAGTGGCCCACGTCGACGTCCACGAAGTCGAGGTTCCCGGCCTCGGCCACGTACGTGATCATCTCGCGCATGCCGAGGAGGTCGTAGCCGCCCTCGCGGGACTCCTGCCCGCAGATCCGCACGCCGAGCGCGACGCCCTCGCCGACCGCGGCCCTCACGCGGGCAAGGGTCTCGGTCACGAACGTGGTGCGGCGCCGGGGATCCCCGCCCCAGCGGTCCTCGCGCCTGTTCGTCGCCGGGGACAGGAACGTCTGGGGCAGGGCCTCGTGGGCGCAGTGGATCTCGAGGCCGTCGGCCCCCGCGTCCCGGAAACGGCCGGCGGCGAGGGCGTATGTGTTCACGATCGCCTCGATCTCGTCCTCCGCGAGGGCGTGCGGGACCCAGTCGTACGCCTCGGCGACGGGCACGGCGGAGGCCGCCATCGTGAAGTTGAGGAGGGTGAGCTGGAACACGGCCACGGCGCCGGCGTCGTGGACGGCGTCCACGAAGCGGGCGAGGCGAGGCACGAAGTCCGGCATCAGGTACAGCGGGATGCGGATGGCCCCGGCGCCGGGGAAGAACTCGTCCGCGGACTCGTTCGGCATCGGGAGGTTCAGGAGCCAGGTCTCGTTGCCGATCCAGCCCGTGCCCCCCTTGGCCTTGGCCACGTGGTGGGCGGTGAACGTGTCGTCGGCCATGCCGTCGAGACGGCCCGCCATGATGGTGTTGGTGGTCTCGGCGATGCGGTTCGGCACAGTCATCGGCCCCACCCTCAGGGGCGAGAAGAGGTGGGCGAAGGTCCCGCTGCCCGGCGTGGCGTTCATGACTCCCCTTCCTCGGTGCGGACGCGCTCCAGATGGTCGGCGATGCGGTCGCGGTGGACGTCCGCGGTGCCCTGGGACACTGCTCCCGCCCGGGCGCGGCGCAAGTAGAGGTGGACGTCGAGCTCCCAGGTGAAGCCGATGCCGCCGTGGAGATGCAGGGCGGCCTCGGTGGCGGCCACGGCGGCGTCGCTCGTCCAGGCCTTCGCCGCCGACACGAGGACGGGGGCGTCGGGGCGGCCCTCGTCGAGGGCGAGAGCGGCCCCGTAGACGAGGCCACGACCGATCTCGACCGCGACACACACGTCGGCGAGACGGTGCGACACGGCTTGGAAGCTCCCGATGGGACGCTCGAACTGCACCCGCTCCTTCGCGTAGGCGGTGGTGGTCGTGAGCGCCCACTCCGCCACACCGAGGAGGTCGGCGGCGCCAAGGACCGTGTAGGCGTCGAGGCCGGAGCCCAGGGAGCCGCGGTCCCCGGCGAGGGCCGCCCCGGCGGGGAGGACGACGCCGTCGAGACGGACCTCGGCGATCGACTGGGCGTCGAGACGGCGCATCGGGGTCACGGCGACACCGGGTGCGTGGGCGGGAACGGCGAAGACGCCCGCACCCTCGGCGGTGGCGACGCTCACGAGGACAGTGTCCGCGGCCTCGGCGTCCGGAACGAGGATCTTCGTGCCGTCGAGGATCCAGCCGTCGCCGTCTGCGTCCCGCCGGGCCCGGACGCCCACCGGGTCGCGCCCCCAGGTGGCACCGGGCTCCTCCACGGCCACGGTCACGCGACATCCGCCGGCGCAGAGGTCGGGGAGGAGGGCCTTGCGCTGGGCGTCGTCGCCGCCGCGCTCGACCACGGCGGCGGCGGCGAGGGCGGACAGGAGCGGGCCCGGGAGGAGTCCGCGTCCGGCCTCCTCGGCGAGGACGGCGGCTGTCACCGTGCCGGCGCCGGAACCGCCGCAGTCTTCGGCCACGGCGATCCCCACCCAGCCCATGGCGGCGACCTCCCGCCAGAGCCCCTCCGGGATCTCCGCCGGCGGCCGGTCGAGGGCCTGGCGCATCCGCTCCGGCGACCACCGGGCGGCGATCCAGCCCCGGGCGGCGTCCCGCAGGGACACCTGCTCAGGGGAGAGCGAAAAGTCCACCGTCAGCCCTCCGCCGGTCGGTCCGGGAAGGGGGACGACGGCGCGCCGCGTGAGGGCGGGCTCTGCCCGCCCGGACCGGCCTCTTGCGGCACACGGTCAGGAGAGGGGGGGGTCGTAGGGGGGACGGAGTCCCCCCCACGAGGCAGGCCGAGGACCCGCTCGGCGATCACGTTGCGCATGATCTCGCTCGTGCCGCCCCCGATCGCGTAGCCCAGGGCGTCGAAGTAGAGAGCCTGCCAGCGGCCCCGCTCCACGGCGTGAGGGGAGCGCTTCGCCACCTGGGCGAGGGGGCCCTCCGCGTCGAGCGCCGTACGCATGATGCGGCCCCGCGTCTCGGTGGCGAAGAGCTTGCCCACGGCCGCCTCGGCACCGGGCTCCCGGCCGGCAAGCTGCTCCGACAGCGCCCGGTAGCCCAGGTAGCGGAGGCCCTCGACCTCGATCCAGCGCTGCGCCAGCGCCCGGCGCACTGACGGGTCGGCCGCGGCGGGCAGGCCGGACACGGCGCCCCGCAGACGCCCGAGGTGCTCCTCGAGGGACGCGACCGTGGAGAGGCCGCTGCGCTCGTGGGCCAGGGTGGTGCGGGCGATCGCCCAGCCGCCGTTGAGGTCCCCCACGAGGTTCCTCCGGGGGACGCGGACGTCGGTGAGGAAGAGCTCCGAGAAGTGAATGCCGCCACCGGCGTTGCGCAGGGGTCGCACGTCGATCCCAGGGGTGGCCATGTCACAGAGGAGGTAGCTGATGCCGTCGCGCCGGGGCGCGGCAGGGTCGGTGCGTACGAGCAGGAAGCACCAGTCGGCGACGGGCCCCATCGACGTCCACACCTTCTGGCCGTTCACGACGAAGGAGTCGCCGTCGGCCTCCGCTCTGGTGGCGAGGGCGCCGAGGTCGCTGCCGGCGCCGGGCTCGGAGAAGCCCTGACACCACAGGTCCTCCGCCGTGAGGATCCGGGGCAGGAAGCGGCGGCGCTGCTCGTCGGTGCCGTGGCGCACGAGAGTGGGCCCCAGGATCGTGAGGCCGATCGTGTTGATCAGCAGGGGCGCCTGCGCCCGGGCGAGCTCCTCGGCCACGATCACCTGCTCGGTGAGGGTGGCCTCGTGGCCGCCGCACTCCGTCGGCCAGGCGAGACCGACGTATCCCGCCTCGTAGAGGTGACGCTGCCAGGCACGGGCGGCCCGGATCACGTCCATGATCCTGCCGCCCGCCTTCGCCACGGACCCGAGATCGGCGGCCTGCATGACACCCAGGTTCTCCGCCAGCCAGGCGCGGAGACGCTCCCGGTAGGCCTCGTCGGCGGCGGCGAAGCGGAGGTCCATCAGGCCACCAGCCGGGTCTGGAGCTGGGACGCGAGGAGGCGGATGCTCCCTACGCAGTCGAGGTGGGAGCGCCCGGGGAGATGCACACGGGCCACGAGGTGTGTGAAGCCGGCGTCCCCCTGCAGGGCCCGCACACGGTCGAGCACCTCGAGGGGGGTGCCCACGAGGGCCACACCGGCGAGAAGGTCGTCGTCGCCCATCCCGGACGCGGCGGCCAGGCCCCTGGCGGCCTCGATTCCCGACGCCGCCGCCTCCGCGGCCGCGGCCTGCACGTGGGCGCGCAGCGGGCCGAGGGCGAGCTCCCGGGCCCGGTCGCCGTCTTCGTGGAGGAACACCTCGCGCGCCACGGCAAGGCCGACCTCGTTCGCGTCCCGGCCGGCGGAGGCGAGCGCCCCCGCGTACCACGCTGCCTTTTCCGCCGCCTCCTCGCCGGTCTCCAGCGGGGAGCACATCCAGGTGAGGCCCCGGGCGGCCGCCCACTCGATCGTGTCGCGGTCCCAGGCCGACACCCAGATGGGCGGGTGCGGGATCTGCACGGGCCGGGGCAGCACCGGGAGGTGCTGAGGGACGACCTGGCCCCGCCGCCACTGGTCGAGGTACGGGCCGCCCGCGGGTTCCCGCCGCCAGCCCGGCCCGCCCTCCGCCGAAAGGGGAAAGCGGTAGTGATCGCCCACGAACTGCACGGGCCCTTGCGTCCAGACGGTGCGCACGAGCTCCACGGCCTCCCGGAAGCGGCTGTCGCGCTCGTCCCAAGGTACGCCCGCCGCCCGGAAGTCCTCGGGCCGTTCGCCCGGCGACACGCCGAGTATCACCCGGCCGCGGCTCACGACGTCGGTGACAGCGAAGTCCTCCGCGCAGTTCACGGGGTACTCGAGGTGGAGGTGCCGGTTGGCGCTGCCCACGCGAATGGCGGAGGTGCGGGCGGCGGCGGCGGCCACGAGAGGTCCCGGGCACGGCGCGCCCCGGACGCCATGGTGCTCCTCGAAGAGGACCGTGTCGAGGCCGAGGCGGTCGGCCTCCTCGACCTGGGCGAGGGCGCCGACGTAGTCGTCCTCAGGGCCGAGGCCGTAGAGGAGGCCGACTCTCACGTATCCACCCCCCGGGGGGCGAGCGTCGGATGCTCGGCCGGGGCAGCCGCTTCCCGCAGCCACGGGACGACCTCGACGGCAAAGGTCTCCATGACCGCCAAGGCACGGTCGGCCCGGAAGTTCGCCCACGAGGTGCGGATGAGGAGGAGGTCGAAGAAGGCATCCCGCACGGGGGTGAGCATGTCGCGCACCTGGGGCGGCGTCCCCACCGGGTTGCGGGGGCTCGTCACCGTCATGTCCTTGAAGGCGTCAGGGAGGTCTGTGAGCGCAGAGCCGTCCGGGTTCGTGAGGATGTTCTTCAGGAAGCCGAAACCGATGAACTGGTCCTTCATCGCCGGCCAGTAGTCCTCCTCGGCGAGGGCCTTCGCCTCGAACTCCGAGGGCATCACCATCACGTCGCGGAAGAGCCCCCGGCGGAGCGCGGCCGTGTCGCGCCCGGCGGCTTCGGCGGCTCCCCTGTAGGCGTCGTAGATCGAGAAGTCGTCCGCGGCGATGCCGCCGGTCGAGCAGTAGGCCCAACCCCGGCGTCCGGCCGCCTTCGCCATCCAGTCGGTGTAGCCGCCGCAGGCCCAGATGGGCGGCGGGGACTGCACGGGACGCGTCGGGATCGAGACGTCGTCGTATCGGTAGAACTCGCCTTCGTAGGAGAACGTCTCGCGCGCGAGGGCGGCCTGCACCACCTCGACGGCCTCCAGGAAACGGGCTCCCCAGCGGCCCTCGGGGACTCCGTGGCCGAGGAACTCCTCGGGCCGGTACCCGGCGCCGAAGCCGAGGACGAGACGCCCCCCGGAGAGGCGGTCGACGACGGCGGCCTCCTCGGCGACCTTGAGGGGGTCGTGCTGTGGGAGGAGGAGCGCCCCGGTCATGAGCTTCAGCCGGGTGGTGTGCTGGGCGACGGCGGCGAGGACGGGCAGCAGCGAGGGGCAGTAGCCGTCGTACCAGAAGGAATGCTCAGTGAGGGCGACGCCGTCGAAGCCGAGCGCCTCGGCCCGCTGCGCCTGGGCGACGAGGTCGTCGAACATGTCGACGTGCGGGCGCCGGTGCGGCCACGGGCTCTGCATGCCGAAGGGGCCGAGGAAGATCTCCGTCACGCGCTCTCCCATCCGGCTCTTCCCGCTCCGGGCGACGCAGGTCGGGACGTCGTCGCCCCCGCGCCCGGGACCGAATCGGGCATCCCGCTCCTTTGGCCCGGGATCGGCGTGTCACAACCTGAGACCGGCATCCTGCCCCCGCAACGCTGCCGCCGGCCCGGCGGCCCCGCTCACATATGACGATTTGCCATATGCCACCTTAGCGGGGATGGATGCTCCCGCCAAGCCCGGCGGTTGCCGCCAGGCAGGCCGACCCTTCCGGGGTCCCTGGCCGGGAGGTAGGCTGGCCCCCGGCGGAGGAAACCGGGGTGAAGACCAGATGACCGAGCCATTCAGCGAAGAACAGATCGCCGCCATCGAGCGCATCATCCAGAGGGCGCTCGCCGCCCGCTCCGTCGACGACGAAGCCCAGACGCTTTTTCTCATCGATGCCCACACGCGCGGTCTCGTGGAGCACATCGCCGAAGACATCGGGCGCCTCACCACGACAGTGGAACAACTCGCCGACCGCCAACAGAAGACCGAAACCACCCTCCAACAACTCGCCACGACGGTAGAACAACTCGCCGACCGCCAACAGAAGACCGAAGCCGCCCTCCAACAACTCGCCGTCTCCACGGCCAACGGCTTCGACTTCGTGAATGCCCGGATCGACACCGTGGAGTCACACGTCGCCGCTGTCCACGAGGGCATCGAGGCGCTCTCGAACCAGAACGCGCAGATCCTGCGCCGGCTCGACGAGCGGTGACCGACCCTCCCCCGCGCTGCCCGGCTCAGGCGCCCCGTTGGAGGTGGGCGTCGATGGCCTCGCCGTAGCGACCCTGGAAGTACTCGAAGATCGGCAGGATGTGGCCGATGAGGTTGCTGCCGGGCGCGAGGCCGGCGGTGAGGCCGTTCAGGTAGAGCAGGTTCTTGAAGAACAGCACGAGCTCGGTGGGGAGCTGCAGGCCGAGGTCGACGGTGATGCGGATCGTGCGGGCGATCTCGGCGAACATGGCGTCGTGGGTGATCGCGTCGAGCTGGCCCACGTTGTTCTCCTCGAAGGCCCGCGCCAGCGCCACGGCGTCGGCCTCCTCGGGGACGGCGCCGAACTCCTGCAGCGCCCGCACGAGCAGCCCCGGGTCGCCGGAGGCGAAGCCGTACATGAAGCGCACGAGGGACGACCGGCGGGCCTCGTCGAGGCGCCCCACGATGCCGAAGTCGACGAGGCCGTAGGTGCCGTCGCCGTCCACGAGGACGTTGCCGGCGTGGAGGTCGCCGTGGAAGACGCCGTACACGAGCGTGTGCTCGAGGACACCCCGGATGGCGAGGCGAAGAAGCGCCTCGGGGTCCACGTCACCCTCCAGCGTGTCGCGGGCCTGGTCGTAGGGGACTCCGGGGAGGCGGTCCATGACGAGCACCCGCTCGTCTACGAGGCCCGGGACGGGCCTCGGGCAGCGCACGAAGTCCATGCCGGCGTGCTCGGAGACGAGGCCGAGCTCGACCATGTTCGCCGCCTCTATGCGGAAGTCGAGCTCCTCCATGGCGAGAGAGGCGAAGAGCCGCACGAAGCCCCGGGTGTTGGCCCGCCGGGCGAGCTCTGCGCGCGACTCGGCGGCCACGGCGACGAGGGCGAGCGCCCGCAGGTCTGCCTCGAAGACGCGCCGCAGTCCCGGCCGGCGCACCTTCACGACGACCGGGGTGCCGTCCCGTAGCCGGGCGGCGTGCACCTGCGCGATCGACGCCGCGGAGAGAGGTTCGTCCTCGAAGTCGACGAGCTCCCGCGCCTGTTCGCCCAGGGCCTCCTCGACGACCTTGCGGGCGACGTCGCCGGGGAACGGGGGGACGGCGTCGCGGCACCACGCGAAGCGGTCCACGATCTCCTGCGGGAGGAGCCCCTGGGAGGTCGCCACGAACTGGCCGAGCTTCACGTACATGGGCCCGGCGCTGCGCACGAGGTCCTCGGTGCGGGCGAGGAGGGCGGCCCGGGGAGAGGGGCGCTCGCCCTCGACGACGGCCCGGTACGTCATGGGGGCGACGTCGCGGGCGGCCCACCCGGCGGCCGTGCCCGCCGCCTGCCAGGCAAGGGACGCGATGCGCGCGACACCCACCGGGTTCAGGGCGGGCGTGGCGAGGGCCCGGGCCCGGTGGGCCGCCCGCGCCCGGCGGTCGGGCAGGGCGCGGAGGAGCGTCTCGGCGCTGCGGCGCAGGTGCCGACAGGACGCCACCCACTCGGAGTCCTCGAGCATCTCCAGGGCGGACGGCGCCCTGAGCACGGCGGGCTCGTCGTACATGATCCCTCCTTGCGGTCCCAGGTCGGGACGACCGCGGGCCGGGCTCCGCGGCGCGCAACCCGTCACCCCCGTTGTAGGACAATAGGACGTTGTCGTCTCACTGTCGAGGCCGCAGGGGAACACCGGGGGCTACGTCGCCAGGAACGACCCGAGCACCTCCGCGTAGAAGGCCCGGAGGTCTCCGGGAGGCGGGGCAAGAAGGACGGCGAAGACGATGCGCACCACCCACCCGGCCAGGATGCGGGGGTCCCGCCGCGCCACGAGACCGGCGTCCATGAGAAGTTCGAGGAGGGACTGCACGACGGCGGCGGCCTTGTCCATCGCCTGCGGGATCTCCCGCACGAGGCCGGGGGAGGCCACGCTGGGCTCGTTGCGCACCAACGTGGCCACGACCGGGTTCGCCGCCGCCCGCCGCGTGAACGCCGTCACGAGATCGACGACGACATCGGGCCCGGAGCCCCCCACCATGAGGTCGGGCGCCTCCCCGAGGAAGTCGTGCAACTCGCGGAGCACGAGCAGTTCGGCGGCGTCGTCCACGGTGCCCACAAGCCGGTACACCGTGCTGCGCGAAACCCGCGCCTCCCGGGCGATGTCCGGGACGGACGTCCGGGAGATCCCGAGACGGGCGAAGCAGCGGGCGGCGGCATCGAGGTAGGGGTCGAGCGCCGGGTCCGGGGCCGAGGGCAGGGCCTCCGAGACGGGACCGAAGTCAGCGACGGCCGGCCCGGGCCGGGTGCCTGCTCGTGAACGCGTCCGGGAAGACATGGCGACGACCATCGTACCGAGGGACTGCGGCGACCCCGGACCCCTCGGAGGATACAGTCGGGCGCCACATGCACCCGCGACCACACCCGCCGCCGCGACCGGGCCCCCGCTACCGGAACTCGGGGATCACCTCGTCCCGGAGGATCTCACGCTGGGGCGAGGGCAGGAACACGGCCTCGATGCCGAGGGCCTCGTAGCGCTTCAGCTCCTCCACGACCATCTCGGACGTGCCGCAGAAGAAGCTGTCGAGGAACCGCTGGTACATGGGGTCGTCGTGGGGGGGGTTGTACACGTGGTTGCCGTCGTCGTCGACGAGGTACCCGTAGCCCAGGATGTGCTCCTCGTAGAACGAGTCCACGAAGATCTGGCGCATCGCCAACGCCTCGGCCATCGTGGCGCCGATGCAGACGTCCTTGAAGGCGGCTGTCCGGAGCCGGCCCTCGGGCCAGCCCGCCCCGGCGCCCACCCGGCGGTACTCCGTCACCATCGCCTCGATGCGCTCGAAGGACGAGTTCGCCAGCCAGTACGCCAGGCCGGCCTCACCGGCCCGCCGGGCGGCGGCCTCGGACGTGCCCCCGCAGAACCACATCGGGATCGGCCGCTGCTGCGGCGCCGGCCTCACCCGGACGTCCCGGTAGCCGTAGTGCTCGCCCTGGTAGGTGAACTCCTCGCCGGACGTCGCCGCCTCGATCACCTGCATGCCCTCGACGAGGCGCCGGCCCCGGGTGCGCTTGGCGGTGCCCATGCCGGCGAACTCCAACGGCCGGTATCCCATCCCGAGGCCGAGGACGACCCGACCCCCTGAGAGGACGTCGAGAGTCGCCGCCGCCTCGGCTGCAGCGAGAGGGTCCGAGAGCGTGAGGAGCATGGCCCCGGTGACGAGCTTGATCTTCGTCGTGACGGCGGCGGCGGCGGCGAGCGCCTGCAGGGGCGCCGGGACGAACCCGTCGTACGTGAAGTGGTGCTCGGGCGCGCCCCACCCGTCGAAGCCCATCTCCTCGGCGATCTCGGCGTCCCGGACGTAGGTGTCGTAGCCGTCGGCGAGGGCCCCCGGCATCGCGCGCACCTTCGCCAGGCCGATCCCTCCGGTCCAGAACTCCATACGGCCTCCTCAGGCCTGCAGCAGCGGCTGCACCTGCTGGGCGAACACCCACAGGTCCCCGCCGGGGCGGTCCCCGGAGCGGCGCCACACGAGATGCGTGACGCCGGCCCGGGCCTTGAGGTCCCTGAGCTCCGCGACGAGGTCCGTCCCCCCGCCGGGCGCGAACGCCAGGTCCCGCTCCAGGACGACCTCCGCAGCGCCCCGGGACCGGCCGGCGGCCGCGGCGACGTCCCGGTAGCGGGAGAGACGGGCGACGGCGTCGTCGGCGGCGACGTCGGCCCCCAACCAGGCGCCGACCCCGCGGGCGGCCGCCCATTCCAGGGTGGCGTCGTCGGTGACGTCCACGCAGACCGGCGGCTGTGGAGCGAGAGGCTTCGGCGTGATCGAGAGGTGCTCGGGGACCGCCGGGCCCCGTTCCCACTGCGGGACGTACGGACCCCGGGCCGGGGAGGGCTCGCTCGCGCCGGCGGGGGCGTCCGCCGGGACGTCGGCGGGGAAACGGACGAACTCGCCCCGGTAGCGGAACTCGTCGGCCCCCCACGCGCTCTGGCAGAAGTCCACGACCTCGTGGACGTGGCCCGGGGCGGTGCCCTGGGCGGATGCCGCCGCGAACGCCACACCCGCCCGGCCCCGGGAGAAGACGTCGAGGACGGCGACGTCCTCGGCGAGGCGGACCGGGTTCGCCCCCGCCACGGTGCGCCCCGCCACCCGGAGGCCGACGGTGCGGGTGCGCCGGGCGAGGTAGGTGAGCATGACGGCGGGAGCGGGACACCCGGCGGTCGCGGGGGGGGGGGGGGGGGACCCCCCCCGCGGAGGGGGGGGGGGGCCCCCCGGGGGGGTGGGGTGGGCCGCCCCCCCCCCCCCGGCGGGGGTGTGTCCCCCTCCAACCTCCCGGGTCTCGGGGACCCAGATGCTGTCGTAGCCGAGGCGGTCGGCGTTGGCGGCCTCGGCGGCGACGAGGTTCCAGGCCGTCGGCACGTCGACACCGGCCCCGGCCCCGGCGAGGTCCCATGAGATCCCGACCCTCATCTCGCCCGCTCCTGCACCGTGCCCGCCACAGCGGGGGCGTCCCCCTTGGCTCGCAGGGCGGCGTCGGCCATGAGGCTCGCCTTGCGGACCTTGCCCGTGGGGGTCATGGGGAGCTCGCCGACGACGACGATGCGCTCGGGCACGAGGTAGCGCATCGCCCGGGCCGCCTCGAGGCCGGAGGCGACGCCCTCGAGGGTGACCTCCGCCCCCTCCGCCGGGACGACGTACGCGCACACGGTCTCGCCCAGGCGGTCGTCGGGCCAGGCGACGACGGCGGCGTCGGCCACCTCGGGGAGGGCGTTCAGGAGGTCCTCGATCTCCTTCGGGTAGATCTTGGTGCCGCCCCTGTTGACGACCTCCTTCGCCCGGCCGGCGAAGTAGAGGTAGCCCTCGGCGTCGAGGGAGCCGAGGTCGCCGGTGAAGAACCAGCCGTCGGCGTCCCGCGTGGCGGCCGTGAGCTCGGCCTGGCGGTAGTAGCCCACGAAGAGGGTGGGGCCGCGGAAGCAGATCTCGCCCACCTCCCCGGCGGGCAGGGCCCGGGTGTGGTCGACGGGGTCGACGACCTTGACCTCGGCTCCGAAGAGCGGCCGGCCCACGGACTCCCGGGCCTTGTCCTCAGGGTCGAAGGGCATCGTGCGGGTGTGCACGACGTTCTCGCCCATGCCGTAGGTGTTCTGGGAGCGGATCCCCCAGACTCTTTCCAGCTCGGCGACGAGCTCGGGCGCGGAGCGGGCGCCGCCCACGGAGCAGTTCTTCACGCTGGACGTGTCGTAGCGGGCGAAGTCGGGGTGGTGGAGGACACCGATGATGTGTGCGGGCGTCCCGGAGAGGGACGTCACCCGTTCCCGGGCCACGAGCTCCAGGACGTCGCCGGGCCGGTAGCGGTCGACGAGGACGACGGGGACACCGCCGATCGCCGTGAAGTAGGTCATGAAGTGCCCGAAGCTGTGGGTCATGGGTGAGCAGGCGAGCTGCACCATGTCCGGCTCGAGCTGGGCCATGAGCGTGGCCATGGTGCGGAACGTGGAGATGAGCGTGTTGTGGGTGTGCAGGAACCCCTTCGGAGCGCCTTCCGTGCCGGACGTGAAGTTGAGGTAGAAGACGGCGTCGGGGTCCGAGGCGAGGCCGCCGAGGCGCCCGGGGTGCGCCCGGCCGTCGGCCTTGAGGGCTTCCAGGGTCGTCTCGGCACCCGCGGCGGCCGGGACGGCCTCTCCCCTTGCGACAACGAGGAGGCGGAGACGGCGAAGGTCCCCCCGGATCGCCCTCGCGGCGACGGCGTGGTCGTGGCCGTGGTCGGGGTCGCCGGGGGGGCCGGGGACGACGAGGACGTCGGTCTCGCAGAAGTCCAGGAGGGAGCGCATCTCCCGTTCCCGGTAGACGACGTGCAGCGGGGAGATCACGGCGCCGATGCGGGACAGGGCGATCTGGAGCTCGCAGAACTCCGGCCAGTTCGGGAGCTGCACCCCGACGAGGTCGCCCGCCCCCACACCGGCGCCGAGGAGTCCGGCGGCGAGGGCGTCGGACTCTGCCTTCCACTCGGCGAAGGTGACGCGGCGGTCCTTGGTGACGACGGCCGTGTCGCCCCCCCGGGCGGCGACGGTGTCGTCGAAGAGGTCGTGGAGTGTGCGGTCGGCCCAGAGACCCTTGTCGATCCACCGCCGGCGGTACTCCGCGCCGAAACGCGGGAAGCGCTGCGTGCCCGCGCCGGGCGCACTCATGGCGCCGACCCCGCGTCCCGCGCCGCCGCCGGGTCGATGGTCCTCATGTGTCGTCCTCCTCGCTCAGCATCCCCGACCGGCGACGGCGACCCTGTTCCCCCGGTCCTGACAGAAAGACGCATGCCAAGTTGGCATAAGCAAGCTAGCGATCCCAGACCCGGTGTGCAAGAGCGGACACGCCGGCCGACTCACGGCCTCGCTCTCGGGGCCCACCGCCGGCACGGGGACGGGGGCGGCGCACTTGTGAGAGCGCGAGAACCCCGGCTGTTCAGGGGGTGGGGACGCGGATGTGGGTAAGGGCGATGCGGCGGGGCCCGAGGTTGTGGTCGGTGGTGGCGAGGGCGAGGGTGGTGGTCCCGGCGGTGGGTGTGGTCGTGAGGGTCCACTGGCAGGGTGTGTCGGGGTGGACGCGGACGAGGGGCCAGTGGGACGACAGGCTGACGTGGCGGCAGGTGGCGGGGAGGAGGGTGTGACGCGTCGCGCTGGTGGCGCTGAGCTCGGTCTGGCCTCGGGACGTGACCGTGTAGACGTGGGTGCGGCCGTCGGCGGCGGCGTGGGTGTGCATGGCGGCGCCGATCCACTCTTCGTCGTCGGGCGCTGTCGCGCTCATCGTCGCCCAGCCCGCGGAACCGCCCGCGTCGTCGTAGAGGGCATCGCCGCCGACCACGAAGTCGGTGTGGTGCAGCCCCTGGCTGGGCTGGGCGACGCTGTCCAGGAACTCTCGCACGCTGGACAGGGGCGGAAGGGCCCGGGGCTCGTCGGTGGAGAGGAAGGATGCACCCTGGATCACCCGGTCGTGGATCGGCGCCCAGCCCTCGAGGTCGGTGGTGCTCGGCGTCAGGGTGAGGCGTCTCCCGGCGTCGGTGAGCGCCCAGGTGCACTCCAGGGTGTTGCGGGGGAGGCGCTCCAGGGCGCCGCTGAGGTGGAGGCGGTAGAGGGTGCAGGGCCCGGCGAACACGGCGGTCCGCTGCCGGCGGTCGACGCCGGTGGAGGTGGGTGCGGTGAAGTCCTCGGCGACGAGGACGTGGGTGACCCCGGCGACACCCCAGAGAGCCAGCGCCCGTCCGACGGGTTGTTCTCCCAGGGCCTGGGTGACGACGGCGACGACCTGGGCGGTGGCGGCCCCGCCGCTCCCGGAGCGGCCCACCGTGCCCCACGCCCACCAGGACCCGAAGGGCTCCTCGGCGGTGTCGGCGTCTAGGACAGGGATCCCGAGCGCACCCAGGAGGCCGTCGATCGTGGGTGACGGCTGGGGTCGGGGCGGGTCGGTGACCACGGCGACGGCCCCGAGGTACGGGGAGTCGACGACGTCAACCCATCCCGGCGGGTCGAAGGCGCTCGTCACGCGCACGGTTCCCCGGCGTCCCACGGGGTCGAGGCTCCACGCACACGTGCCGGGCATCTGGGCCGTGACCTCCTCCAGGGCCTGCCCGGTCCGGGGACGTCGCCAGAACCGGCACGGACCCTTCCCTGCGAACACCAGCGTGTCCCGCCCGAAGCCTTCCGAGACCCCCACCGAGGCGTCGTCCCAAATGTCGGTGGCGACCACGACGTCGGCCCCGTCCCCCCCGGTGCCGTGCTGCACCGCGACCAGCGCACCCCGGGGCGGGCCCCCCTGGCCCTGGGCCAGGTAGCCCTGCACGTCCGTGACCACGCCGCCGTCGGGCCCCGCTGTGAGCGTCTGGGCGGCGGCGAGGAGGAACCCGAAGCGGCCCCCGGGCGACACGGCGTTGACGCCGCCGCCCGCCACCCGCTCCAGCAGGGCCCACAGGTCGACGGGTCGCTCGAAGGGCACGGGCGGCGGCTCAGTCAGGAACTGCACCTTGCCTGTCCCCGCGACGACAGGGACGTCCAGGATGTCGTGCCACCCGGCGTGCCAGCCCGCCAGACGGTCCGTCACCTCGCCTTCAGCCCGCACCGTGAGGCGTCCCGTGGCCCCGTTCCAGCCCCATGTGCAAGTCGAGGAGCCGAACACGGTGAAGGGGTACCAGTCCAGAGTCACCCCGCTGTGGCGGCTCCGCAGCACGTCGCAGCCTCCCACGCCCTGGAACATCCGGGCGTCCCGGTCGAAGCCCGTCGAGGTGTCCCGCCACGCCCGCGTCGCCAGGGTCCACCTCGTCCCGTCCGGGGCCACCCAGCTCAGCAGGGCCGGCCCCTCGACGCTCCCGCGTCCCACCACATGCATGGCGACGACCGCCTTCTCCTCCTGTGGGATCCCGTCCGGGCCCGTGAACGCGTAAGGGGCGTCGAGGCGGCCGCCGCCCAGGAGAAGGCCGTTGTGCGCGGCGGGGTAGCGGCCCAGGGCGGCGAAGAGGCGGCCGATCCCCTCGGAGGCGTCGGGGCCGGGCGCCCCCGCGGTGATCTCCATCTTCGCCGGCGGCATCCAGCCCGCCCCCAGCCCCGTCCAGCCGGGTACCGTCGCACCCGTCATGTCCATGGTCGCCTGGCGGGAGGCCGAGTCGAAAGTCCACACGCAGGTGGGCTCGGCGAGCTTCTCCCCGTTGGCGAGCGTCTCGTCCACCAGGATCGCCACGCACGGCCCGGCTGCCTGCACCTGCACCGCCCCGTCGGTGTCCTCCAGCAGCCCCGGCGCGCCTTGGAAGACCACGTTCCCCCACGCGTGCTGTGCCACGACGAGGCCGTGGCGGCGGTTCGGGTCCCTTCCGGGCGGCGCCGGGACCGGACGCACGAGCACGGCCGAGCCCTTGGACACCCGCCCGCCGTTTGGACCCGCCCGGGACGTGACGTCGAGGACGAGACGGTCGTACTGGGACCCGGTGAAGCGCTGCGGCCTCTCCGCACCCACGGGCAGCGCTCCCAGCACCCGGCCCTCACCCAGGGAGTCGTCCAGGAACGCGGGCGCCTCCCCCTTGAGCGGCACCCGGTCCAAGAACGCGAACCCGCCCGACCACGTCCGCGCCCGCAGGAACTGGCGGACCGCGTTCGCCAGCGCCGGGCCAGTGAGCGCCGCCCCCGTCTGACCCCCAGCGTCTGCCTCGTCCAGCAGACGCTGGAGATGCGCCTCCAGCGCGGCCGGCAGCGCCGAGCGCAACAGCTCGGCCGCCCCCTCAGCCAACCCGCGCATCAGGTCGTCGATCTTCGGCGCCGCCGCCTGGAACCACGCAGGCGGCGTGTTCAGACTGTCGCGGAACACCTGTACCGACTGCCGCACCCGCTCCACCTGGTCCCGCACGGCGGTCAGGATCTTCACATCGACGGACGTCTCGTCTGTGGTCGGGTCCTCCAGGTCCCCCGCGTAGACGTCCTCGAAGAGCCCCCGCAGCCACGGGACCAGCCTCTCCTGGACGGGCCGGAGGACGTTGTCGTCATAGAACGTCGCCACACGGACGAGCTTCTCCCGGAAGGTCTCCAGACCGGGCCCGTACCATGTCTGCGCGACCAGGTTCCGGTACCAGTTCAGCGCCCTCCAGATCCCGTCGCGCACCCAGGGCCGGTTCGTGCAGTACGCCGGCTCGAAGGTGCCGTCGGGGTCGTCGACGGCGGGGAAGCACTCGTACCAGAAGTCGAAGCCGGCGTACTCCGCCGCCTCCAGGCTGTTGAGCAGGCCGCCCAGCATCCAGTTCATCGCCTCATCGGCGACGTCGTAGGCCCTGTTGACGAGGTGCAGCGCAGGGTTGTCGTCCACGAGCCGCTGGTGGAGCCAGTCCGCCGTACCCGCGACCGACTCCTGGAGGCGCGCTGCCAACGCGAGCTCGCTCTCCCTCTGGGCGGCGACGAGCTCGTCCGCGGCCGACGTCACCGCGTCCTTCAACTCCCCCACCGCGTCCCGTACCCTGTCGGCCTGCGCCAGCGCCGCGGCCAGGACCTCGCCTTCGGTCGCGGCCCACCTCTCGGCGAGGAGCCCTCGGACGTCCCGCAGGTCCTGCACCAGCGAGCCCCACCGCCCGAGGAGACCCGCCTCGAGGTTGTCTGCCAGGGACGCCAACGGCCCGCCCGGGCCGAACAGGGCCGGAGGCACCCCGTTCAGGAAGCTGCGCAACAGCCCGACGGCGTCCACGACGGCGTCCCTGGCACCGAACAGCACGTCCACCCCCACCTGGACGGCCGCTTCGAGGCCGTCCGTCACGACGCCGAAGAGACCGTTGTCGCCCCCGTACTGCCAGTTCGGCCCCCCGAGGTGGTCCCGGCGGAACTGGTTGAAGCCGTTCACCAAGCCCATCGTGGCGTTCTTCAGGTCCAAGGTGACGTGCCAGACGCCCTCCACGACACGGTCGTAGAGCGAGATCACGAGCTGCCAGCCCAGCCACACCCAACCCTGGGACGAGTTCCGCAACGACACCAGCTCGGCCCTGACGGCTCCCAGCTCCTCCAAGATCTCGACCCTGGCCGCCGCGACCTCGTCGCGGAGGTCCACGAGGGCGTCGTGAGTGGCGTCGAGCCCCAGCTCCACCGGCTCCAGCACCGCCCGGATCCCGTCGTTCAGCTCAGGGCTCGCCAGCGCCGCCAGGAGCTGGTCCCGCAACTCTTCGGCGGCGGCCTCGACCTCCCCTTGCACCCCCACGAGGGCGGCGTCGGCGGCGTCGACGGCCGCCCCGGCCTCCGGCTCCGCCGCCGCCACCCCCTGCGCGACGGCGTCGGCGAAGACTCCGACCGCCTGCACACCGGCAGCGTCCACGGCGTCCACCGCGTCCTCCAGGAAGTTCGTGACGTCGAGGCGCACCCCACCCAGGAGTCCCGCGACGCTCTGGTAGGCCCCCGTCAGGACCCCGTCGACAGCCGTCTCGCCCTCCGTCAGCCACCCCAGGACCTCGGCGCGCACCGCCTCGATCTCCTGGGTGAAGACGCCGGCCTCGAGGGAAGCCGCCCACCCCCCGACCCGTTCCTCGAAGCGCTGGGCCAGGCTCTCGGCGACCCCGTTCGCGTACGCCGCCATCTCGCTCCTGCGCGTGCTCACGCCCAGCATGACCTCGTCCCGGAACAGCTGGGCGGCGCCCCGCCGGGTGAGCTGCAACGCCGGGAGCGTGACGTTGCGGGCGACATGCACGTGGGGGAAGCGCAGGCTCGCCAGCCAGGCCATCTCGACCGCGTGACGGGCCTCCAGGTAGAGCCGGTACGCCTCGAAGGACCTCTGCGTGAAGCCAAGCTTGAACATCAGCAGCTCGACGACGTAGACCTCCAGGCCGTTGACGGCCGTCTGCACGGCGTCGCCCAGCACGTCGATCAGCCAGACCAGCCAGTCCCGCAACCCCTGGTCGTTCCCCGCGCACGGCATCGATCCGGGCATGACGTCACAGTGCTTGTCCACCCCCACGTTCACCCAATCCGGCAGCATCGACACGAGGCCGATCAGCGTGTCCTCGATCTGCTGCCAGCCGTCCCGGATCGTGTCCAGCCCCGGCGTGAGGAGCTGGCCTGTCTGCGGGTCCCTGATCCCGTACAGCGGCTGCACCAGGTACTCCGCCATCTGCGGGAGCCGGAGACCCGACGGCATCGCCGCGAAGTAGTCGTGGTACGAGTACAGCCAGTTCTGCGCGATCGCCACGACCGGCTGCGCGATGTTGTCCGCGAACAGGCCGACAAGCCACTGCACCAGCTCCCCGGCGCTGGACGCCATCCAGTCGCCGATCCCGAACGGCAGCCAGTCGGTCCAGAAGGCGACTCCCTCCTGGGCCACCGTCCCCACGTAGGCCGGCAGGGCCTGAAGCCACGGCGTCACCTCCGTCCCGAGGTAGCTCGCCGCGTCAGTCAGTGCGGAGTTCACGGACTCCTGGAGCCACTGGCGCACGGCATCAGGGAGCCCGGTCCCCGCCGCCGCCTGCCAACCCTGGAACCTGGCCAGCCAGTCCAACCGCCAGGCCTTGTTCGCGTCCACATGCTGCTGCCTGTCCGCCGTGAGCTGGTCCCGCTTCGCCGCCAGGTCCGTGATCCTCTCCCCCAGCCAGTCCCGCAGGGGGCCGACGACGCCGTCCCAGGTGGCGTTGACGACCCGGTCCCCGAGGTCGCCCCAGGTGCGTTCGTGGCGGATGACCCGCAGGTCGGCCTCCCGCGCCGCCGTCTCCCCCGTGGCCGCCAGGCCGGTGAGGGGGACGTCCACCAGCGGGGACCCGTCCGAGGGCCTGCGGACCACCAGGCCGAACCGACGCTCCCCCCCCTGCTCGTCGAAGGTCCACTCACAGCGGCCCCGGCGCCGGTCCAGCATCGGCACCACGGCGAGCGGCGCGCCCAGCGGCACCGACGCCACCTCGCAGTCGCCCCCCAGGACCACCCGGCCGCCCTGGCCGCCGTCCGCGGCTGCCTCGAAGGACGACTCCGCGAACTCCCGCTGCAGCACCCGCCAATGGCGCGTCCGCGACGCGAACTCGTAGGCCGCCTCCCCCACCCCGTCGGTGACGGCCGCGTGCAGCCGACCCTGGCGCGACCCGTCCAGCGTCCCCGCGTGCTCGTGGGCGACCCGCACCCCCGGCGACCACCACCCCGTCCCCAGGAAGGCGTCACGGAGACGGTTCAGCGACCCGCCCAGCCACCCCGGCCGGCCCTGGTTGCCCCCGGTGCGCCGGGGCAGCGCCGCCACACCCCCGGCGAGCACGGAGTAGACGGAGCGGCCGACCGTGAGGTGGCGGTCCGTCGAGCCCCAGGCGTAGGTGTCGTCCTCGACCTCGAGCTGGGCGCTCATCACCACAAGGCCGTCGTCGTAGGGCGCCGTCGGGAAGCGGACGACAGGAACCGTCACCGTGGGCTCGTCGCTCTGGACCGAACCGTCTGCCAGACTCACGTACCAGCGGTAGCTCCGCAATGTCCCGTCCGGATCCCTTGACGCGGCCGCGTGGAAGGTGACCTCGGTGCCCGCGCTGTTCATCGTGGCGGTCACCCTGGGGACGGGAAGGCAGTTGCCCCCGGCGTGGCTCTTGTAGAGCTGCCAGGTGCTCGCGTACGGATCGCCCGCCCCACGCGAGATGTTGCGAGTGGGCAGCCAGTTGGCCGTGCTCGTGAACAGCACCTGGCCGGTGTCGGACACGTCGCGCGCGTGCCCGGGCACAGGGGCCGCCAGCTTCACATGATCGAAGCCGTCGCCGTCGGTCCAGTGGGGGTCCTCAGCGTCGAAGCGCTCCACGTCCTGGTAGCCGTAGGGAGAGGAGTAGGTGAAGACGACGTAGCGACCCGTGTCGCTGATCTCATGGGAGGCGATCTGCCCCACCCGCCCGTCCGGGTCCTCCTCGTGGACCTCCCCGTCGAGGAGGAGGACCGGCCGGCCAGGCTCGGGCGACGCGGGGGCCAGGTAGGCGCGCCCCCAGTCCTCCGCACCAAGGTTGGCGGGCTGTGGGCCCGGGGAGCCGACGAAAGCCACGTCGCCGGTGTTGCTCACCTTCGGGTAGCCGACGGACACCGGCGGGGACGGCTGGTCCGCGGGAGGGCCGCCCCCGAAGACCGCGTCCCCTTGTGCGGCCACGAGACGTGTCTGACCCCCGGACCAGACGACAAAGCGGGCAGGGGGCGCCTCGGCTCCCTGCGGGGGCTCGCCGCCGTCGAAGCCGCCGAGGGCGAGGGCCAGCGTCCCGCCGTCCGGACTGAAGTCCGCCACCAGGTCCGGGACGCCGGTACGAGTCCAACCCAAGGGCGAGGCGATCAGCTCCCTGACCGGGAGCAGGCCCGTGGCCGTCCGCGCGTCGGCGACGCCCAGCGCCGCCGCGACGTCGACCTCCACCCCGTCGCCCGTGGCCATGTCAACGACGAAGAGCCTGAGCTGCTCCCCGTTCCAGCCCTGGTGCCATTCAATCTGGCTGTTCCAATACAACTCCCGGACCGCGGGATCGGAGGCGTCGGGCAACTCGGATTCCTGCCCGAAGAAGGTGGCGTCTGTCACATAGAGACCCAGGCGACCGTCGTCGGAGTGCGTGACAAGGGTCCCCTCGGCCCTGATCCAGTACGCGCCTCGGACAGACCAGCCCGGGTCCCCGTCGACGTGCATCTCCACGCCCAGCGCCCGAGTCGTCGCGGTCGCGAGGTCCCGGGCGTACGGAGGCGGATACATTCGGTAGTCGCCCTCCCAAGGAGGGACCTCGTCCTGGACGTTCGACCAGAAGGTCGCGGTGTCGGCGTCACCCGACGGCCCGATGCGCGGATGGCCGGTGGACGCTCCCGGGCGCCCCGTGGGCGTGCCGTCGGAGCGGAGGCTCAGCATCGAGGTCTCCCCCGCCGCCGTGTCGCGCAGGAACACGTCGTCCCCCGCAACCGAGTCCCCGTCGCCGGGCACGAGGTCCGTGTCGGGGCTCGTGAAGGCGACGAGACCCCCGTCCCCGCTCATGCTCGCGTCGAGCGGCGCCTCCGGGTACCCCCAGCTCTCGTTCCGCTTGCGCCGGTAGCGCCCGGTCGTGCCCAGAGACACGGCCTCGACGGTCTCCTCCGGCTCCCGGGGCGCCGGGGGTTGGCGGTCGCGCAGGAACACGTCCGTGTCGCCGCCCGTCTCGCCCCTCATCTCCGGTGCCGAAGTGGTAAAGGCGACGTAGCGGCCGTCGGCGCTCACGGCCGGCTCCCCGCTGTCCGTCGACGCCGGGTAGTCCTGGCCCCCCGACGACAGGGCGGCATCGGAAAGGGAGGCCATCTCCCGGGTGGTGACGAGGGGAGGCCCTCCGCCCTGACCGCCGAGCCCGGCGACGTACACGTCGGCGCCCGGGCTGTCGTCGACGACCGACGCTGCCGGTCCCATCAGGGCGAGGTTGGTCGCTCCCGACCAGAAGGCCACGGTGGAGCCGTCGCCACTGATGACCGGCTCGGAGCTCTCGGCGTCGGAACGCTCGTCGGCCGGCGGGGCACTCACCCGCGTCGGACGCCAGGTCGCCCCCGACGGGTCGGCCACGTAGACGTCGATGAGGTCGTCGACGTCGTCGGAGTCCAGCCGCCCGGCCGAGGAGAACGCCACCCGCCCGGTCGTGGCAATGGCGACCTCCCCGCTCCACGCCGGGACCTGGCCACCAGCCTCGTCGACGGAGGCCCGCGAGATGCGCGAGCCCGGGGGGGCGGTGCCGTCCCACACGAAGACGTCTCCTTCGCCGTTCGTGTCCCCCACCACGAGATCGGAGGCGTCGGACGGGAAGGCGACGAGCGGCCGGCCGCCGACGACGGCGACGCTCGGGTCGCCGCTCCATCCGTTTGCCGCCCGCGCCCCGTCCCCGCCGCTGCTGCTCACGAGCTGCACGCCACCCGACTGCCTGTCCCAGAGGAAGACGTCGCTCGTCCCGGGCGTGTCCGTCACCCCGGCCACGAGATCGGTGGCATCGGACACGAACGCCACCCAGCGGCCGTCGGCGCTGACCGACGGGGCCCAACTGCCGGCGTTGCCCCGCGTCCCGGCCGGGGTCGAGCTCACCCGGCGCAGGTGCGCGCCGTAGTCAGGCGCCTCCAGGTCGTAGATGTACACGTCGAACTGGTCCCCGGTGTTCTCACCCGTGACGAGGTCCTGGCCCGCCGATACGAACACCGCCCAGTGGCCGTCGCCGCTGATCGCCGGGTCGAAGCTCTTGCCGTTGGACTGCCCGCCCTGCAACGTCACGCTGAGGCGGTCGACGTACTCCTCGTTCAGGATCATGCGCCCCGTGGGGTCGTTCGGGTCGGGGACGTACTCGCGCAGGTAGACGTCCTCCCGGCCGTTGGTGTCCGTCCACGCCCAGTGGCCCACACCCTCCGTCGTCGTGAACGCGACCCGGCGCCCGTCGCCGCTCACGGCCGGTTCCCCCACCGACCCCGGACTGGCGGCCATCAACTCCGGTCGGGGGCTCACGTGGTACGTGAGGCCGAGGGCGGCGCCGCATGCGGACGAGGAGTCCTGGGGCGCCGACGTCGTCGAGGTCGTCGCGGCCGAAGCAATCCCACCCACCGACGGGACCCGCCGGCCGACACGAGCGGAAGCCGACCTCGGGGGGGACGCCGCGGCCTCGACGCCGAGGGACAGCGAGAGCAGGACGGCGACACCGGCTCCGGCGACCGACGCTCGGCAGACGACGACCGAGCGCCCGGCGAATCGCCCGCCTAGGCCCACTCCGGCCCCCAAGGTACGACCGTGTACGCCGCCCACGAGGCTCTCTCCCGTGCCCACCCGGCAGACGACACCGGCCGCCCAGCGCGTGCCGTGCACGTTCCGGCCAGGATCGGTGCTGCCCCGGGCGCTCCAAGTGACGTGCCGTGCGACTCCCGGCGGGACCGACACCCATTCATGCTCCAGCCTCCCTGCGACCCCGGCCGCCTCCGGCGCCGCACCCGCACTCCCTGCGGGCGCCGCCGGGCCGCCGTCGCCATGTCCTGCAGGGTTCGATCTTGCGCGGTTGCCACCCGACCTTCCAGGGTTTGCACCCACTTCCGCCCACGTTGCAACTCACTTTGCAAGTTGGGACCTCTCGACGTGCGCGGCCGGCGAAGAGGTCATAATTCGCCCGGGCGCCGCACAGGCCCGAGGAGACCGCCATGCTTCTCCGTGGCTCCGTCGAGGAGACCGTCGACCTGCTCCGCAAGCGGGCGGGGATCTCGAACAAGGAACTCGCCGCGCGCATGGGCTGGCCCGTGGGGACGCTCGCCTCGTACCTCCACCGCATGCACGCGGGGCGCGAACCTCGGCGCCACGAGCTCGACCTCCTCGCCAAGGGGCTCTCGGACCACCGCTTCGGCCTCGGTGAGGTGAGCGTCGTGAGGAACCACCTGTACGCCGCCGCGGGAATCGAACCCACACCCGAGGAGGTGTCCGAGTTCCTGGACACCCACTTCCCGAGCGCCCCGGAGGAGATGAACCCGTGCCGCCTCGACGACTTCCGGGGGTTCGTGCGCTGGCTGAACGAGCCGCACGCGGTTCTGGTCGAAAGGCTCGGAGGACCACCGGCGGAGGAGGTGACGCTCATGGCGCACGCCTGGGTGCTTGCCCAGCCCCGGGGTCGGCCGCTGGAACTGGCGGCCGTGCCCAAGGTCGTTGCCGGGGTCCCGCCCACCTTCAGGCTCGCTCCGGACATGGTCGCAGGACGCTGCCAGGAGCTCCTCCGCCGCCCGGTTCACCTCGTGGAGGTGGTGGCCGACCCCCGTCTGGGCCTGAACGTCGTGTTCGGGGCGGAACCGGACGAACGCGGCGCTCTCCCCCCGGCGGCCCTGGACCTCCTGGCCAAGATCCTGGGGCTGATGGAGGCGACCCGCCCGGGGTTCCGGCGGGCGAAGTGGTACGGGCCCGTCGACCGCCGGCTCTCCCACCTCGAGGGGTACCGGGAAGCGCTTCGCATGGCGGCCCACGTCGTCGACGAGTCCCTGTGGGACCATTCCCTCACGGACGGCACGGACTTCTTCGAGACCAGGCTGGGAACCGTGTTCGCGGCCGACGCCGTCGCCACGCGGGACCCCAGGATGTCCTTGGAGCGACTCCTGCCCGCCGGCCCCAAGCTCGTCGAGCTCTGGCGGACGTTGCGACCGTAGTGCAACGCCGACACCACCACGGTGGCCCCGCCGGAACCCGCCGGGTAGCCTTGCGGCCACGGGCGGCGCCACAACGGGAGGAAGCGATGCTGACACCCCTGTCGGTGTCGGAGATCGTCGAGGTGTTCCGGCGCCGCTCCGACCTGAGCCTGGGGGAGATCGCCGCACGCATGGGGTGGCGGCCGGGGACGCTGCAGTCGTACCTCCAGCGCCTCCGAGAGGGACGGGCCCCGACCCGGGACGAGCTGGACGCTCTCGGACGCGGGCTCACGGACCCCCGCTTCGAGCTCGGCGACCCCACGGTGTTGCGCAACCACCTCTACGCCGCCGCCGGGATAGCCCCCACGCCTCAGGAGGTGGCGGACTTCATCGCCACCTGCTTCCCCGAGGCCCCCAAGGACGGGACGCCGAGCCTGGTCTTGGACATGCGGGGCTTCGTCCTGTGGGTGAGCGATCCCTTGGCCCGGCTCGCGGAGCGGCTGGGGGGCCACGAGGCCCGACGGGTGACCGCCCTCCTGCACGGCTGGACTTCGGCAACGGGGTTCGTGGCCGGGGGGGACGACACGCGGGACGGCTCGCGCCAGGAGGTCCCGGAGGTCTTCCACATCATGGCCGAGGACTTCGCCCCGGCCTCCCCCGGCCCTCTCGGCCCCTTCCACGTGTTCGAGGCCGTGGTCGACGCCGCCCTCGGGGTCAATGTCGTCTTCGGCGCCGGCGAGGACGGCGATCTCCCCCCTTCCGCCGTGGAGCAGATGGCCCGACACCTCCGCTTCATGTGCGTCATCTGGCCGGGGTTCTGGTCCTCCCCCTGGTACGCGCCCGTCGACCGCCGCCTGTCCGCCTTCCCGACCTACGGGCGTGCCGTGGGCTTGGCCACCACGCCCGACGACACCGCGCGGATTCCCCTGGGGACCTCGTTCACTCTCGAGACCCCCCACGGGCCGATCCTCGCCACCGACACGGTCCCATTCCGCGACCAGCGCATGATTCTGGAACGGTTCTCCCCCGCCAGCCGCGAGCTCTGGGACCTTTGGGACGACCTGGCCCAACACAGTCGCGGATGACGCGACCGCAAGAACCAGGCTCGCCCTTCCGCATCGCACACGGGCGGCGCGCCAGGGGGCTGCCGTCAGCGCTCGGGTGCCGTGAAGCGGGCGAGGAGGAGGTCGGCGGAGGTCTGGAAGCGGGCGACGTCGCCGTGGGGGCGCCCCACGAGCATGGCCCCCTCGAGGCCGCTCACGACGAGGCGCGCCGCCGACCTCGCCGAGCCGCTGAAGGTGAGGGTCTTCTTGCGACGACCCGAGGTGAGGACCTTCTCCACCCACTTCTCGTTGGCGTCGAAGAACCCCACGACGGCGTCGCGCATGGGATCCGGGAGTGTCTCGTAGTCCGCGGCCAGCATGCCGCAGAGACACATCCGCTGCTCCCGCAGCACGGCGGTGTAGAGGGCGACGTAGGCGTGCAGCTTCTCCCCGGCGTCCTCGGCGCGGGAGTCGATCTCGGCGAGCGCCCCCGAGAACCGCTGCGCGTAGCGCGTGACGAGCGCTTCCCCCAGCTCCGCCTTGCCCCGGAAGTGGTAGTGGAGACCGGCCTTCGTCATCGAGAGCTCGGCCGCCACGTCGGCGTAGCTGAACCCGTTGTACCCCCGTGTCTGCACCAGGCGCTCGGCGACGTCGAGGATCTGCGCGGCGGTGCCGGCCTCGTTGCGCTTCCCTTTGCCCGTCACCGGGAGATCCTCACGCGCCCGATCCATCCTTGACAGCTTACCTACTAGTAGGTCAGTATGCAACAGGGCGCACCGGTCCAACTGTCGAAGGCAGCCACAGGAGGCATCGTGCAGCAGACCAAGACCCAGGTCACGGAGCACAAGGACTTCGGCGCCCCCGACGAGACACGCGAGTTCCCGAACGGCCGCGCCGAGATCCTCCACATCGGTGACAGCGACGTCGGCCGGCTCGTCCTCGAGCCCGGCTGGCGCTGGTCCCAGGACGTCAAGCCCCTCGCCGGCACCGAGAGCTGCGAGGCGCCCCACTTCCAGTACCACGTGAAGGGCCGCCTCGCGATCCGCATGGACGACGGCACCGAGTTCGTCGCCGGCCCGGGCGACGTGACCTCGTTGCCCGGCGGCCACGACGCCTGGGTGGTCGGCGACGAGCCCGTGGTGCTCGTGGACTGGTTCGGGGCCAGCAACTACGCCAAGATGATCTGACGCCCCACCGAGGCCCCGGGAATGGGAACCCGTCCCGGCGGCCAGACCGAACCCCGGGACACCCGGGCTCGCGTCCCGGACGGTCGCTAGCCCGAGTTTCCGGGCTCTCTGAGTTCGGGTGGTTGGGCTGTGGGT
>CAYJLW010000043.1:3256-35828 GCA_964370965.1 uncultured Acidimicrobiia bacterium | reverse complement strand
GAAGACCGGTGACTCCGCAGAGATGATCGCTCTATGTCAGGAGGTCTGGAATCACGGACCTCGCCGAGTCGCTCGGCTTCACGGTTAGTGGACCCTGGGTTGAGGGTCAGTGCCTCGGCCGCGTATCGGATCGCGTGGCCGCGATGTTCCACTCAACACAGCCGGAGGCCGACCTCGAAGGACGGCTCCCGTACAAGTCGCAGTCCTGGTACACACACGCCCAGTTGTTCGCGATCTTCGATCGTCTGCATCTGAGTCCCAGTGAGAACCAGGAGGTCGTTGGCGTACCGTCCCGCACGGTGGCAGACGTGGTCTTCGACGTGCTCGTCCCCGCGTCGGCGTTCGCCGCGGCGGTGGAGCGATTCCTGAAGTACAACGGATGGCCGGAGGATCACTGGCGCGAACAGTGGGGTCACCTGGACGAACTCACTACGTGCATGGTCTCTTCGAAGGAACTCGCCCACGCCCGCATCCCCGCCGCTTGGGACTGAGCGGGCATCGACCTGCCGTCCATCCCCCGCGCCCGTCACGCCTCTTCGAAGCCGTGGCCTTGGAACTTGAGAGTGTTGGCGTTCTCGGAGACGGTGCGGACGACGTCGTCGGGGAAGCCCGCGGCGCGGGTGGCTTCGACGTCGAGGGTGAGCTTCACGTCGGCCCCGTCGAGGCGCTGGAGGAAGGCCACGACGGCCTCGTGGATCTTGCCCGCCTGGGTGCTGAGCTCGAGCGGGTCGAGCGCGACGTGGCCGTAGAAGCGGGTCGGGGGAGGCGGGGCGGGCCTGTCGCCGTCCTTCCCCGGCTCGGGGACAGGAGGGCGTTCCTCCCCGTCCTCGTCCGGGCCCGGGGTGGGCTCCGCTTCGCGCTCGGATTCCAGCTGGCGGGCGGCGACCTCGGCTCGGACGACGAGGCCGTCGTCGAGGACCGAAGCGACCCCGGAGCCGGCGACCAGCCCCCGGTACCGGCCGGAGTCCTCGTCCCAGGACTCGGCGTACGCGAAGGTGTCCGTGCTCCAGCTCAGGCTCGCCGCCCCGGCGCCCACGGCCCGGATGAGGACGTCCTTGCTCGGGAGGCGCTGCAGGTAGAGATACTGGGCGTAGTCCTCCCAAAGCTGGCGGACCGAGACGTGGTCGCCGCGCCACAACGGCACCCGGTCGAGGTCGGCGCGCAGCAGTGTCGCCCCGTACTCGGCGGCGAGGAGGCCGTCGTTGAGGAGCCGCTTGGCGGTGCGCCCCGCGAGGGTGTCGCCGCTCTGGGTCTTGGTGGTGTGCCACGTGACCGGGCCGGTGGGGTCCGGTTGGTCGGGGACGAGCACCCACCACCACGTCTCGGGGATCCGCCGCCGGACGGCGTCCCGGGCCTGCGCGAGCTTCGTCTCGGCCTGGCGCGTGCCAAAGGCGTCGAGGTTGAGTTGTTCCCGCTCGTCCCAGATCGACTGCCACGCCAGGGCCTGGCGGGCGGCGACCTCGAACTCGTCGAGGCGGGTGCGGTCCGGGGCCAGGAACACGACCATGTTTCGGGAGCGCCGGGGGGCGGGCCCCCGCCGCTCGAGGACCTCCTGCGCCCAGGCCAGGGCGGCGGTCTCGGCGGTCCTGGCGGTGTGGGGGCGGTCCGGGCCGAAGACGACGAGCCGCACGGTTGCCTCGTCGGGGATCTCCGCCGTGGACGTGGGGGCGACCTGGACGGCTGGGAACACCGCCCGGTCCCGGTCCTCGCGCAGCGCCCGCACGATCTCGGGCCAGACGGCGTCCTCGGTGTCGAGTTGGCCCGCCCGGTCCATGGCCAGGCGGGCGACCGACGGCTGGGTCGCGAACCAGTAGCGGTGGGATTCGTCCACGTACAGGTGCGTGGCGTGGTCGGTGAGGCGCCGCAGGGCGTCGCCGAAGACGGCGGGGCTCTCCCCGGGGAGCGCGCAGCCGAGCTTGATGCGCCGGTCCTCGATGCCGCGGTTCGCGGACTTCAGGGTCGGCGCCGAACCGAGATAGACGGCCCGGGCGACGCGCCGGCAGGCCTGGTAGCGGCCGAGACTGGGGTTCTCCTGGTCGAGGCGTCGGGGTGTCGAGCCCTCCCCGTCGATGTCGGTCTCGATCACGGGCCGCCAGTTGTCCTCCAGGTACCGCGTGAGCTCGGAGGACACCTCGGCCGCCGCGATCGGGACACTGGCGGGCATGATCAGCGGTGCCCGGTCGTTCGTGTCCCACAGCCAGTGGATGACCGCAGCCATGAGCCGGAGGACGCCGCGGGTGCGCTGGAACCGTTCGAGCGTCGACCAGTCGTCGTAGAGCCGGTCGAAGAGCTCGGGGTGGATCGGATACGACCGCTTGATCCGGTCTTGGTACGCGGCCTCTCGGCAATCGGCGGGGAACTCGGCCTCGTGCTGTCGGTAGTAGTCGCTGAACGCCTTCGCGACCGCGTCGCGCTTGGCGAACGTCTCCGTGTCGGTGATGGTGCTGAAGAGACGGCGGCGGACGATCTCGAAGGATTCCTCAGCGCGCGCCGGCTGCCACGCCGCCTCGGCTCGGCCGATCACGTTCTTCAAGCGCTCCAGAGCGCGCCGGCCGCCTTCGCCGCCGACCTCGATCTCCGAGCCGATCGGATCATCCGCACTCGACACTCCATCAGACGCGGGGATCGATATCACCACCAGCGTGCGCGGCGCCGCCTTGGCCGCTTCCGTGAGCGACTGGGCGAACGTGAAATGTGCATCGAACGTCCCCGCCGGGAGGCCTTCCTTGCCATAGAGCTGTCGGGCGTAGGCCACCCACTCGTCGATGAGGATGAGCGTCGGGCCGTCGCCGAACAGGTCGGCGAGCAGTTCGGTGCCTGGGTTGGTGCCGGTCGCGTCCGCCTCGGCGAGACGACCGAAGGCCTCGGCCCCACCCAGCTGCCAGGCGAGCTCGCCCCAGAGCGTACGAACGACCGTGCCGTCGGGCTTCGTCTGCGCCTGACCGGGAGAGAGCCAGGTGCCGACCAGGACGACCCGACGCACTCCATCCGGTAGCTCGTCGCCAACGGAGGCGAGCAGTTCCTCGACGCCGGGCAGGGCGCCGGGGCGTGCCCCGGAGAACAGGTGGTAGAGCGCAAGCAGCGAGTGGGTCTTGCCCCCGCCGAAGTTCGTCTGCAGGTCGACGATCGGGTCGCCCCCCTTGCCCATCATCCGCTCGGCCGCATTCCGCAACAACGTCTGAAGGCCGGCGGTGAGATAAGTGCGCCGGAAGAACTCCGTCGGATCCCGGTACTCCTCGGAACCCTCGCCACGATGCACCTGCGCGAGGTCCGCAGCGAACTCGGCCTGCTGGTAGCGGCCGCTGGCCACATCCGGGTGGGGCGTCACGACCTCCCGCCACGGCGACACGCCCTCGACGGCGATTCCTTCGAGGACGAGCGGAGCCTGGTCCTTTGCGGCCTTCTTGGCCTGCTCCTCGTAGCGGACCCGCATGAGATCCTGCTTGCGCCGCTCGATCTCGGCTGCCTGCTCGGCGGCGATCGCGGTGAGGAGGCGTTGCATCGTGTCGAGCGCCCGGTAGGTGTCGTCGGTCGAGAACGGCTCCTGGTGCGCCCAGCGGTTGCGAGTGTCGATGAGCTCGTTGACGTACGTGCGCTCGGCGCGGCCCAGCACGCGGCCGAAGACCCCCTGCCAGAGCACCTGCATCGCCTTGAGCTGGAACTGGGTATCAGTCGGGGAGAACGACCGCACCGGCCCGTCGCCGGCCAACGCGCGGGCCGCGAGATCCAACCAATCGTCGGGTCTGCCGCCTTGTCGGTCGACCCAGCTGCGCAGCTCCCGCTGGACGTACGGCGCCAGACCATCGCTCAGGACGTCGAGCGCGCGCCCCACTCGGTCTCGATTCGTCGCTGCCATCAGCCCTCCCCCCCGAGTTCAGCTGTGGCCGTCAGCTCGAGAGACGCCACGACTTCGTTGATCCGGGTAGCGAGTTCAGGGAACGCCGTCTTCGTCCCGAGCCCGGCCAGCTGGGAGAGGCCCGCACGCTTTCGGTCGCCGAAGGCTGCGTCGACGTCACGACGAGCAACGACATGAAAGCACCACTGCCGCGCGTCCAGGGGGTCCGAGCCATCGTGAGCCGTCGGCTCGAAAAGCGCGAAGACATACAGGTCGGCCGCCCTGGACGCGACCGGCGCATACGTGTTGGTTGCCGCGTACCAGCCCTTCTTGAGCGCGATGTCGAAGCCGATCTGGGACAACGCCGCCTGTGGACAGGACTGGAGATACCCGCTCGACTTCACTTCGATCTTCCAGCCCTTGTAGAGGAAATCGACGGCGTCCCACTCGACTCTCGGTGTCTCATCCACGATGTCCAAAGCGATGCCCGCCAGGTATTCCACGAGAACAGGCCTGATTGTGTTCATCAGCAGATCTGAGTAGGCCCATCGCCAGAAGTGGCCGACCGTGTGCCCCTCAGCTCCGATGATTGGCTCGTCAGGAGCCCGAAACCTTCGCGGCGGAGGCGTCAGGGAGAAGGTCATGCGGCTGCGATCCGAGTTGTCTCTGGTGTGCCGCGGTACAGGGGTTTCCGGCCGTGAAGGGTGGACCGGACCATCACAACATCCCCTGCTGGATCGGGCGACTGGCGCCTTCGGAGGCCAATCGCTGGATCTCGGGCCAGGCGACCGCGAGTCCGTTGTACGACTGCGCGACCTCCGACCATTTCTTGCGTTCGCAGGTGACGTAGAGCCGGTAGGCGAGGTCGCGGGCCACCTCGCCCAAGCCGCCGACTCGCCGCAACAACTCGGCCGCCGCCTGCTCACCGCCGGACTCCAGCGCCCGGATCAACTGCTGAGTTACCTCCCAGACCGTCAACCGTCCATCGGTGCCCGGATCCCAGCCGTCCTCGAGCTCCTCGCGGCGCAACAACCGTACCTTGCCCCCCCTTGACCAGACGATCCCCGCCTCGATCATGCCGTCGACAGACGTGTCTTTCGCACGTGACAGCGTGTCGGCGTCGCCGAAGCGGCCCTCGTCGTGGCCGTGCTGGTCGAACCAGGCGAGCGCCCAGCGGGTGTCGGTGTCGAACTCGCCCTCCTGCTCCTCGAGGACCTCGTCGAGGACATGGTTCACCTGCCCGAGCGCCGCCCGCACCCCGAGGCGGGCGCCGTCGGGCTCGAGCACCTTCGCGTACCGGGAGTACACGGCCATCCCCGGCCCGATCGCCGCCTGCGCCAGGTCCACGGGGGCGATGTTGCCGTGCCGGAGCACCCGCAGCGCCTCGGGGAGCTCCCGGCGGAGCTCGGCGAGGAAGTCCCGCCGGGTCGTCACCGGGGCGTCGGCGGCCCGGGGCCGGCAGGCGAGGACGATCGAGGAGGCGAGCGCGTTGGAGGCCTGCCCGCGCATCCGGTTCCCGAGCTCCGTGCGCATCGGCCACGTGGCCGTGACCTGGAAGCCCTCCTGGATCAGGCCCTCCAGCATCGTCTCCCAGCCCGTGGACGCCGTGCCCGCCTCGCCGCCGGACTCGGACTGCTTGAACGCGTAGTACACCGTCATCGGGTACCCGGGGTGCTCGATCTCCCGGAAGCGGGCGAACACCTGCTGCAGCCCGTGCTCGAAGAACTCCTCCGCCCCCGACCGTCCCCCGTGGCGGAACGGGTCCGCCACCAGCTCGTGAGTCTTCGGCGTGAGCAAGGTCGAGAAGAGCTCCGGGAAGACCTCGCCCAGGGAACGGCGCAGCCACACGAAGAAGAAATCCGAGAGATCCGCGTACGGCACGTTGTCGTAGTAGGGCGGGTCGGTGGAGACGACCACGTCCCGGACCCCGACAGCCGAGGCGTCCACCTGAGTGGCACCGCCGGCCCCCCCTGGCATGTCCGCCAAGACCCACACGATTCGCTCAAGCGACACGGCGAAATCCCCAGCGGCTCCGGCGAACACGTTGTTCTCGGCGTAGTCCCAAAGCATCGGGATGGCCTGGCGCGTGAAGAGATTGCGTACTTGTGTCCGGCTCACCTCCCAACGACACAAAGCGTTGTCTATGTCGCTGAGACGACTCACCCCCAACCCCAGGTATGTGGCCACGGCGTCGGCGTAGGCGGCGGCGCCGGCGCCGCCGGCGGCGAGGGGGACGCCGTCGTCGGGGAGGCCGGCGGCGACGGCGTCCTTGAGGACCTGGTCCCTGGCCTCGCCCACGAGGTCGCCGAACGTGCAGAGCGCCCTGAGCTGCCGGGCCGTGAAGAGGTCGCTCCACCGGGTCATGCCGTAGCCCTGGACGCGGAACCCGAGAGCCGCCTCTGGGAGCGCAGCGTCCGGCGCGTCGGCGGGCGGCGCCACCTCCAGGGCGAGGCGCTCGTGCTCCGTATCCGGCGGGAGGTAGCGGCGGCCCCCGTCGCCCTCGGCCACGACCGCCATGAGCTGCGCGCCCATGCGGCCCGCCCGCGCCTCTCCGCGCACGTGGGCGAGGGACGCGGACTGCCCGCAGCCCAGGCAGCGGGCGCCCCGGCGGTCGACGGTGCCGACGGGCGCCTGCCCGGCGCCGGTGCGCACGTCGAAGCGCACCCGCCTCGCCGCCTGGTCGTAGGCGGGCTCCACCCGGGCCCGCCGGCCCGTCTTCTTGGAGAGCTCGAAGCTGCGCACGAGGGGCATCGTGGCCCCGCAGGCCGGGTTCGGGCATCTGACCGTGCGGGCCCAGAGCCAGGCGATCACGGTCGCCTCGCCGCCCTCGGGGAGCGTCACCTTCGGGTAAAGGTGGCCGATGCGCTCGACGGCCCGTTCCCGCATCCAGTTGCCGTACCGGCGCACGTCCTCGGCGAGGCCCTGCGCGCCCGCCCATGTCTGCAGGCGCGGGTCGCCGTCCGGGTCGGGATGCACCGGCGGCCGTCCCGCGAACCGGGGCGGGATCTCGATGAGCGCCTTCGTGATCAGCACCGGCACCGGGTTCAGGTCACTGGCGTGGGCTTCGAGGCCGAGGCGTTGTGCCTCCAGCGGGATCGACCCGCCCCCGCAGAACGGGTCCAGCACCGGGGGCGGCTCCCCGCCGCA
Organism: uncultured Acidimicrobiia bacterium; assembly: GCA_964370965.1. Taxonomy (GTDB): domain Bacteria; phylum Actinomycetota; class Acidimicrobiia; order UBA2766; family UBA2766; genus CAYJLW01. The sequence continues at coordinate 28,846 of CAYJLW010000043.1, read as the reverse complement.
GCTCCTCCGGATCTCGGCTCGCGCCTCGGCGAGGACCTCCTTGTTCGTGGTGTTCTCCCACTTCACGAGGCGCTCGATGATCCCGAAGAGCCGTTTACGTTCGGCCTCCTGGTCCTCCCCGGTGGGGAACTCCTCGGGGTGGGACGAGGGGTCGTCCACGAGCTGGGCGAAGAGCACCGCCCGGCACGCCGCCAGCGGTCGCCGCGCCCACCACAGGTGCAGGGTCGAGGGGTGCCCGTGGCGGATCGACTTCTCCCGCGCCGCCGCGGCGTTGATCGCCTCCAGCGGCAACGCCACCTCGATGAGCTTGCGTTTCACGGTCATCTACTCCAGCAGATCGACGAGATCACGTTGTGCGGGGGTGCCCTGCAGGTCGAGCTCGGCTCGGGCTCGCGCGGCGAGAGCCAGCGGGTCAGTGGGTCGGGCGCTGTCCAAGGAAGCGTGCGCGATGCGGTCGATTCCTGCGCCCACAAGCGCAGGAGCCGTGCGCAGCGTCGGCCGCAAGATCTCCGAGTTGAACGTCCCCGAGTGCATGACAAGGTTGCGTTGGTTGTACAGGCGCCGGAACGTGTCGCAGCAGTATGTCCGGACTCGGTCGAACACGGCCTTCCGATCCGAGATCAGTTCCTCCATTCTGTCCTGTGCGGCCAGATCGGGCCGCTTCGTCAGCTTGAGCGTGCGGCCCTCCCTGAGCGCCGACTCGACGAGCCGAGCCTTTTCGATGTTCGTGCTCTGTGCCTGGATGGTCCTTGCCAGGTCGTCCGAAGCGGAGTCGGCGTGCCGGTAGGCAAGCGTGGTGAGCTCGGCTCGCGGGAACGAGCACGTGACGAGGTCGGCGAGCCTTTCGGCGGCGATCGTCCCGTCCCGTTCGCTGGGCCTGCTGAGCAGTCCCTCGACGGCGGCCCATCCGCCCGTCACGGATGCTCCAGGAGTGCCGTCCTCCATCGCAGACAGGAGTTCCAGCGCATCGTCGAGACGGGCACCACTCTTGCTCGTGGAGACCTTGTAGAGCGCCTTCTGCCGCTGGATGGCGTTGACGTCAACTTGGCGCTGCCGGCGCGAGTCGTCGAGAGCGAACGGCTTCCGGTGTCCGGCCACGAAGACCTCGGGGACGGCGCGGACCACGGCTGTGCCGGGGAGCCCGACGGCTGCGCGTGCCCGCAGCCGGGCGACCAGCGTGTGTGCCGCCTCCACCGCGCTCCAAGCGTCCCGCGCATCCAGACCGAAGAGCACTGCCCCCATCATCCGCGGAACGGGCCCGTCGGTCTGCTTCGCGATCCAGGCAGCGGCGGCAGGCGCATCGAGCCAACCTTCGGGTCGGTCGGCCTGACCGCCTGGCAGCACTTCGAAGGGCACAAGGACGTCGTGATGCTGCAAGGAGCGACGGCTGCGTTCGTCTGCCGTCTCAAGGATGTCGGCCAGCGTGTGCTCGACGCCATCGGTCTCCAGCGCGCGCAGCCACCGGTGCTGGGAGTCCGAGCTGAAGCCGATGTCGAGGAGATGGGAGGCCACGCAGCGCGCGGACAGCTCGACGGCCGGGGGGCCCAATCTCACGTGATCCGCCCATCGGCGCAGGTAACCGGCCTCGGCGCGGCGAGTGAGATGGCGCAGTTCCTCCCGGAGGGTCGCCGCCTTCGCCCGGTCGGGCTTGGGACTGCCGGCCAGGTTCTCCACCTTGACTTTGACAGCGTCGCGCATCTCACTGCGGCCCACACCGGGATCGCTGTCGACTGTCTCGACGGCGCGTCCGGCCGCGTACTTCAGGCCTTGGTCGGGAAGTCCGTGCTCGTGGACGCCCTCGCTGTACTCGACCACCTCCCGGATGCGAAGCACCGTGCCGATGCTCCACAGGCGTCGGTGCCAGGGCGTCCGGCGATGGAAGAAGTCGAAGAGCCGGGCCACGACCAGCAGCGCGATTGGGTCTTGCTCGATCACAGCACGGCGCTATTCTCTTGACAGGACATCGGTCCGCCTTCTAACCGGGCGGGGCCGCTCCTCACGGAGCCGCCCCGCCCTTTCCATGTCAAGGCATCTCTTGCTCCGGCTCCCGCGGCACGCCGATCACCGGCAGCACGAAACGTGGGAGGCCGGCGCGGTTTGTGGTGCTCGAGAGGTATTCCCGCCAGTAGGGCCAGCAGTTGAACATCCCGTTCCAGAACACGAACGCCTCGACATCGGAATCGTCGAGGGGTCCGTCACCGGAGACGGCGTACAGGATGCGGAAGTGGGCGATGAGCCGGTAGGGCGCCGGATCCTCTGCCGGGAGCGCGGCGAATCTGAAGAGACAGCCCAACGTGGCCCCGTCGCCGGCAAGCTCCCAGGAAGGCTGGAACACGATCTCGGGCAGGGTCTCCTGCTCGGGGACCCGCGGCAGCGGCCCGTCGTCCTCGCGCTCGAAGTGGGCATGCACCAGATCGACCGTGATGATGTTGATGCGGGCGGCGACCCGGCCCACTGCGGCGGCGTCATATGGCGGGGGCGCGAGGACTTCCGCCTGGGGCGGCTTCCTTCTCGCCTTGGCACCCGGCGCGTCCTTGCGGGCCGTGCCACCGGCGCCCTTCGACCCCGTCTTCTTCGCCTGTTGCGCCTTCGCCGGCGCGGGCTTCTGCGCCTTCGCCGCCCGGGATGTCGCTCCCGTCGTGGTGGGACTGCGGCGTGGCGGTGTCATGCGGCGTCAGAGATGCGGATGACCTTGCCCGCCTCGGCGACGGGCAGCGCGGCGGTGGTCTCCGGGACCACTCCGAAGCGGATCGTCGGTGACGGAGCGAGCGCCGACAGCCATGCGGGGGGCGGGGGGTCGTGCTCTGCCGGCGTGCCGACGCGGTCGCCCATCGGTGTCGGGTGCAGGTCGAAGCGGATGCCGAGCGCCCAGCCCAGCGCGGCGAGGGAGCGGATCGTCAGGTTCTCGTCGCCGGAGAGGATCTGGCTCACCCGCCCCGGCGTCACGCCCAGACGCCCGGCGAGCTCCCGCCGCGTGAGACCGAGCGACGTCAGGAGACCCAGCAGGGTGTCGGTGGTCTCCCCCTGGAGGACCTCCTCTTCGAAGACGCGGCGCACCTCGGGGTCGGCGAGGGCGGGGTTGTGCAAACGGTCCACTGTCTCTCCCTTCAGTCTCCGACGCTCATCCAGTGGGCGGCCACCCGGTCGCCGGCGTCGATCTCGGCCTGGGGCAGCTTGTTCTTCTGCTTCTTGAATCCATGTGCGACCCACATGGCCTGGCCTCGCCGCAAGATGAGCATCCGGAGGTGCGGGGGGGTCGATCCCGCTCTGGTGGCCCGGAGCTCCGAGAGCCCGGTCTTCGACGCCTTCACCTTCTCGACCCGGCCCCCCGTCGGGCGACCCGAGCGCCAGGAATTCTCGACACCCTGGAATGCTGCGAGGACTCGACCTTTGCACTGCTTGTCGAGGGCATCGAACCATTCCTTCGCCGGATAACGACCATTGCCCGCACGCATGGCCCGAACCGTCAGCCAGACGCCGCCCCAGAGGAGATCGGCATCGCCCTCCTGCACTTTAGCCATAGCTAAACCTTAGAACAACCGGTTTCTTCCCCCCGGGATCCCTGGTTCGTCTCAGGGCGACGGCTCGCGCCCCCGCTCCCACAGCTCCCACCACTGGTAGTTCACGCTCTTGACGTCGAAGTAGACGTCGTCTGTGCCCCGGAAGGGCTGCTCCACGTAGCGGACCGTGGTCGTGTCGTCGGGGGCGACCTCGACGAGGGCGAGACGGAAGGTCTCTGGCCTGTTCAGGCCAGTGAGGATCTCGTTCTTGGTGACCGTGACGCTGTCCGCGCCGGCCACGCGCCCTTTGACCTCCAGGAACCAGGTGGCGCCCGTCGCCGGATCCTTGGAGCGGACGTCGAAGCCGGGGTTGTTGTGGGGCATCTCCTCGGGGACCCGCCCGGCGGCCCGCTCGGCGGCGAGCACGGCGTCGACGGCGAGGCGCTCCACCCGCTCCCGTTCCCGGGCGAAGTCCGCGGGGGTCGCGACCCGTTCACCCCGGAGGCGCGCGAGGAGGCCGGCGGGCACGACGAGGGCGGCGCCCACGACGACCGGCGGCAACGGGGAGAGCTGCTGCTCCTCCTCGAGCTCGGCGAGGCGACGCCGCATCCGGGCCTTGAGGTCGTCGCGGCGCTGGGCCGCCCTGGCGGGGTTCATCGCGGGCTGCTTGCCGGCGAGCTCCTGCTCCTTCAGCGTGGCCGCCCGGTGGTCCCAGTAGACGATCTCGGTCGTGAGCCGCTCCCGTACGGCGGCGATGGTGCGCTCGACACGGTCGACGGTCCGGAGACGGACCTCTTCGAGATGCGCGGGGACTGCCACACGGATGGCGTAGTCGAGACCGGCCGCCTCGGGACCCTCCGCCAACCACTCGGCCTTGGCGAGGTCGCCCACGAGCGGCTTCTCCTCCTCCGACGGGGGCCAGAGGTCGAGGTGGGGCGCCCACCCCGCCCACCGGGCCTCGCTCCCGGGGGAGACCTCGACGAACTCGAAGCGCTTCGAGACGACCCGGCGGTTGCCCAGCCCGTCGGTGCGGGCGTCCTGGATCGCGTGCTCCAGGTAGACGAGCAGGCGCGGGGTTTCGCCGGAGTCCGTTTTGTCGACGAGGATCGCTCCCTGCTTGAGCAGTGACCCGTAGCGCTCCAGGAGAATGTCCACGGTGACGTCCAGGAGCGGATGGCCGGGGCAGAGGAACTCCGCCGGGGCCTGGCCGTGGGGCCGCAGCACCGCCTTGTCGAATGCGACCCGCTCGTAGCGGCGCAGCAGAGGGGCCCCGACACCGATCTCGCGGTCCCGCCCCCTGAGATCGGCGGGGACGTGCGCGATCTCGTAGCGGCCCTTCTCGCGTTCGGCGATGCGCCCGCCCAGGAACCCGAACGCCTTCAGGAAGAACGACCGGATGTAGAACGGCTGCAGGCGGCGGGCCGCGGCGGCTTCCATCTCGTCCCGGATGCGCTCCACGTCGGCGATCGACATCACGTCGCTCACGAGCGCACGCTCGGCGACGACCTCAGCGAGGCCCTCACCGACCGCGTGGTCGACGACGAGGTCGAGACGGCGACGCACGAGCGGATCCTCGCCGTAGCGGATCGCCTCGATGAGCAGGTCCCGCAGGGACCTCTCCGTGAACGACTCGCCGAGGACGTCGAAGACCTGGTCGCCGAGCGCCTCCCGCTGGGCATCGAGCTTCTCGAAGAGGCGCTGGAAGACCTGGCCCTCACGCGTCTCGACCGCGACGAGGTTCCAGAGATGGCAGACCTCGGTCTGGCCGATGCGGTGGATGCGACCGAAGCGCTGCTCGATGCGGTTCGGGTTCCAAGGCAGGTCGTAGTTCACCATGAGGTGGGCGCGCTGCAGGTTCACGCCCTCGCCGGCGGCGTCGGTGGCGACGAGGATCGTGGTGTCCTTGTCCTGGGTGAAGAACTCCTGCGCCTTGCGGCGCTCCTCACGGCGCACCCCCCCGTGGATCGCCACGACGGCGTCGTCACGGCCCAGAAGCCCACGCAGGCGCCGCACGAGGTAGTCCAGCGTGTCGCGGTGCTCCGTGAAGACGATGAGCTTGCGGCGGGCACCGTCGGCCCCAAGCATCTCCGGCTCGACCTGGAGGAGACCGGCGAGCTCCTCCCACTTCCGGTCGGTGCCCGTGGCGCGTACCCGGGCGGCGAGCCCCTCGAGCTCCCCGAGGATGCTGATCTCCGCCTCGAGCTCGACGACAGTCTGGGCGGCGGAGGCCTGGTCGACGAGCTCCTCTTCGAGCGCCTCGGCCTCCTCGTCGGGGAGGTCCTCCAGGTCGTTGTCGACATCCTCGACGTCGATGGAGCCGGCCGACGGCGGCAGGGAGGGTGCGAGCCGCTCGACCCTGCGGTCGAGCCGGGCCTCGCTCAGCCTGTCGTCGAGACGCTTCCGGCGCCGCCGCAGGCTCTGGTAGATCGCCTCCGGGGACGAAGCGAGGCGCCGCTGCAGGATCGTGAGGGCGAAACCGACCACACTGCCCCGGCGGCCCTCGCCTGCGTTCGCGAGGCGCTCGGCGCGGTTCATCTCCTCGGTGACGTACTCGGTGACCTTCTTGTAGAGCAGGGCCTCGTCGTCAGAGAGGGCGTAGCCCACGCTGTACGCCCGGCGTTCCGGGAACAGCCGACGGCCGTCGAAGCGGTAGAGCTTCTCCTTCACCAGACGGCGCATGAGACCGGTGACATCGACTGTGTGGGCCCCGTCGCGGCGCCTGCCCTCGAACCGGTCGGCGTCGAGGAGGGCGAGGAAGAGCTGGAAGTCGTCCTCCTTGCCGCTGTGGGGTGTCGCCGTTATGAGGAGGAAATGGCGGGCAACTCCCCCCAGCAGGAGGCCGAGGCGGTAGCGCTTCGTCTCCTTCACCTCGTTGCCGAAGTAGTGCGCCGCCATCTTGTGCGCCTCGTCGACCACCACGATGTCGAAGTCGCATTGGGCAAGGCGGGCCTGGACGTCGTCGTTGCGGGCGAGCTGATCGAGGCGGGCGATCAGGAGATCACGCTCCGCGAACGGGTTCCCCGAGCGGGACGACTCGATCATGTCCCGCGTCACGATCTCGAAGGGAAGGCCGAACTTCGCCCAGAGCTCGTCCTGCCACTGCTCCACGAGGCTCCCCGGCGTCACGATCAGGGCGCGGGCCACGTCGCCGCGGGCGACGAGCTCCTTCACGAGGAGGCCCGCCATGATCGTCTTGCCCGCACCGGGGTCGTCGGCGAGCAGGAACCGCAGCGGTTGGCGCGGGAGCATCTCCTGGTACACCGCCTGGATCTGGTGCGGCAGCGGCTCCAGGTCAGACGTCGTGACCGCGAGGTAGGGGTCGAAGAGGTAGGCGAGGCTGATGCGGCGGGCCTCGCTCACGAGGCAGAACCGCGCCGGGTCGGCGTCGAAGGCCCGGGCGGGGCCGGGGGATTCCAGCGTGAGGCGGGGTTCGTCCTCACGGTAGAGGAGCTCCTGGCGAACGTGCCCCTGCTGCGTCCGGAACGTGAGCGTGAGGACGTCGCCGCCGTGCCACGTCGCCTGCACGACCTCGACGGGCCCGGACGGCTCCACACCGCGCAACACCGCGCCCGGTGTGAGATCCTCCAGCCTCACCCCACCTCCCCGCACCCCGCCATCCTCCTCGGTAGGTACGTCTCCGAAGTCGCCACTCTATCCGCCGGGTACGACACGTTCCGGGGGATCCGGCGTCTCGCCACGGCGAATCCGCTGAGCCTTCCGCCACGCGACAGGCGGGCGCCGCACCGGGCGAATCGGCGGGTCACACGGGCAAGGGTCCGATACCGAGGCGGCGCCGCTCCAGCTCGACGATGCGCCGCTCCTCCTCGACCTGCGAGACGACATCGCGGGCAACGGAGACGTCCGACACGTCAACGGCGTCGGGGCTGGCCTCCTTCAGCTCGCTGTGGCGGACGTACTCGTCGAAGAGCAGCGTCTTCCTCGCGAGAACCTCCAGCATCCTCTGGTCGACCGTGTTCGCCGCCAGGAGGCGATGCACGTTCACGGGCCGCACCTGGCCCATGCGGTGGCAACGGGCGATCGCCTGATCCTCGACGGTGGACTTCCACTGCGGTTCCGTGAGGATCACAACCGAGGCGGCCTGCAGGTTCACGCCCACACCCCCGGCCTCGATCTGGCTGACGAGAACGACGGGGCCGGGCCGGGCCGTGAAGTGATCGACGAGTTCCTGTCGGACCGGGGGCGGGACGCTGCCGGTGACGGGACCGAGCGCCAGGTCGCCGAGCACGCGCTGGACGCTGTCGAGCACGTCCAGGAAGTACGAGAACACGACGACCTTGCGACCGTTCGCCGTGACCTCGGAGACGACGTCGACGAGACGGGCGAGCTTCGCCGAGCCGGTGACATCCTTCGGGGTGTAGGCAGCGCGTCGCATGGCCATGAAGTTCCGGGACGCGACGGCCTCCCGGTAGGCGTGGAGGTCGGCGCCCGTGAGCTCGACCCATTCCTCTGTCACGATGCGTGGCGGCAGTTCCGCGAGGACATCCGCCTGATTCCTGCGGAGGTACACGGGGGCGACCGCCGTGCGGAAGGCGGCAGCCCCCGCGAGGCCGGGGCGCGCCGAGATCCCGGCGGCGACCGCAGGTTGGAGGTGACCGACGAGTGTGCGGAACTCCTCGACCTTGTTCTCCATCGGTGTGCCGGTGAGGAACAAAGCTCGGGGCGTGCCGCCGATCCACCCCCGGACTGCCCTGGTGCGCAACGCGTCCGGGTTCTTGACGTAGTGCGCCTCGTCGACGACGAGCAGGGCGACCTCGAAGCCGTCGGGCTTGGGGAGCGCCTTGAGGCTGTCGTAGGTCGTGATCCCGACTCCCCCCTGACGCGCCCAGACCTTCAGGTTCTGTTCCCTGTCCGGACCGTGCAGCCGGAAGGCCCGCAGGCTGCTGTGACGACGGACTTCGTGGGTCCAGTTCACCAGGACGCCCGCCGGACAGACGACCAGAAAGTGGCGATCGCCCTCCGCGTGAAGGTGCGCCATCGCCGCCAGCGCCTCGATGGTCTTTCCGAGGCCCATCTCGTCACCGAGGATCGCCCTGCCCTGGGCGAGGGCGAACTTCGCCCCGAAGGCCTGGTAGCCGCGCAGCGACACGCGAAGGGCCGACGTGTCGAGTGGGTGACGATGCACCCGTTCCGCAACGGCGGCGGGCACGAACCCCTGGGCGGCTTCGGCATCCGGGGCAAGGCCCCCGATCTCGATGAGAAGCCCGTTGTACACGACGGCACGGCGTTCGTAGTCCGCCCACAGGGCCCGGGAGTCCCGGCCTGACGCGCTCACCGCCTGCAAGGCGGCGCCGGCCTGGGAAACGAGAGCCAAGGCCTGGGGGGCACCCACGAGAGCGGCGAGCCGGCCCAGGGCGTCGAGGGCGTCGACCCGCCGCGCGGACCCCGCGAAGAGCATGCCGACGCGGCTCGACGCGCGATCTGCTCGGGTGATCAGGGCGTTGATGTGGATGACAAGCCCATGCAGGTCGCGCCGCAGAGGACCGGTCGTCTGCCGGGCGCACCCGTATACGGCAAGAGCGGCCAGGAGCCGGGTCTGGGAGGCGGACGGGCTGTCGGGATCGAAGCGGACGCGCACGCCTTGGCCGAGCGCCGCCTCGACTTGGCGCGCCGCGGCAACGGCCCTGGTGGCCGTCTGCTCCCCCACGCCCGGGACACCTCGGAGGCGTGCAGGCCCGGCAGTCAGGACAGCGGCGACGGTGCTGACCCCGGCGTTCACGATCGGACCCAGGTTGAGGCGGCCTTCCGTCACCTCGCGCAGCCGGCCGACCTCCATCGTTTGGAGCTGACGGACGACGATCTCGCGGCGCACGGCATCGAAGGCCTGTTTAGCGCCTACGCGAGCCTTGTCGACGGCCTCCAACGCCGGCACAGAGGTCTCCAGCAGTCTCCGAGCCGCGTCGAGCACGGTCCGGGCGGACGCCCCCGGGCGGACCTGCGAAGCAGCCCTATGCCGTTGGACGGTCGGCACCGCTCAGCCTTCCCGCCCACTTGGTGTCGGGGTGGGCCCCGAAGCAGACGCGAAATCGCAGGCTGTTGCGGGTCTGCCCGGGCCCCGCTCCCCCAGGTGGTGTCCCACTCGTCGCATTCCCCGCCTCCTCCCGCAGGCGCCACTCGGTTCGGTGAGGCGAGATGATACCCGGGGGTCGCTAGCCGGCCCTCCCGCCGCCTGTTCGCGTGCAGAACGTAACGTCTGCGTTGCATTCTGCACGCGAACACCGTTCGGGGTCACGCCCGGCAGGACCGGCGACGTGAAACTGGGCGCGCCGCGCGTCAGATATGACGCGTGGCGCGCCCAGTTCGGTTGAGGGGCGCCCTTGCCGCAGGCGCATACGCACCGTAGGATCAACATACGTAGCGTATGTGAGGACGGGCGGATGGCGAGGCGGGAGCCGCAACCCAGGGACACGAAGGAGCGGGTGCTCGCCGCCGCCCTCGACGTGTTCGGGGAGCAGGGGTACGCGCCGGCGTCCGTGGAGGAGATCGCCGCCCGGGCCGGCCTCACGAAGGGCGCCGTCTACTACTACTTCGCCGACAAGGAGGACCTCGCCCGGGACCTCCAACACGACCTCTGGGAGCGTTTCGCCACCGCCGCCCTGGCGGTCGTCGACCCCGACGGGGAAACGGTGGAGAACCTGGGGCGGGGCTTCGACGCCTTCGTCGCCACCCTCCAGGCCGAGCCCGCCGCCCGCTTCTTCCTCCGCGACATCTGGGCCGTGCCCGCCCTCGACGAGGCGGGCCGGCCCGACCGGGCCGACGCCACGGGCCTCCTGCGCGGCCTCCTCGAGGCCGGCATGGAGCGGGGCGACGTCGCCCCCGTCGACCCGGACGCCCTCGCCCACGTCCTCATGGGCGCCTTCATGGAAGGGACCCTGCACATCCTCACGACGGGCGACGCCGGGGCCACGCGGGACGTCATCGGGCGCCTCCTGGGCGCCCTCGCCGTCGGGCGAACCCACCGAAAGGGGAAGCGATGAGCGACTGGCAGACACGCAGCTTCTGGCTGGGACACAAGGCGTACACGCCCGGCCAACATCTCGACGGTGACGAGACCGCCGACGTCGTCGTCATGGGCGGGGGCTTCACCGGCCTCTGGTCGGCGATCCTCCTCAAGGAGGCCGACCCGTCCCTGGACGTCACCGTCCTCGAAGGGAAGGTCGTGGGCTACGGCGCCAGCGGCCGCAACGGCGGCTTCGCCATGACGATGGTCGCCCGCAACCTCCACGACCTCCGCCGCAAAGTGGGTGACACCCGGGCCCGGGCCACGCACCTCGCCATGGTCGACACCCTGCGGGAGATCGAGGAGTTCGCCGCCAAGGAGGGTATCGACTGCGACCTCACGAACCCCGGTGTCCTCACAGTGTCCAACGGGCCCGAACAGGACGACCGCATCCGTCAGGACGTCGCGGCCGCCGACGCCCTCGGCCTCACGGACTTCCACGAGCTCACGGGCGCCGAGTGCCGGGAGATGGTGGACTCCCCCCGGATCCGTTGCGGCCACTACGAGGACGACTCCCTCCTCGTCGACCCCGCCGCCCTCTCCCGGGGCCTCAAGGACGCCGCGATCCGCCGGGGCGTGCGGGTCTACGAGAACACCCCCGTGGACGAGGTCGAGTCGGTCAAGGGCGCCCGGGTCGAGGCCCGCACCCCGTACGGGCGGGTCCATGCCGACCGGGGCCTCGTCGCCATGAACGCCTACGCGAACACGATCCCGGCCCTGGCGCGCTGGATCTTCACGATCTATGCCTACGTCGTCGTCACCGAACCCCTCAGCGGCGAGCAGTGGGCGCGGGTGGGCTGGGAGCGGCGCATGGGCGTCGAGGACAAGCGGATCATGCCGCACTTCCACCGGCCCACCGCTGACGGCCGCATCCTCTGGGGCGGCCGAGACGCCCCCTTCAAGGCCACCGGCCCCAACCCCCGCTGGGACCGCGACCCCCACATCTTCGCCCGCCTCGAGGAGTCGTTCCGCTGGAACTTCCCGCTACTCGACGACGTCCCCATCGCGGACGCCTGGGCGGGGCCGGTGTGCGGCACCGTGAACTGCTTCTCGTCCGTGGGCTGGATCGAGGGCGAGCGCCTCGCCTACGCGCTCGGCTACGCCGGCCACGGCGTGGGCCCCTCGCAGCTCAACGCGAAGATCGTCCGGGATCTCATGTTGAACCGCCAGAGCGACCTCCTCGACCTCCCCATGGTGACGAGGAAGCCGGTTCGCCTCCCGCCCGGCCCCCTGCGGCGCTGGATGCTCGACAGCTCCCAGAACGTCCTTCTCCGCGCCGACGACACCGGCGGCGGCGACGACTGGAAGACCCGCCTCGCCCTCAAGTTCCTGCAGTAGGGGGGGCCGCCCCCCTGGGGGTCAGACCGCGGTCCATCCGCCGTCCACCACGAGGGTGTGGCCCGTGACGTAGGCGGAGGCGTCGGAGGCGAGGAAGAGCAGGGCGCCGTCGAGCTCGTGGGGTTCGCCGGTGCGACCCATCGGGGTGCGGCGCAGGAGGGCGGCGACGAAGCGCTCGTCCTGGAGGTTCTCGGTCATCTCGGTGGGGAAGAACCCGGGAGCGAGTGCGTTCACGCGCACTCCGCGGGCCGCCCACTGCTTGGCGAGCTCCCTGGTGAGGTTGACGACGCCGGCCTTGGAGGCGGCGTAGCCGGTGAGGGGGGCGTGGCCGGCGGCGACGAGGCCGTAGATGGACGCCACGTTCACGATCGCGCCGCTGCCCTGCTCGAGCATGTGGCGCCCGGCGAGGCGGCTGAGGGCGTACACGGCGGTGAGGTTGAGCGCGACGTCGGCCCGGAAGTCCTCCACGGGGGCGTCCTCGGCGGGGCCGAGGTGGGACGTGCCGGCGTTGTTCACGAGGACGTCGAGGCGGCCCCGGGCATCGAGGGTGGTGGCCACGAGCGCCTCGACGTCGGTGTCGTCGGTGACGTCGCAGGCGACCGGGAGGCAGCCGTCGAGGTCGGCGGCGAGGGCGTCGAGGCGGTCGCGGCGTCGGGCGGCGACCACGACCTGCGCCCCGGCGGCGTGCAGGACCCGGGCGAAGCGCTCCCCGAGCCCCGAGGACGCGCCGGTGACGACCGCCACGCGGCCGTCGAGACGGAAGGGGGCGAGGACGTCCATGCCCACATGCAAGCGCAGCGGCGTCCCGGGGGGCGAACCGGGCGTGTCGCGCCGCCCAAGAACGCAACTGGGCGCGCTACGCGTCACATGTGACGCGCAGCGCGCCCAGTTGCGTTCTTGGGCCCGTCAGGCCCCGCCGGCGGCGACCTCGCGGAGGGCGGTGCCGGCGGGGTGGTCGAGCTCGGGGAGGGCGTGGGTGTCCGAGAGGCGGTCGAGGATGAGGCGCATCACCCGGTTCGAGAGCAGGAGGGACATGTGGCCCTCGCCGGGGAGGCAGACGTTCTCGGCGTTGAAGACGCTGGGGCAGAGCCGGGCGGACTCGCCGGGGACGACGAGCTCGTCCTGCGGGGAGTAGATGGACGTCCAGTGCACGTGGTGGGGGACCGTGTCGTCCTCGTTGAGGCTGCGGATGAACCGGGAGGCGTAGCGGAGCTGGCGGGCCGTGCGACCCAGGAGGATGGCGGGCAGGTTCGCCGCGTAGGTGCCCTGGTGGGGGCTCGCGATCGTGATCACCCGGATGGCGTGGGCGTGGCCGCCGAGGCGCTGCACGTAGTAGCGGGCGACGATGCCGCCCATGCTGTGGCCCACGATGTGGATGTAGGGGTGGTCGAGGCCGGCACAGACCTGCTCCACCCGGTGGCGGAGGCGGGTCGCGGCCGAGGCGACGTCATGGAGCAGGGGGTTGTAGTTCAGCGTGTAGACGTGGCGGAAGCCGGCCCGCTTGAGGCGGGACTTCAGCAGCCAGTAGCCGCTGTGGTTGTGTCCGTAGCCGTGCACGAGGAACACAGGGATGTGGCAGGCGCCGGGATTGGCGTGGAAGCGGGGGTTGTCGACGGGGCGGGGCACGTGCAGGAGGGGTGCGAACTCCACGGCCTCCTCGATGAGGCCGAGCGGGTAGGCGGCGACGGCGATGCCTACACCCAGGACCTCTCGGGCGGCGGTTGCGTAGACGCGGGGACTGGTGAGGAATCCGACGATGTCTCTGATGGGCTTCGGCGCACTCACGACGTCCCCCCGGCCAACTCGTTGTCTACCGACGGTCGCAGCACCCCAGGTATCGGCCGTTTCCGCCCTCTGCAATAGGATTCTCCCCCTGGGCGGCCGCATCCTACCGGCGGGCCGCGTATTCCCCGGGGATGGCCGGAATCCCGGAGGGGGGCTCAGGCGGCCGGGGTCCCCGAGTCGAGGACGTCCTCGGCCTTGCGGATGATGTCGTACACGCTGAGCTGAGCCTTCGTGTCCTCGGTCTGCTTCACGACGATGCGGAGGTCGGGGGCGAACCAGATCGTCATGTGCGTGTCGCTGTTGAGGCCGGCACCGTCGATCGTGGTGTGGACGCCGAGGCGCAGGGCGGTTACGGACTTCCCGTCCCCGAGAAGGACGGGTTCGCTCGCCTCCGCCGTGGCCTTGTAGTAGATCTGGCCCGCCTCGCAGTCGACGCGGTCCTCCCATGTCGCGCCCACCCGGGTGCCTTTGGGGAGGATGAGCACCGGCCGTTTCGGGACGCACTGGTAGGTGCGTGTCGTGTTCACGACCGGCTGTTCCTGGACCTGGCGGAGGAGGAAGACGCCCTCGGCGCCGTACTGCAGGACCTGCTCGATGCGGCTGCCGGTCTTCTCCGTGCGCACCGTCGTGACGTCGTCGCCGTCGCGCGTCACCCGCAGCGTGCCCTCGGCCTTGCGGGTCTCCGGTCCCTGGCCCTGGTCGAGCACCTCCACCGTGCCCGTCTGCAAGTAGGTGTACGTGCCCGGCTCCGGGGGGGCCAGGGCGCCGATGGCGCCGTCGGCGTTGCGCACGTCCGGCTTCGCCAGGGCGGAGGGTTTCGCCGTGGGCTTCGCCTTCGAGGACACGGTCGTCCCGGCGCCCCCGCACGCGCCGAGGACCGCCACCAGGGACGTGCCCAGCAGGACCGCCGGGACGCTGCACCGTGTCCTCGCCCTGGCACCCTTCTTCGTCGTCCTCATGGTGCGGCGGTGCTCAGTCCGGGACGGTCTGGAGGACGCGGCCGTCGTGGATGGCGACCCGGCGGTCGCCGATGGTGGCCGCCTCGGGGTCGTGCGTGACGAGGAGCACCGTGGCCTTGTGGTCGGCGGCGGCGCTCTTGAGGAGGCGGAGCACCTCGGCGCCAGCCTCCGAGTCGAGGTTGCCCGTGGGTTCGTCGGCCAGGATGAGGGGCGGGTCGGCCACGAGCGCGCGGGCTACGGCGACACGCTGCATCTGGCCGCCGGACATCTCCGCCGGTCGGTGCCCGAGACGCTCGCCCATACCCATCGACTCGAGGAGCGCCCTGGCCTTGGCGTCGGCGGCGTGCTTGCCCAAGCCGTCGAGGAGGAGCGGCAGGGACACGTTCTGCACGGCGTTCAGTGTGGGGACGAGGTTGAAGAACTGGAAGATGAAGCCCAGATTGCGGCGCCGGAAGCGCGCGCGTTCGCGGCTGGAGAAGCCGAAGACGTCCTCGCCGTTGAAGTACACCTCTCCGCTGTTGGGACGGTCGAGGCCGGCGGCGACGTGCAACAGGGTCGACTTGCCCGACCCGGAGGGGCCCGTGACGACGACGAAGTCGCCCGTGTTCACGTCGAAGCTCACGCGCTCCAAGGCCCGGATGCTCTCGGTCCCGCGGTCGTAGTGCTTCGTGACCTCGTGGAATCTCAGTAGCGGCGTTGTCATGGATGCTCCCGCCCCACCACGTGGGATCCGTCGTGATTCCCCGTGCCGGGGCCTGAATCCTGCCCGACCCGACGTGTGCGGCGCCACCGGGCGCCGGGGTACGGCGGATCGCCCCGAGTTCCGGGGCTCCGCCCGCTCCCCACAAGGGGCGCGGATGCGGTCGGGGGAGGGCGCCGTTCCCCTCTCTACGCCAGGAAGCGGTTCCCGGAGCGCCGCCAGCGCTCCCTCCGGAGGGCCGGGACGGCGCCGGGGTCGATGCCCGCGAGGGCGTCGGCGAGGGCGTCGGGGAGGGCGCCGAGCCCGTCCGGGACGACCCGGTCCGCGATTCCCAGATCGACGACGTCGCGGGCGGTGATCCGCAGGGCCGGAGCCAGGTCGGGGGCCCGGGAGGGGTCGCGGTAGAGGATGGCGGCGGCGGCTTCGGGGCCGATGACGGAGAAGACGCTCGTGGCCTGCATGAGGAGGACGTCGCCGCAGGCGAGGGCGAGGGCGCCGCCGCTGCCGCCTTCGCCGATGCAGGCGGACACGACCGGGGTGCGGAGGCCGAGCACGACGGCGAACGTGTCGGCGATCGCCCGCGCGACACCCCCGGCCTCCGCCGACGCCCCCGGGTCGGCCCCGGGAGTGTCCACAAGGGTGACGAGGGGGAGACCGAGGCGCTCGGCGAGGCGGGCGGCGCGGACGGCGAGGCGGTAGCCGGCCGGCCCTGGGCGCCCGCTGCCGGTGTGGCGGTCGAGGGCGACCACGCCGACGGGGCGTCCGAGAAGGCGGCCGAGGCCGGCGACCACGACGGGGTCGTCGCCGCCGCAACGGTCGCCCCGGAGACGGGTGAAGTCCGTGACCGCGCCGGCCACGGCGTCGGCGCCGCTGGACCGGTCGGGGGCGCGGGCGGCGGTGACGGCGTCCCACGCCGACGTGGGAGGCTCGCGCCTCACTGTGACGTCGCTCCGACCCTGGCGGCGCTCCGCGTGCCGCCGGGGGCCCCACCCCGGCGACATGAGGTGTGGGCGTTCCACGTCGCCCCCGCTCCGAGGGCTCGCCTCCAGGGCCCCCAGGAGGGTGGCGAGGAACTCCCGCTGGTCCTCTGGCGCCACGACGGCATCGACGAGGCCGGCGGCGAGGGCGGACTCCGCCCGGTGGGATCCGGGCGGTAGGGGGCCGCCCAGCGCCGCCTCCGCGACCCGAGGGCCGGCGAAGCCGATCGTGGCGCCGGGGTCGGCGAGGAGGACGTCCGCCCGGGACCCGTAGGACGCGTACACGCCGCCCGTCGTCGGGTTCGTGCACACAGCGACGTGCAGGAGGCCCGCGGCGCCGTGGGCGTCGGCGGCCACGACGGTCTTGGCCATCTGGGCGAGGGACACCATGCCCTCCTGCATCCGGGCCCCCCCGGAGGCGAGCAGAGACACGACCGGGAGCCCGGCGGCGGTGGCCCGCTCGAAGGCCCGGGCCACCCGTTCGCCCACAGCCACACCCATCGAGCCCCCGAGGACGTCGAAGGCGCCCGCGATCACGGCGACGGGACGTCCGGAGACCGCCCCCCGACCGGTGAGGACGGCCTCAGCGAGGCCCGTGACCGCCTGCCCGGCGCGGAGGGCGTCGAGGTAGCCGGGGAAGCCGAGGGGGTCCCCGCCCACGAGGCCGGTGTCCCACTCCTCGGCGAGAGGGCCGTCGCAGAGCAGGGCGAGGCGGGCGCGGACGTTCACGGGGTCTCACGGTACCCGGCGCCGCCCGGGCAAGTCCCGGCAGGCGCATAGCATCCCCGGATGGCGCTGCTGCCCACGCATTCCCCCGAGCAGGTGCGGCGCACGCGTTGGGTCATCCTGGTTGTGCTCGCCGTCTCGCTCGCGGTCATCTCGATCGACAACACGATCCTGAACGTAGCCCTGCCCACGATCCAGAAGGACCTCGGCGCGTCCAACACGGAGCTGCAGTGGATCGTGGACGCCTACACGATGGTGTTCTCGGGTCTCCTCCTCGTGATGGGCAGCCTCTCCGACCGCTTCGGGCGCCGGGGGACCCTCCTCGGCGGCCTCGTGGTCTTCGCCGCGTTCTCCGGCCTCTCGGCCTGGTCCGGGTCCTCGGGCGTCCTCATCGCCTACCGGGCCGTGATGGGCGTCGGCGGGGCCGCCATCATGCCCACCACGCTCTCGATCCTCGTCACCACCTTCACCGACAGCAGGGAGCGAGCCCGGGCGATCGGGATCTGGACGGCCGTCTCCGCGGCCGGCATCGCCCTCGGCCCCCTCGCGGGCGGATTCCTGGTCGAGCACTTCTGGTGGGGATCGGTGTTCCTCGTGAACGTGCCGATCTGCGCCGTGGCGGTCGCCGCCTGCGTCCTGTGGGTGCCGACCTCCTCGGACCCCGGCGCCCCGCGGGTCGACGTCCCCGGCGCGACGGCGTCGGTGGTGGCGATCGGGCTCGTCCTCTACGCTGTCATCCAGGCGCCCGACGAGGGCTGGACGGACCCCGGCATCTACGGCACGTTCCTTGCCGGTCTCGCCGTGGGCGCCGGCTTCGTGGTGCTGGAGCGGCGCCGGGCCCAGCCCATGCTGGACGTCTCTCTCTTCCGCAACCCGCAGTTCTCCAGCGCGAACATGTCGATGGTGCTGGTCTTCCTCGCCCTCATGGGGACGATGTTCCTGACCACCCAGTACCTGCAGAACGTGGTCGGCTACGGGGCCCTGCAGGCGGGCGCGGCGTCGCTGCCGGTCTCTGTCGTGCTCGTCGTCTTCTCGCCGCTGAGCGTCCGCGTAGACGCCCGTTTCGGGACACGTGCGACGGTGGCCGTGGGCTTCGTCGTCGTCGCCGGCGGCCTTCTCATGACGGCGACGTGGGGCGTGTCCACGCCCTACGTGTTCATGGCCGTCACCTACGTCGTGATCGGGGTCGGCCTCGCGACCGCCATGACGCCGGCGACGAACGCGATCATGAACGCCGTCCCCCGGGAGAGGGCGGGAATCGGCTCCGCCATGAACGACGTGACGCGTGAGCTCGGCGGCGCTGTCGGCGTGGCCGTCCTGGGCAGTGTCCTGGCCTCGAAATACAGTGGACGGCTCGGCTCGGAGATCGCCCGCTACGCCGACGAGACGCACACCTCCGTGCCGCAGCAGGCGATGATCGCCGTCGAGAGCTCGGTGGGCTCCGCTCTCGACGTCGCCCGCGACGTGGGCGGCGACACCGGCCGTCGCCTCGCCGGCGCCGCGAAGTCCGCCTTCGTCGAGGGCCAGTCCGAGGCCATGGTCATGGCGGCGCTCGCCGCCCTCGGCGGGGCCGTCGTGGCGTGGCGCTGGCTGTCCCGGGTCACCGGCGACGCCTCGGAGGACCACGCCTGACATGGAGCCTGCCCTGGGGCGCCCGCTACCCTCCCCTCCGTGCAGCGTCCCTACCGAATAGTCATCGCGAAGCCCGGCCTCGACGGCCACGACCGCGGCGCCAAGGTCATCGCCCGGGCCCTGCGGGACGCCGGTTTCGAGGTGATCTACACCGGTCTGCACCAGACGCCCGAGCAGATCGTCGAGGCGGTCATCCAGGAGGACGCCGACGGCGTGGGCCTCTCCCTCCTCTCCGGGGCGCACATGACGTTGTTTCCGCGGGTCATCGAGCTTCTGCGCGAGCGGGGCCTCGGGGACGTCCTCGTCTTCGGCGGCGGCATCGTCCCCGCCGACGACGTCCAGAAGCTCGAGGAGGCCGGGATGGCCGCCGTGTTCACGCCGGGCGCTTCCATGGTCGAGATCACGACCTGGCTCCGGGACGCGCTCGAGGCGCGTGAGTCGCAGCGCCAGGGTTCATAGGGAAGGGAAGTCAGTGGACCTGCTCGAGTACCAGGGAAAGCAGTTGCTCGCGTCCGTAGGCGTCGACACGCCGCCGGGCGAGGTGGCCACCACGCCCGACGAGGCCGCCGCCGCCGCCGCCCGGCTCGGCACCTCCGTGGCCGTGAAGGCCCAGGTCCAGGTGGGCGGCAGGGGCAAGGCGGGAGGCATCAAGGTCGCCGCCGACCCCGACGAGACCCGCCGCCATGCCGAGGCCATCCTCGGCATGGACATCAAGGGCCACACCGTGCGCCGGGTCTGGATCGAGCCCGCCGCAGACGTCGCCGCCGAGTTCTACGCCGGCTTCACTCTCGACCGTTCGGCGAAGAAGCACCTCGGCATGGTCTCGGCAAGGGGCGGCGTGGACATCGAAGAGGTCGCCGCGTCCACCCCCGACGCCATCGCCAAGGTGCACATCGACCCCCTCCTCGGCATCCAGCCCTTCCACGTGCGGGCGCTCGTCTTCGGGGCCGCCATCCCGGGCCAGCACCGCTCCGACGTGATGGACGTCCTCCAGCGCCTCTACGCAGCGTTCGTTGAGCTCGACGCCGAGCTCGTGGAGGTGAACCCCCTCGTCGTCACCGGCGCAGGGGGCGTCGTCGCCCTCGACGCCAAGGTCACGCTCGACGACAACGCCTTCTACCGCCACCCGCATTTCGAGGAGCTCCGGGACACGTTCGCCGTCGACCCGCAGGAGCGCCTCGCCAAGGAGAAGGGCCTCAACTACGTGAAGCTCGACGGCAGTGTCGGGATCCTCGGCAACGGAGCCGGTCTCGTGATGTCCACGCTCGACGTCGTCGCCCAGGCGGGCGGCAAGGCGGCGAACTTCCTCGACGTGGGCGGCGGCGCCGAGGCGGACGTGATCACGAACAGCCTCGAGGTCGTCTCTGGCGATCCCAGCGTGAAGTCGATCCTGATCAACATCTTCGGTGGCATCACTCGCGGCGAGGAGGTCGCCAACGGGATCGTGGAGGCCCTGGCGCGCATCGACATCCCCCAGCAGATCGTCGTGCGCCTCGACGGCACGAACGCCGAGGAGGGCCGGGAGATCCTGGCCGCGAACCCGAACGAGAAGCTGCACAGCGCCGCCACGATGCTCGAGGCGGCGGCCCAGGCCGTCGCGCTGGCCGGGAACTGAGGAGCGGAAATGGCGATCTACGTCGACGAGAACACGCGGCTGGCGGTCGCCGGCCTCACCGGTCGCCAGGGGAGGTTCCACGGCCTCCGCAACCGTGACTACGGCACCCATGTCGTCGCCGGCGTGACCCCGGGCAAGGGCGGCCAGGACGTCGAGGGCATCCCCGTCTTCGACACCATGGCCGAAGCCGTCGCCGAGACCGGGGCGAACACGGCGCTCGTGTTCGTGCCGCCCCGGGGAGCGATCGACTCCTGCTACGAGGCCGTGGACGCCGGTGTCGGTCTCGTGGTCTGCATCACCGAGGGGATCCCCGCCCGCGACGAGGCCCGCTTCTACTCGTACCTGAAAGCGTCGGGCGCGGCGATGGTCGGGCCGAACTGCCCCGGTGTCATCTCGCCCGGGAAGGCCAACGTCGGGATCATGCCCGGTTCCATAGCGATCCCTGGCCGGGTCGGCCTTGTGTCCCGCAGCGGTACGCTCACCTACCAGGTCGTCCACGAGCTCACCCAGCGGGGCATCGGCCAGTCCACCTGCGTGGGCATCGGCGGTGACCCCGTCATCGGCGAGTACCACGTCGACGTCCTCCGCAGGTTCGAGGCCGACCCCGACACCGACGCCGTCGTCATGATCGGCGAGATCGGCGGCGACGAGGAGGAGAAGGCCGCCGGGTACGTCGCCGAGCACATGACCAAGCCCGTCGTGGGCTACATCGCCGGCTTCGAGGCCCCACCGGGCAAGAAGATGGGCCACGCCGGCGCCATCATCTCCGGCTCCAAGGGCACCGCCCAAGCGAAGGCGGACGCCCTCGCCGCTGCCGGAGCCCAGGTGGGGCGCAACCCCACCGAGGTCGTCGACCTCGTCGCCCAGCTCGTCTGATTCCCTCCCCGCCAGGGCAGCGGCCGGGGCGGCGCCGACCGGGTGGCGGGATCGCGGACGTGGCGACCTTCGCCGAACCACGGGCACAGCGGGACGAGACAGCGCGACGCGGACCCGACCGCGCCGGGCAACGACGCGTATCGACTCGTCCCCCGCGCCGCAGGTTGCCCTCTGTGGGCGCCCCGACCACCGGGGCGCCCATTACTGCTGGGGCGGCGGGTAGCCCGGTTGCTGCGGCGGATAGCCCGGGGGAGGCGGCTGTGGAGCCGGGTAGCCCGGGGGGGGCTGCGGCGGGTGTTGGGGTGGGTAGCCGGGTTGCGGGGGCGGTTGTGGGGGCGGGTAGCCGGGCTGTGGGGGCGGTTGTGGGGGCGGGTAGCCGGGCTGTGGGGGTTGCTGCGGAGGTGGGTAGCCCGCCGGAGGTGGCGGAGCGGGCTGCGGCGGCGGGTAGCCCTGAGGCTGTTGCGGGTATCCCGCCGGGGCTCCGGGCTGCCGGGGGTAGCCGCCGGGCGCCTGGGGCGGCTGGGGGGTCCAGCCCGCCTGAGGCTGGGAGGTGTAGCCGCCCGCGGCACCGGCCCCCTCCGAGGAGCTCCGCATGGCGAACCCGGCATAGGTGATCCCGAGGGCGCCGGCGAGGGACACGAAGACGCCAAAGCTGGGTCCGAGACCGCCAGCGATGGCGCCCGGCTTCCACACGAACGCCCAGATGAGCGTCATGGCCGACATGGCGGCCCCGGCAACGAGGACCAGGAGGCCCTCGTTGACGCCGAGGTTGAGATCGACGGCGAGGCGGGCGGCCACGAATCCCAGGACTCCCAGGGCGAGGAGGAGGAACAGCCAGCGGAGACCGCCGGCGTCCGAGCCGCTGAAGCGGTAGGCCACGGTGCCGAGGGTCGTGGCACCCTTGATGGCGTACCAGGGAAGGAAGAATCCCAGGATCCAGAGCAATGCCCCGCCGCCCGCGATGAAGTCGTTCACTGTCGGTTGTCGCTTCATCTCCGCTCCTCTGCCGGCACCCGGATCCAGGCGGGCCCATTCAAGCACACGAGGGCGAGGGGACCCGCCCCCGGCTGCGATGACTAGGGTCGGGCCATGTCCCGACTGGCGGTACTGGCGAGCGGCTCCGGGTCGAACCTGCAGGCGATCCTCGACGCCTTCGCCGCTCCCACCGCCCCGGCCGGCGTCGTCGTCGTCGTGTCAGACAAGCCCGGCTCCGGGGCTCTCGAACGGGCGGCCCGCTCCGGTGTCCCCACAGAGGTGGTGACGTGGGCCGGTCACGGGGGCGACCGGCAGGCGTTCACGAAGGCGATCATCGACGTCCTCCGAGCCCGCGACGTCGATCTCGTCGCTCTCGCCGGGTTCATGCGCATCCTCGGGCCCGAGGCCATCCGGTCCTACCCGAACCGGATCCTGAACACCCACCCGGCGCTCCTGCCCTCCTTCCGGGGCGCCCACGCCGTCGAAGACGCCCTCGCGGCGGGCGTGAAGGTGACGGGCGTCACCGTTCACGTCGTGGACGCCGAGGTCGACCACGGTCCCATCGTGGCCCAGGCCGCGATCGACGTCCTCGACGACGACGACCCGGACTCGCTCCACGAGCGCATCAAGGTCGTCGAGCACCGCCTCTTCCCGGAGGTGCTCGCCGACTGGGCACGAGGCCTGTACGCGGTCGAGGGCAACAGAGTGAGACACCTGCAACGGAGTGCGCATGGCTGAGGAGTCGGGTGACGCGATCAAGGTGAGACGGGCGCTGCTGAGTGTCTGGGACAAGGGAGGTCTCGTCGAGCTCGCCCGGGTCCTTGCCGACCTCGGCGTCATGATCATCAGCTCCGGGGGCACGGCCCGGGCACTGCGGGACGCCGACGTCCCCGTGACTGAGGTCGAGTCCGTCACCGGGGCGCCCGAGATGCTCGGCGGCCGTGTGAAGACGCTGCATCCGGCGATCCACGGGGGCATCCTCGCCAAGCGCGACGACGCCGCCCACGCCGCGGACCTTGCCCGCGCCGGCATCGAGCCCATCGACCTCGTGGTGTCGAACCTCTACCCGTTCCGGGAGGCCGCCGCCCGGGCCGGCGCCACCGAGGACGAGATCATCGAGATGATCGACATCGGCGGGCCCGCCATGGTGCGGGCGGCGGCGAAGAACTACGCGCACGTCTGCGTGGTGACGTCCCCAGCGCAGTATGCGGCGCTCGTCACGGAGCTCCAGGGCAGCGGCGGCCTCATCAGCGCTGCCACGCGGCAGGCCTGCGCCCGGGAGGCGTTCGGGCACACCGCCGCCTACGACGGCGCCGTGAGCGCCTGGTTGCACCGGGGCGAGGAGTTCCCGGAGCGGCTCACGACCGTGACCCGCCGTCACGCGGAGCTCCGCTATGGCGAGAACCCGCACCAGCGGGGCGCCCTCTACTTCGACGCCGGGGGCGGCTCCTGGCTCGACGGCGCCGTGGCGCACGGGGGCAAGCAGCTCAGCTTCAACAACATCTGGGACGCCGAGGCCGCCTGGCGTCTCGCCGCCGAGTTCGACGAGTGCGCCGCCGTGATCGTGAAGCACGCCATCCCCTGTGGCGTGGCCGAGGACGTGTCACTTGTCGCTGCCTACGACGCCGCCTTCCGTTGCGACGAGACGTCCGCCTTCGGCGGGGTCGTGGCCCTGAACAGGGAGGTCGACGCAGACTCCGCCCGGGCGCTGGCGGAGATCTTCCTCGAGGTCGTGATCGCGCCGGGCTTCACGCCCGAGGCGCTCGAGATCCTGGAGGCGAAGAAGAACCTCCGCACGATCACGGCGGCCGGCCCTTGGCGGCCCGTCGGCCTCGACATGAAGCGACTCGCCGGGGGCTTCGTCGTACAGGACTTCGACCGGGTCGGCACCGACGGTTGGGAGGTCGCCGGCAGGGTCGAACCCACTCTGGAGCAGTGGGCCGACCTCAAATTCGCCTGGAAGGTCGCGGCGCACGTCCGTTCGAACACGATCGTCCTCGCCCGGGACCGCCGCGCCGTGGGCATCGGCTCGGGCCAGCAGAGCCGGGTGGATGCCGCCGGGATCGCCGCCCAGAAGGCGGCGGGGCGCGCCGAGGGAGGTGTCGCCGCCAGCGACGCGTTCTTCCCCTTCCGTGACGGCCTCGACGCCTGCGCCGCCGGCGGCGTGAAGGCCGTCGTGGCCCCGAGTGGTTCTGTCCGCGACGCCGAGGTCGCCGCTGCCGCCGACGAGCTCGGCGTCGCGCTCGTCTGGACCGCCCACCGGCACTTCCGCCACTGAGGAGGCGTCGGGTGACCGGCTCTGAGTCTGCCCCCGAGCCGGGCCCCTCCCTGCGTCTCCCGGATCGGCGCATCCTGGGTTATGCGGAGTACGGCGACCCGGCGGGGCGGCCCGTCATGGCCTTCCACGGCACGCCTGGTTCCCGCCTCGACTTCCTCGCGTTCCACGGGCGGGCCGCCGCCGCCGGCGTCCGCCTCGTGGCCCCGGACCGTCCCGGCTTCGGGCGGTCGGACTTCCTTCCCGGCCGCCGCTACCGGGACTGGCCGGGGGACGTCGTCGCGCTCGCCGACTCGTTGGGGTGGGGACGCTTCGGGGTGCTGGGGTACTCCAGTGGCGCGCCCCATGTGGCGGTCTGCGCTCTGGACATCCCGGACCGGCTTGTGGGTGCGGCGCTCGTGAGCGGGGACGCCGCTCTCGACGACGTCCCGGTGCGTCGGCACGTCACCCCTGATCTGCGGGTTATCTACTGGCTGGCCCGGCGGGCTCCGTGGGTGATGCGTGTCGGCTTCGCCGGGCTGGCCGCAACCCTGCGCCGCTGCCCCGAACTGGCGTGGCGCTTCATCGCCCACGACATCGGCACCGGTGATCGTCGGGACGCGGCGCGCATGCAGGCGGCGGCCCGGCAGCGCCGCCCGGGCGTGGCCATTGCCGAGGCGTTCTGTAGCGGCACCCGGGGTGTGGTGCACGAGCTCGCCATCGAGGGGGACCCGAGGGGGTGGGGGTTCCGTCTGGAGGACGTGACGTTCCCGGTGCACGTGTGGCACGGCGACCGCGACCGCCTTGTCCCCCTGCCCCAGGGCGAGGCCACGGCGCGCCGACTCCCGAACGCCCGGTTCACGGTCGTCGCCGATGCCGGCCACTACCTCGTCTGGAGTGCCTTCGACGCCATCGTCGCCGACCTCCTGGCCGGGGCCGGCACCGCCCCGAAGTGACGGCGCCGTCAAAGTGATGTTGTTGTGCCGGTATTCCGGGTTGGCGGCATCACTTTGGGTCCGGCCGGGCCGGGCTGGGCCGGGCTGTGGCGGGGCTGTGGCGGGGCCGGGGGCGGCACCGCCCCGGAGTGGCGGCGCCGTGAAAGTGATGTTGTTGTGCCGGTATTCCGGGTTGGCGGCATCACTTTGGGTCCGGCCGGGCCGGGCTGGGCCGGGCTGTGGCGGGGCTGTGGCGGGGCCGGGGGCGGCACCGCCCCGGAGTGGCGGCGCCGTGAAAGT
>CAYJLW010000043.1:1748-3156 GCA_964370965.1 uncultured Acidimicrobiia bacterium | reverse complement strand
CGTGAAAGTGATGTTGTTGTGCCGGTATTCCGGGTTGGCGGCATCACTTCGGGTCCGGCCGATCCGGGCCGGTCCGGGCTGTGGCGGGGCCGGGGGCGGCACCGCCCCGGAGTGGCGGCGCCGTGAAAGTGATGTTGTTGTGCCGGTATTCCGGGTTGGCGGCATCACTTCGGGTCTGATCTGAGGACGGCGGCCGCCACCGGTCCGAAGGCGCGGCTGGCGTTGCCGCGTAGGGCGGTCGAGGTGAGCCGGAAGGGCTGCCAGCCGTCGGCGACGAGGTCGTTCTGGCGGGCGGCGCCGTCGTCGAAGGATGCTCGCCCCCCGTGCCACCTGTACCCGTCGAACTCCACGGCGACCATCTGTTCGGGCCAGGCGACGTCGATGATCCGCACCTGCCCGCCCGAGCGGACCACGTGGTTGGGAACGGGGTCGGGGAGCCCGTGGCGGTGGGCGAGCCGCAGCACCTCGGCTTCCCACTCGTTACGGGCGGCGGCGAGGTCAGGGTGGGATTCGGTCAAGAGGTGCAGCACGCGCGCGCAACCGTTGCGTCGTGGGGCCCTCAGCTCTCGGGCCCTGCGTTCCAGTCGCCACGGCTTCACGGTGCCCGACGTGACGGCACGGTCGACGAGGCGGACGAAGTCCTCGCCCAACAGACGGCCTCCGAGGTCGATGATCGTCCGGATCGGCGACGTGGCCGGGATGTTCTGCACGACGGCCACGTCGCCCGGGGCGAGATCCTTCGTGCTCGCGACACCCTCGCGGATGCGGCGATGGGAACGGTGGCCGGTGCGCATCAGGACCTGGGGGGGCCCGGGCGCGGTGTCGAGCCATCCGTACAGGAACGCTGCCGACTCCCGGCAGGCGACGCCGTCCAGGGACAGGGCCTCGGCGAGGATGAGTTGCTGCGGCGTGAGGACTGCGGGGCAGGCGACGAGGACTCCGGGGCGGACTTCACGCCAGGCGCCGGATGCGATCCTCTCGTCGATCGTGGACTGCGGGAAGCCCGCGGCCAGGGCCTGGGTGCGTGTGAACAGGGCATGCTGGCAACGGGCGTGCGCCGCGAGCAGGCGCAGGCGCTTGTCGGGGCTGGGCATGGCGGACCTCCGGATGCGGGAGCCACGGCTCGTGCTCGGGCTGCGGGGGAAGTCGCGGGGAAGTCCGGGGAAGTTCCGGCATCACTTCTACAGCCGACCCACGACACTTCCGCCCCGACGACCGCCCCGCCCCAACTGATGCCGCCCCGCCCCAACTGATGCCGCCCCGCCCCAACTGATGCCGCCCCGCAAACTGATGCCGATTTCCCGGCGTGCCGGGAAATCGGCATCAGTTCGGCCTCGCGCCACCCGGCGGCTCGGGTCGAAGTGAAGTGATGCTGTTATACCGGGATAACGGGAGAACAGCATAACTT
>CAYJLW010000043.1:0-1738 GCA_964370965.1 uncultured Acidimicrobiia bacterium | reverse complement strand
GCGGCCCGCCCGCCCCGCCCCCCCCCCCCCCCCCCCCCCCCCGCCCGGGAGAGGGCCGCGGCGGGGGGCCTGGCGGCGGGGGCCGCTTCCGGGTGAGGGGAACCCGGGGGGTGTCCCCTATCCTCGCCGGAGTTCGCAGGATCCGCAGCGCTGGCCCGTGCCGCGCCGCAGTCACAGGAGCAGGAAATGGGCGAGCCCGTCACCATGTCCGCCGCAGGGACCCTCGTCGTCCCCGACGAGCCCGTCGTGCCGTTCATCGAGGGGGACGGCACCGGCCCGGACATCTGGCGGGCGTCCGTGCGGGTCTTCGACGCCGCAGTCGAGAAGGCCTACAGCGGGAGCCGCCGCATCGCCTGGACCGAAGTCCTAGCCGGCCAAAAGGCGTTCGACGAGACCGGCGACTGGCTCCCCGAGGCCACCGTGGAGGCGTTCCGGCGCTACCTCGTCGGCATCAAGGGCCCGCTCACGACCCCGATCGGGGGCGGGTTCCGGTCCCTCAACGTCGCCCTCCGCCAGATCCTCGACCTCTACGTCTGCCTCCGCCCCGTGCGCTGGTTCGAGGGCGTGCCCTCCCCCGTGAAGCACCCCGAGCTCGTCGACATGGTGATCTTCCGGGAGAACACCGAGGACGTCTACGCCGGCATGGAGGTCGAGGCGGGCACCGAGGCGGCCGAGAATCTCCGCACCTACCTCCAGGACACGTTCGGCTGGGACATCCGGGAGCACTCCGGCATCGGCGTGAAGCCGATCTCCGAGATGGGCTCGAAGCGCCTCGTGCGCGCCGCCCTGAACTACGCGGTGAGCCACAAGCGCGAGAGCGTCACGCTGGTGCACAAGGGCAACATCATGAAGTTCACCGAGGGAGCGTTCCGGAACTGGGGCTACGAAGTCGTCCGGGACGAGTTCGCCGACGTCGCCGTGGGCTGGGACGACTGCGGCGGCGACCCGGCGGGCAGGATCCTCGTGAAGGACACGATCGCCGACATCACCCTGCAGCAGGTCCTCACCCGCCCCGCCGAGTTCGACGTCATCGCCACCATGAACCTCAACGGCGACTACCTCTCCGACGCCCTCGCCGCCCAAGTGGGCGGCATCGGCATCGCCCCGGGCGGCAACGTGAACTACGACACCGGCCACGCCGTGTTCGAGGCCACCCACGGCACCGCGCCGAAGTACGCCAACCTCGACAAGGTGAACCCGGGGTCTGTGATCCTCTCGGGCGTCCTCATGCTGGAGTACATGGGTTGGACGGAGGCCGCGGGCACGATCGTGCGCGCCCTGGAGGCCGCGATCGCGGCGAAGATCGTCACCTACGACTTCGCCCGCCTCACCGAAGGCGCCACCGAGGTGAAGACCTCCGAGTTCGCCGACGCCATGATCCAGCGCCTGTAGCCCAGCGAGGGGGAGGCCACCAGCAGAACGGCTCTTGCCCGGCCGGCCTGCCCCGCTGGACGTCGTGGGGCGGTGCCGTTCCGGGGAGGTCGTGGCGTTGTTCCCGCAGTCCTCGATCACGGGGGACGTCCCGGCGGGCGCCGCCCGTGTGGAGGTCAACGACCTGGCCACGGTCACGGGCCTCGACGGGGGCGTGGACTGGTTCGCGCCCGGCCAGGAGGTCGTGTTGAACCCGGGCGGGGAGAACGAGGAGATCGCCACGGTGGCGGCGCTGGGCTCGCTGGTCTTCGCGCACCAGGCCGGGGAGATGGTCGCCGCCCTGGGTCCGCCCCCGGCGTACGTCCCG
>CAYJLW010000042.1:19009-36409 GCA_964370965.1 uncultured Acidimicrobiia bacterium | reverse complement strand
CCCGCTACGGGACGTAGCGCAGTTTGGTTAGCGCGCAGCGTTCGGGACGCTGAGGTCGCGGGTTCAAATCCCGCCGTCCCGACTCCTCGGCACATGCTTGGAGGCTCACGAGGCACGAGCGTGCGTCGTGAGCCTCCAAGCATGGACGCCCCGTCGTGGGAGCGCTCCACGACACGGCCGTCGGCGGACGGTCGCCCACGCCCCAGATGGCCTTGCCGTCCGAGGAGGGCCCTCCTGGCGGGACGCATCGGAGACTCGCCCTCGGCTGGGGGCACCTGGGTCTCCGGGCCGGGTGGAGCGGCGTAGCCTTCCCGCGCCCCCACCTCCCGGTTGTCGGGCGGCGAAGAGACAGGAGAGCCCTTGAGCGACACGACTGCCGCGCCGGTGACGCCGACGGCGACGCCCTGGTTGGAGCGCCTCAACCCGGCGTGGTTCGGGTGCGTGATGGCCACCGGCATCGTGTCGATCGCCGCGGAGCTCGAGGGTGTCCCCGTCGTGGCCGAGGTCCTCTTCTGGCTGAGCGTATTCGCCTACGGGGTCCTCTGGCTGGCGCTGCTGGCCCGTGTCGTGAGGCATCCGGGCGCCGTCGTCGAAGACCTCGGCCACCACCTGCGGGGCATGGGCTTCTTCACGGTCGTCGCCGGCACCGCCGTTCTCGGCGCCGCCTCCCTCCTGGTGGCGACGCGGCCAGGTGCGGCGAAGGTCCTGTGGGTGCTCGCCCTCGTCCTGTGGGTCGTCGTCGTGTACACCGTCCCGGTCGCCCAGACCCTCCGGGAACCCAAACCCGAGGTCCAGTCAGGGATCACTGGCACTTGGCTGCTCTGGGTGGTCGCCACCCAGGGTGTGTCGCTGCTCGGCACCCAAGTGGCCAAGGAGTTCGGGGCACACGCCGGGGGGGTCGTGTTCCTCGCTCTGTGCCTCTGGCTCCTCGGGGTCATGATCTACGTCTGGGTGATGTCCTTGATCCTGCACCGGCTCTTCTTCGCCGCCCTGGAGCCGGCGCAGCTCTCCCCCACGTACTGGATAACCATGGGCGCCGCGGCGATCTCCACCCTCGCCGGCTCCCTCCTCGTCCTCGCGGCCCCCGGCTACCCGGTCACCGCCGACCTCGTCCCGTTCGTGAAGGGGCTCACGGTGCTCGTCTGGGCAACGGCAACATGGTGGATCCCCTGGCTCGTGGTCATGGGGGTGTGGCGCTACGTCGTGCGTCGCGACTCGATCGCCTTCGAGCCCGGCCTATGGGGCATGGTCTTCCCCATCGGCATGTACGCGACGGCCACATTCAAGCTCGCCGAGGTGCTCGACTACCCGTTGCTCGCCGACGTCCCCGCAGTGGCCGTGTGGATCGCCCTCGGGGCGTGGGCGTTCACGTTCGTCGACATGGTCGTGACGCTCACGCGCAGACCCTTGCCAGCAGGCGCGATCTGACGGCGGCGACCATCTGATCGCGCCTGCCGGGGGCCCGACCGGCCCCCCCCGCCAGAGAGTCTCCGCTCACAGCATCCCGCGCTCCCGGAGGACCTCGGCGATCTGGACGGCGTTGAGGGCGGCGCCCTTGCGGAGGTTGTCGCCGCAGACGAACAGGTCGACCGTGTTGGGGCGGGTCTCGTCGTCACGGAGGCGGCCCACGAAGGAGCCGTCGGTTCCGGCGACTTCGAAAGGTGTGGGGTAGTCCTCGGTGAGGACGACGCCCGGGGCACAGGCGAGGAGGCCCGCCGCCCGTTCGGCGTCCATGGGCCCGGCGCACTCCACGTTCACGGTCATGGAGTGCGCCGCCACGGCCGGCACCCGCACGCAGGTGGCCGCCACCTTGAGGTCGGGCCGCTCCAGGATCTTGCGGCTCTCCGCCAGGAGCTTGCGCTCCTCCTTGGTCTCAGCGCTCCCGTCGTCCAGGAACGCATCGCAGGCCGGGATGACGTTGAAGCCGATCGGTCGGGGGAACGCCGTCTGCACGGGTGCCCCTGCGCTCCAGGTGCCGCTGCGCCGGAGCGCCCCGAGGTCCCCGCCCCACTTCGCGGTCTCGGCGGCGAGGGCGTCGATGCCCGCCCATCCGGCGCCGGAGACGGACTGGTAGGTGGAGACGACGACACGCTCGATGCCGGCGTCGTCCTCGAGGGGCTTCAGGACGGGCATGAGGACCATCGTCGTGCAGTTCGGGTTGGCGACGATCCCGCGGTGGGCGTCGACGGCGTGCGGGTTCACCTCGGACACGACCAGCGGTACGGTGTCGTCCATCCGCCAGGCCGAGGAGTTGTCGACGACGACGGCGCCCTCGGACACCGCCCGGGGAGCCCACTGCGCCGAGAGGGGCGACTCCACCTCCATGAGAACGAGACGGCTGCCCTCGAAGCAGCCCGGCGCCAGGGTCTCGACCGTGACGGTACGCCCCGCCCAGGGGACACGCCGTCCCTCGGAGCGGGGCGAGGCGAACAGGCGCAAGGCGCCCACGGAGAAGGACCGCTCCGCCAGGATGCGCAGCATCTCCTGGCCCACGAGGCCCGTGGCCCCCACCACGGCGACGTCCACGGGGCCGTCTGGGGGGTCGCCCGCAGGCCCGCTCACGCACCGGCCCCCGCGTCGCCCCTCTCCTGAGCGGGGCGGTCGAGCTCGAAGCGGTCGTGCACGGCGCGCACGGCCTTCTCCGTGTCACGGGCGGACACGACGCAGGAGATCCGGATCGTGGACGTCGAGATCATCTCGATGTTCACGCCCGCCTCGGCGAGAGCCTCGAACATGTCCGCGGCGATTCCCGGGTGGGTCTTCATGCCGGCCCCCACGAGGCTCACCTTGGCGATGTCCTCCTGGGTGTCCCAGCCGCCTGCCCCGATGTCCGCGCAGATGCGGTCCAGCGTCGCCGCGATGCGTGTGAGCTCCTCGGTGGGCACCGTGAAGGACAGGTCGGTGTGGCCCTCGCTGGAGACGTTCTGCACGATCATGTCCACGTTCACGGCCTCGTCCGCGAGCACCCGGAACACCCGGGCGGCGATCCCGGGACGGTCGGGAACGTGCTTCACCGTGACCTTCGCCTCGGAGGCGTCGTGGGCCACTCCCGAGATGATCGCCTTCTCCATGCTCTCCTCCTCGCGCACCCAGGTGCCCGGCGTGTCGTCGAAGCTGGAACGCACGTGCAGCGGCACGCGGTACGTGCGGGCGAACTCCACGGAACGGGCCATCAGGACCTTCGCTCCCGAGGCCGACAATTCCAGCATCTCGTCATAGGTCAGCGAGTCGAGTTTCCGGGCTCCGGGGACGACGCGCGGATCGGCCGTGTACACGCCGTCGACGTCCGTGTAGATCTCGCACACGGAGGCGCCGAGCGCGGCGGCGAGGGCGACCGCCGTGGTGTCCGAGCCGCCCCTGCCCAGGGTGGTGACGTCCGCCGCCGTGGACACCCCCTGGAACCCTGCCACGACGGCGACGCGGCCTTCGGAGAGGGAACCGCGGATCCGCCCCGCCTTCACGTCGACGATACGGGCCTTGCCGTGGACCTCGTCGGTGACGATGCCCGCCTGGCTGCCGGTGAAGCTCACGGCGTCGAGGTCGAGGTCGTGGATCGCCATGCACAGGAGAGAGATGGAGATCCTCTCCCCTGCAGTGAGAAGCATGTCCATCTCGCGGGGGGCCGGGGACGGCGACACGCGGTAGGCGAGGTCGACGAGCTCGTCGGTGTGGCCCCCCATCGCGCTCACGACCACGACCACGTCGTCGCCGACGCGGCGCTGTGCCGCCACCCGCGCGGCGACTGCGCGGATGCGGTCGGGGTCGGCGACGGACGTGCCGCCGTACTTCTGCACGACGATGGACATCGGCGCAACTGTACGCAGGCGCCCGCTTCCGCAGCGAAGGGGAACCGACGCCGGACCGGGGCCGTCGGGCTCAGACGGCGCGACGGCGGGCGGTGCGGCCCACGGGAACGGCCTTCGGCCGCACGACCGCCTTGACGCTCCGCTTGGCGGGCGCGGCGGCGGAGACGGGGGTCTGGGGGGTGGTGGCCGTCGCCGGCGCAGCGGCCTTCGGCGCGGCGCCCGCCGCCGGGGTGTTCGGCGCGGCACCGGGCTGTTGCACGGCGGTCGTGGCGTTCACGCTCACCGCCGACGCCCCGGCCACACCGGCAGCGACCTGGCTCGCCAGCGCGGCCGACATGGCGTTCTCCGTGGCCTTCAGGATCGGGTACGGGTTCACCGCCGCCGTGCCCTTGCCGCCCGGGTGGATCTCGTAGTGGACGTGCGGGGGCGTGGTGCGGGCGTTGCCGGTGTTGCCGAGGAACCCGATGAACTGGCAGGGGGCGACCCGGGTGCCCACGGTGACACCGGGGTAGAAGCCCGAGAGGTGGGCGTAGTAGTACGCGGCGCCGCTGTCGCCCTGCAGCCACAGCGTGATCCCACCCAGGCCGCCGTTGCCGACCTTGATGATCGTGCCCGCCTCGCTCGCGGGCAGCGGCGAGCCCCAAACCCCGAAGATGTCGTTGCCTGCGTGGGCGTGCACCGGGGGCCCGGCCCGGAAGGCGCCGAAGTCGTTCGAGTACGTGAAAGGAGCCATCACCGGGAAGCAGAAGCCGTTCACGAGGATCTGCTGCTGTTGGGGAAGGGTCGAGATGACGGTGAGCATCTGGCCGAGCTTCATGCCCAGCTCGGTCTGCTTGCGCTCCATCTCGGCAATGGCCGCCCGCTGGTCACGGCGGAGGTCGGTGAGCTGCTGCTGCTGCACCTCCAGGGCGTCCTTCTCCTCCTTGAGCGACTGCAACTTCCGGATGTCTGCGTTGTTCGCGGAGCCCAGGTAGCGCAGCCGGCTGAGGAACTCCGAGGGCGACTTCGCGTCCACGAGCACCGAAAGGTACGAGTCGGTGCCCATGTAGGCGGCGCGGGCGCGGATCTGGAGCTGGTCCCGGTAGTGCTCCACCCGCTTGAGGACCCCGGCGATGCGTTCCGTGACGTCGTCGACCTGGAGGTCGAGCTCGCCCAGGACCTCTCTCGCCTTGGCGATCTGGGCGGCGAGGTCGTCGGCCTGCTTCTGGAGCCCGGCGAGCTCCAGGCGGTGCGCCTCGGCGATCTGGTCGAGGTTGGACTGCACCTGCTTGGGCGGAGGCGGCGGCTTCGGGGGTGCCGGTGGGGCCTGCGGCCCGGGACCCGGAGCCGGCTGCGTGGGCTGGGGCTGGGGCTGGGGTTCCGGCGAAGGGGAGACCGTGGGCGTGGGTGAGGGCTCCAGTTCCTGTTGGGCGCCCGCGACGCCGGAATGCGCCCCGAAGAACGCCACGGCCAACACGAGGCTGGCCAGGAATCGATACCTGCGGTTGCTCATGCGCCCGCCGCGTCTCCGGGTTGGTGCCGATACGTGCTCTCGGAGGTGTGGACCTGGGAGATACCGGTCGCAGAGCCGACCCGGCCGCCCCCCGGCCCAGACGGGCCAGTGTACCGGCCCGGTCGGGCGAGTGTGGCGCCAGAGCGGTCTCAGCGGGAGACGCTCTGGGCCACCGGACGGGTTCCCGGCGGATCCCACCTCAGGAGATGAGTTCGGCTCGCGCACGTCCACCTCCTGCCCTGGCCTGCTCCGCACCTGACGGTGCTCCGCCGTGCCGGCGGGGACCCCCCACCCCGCCGGCGCCGGGGGGTCGCGCGCCATCCGTCCGCAAGGCAACGGTGCGTAGCCCCTGAGGCCGGGCTCCGCCCGGCCGGAACGGTGACCGGGTGGGGCGGCGGCCGGGTCCGGAGGGAGGTGTTCGAGGGGGGACAGGGTCCCTCCTCGACGGCTAGTCTGCCGCCACTATGCCCAGCCAGACGAAACGCGCACGCCAGAAGGAGAACCGCCGCTATGTCCAGTCGGCGCGGGCCCGCGAGGCACGCCGGCGGACCGTGACGAAGGCGGTCGCCGTCCTCGTGGTCGTGATGCTCATCGCCGGCATCGGCGTGTCGGTCGTGCTCACCGGAGGCGACGACTCCAAGTCCGACACCACGACCACGACGTCAGCGGCGGACACGCCCACCCCGGCGGCGTCCCAGGCGCCCGTCCCCGAAGCCCTCAAGGACAAGCCGCAGGTCCAGGTCCCGGCCGACTGGCAAGGTGTCAAGGCCCTCAAGAGCACCGACCTCGTGGTGGGCACGGGCCCCGAGGCCACGGCGGCATCCACGGTGACCGTGAACTACGTGGGTGTGGCGGCCGCCACGGCCAAGGAGTTCGACTCGTCGTGGAAGGGCGGTCAGCCCGCCACGTTCCCGCTCAGCGGCGTCATCAAGGGCTGGCAGGAGGGCATCCCGGGGATGAAGGTGGGGGGCCGCCGCGAGCTCGTCATCCCGCCCGACCTCGCCTACGGAGCCCAGGGCTCGCCCCCGAACATCGGCCCGAACGAGACCCTCGTGTTCGTGGTCGACCTCCTGGCGGTGAGCTGAACCGTGCGCACCCGGAAGCCTCTCGCCGTCCTCGGCCTCGTCGCCGTCCTCCTCCTGGGAGCGTGCGGTGACAAGAAGGCCTCCGACGACACGGATTCCTCCGGGAAGGACGGCCCCGCCCCGACGGAAGAGACGGCGTCGCCCGAACCGGAGCCCACCGCCCAGGAGGCCGCCGGGGCCTGCCCCAAGGCCCAGCTCCCGGCTGTGAAGGCCGAGAACCCCCTGGCGAAGCCCGGCAACGCCCTCGACCCGAACAAGCACTACCGGGCCGAGATGGCGACGTCCTGCGGCACGATGGTCTTCGACCTCTTGGGCGGCGACGCCGCCGTGGACACGAACAACTTCGTGTACCTGGCCCGGGCGAAGTTCTTCGACGGCATCATCTTCCACCGCGTCCTCGAGGGCTTCGTCATCCAGGGCGGTGACCCCCTCGGCCTCGACCCGGAGCGGGCGGGCACGGGCGGACCCGGCTACTCCTACACAGGCTCCGTGCCCACGTCTTCAGGACCCAAGGCGTACGCCCTCGGCGACCTCGTGATGGCCAACGCCGGCGACCCCAGCAGCAACGGCAGCCAGTTCTTCGTGGTCGCGGGTCCCTCCGGCGAGCAGCTCCCGCCCAACTACTCCAGGTTCGGAACCATGGTCTCGGGCCAGGACGTCCTCGCCAAGATCGTCGCCGGCCCCGTGCGCTCAAGCCCCGAGGGCTACCCCGTCGATCCTGTCGTGATCCAGGGCGTCACCATCACCGAGTCCTAGCCCAGGAGAGAAGGAACGGATGGACGAGATCACACGCGTCGGCGTCGTCGGCTCCGGCCAAATGGGCGGGGGCATCGCCCAGGTGGCCGCAGTGAGCGGCCACGACGTCGTGCTCCGCAGCCGCAACAAGTCGACGGCGGAGGCCACGGTCGCCGGGATCGAGAAGTCGCTCCGGCGCCTCGTGGAGAAGGGCAAGCTCGACCAGGGCGACGCCGACGCCGCCGTGGGACGTCTCCGGCCCACCCAGAGCCTGAAGGAGCTCGGGCACTGCGACCTCGTGATCGAGTCCGTCGTCGAGGACCTCGCCACGAAGAAGGACGTCTTCAACGAGCTCGACCGGGTCTGCACCGACAACGTGATCCTGGCCACGAACACGTCCACACTCTCGGTCACGGAGCTCGCCGTCACGACCGGGCGGCCCGAGCAGGTGTGCGGGATCCACTTCTTCAACCCGGCTCCCGTGATGAAGCTCGTCGAGGTCGTCGAAGGCCTCACGACCGACGCCCAGACGACACACATGGCCACGGAGTTCGCCCGCCGCTGCGCCAAGGACCCGGTGGTCGTGAAGGACCGGGCGGGCTTCATCGTGAACGCTCTCCTCTTCCCCTACCTGAATGCCGCCGTGCGCCACCTCGAGCTCGGCGTCGCCGGCCGCGACGACATCGACAGCGCGATGAAGGGGGGCTGCGGCTTCCCCATGGGGCCCCTCGAGCTCCTCGACCTCGTAGGCCTCGACACGTCCGCCGCCATCCTCGAAGCCCTCTACGAGGAATACGGCGACCCCACGATGCGACCGCAACCGCTCATAAAGCGCATGGTCGCCGCAGACCAGCTCGGGCGCAAGACCGCCAAGGGCTTCTACAACTACGAGCGATAGCTCGGCCGGAAGTCCTCCAGGGTCGCCACGTTCGTAAAACGGGGGCGCCAGCCCGCTGACGCCGCCGCCGCCGTGTCCATGACGACGGGGTAGAGGAGAGTGTTCACCATCCCGGGGGGAACCGGGAGGAGACCGACCTTCGCGGCGACGTCGGCGCCCACGTAGGCGGCGTCCTCCGAGAGGAGGCGGGGGCGCAAACCCAGGATGCGGGCGACGTCTCCTCGCTCCACCCCGCCGTCCGCGGCGACGTTGTAGGCCCCCGGTGTGCGGCCGGCCGCGAAGTGGGCGAGGGCGGCGGCGAAGTCCTCCCCGTGCAGGAACTGCAGGGGAGGGTCGTATCCCCTCACGCCCCACAGCACGCGGCCCTCGTAGGGGCGGGCGAGGAAGCTCCGGCGGTGGGAATCGAGGACGGTGGCGGGCCGCAACACCGTGGCCGTGACGGCCGGGTGGGCGCCCAGCCAGGCCTGCAGCACGGCCTCGGTCTCGGCCTTGTGCTCCGCATACGGGATCTGGAAGTTCGGACGCGCCGGCGTGCCCTCCGGGACCGGGACCGGGGTGTCGGCATGGGCGCCGTAGACGAGGTGGCTGCTGGGGTAGACGAGGTGCGTGACGCCGGCCCGCTCCATCGCACGCAGGACGTTGGCGAAGCCGCCCACGTTTACGTCCCGGGCTCCCGTGCGGTCTCGGCCCACGTCCACTCGGAACGCCAGGTGGACCACGGTCCGGGCGCCCGTGAAGAGGTCGGCGAGGGCGGGGTCCCGGATGTCGCAGTCGAGGCGGCCCACGGCCACGACGTCTCCGGCCCCGCCGTGCGCCTCCAGCAGGGGTACGAGCGCACGCCCGGTCGCCCCGTACGCGCCGGTGACGACCACACGGCCCATCAGATGGCGCCGTCGCGGCGGAGGTCCGCGACCTCCTCGGGCGAGTAGCCCAGGTCGGCGAGCACTTCGCTGGTGCAGGACCCGGCGGGCAGGCCGGCGTGGCGGATCCGCCCGGGCGTGTCCGAGAGGCGGGGGAACACGCCCTGCATGGCGACCTCCCCGAGCTCGTCGTCGGACACCCGGGCGACCGCCCCCCGGGCCGCATAGTGCGCATCGGCGAAGATCCCCGCCATGTCGTGGGCGGGCGCCAGCGCCGCCTCGCACTCCTCGAAGCGGGAGACGACCTCGTCGAGGGAGTGGCGGCCGATCCAGTCCCCTATCGCCTCGTCGAGCGCCTCGACGTTCGCCACCCGGGCGGCGTTCGTGGCGAAGCGCGGATCTTGGGCGAGCTCCGGGCGCTCGATGGCGGCGAAGACACGCTCGGCCACGGTCTGGCTGGACCCGGAGAGCGCCACGCAGCGACCGTCGGCAGTGCCATAGGTGTTGCGGGGAGCGGTGTAGGCGATCCGGCTCCCCTGGCGCTCCTGGAGCCTGCCGAGCTGGTCCCACACCGTCGGCAGGGGGCCGAGCAGGGCGAAGAGGGACTCGTAGAGGGCGAGGTCGACCACCTGGCCGGGGGCGTCGTGCACGTCCCGGTGGTAGAGGGCGATCATGACCGCCATGGCTCCGAAGAGGCCCAAGACCTCGTCGGCGAGAGCGATCGGGGGCAGCAGCGGGGGGCGGTCCTCGTAGCCGGTGAGGTCGGCGTAGCCGCTGAAGGCCTCTGCCAGAGTGCCGAATCCGGGCCGCCCGGCGTTGGGGCCGTCCTGACCGAAACCCGAGTTGCGCAGGACCACGAGGCCGGGGTTCTCGACCCGCAGCTCCGCCGGGTCGAGACCGAGGCGCTCCAGGGTGCCGGGGCGGAAGTTCTCCAGGAGGACGTCCGCCCGGGCGAGGAGGCGCCGGGCGACCTCGAGGCCCCTGGGATGCTTGATGTTCAGCGTCACGGGCCGCTTGTTGCGGGACACGCACTTCCACCAGAGACTCACGCCGTCCTTGTGGAAGTGCCAGGCCCGGATTGGGTCGCCGCCGTCGGGCCGCTCCACCTTCACGACGTCGGCCCCGAAGTCGGCGAGGTACTTCCCGCAGGTGGGGGCGGCGATCAGGGTGGCGAGATCGACGACCCGGATCCCTTCCAGCGGCAGCGGCGGCTCGGCCATCGCCGGGAGTGTAGGGGGCCGGCCCGACCCGGCCCGAGGGCTACTCGTCGCGGAGGAGGCGGCCACCGATGCGGTAGAGGCGCTCGCCGATGCGGGCGCAGTGGGCAACCTGCAGTCGGGTGGGCTGGTACGGGTCGAGGCCGAAGCTCACGTCCACCACGGCGCCGGGCGCCACGGGGTGGGCGCCCACGAAGGAGAGGCCGTCGGCGGAGACGTCATCGACGAGGCCGGGGACCTGCCAGGGAGCGCCGTCAGGGCCGTGGATCGTGTAGTGGGCGTGGGCGTCGAAGCCGAAGCGCTCCCTGCTCCTCTGCTCGACGGCGGGCCGGGCGCCGGGGATCACGTCGTTCCTCCGCTCTGGCTCGGGCATGTCTTCCTTGGGATCGGAACTCCGCCGCACCCCCTTGAGTTCCGGACCCTCACGGGACGAGTCCCGTTACGTCCCCCGCCGGCGAAGCACCCGGCGGCCCCGGTGGACGAGACGTGGTGAAGGTCCTCTACCCCCGGCCCGCCTCGGCCATCGCCGCGAGAGCCTCGAGGGCGGCGGCTTCGTCGCCCCGGAAGTCGATGGCGACGAGCACGACGCCGGCGTCCTCTGCGAGGGCGAAGACGACCTCGGGCGGTGTGCGCTGCGTGCTGCGGATCAGCCAGACGTGCGCCGTCAATCCTCCGGCGGAGGCATCGTCCTCGTCCGTGACCGACCCGCCGAGCTCTTCGGCGAGCTTGTCCCGTGTGCCGGCGGCGCCCCGCAGGGCCTCGGGTCCCGCCACCGCCTCCAGGACCATGTCAGGGACGTCGTCAGGGTTCGGCTTCGCCCCCACCGTCGCCACGGCGGCGTCCTCGATGCCCTCGCCCCGCTCGATGGCCTCCGCGAGGCTCTTGCCCTGGGCATTGCTCTGCACCTGGCGCCCTCCCACGTCGGCGGGGATGTACCGCGAGACGTCGGCGCCACGAGACGTCCGGGCCGGGGACGGCGAGGGGCTCGGCGCCACCGGCACGCTCCCCTTGGAGCAACCCGCGGCGACGAGGACGCCGACCAGCACGGCGACGAGGGCGCGAGGCACCGCCCTCAGCCCCCGAGAAGCCCGCGGATCGCAGCCACCACGTGGCGGGCGCTGATACCGAAGCGGTCGAGGAGCTCGGCGGGCTTACCGCTGCAGGGGATCTCCTCGACGGCGAGCTTCACGAGGCGCACCCGCGCCTCGGCGAGGGCGGAGAGCACGGCGTCGCCGAGACCCCCGGAGGCGTAGTGGTCCTCGACCGTCACGAAGGCGTCGCCCACCTCCGCGACGCAGCGGCGCAAGAGGTCGGCGTCCAGCGGGCGCACCGAGAAGGCATCGACGACACGGACGTGGATCCCCTCCCCGGCGAGCTCGTCGGCCGCCGCCAGCGCTTCGTAGGCAGTGACACCAGCGGCCACGACCGTGACGGCGTCCTCCCCGGAGGACCGCAGCACCTTGGCCCGGCCGATCTCGAACGTCTCGTCCGGCGGGTACAGCACCTCGGTGGCGGGCCGGGACGTGCGCACGTAGACCATGCCCTGGTGGTTCGTGGCGAGCTCGGTGGCCCGGGCCGTGGCCACGGCGTCGGTGGGGTAGAGCACCGTGCAGTCGGGGACGGCCTGCATCATCGCCAGGTCCTCCAGGCCCATCTGGCTGGGACCGTCCTCACCGATGGACACCCCGGCGTGGCTGCCGTTCAGCTTCAGGTTCGTGCCCGAGATCCCCGCCAGGCGGACCTGGTCGAAGGCCCGGGCGAGGAAGGCGGCGAACGTGGACACGAACGGCACCCGGCCCATGACGGCCTGGCCGGTGCCCACGCCCAGCATGTTCTGCTCCGCGATGAACAGCTCGTGGAAGCGCGCCGGGTAGGCGTCGCCGAAGTCCTGCGTGTAGGTCGAGTTCTGCACGTCGCCGTCGACCACGACGACCCGGGGTTCGAGGCCGCCGATCGCCGCCAGGGTCTCGCCGAACGCCTTTCGGGTGGCAACCTTGTCGCCCAGGGCGTACTTCAGGGGGGGAAGCGCGACCGGGCTGATCGGGCCGGGCTGCTCGCCCGCCGGCGCCTCCCGGGGCGGGGGTGCCGGGGTTGTCGCGCCCAGGCCCTCTATGTGGACGATCGCCTCGGCGGCCTGCTCCTCGGTCAGGGGCTTGCCGTGCCAGCCGTTCTTGCCCTCGGCAAAAGGGATCCCCTTGCCCTTGAGGGTGCGAGCCAAGAGGACCGTGGGGCGCTGCGCCTGGGCGCGGACCACGTCGTAGGCCTCCAGGAGAGCCTCTATGTCGTGGCCGTCGACCGGGAGTGCGTGCCAACCGAAGGCGCCGAAGCGGTCCACGTAGGCGGCGACGTCGTGACCGTACATCGTCTCGCCGGACTGGCCGAGGCCGTTCACGTCCACGATGCAGACGAGGTTGCCGATGCCGTAGTGGCCGGCGACGTTCACCGCCTCCCACACGGAGCCCTCGGCGATCTCGGCGTCCCCGCAGAGGACGAACGTGCGGGCCCCGGAGGCGTCCTCGCCCTGGGCGAGGGCGACCCCCAGGCCGACGGAGAGGCCCTGGCCGAGGGAACCCGTGGCGACGTCCACGAAGTCGAGGACCGGCGTGGGGTGACCCTGCAGCGGGGAGTCCAGCTTGCGCAGCGTGAGAAGCTCGCTCTGGGAGATGCGCCCCGCCTCCGCCCAGGCGGCGTAGAGCACGGGGGCACCGTGGCCCTTGGAGAGGATGAAGCGGTCGGCGTTCGGGTTGCGGGGGTCGGCGACGTCGAGGCGCATCTCGGAGAAGAACAGCGTGGCCATGACGTCGGCGGCGGAGCAGGCGGTCGTGGGGTGACCGCTGCCGGCCGCGGTCGTGGAGCGGATGCTCTCGATGCGCATGCGGTTGGCAGTGTCTGCCAACGCCCGGATCAACTCGGCACGGTCCACGCGGTCTCCCTGGGAATGGACGGGTGAGCCCCTTTGTACCCGACGGGACGGCCCCCGGACCACAACACCGGCCCTCGCCCACTCGTCGCGCCGGATGCACCCGAGCACGCGTACTGTCCCTGGTGGCCCCGGGGCCCCGCCCGGGGTCCGGACGAGAGGACCCGTCCCACGATGAAGAAGACGACGCTGGTGCTCCTCCTCGGCGTGGTCGCCTTGGCCGCGGCCCTGACGCTCGTCCTGTCGGCTTCACCGGAGCGAGGCGCGCGGACTGCGAGGGAACCACGGGTGGCGAAGCGTGAGAGCACACGTCTCCGCGATGGCGACGAACCCGCGTCCAATCCTCGAGGCGACGTCGCGCTCGTGTACGCCGGCGCCTTCGCCGACGCGGACGCCCTACAGTCCCTCGAACGGCTCCTCGCCGAGTCCCGTCTCAAGACGGTCAGGTTCTCGCATCCGGAGCAACTGATCGGCCTTCTTCCGGACGCCCGACTGCTCGCAGTCGGTGGCACCGTCGACGACATCGACCCGCTGGTCGAGTCCTTCGCGCCCGCCACCGTCGAGGCGATCCGGGCCTTCGTCTCCTCCGGCGGGACGTATCTCGGCATCTGCGGCGGGGCCTACGTCGCATCGACGGGATGGGAGGAAGACGACCGCTTCGTCGATGCTCTCGGCCTCGCCCCGGTCGAGGCCGAGAGCTACGTGGAGGACGCCGACCCGAGGGTGGTCACGGTGAAGTGGAAAGGCACCCCGAGGGCGGTGTACTACCAGCTCGGTCCGAGGTTCGTCCCGTCGGAGAGCTCGGGAATCACCGACGTCGCCACCTACGAGGATGGTTCCCTGGCAGCGCTCTCCTACCGCCTCGGCGAGG
The DNA here is from genome assembly GCA_964370965.1 of uncultured Acidimicrobiia bacterium. Taxonomy (GTDB): domain Bacteria; phylum Actinomycetota; class Acidimicrobiia; order UBA2766; family UBA2766; genus CAYJLW01. The sequence goes on along the minus strand of CAYJLW010000042.1, from coordinate 22,525 downwards.
GCAGGGTCTACCTGATGGGACCCCACCCGGAGGCCGACGCCTCCTGGATCGAAGACGACATGCCCAACTCCGAGGCCTGGCAGCCCACCGAGGATCTCGCACGAGACATGATGCGAGACGCCCTGTCGTCATAAGGCAAACCGGGCGCGTTGCGCGTCAGATGCGACGCGTAGCGCGCCCAGTTGCGTTCGGATGACCCGCCTCCGCTCCTCCGTAGCGCTACTGCGTCGCTCTCCGCCAGGCGCGGCCGGGGGGCTCCCCCGGCCAGCGCGCCAACCCGGGGGGGACGTCGAGGGCGGTCATGCGACCCTGGCGCGCCCAGGCGTCGGCGGGCTGTGCGGGGGGTGGAGGAGCGGGCCGGCGGCGGGTGAGCTCCCGCACGCCCAGGGCGAGCGCCGCCACCTGCTCGGGCGAAGGGACGCCCCCGCGGACGACACGGATCCTCACAGCGGGATGTTCCCGTGCTTGCGCTGCGGGCGGTCCTGGCGCTTCGTCAGCAACATCCGGAGGCCGCGCACGAGGCGGGCCCGGGTCTCCGAGGGCCGGATCACCTCGTCGACGTAGCCCCGCTCCGCCGCCAGGTACGGGGTGCAGTACTCGTCGGTGTACTGGGCGATGAGCTCCGCGCGGCGCAGCTCGGGGTCGGGGGCGGACTCGATCTCGCGGCGGCTGATGATGTTCACCGCCCCGGAGGCACCCATCACGGCGAGCTCGGCGGTGGGCCAGGCGATGCAGTAGTCGCAACCGATGGAACGGGAGTTCATCACGACGTAGGCGCCGCCGTAGCTCTTGCGCACCACGACCTGGATTCGGGGCACGGTCGCCTCGCAGTAGGCGTACAGGAGCTTGGCGCCGTGCTTGATGATCCCGCCGTACTCCTGGTCGGTCCCGGGCAGGAAGCCGGGGACGTCCACGAACGTGACCAGGGGGATGTTGAACGCGTCGCAGAAGCGCACGAAGCGGGCCGCCTTCTCGGACGCCTCGATGTCCAGGGTGCCCGCGAGAACCTGGGGCTGGTTGGCGACCACGCCCACGGAGAACCCGTCGAGGCGGGCGAAACCCGTGACGATGTTCTGTGCCCAGTGCGCGTGCTGCTCGAGGAACTCGCCCTCGTCCATCACGAGGCCGACGAGGTCCCGCACGTCATACGCCTGGTTGGACGTCACGGGCAGGAACTCGTCGAGCTCCGGGACGACGCGGTCGGGGTCGTCCTCGGACTCGAGGCGGGGCGGGTCCTCGGCGTTGTTCAGGGGCAGGAACGACAGCAGGTAGCGCACGTCCTCGAGGCACTGCTGCTCGTCGTCGGCCACGAAGTCCGCCACCCCGGAGCGCGAGGCGTGGCTCATGGCGCCGCCGAGCTCCTCCTGGGTGACGTCCTCGCCCGTGACGGCCTTGATGACGTCCGGGCCGGTGATGAACATGTGCGACGTCTGCTTCACCATGAAGATGAAATCCGTCATCGCCGGGGAGTAGACGGCGCCGCCCGCGCAGGGCCCCATGATCACCGAGAGCTGCGGGACCACGCCGGAGGCGAGGACGTTGCGGTAGAAAATGTCCCCGTAGCTGGAGAGGCTCACGACGCCCTCCTGGATGCGGGCGCCCCCGGAGTCGTTGAGGCCGATCACGGGGGCCCCGGTCTTGAGGGCCATGTCCATGATCTTGCAGATCTTCTCGGAGAAGACCTCGCCCAGGCTGCCCCCGAAGACGGTGAAGTCCTGCGCGAAGACGAAGACCTTGCGGCCCTCGACCTCCCCCCAGCCCGTGACCACGCCGTCGCTGTAGGGCCGGGTGTTCTCGATCCCGAAACCGTGGGCACGGTGGCGGGCGAGCTCGTCCATCTCGACGAAGCTCCCCGGGTCGAGGAGGATGTCGAGGCGCTCACGCGCCGTCTTCTTGCCCCGGGCGTGCTGCTTGTCGACGGCGCCCTCGCTCCCGGCGTGCGTGGCGGCGAAGAGCCGATCCTCGAGATCGGCGATCTTGTCGGCCGCCGTGCGCAGGCGCGGAGCGGGCGCGGGGGTGTTCTCGGTCGACTCGCTCATGCGTTCTCGTCAACCTTCCCGCTGGACTTCGTGCTGGACTTCGTGCTGGAACAGGGTGATCTTGTCGACGTGGCGCTCGCGCAGCTCCGGGTCGGTGACGCCCTCACCGAGCGCGGGGGCGAGAACCTGGATGCCGATCTTGCCCTCGGCCTGGTTCCGGTGCACCGCCCTGGCGGCCTCGCCGGCCTCTGCGAGGGGATAGACCGCCGACATGATGGGATGGATCCGGCCCATGCAGGCGAGACGGTTGGCCTCCCAGGCCTCCTTGTAGTTGGCGAAGTGGCTGCCCACGATCCGCTTCAGGTTCATCCACAGGTAGCGGTTGTCGTACTCGTGCATGTAGCCGCTGGTCGAGGCGCACGTCACGATCGTGCCGCCCCGCTTGGCGACGAACACGCTCGCCCCGAAGGTGGAACGGCCGGGGTGCTCGTAGACGACGTCGGGATCCTCACCGCCCGTGAGCTCGCGCACCTTCTTGCCCAGCGCCAGCCACGCCTTCGGGTCCTGTTCCGTGTCGGACTTCCAGAACTCGAGACCCTCTGCCCGCCGGTCGACCACCCGCTCGCAGCCCAGCCCCTTGGCGAGCGCCACCCGCTTCTCCGAGCTCACCACACCGACGGGAATGCCGCCGCCGTTGAGGACGTACTGCACTGCGAAGCCGCCCAGGCCGCCGGTGGCCCCCCAGATGAGGACGACGTCGCCCTGCTTCATGCGGGCGCCGTTGTCGCCCACGAGCATGCGGTACGCGGTGCAGGACACCAGCGGCATGGAGGCGGCCTCCTCCCACGTGAGGTGCGCCGGCTTCGGCATGAGCTGGTTCGCCTTCACGAGGGAGATCTCGGCGAGGCTCCCGAAGTTCGTCTCGAAGCCCCAGATGAGCTGGCCCGTGTCCAGCATGCCGTCGTCGTAGCCCTCCGGGCCCTCCATGGTGACGTCACCGCAGTGCACCACGACCCGGTCGCCCGGCTTCCACTTCGTCACGCCCGGGCCTACGCGCAGGACGACGGCGGCGGCGTCGGAGCCCATGACGTGGTACGGGAGGTCGTGGCGGGCCTGCGCCTCCGAACGCCTCGCGTTCCGCTTCAGGAAGCTGAACGTGGGCAGGGGCTCGAAGATCGACGTCCAGACGGTGTTGAAGTTGATCGCCGACGCCATGACGGCGATCAGGCACTCGTTCGGGCCCAGGGGCGGGATCGGGACGTCCTCCACATGGACGGAGCGGCACGGGTCCTTCTCCGCCGAGGGCAGGCCGGCGAACATCTCCACCTCGTCGGCATGGATCGTGGCCGCCCGCATCGACTCCGGGAGGTCGAGGCGGGCGAGGTCGTCGCCGGTCGCCCCGGCGGCGACGGCATCGACGATCGCCTGCGACTCGGCTGTGGAAGCGGCCATGTCGGTCCTCCGCGGAACGGTCGGGAGTTCGTGCTCGGATCGGAGGGGAATCGTAGGCAGGCCCTTCGAGGGGGGAGCCAGCGGC
>CAYJLW010000042.1:0-18999 GCA_964370965.1 uncultured Acidimicrobiia bacterium | reverse complement strand
GGGGTCGGGCGGCCCGGTCCGCGGGGGCACCCCGGGGGGGCCCCGCCGCGCGCCCCCCCCCCCCCCCCCGCGACTCTCCCCCCTTCCTGACCCGACCGCCGCCCGACCCGTGCGCCGTTCCGGGCCGGGCAGAGCCCGGCCTCGGGAAGACACCCCCGTCGACCACGACTGGCTGACGCGCAGCCGGCCCCAGCGGGGTGCCGAGAGGGATCCCCGCCGACACGCTGGGCACCGCCACGTGCCGAGCCGTCGGTTGCACCGCCCTCTCCGGCTCCCACACCCAACTCTGCAGGGGTCCAGGGCAGTCACGGCGAAGCACCTGAGAGACTGAAAGAGGCGGGGCATGCGAAGGACATCGGGCCGCTCAACGGCGCTGCGAATCGCAGTCACAGCGGTCTCCGCCTGGCTCTGGCTCGGCATCGTGCCCGCAGGTGCTCGCCCCGACCCCCCCGCCCCGCTCAGTGGGCCGCTCGGGCCCGACACCCCGCTCAGTGGGCCGCTCGGGCCCTGGAACCCGGCAGGTGAGCGAATCTGGTGGTTCATCCGCAGCCAGGGGCTTGCCTCGGACCCCGCCGAGCCGTCCCACACCGTCTACTCCTCCCAGTTCACGCTGGAGCGCGCGGATGTCGGCGGGGGCACGGTGCGCTTCGCCTGGGGCATCCCGATCCAGTTGCTCTTCAACGGCTACGAGCATGTGGGCGACATAGACGTCCACGACGCCAAGGTCTACGCCCCGTTCGAGGGCCCGCCCGGCGACGGCCTCTTCGGGCCCACGCTGCCGCCCCAGAAGTCCCTCGGGGTCTTCGACGCCGCCACCCTCGAAGTGCTCTCGGTGTCCCGTCACAACCTCGACCCGGGCGAGACCGACCACAACTCCTGGGTGACCGTGACTCCCGACGGCGCCCACGTCGTCGCCGGGGAATGGGACGACATGACCCGCTTCCTGGTCTTCCCCACGCCTGCGGCGAGCGGCTGGGCCGACGTGGACCCCGTGGCCGAGGTCCTCCTCGACAGCACCGTCTCGCGGATCCAGGGCTGCGACTTCTCCACGCCCACGAACCTGGTTTGCGCCAGCGACGACGGCGCCGTGGGCAAGCCCGTGTACAGCATCGACCTCGACGCCGCGATCACCGGATCCGACGTCCACGGAGCGGTCGCGAACCTCGGCCCCGTCCCCCAGCAGATGGTGCTGCCGATCCTCGCGGGCGTCTGCGGAACCGACGGCGAGACGGAGGGCGTGGACGTGTCCGGCGGCGTCCTGCGCATCCTCGTCATCGACCCCTGCCTCCTCTGGGTTCACGAACACCGCTTTGAAGGGGGGACTCCGTCCCCTGAGTGAGGGGCCTCCGGCGTGCGGGTCAGAAGTGATGCCGGATCCACGGAATACCGGGACAACGGCTTCACTTTGACCGGGCCGGGCCGGACTCGCGGAGCCCTCGGGCGGAAACGGGGCGGCGCTGGAGTTCCCTACCCCTCGGGGCAGGCTGGGGCGGAGAGGGCGGCGGCGACCGTGTCCGGCGTGCGGGGGGGATCGGCAAGCTCGCGGGCCATGAGGTCGTACAGGACGGAGTTGAGCGCACCCACGTCCGCCCGATCCGCCACGTTGCACCGTTCCCCCGGGTCGGCGGCGCTGTCGAACACCTGCAGGTCCTGGCCGTGGCCGAGGGAAGTGAGCCCGGCGTAGTCACCGGCGGCGGCCTCCGCCGAGTTCACGACGGCGTGGTCGAGGGCGGAGAAGTACCGGGCGAACTTCCTGCGGCCGTCGAAGAAGCCCCGCAGCATCCCCCGCTTCGTCCAGTCGCTGCCCTCGGCGCAGGTCCCCTGGGCCGTCTCGTAGGCGACGTCGGCATCGACCGTGGAAGGGGCGTCGTAGGTGAAGAGAACGGCGTCCCGGCCGTTGCCCCGCCCGTCGCGCCACTGCGGCCTCCGGTAGCGGCCGGGGGCGGCGAGCACGTTGTGCAAGGAGGCGCCCGGGAGCGTCCGGCGCATCCCGAGGGAGGCCAGCGTGTCCCCGAAGGCCGTCTCATAGCGCCGGGGCGTGAGCCCGGCCACGGCGGCCAAGGTCGCCAGGACGTCCACGGAGGAGGACAGGACGGGCACGTCCACACCCACGGCGGGCAGCCAGGCCGCCGCCGGGGCGGCGGGGTTCGACGTGAGGCGGGCGAAGACGAGAGGCACGTTCAGGTTCTCCCGGTACACGAACCCGCCCTTCTGGCGGAGAGGCATGACACGGGTCGTTTCCGGGTCCGGTGGCGCCCCGTCGGTCATGGCCTCGTCGAAGTACCGGCTCTCGCCCATGTGGGACATGGCGAGCTCCCCGTGGTCGGCGGTGAACACCACGATCGTGCTGTCCGCGTGGCCGCCGCTCACCACGGCGTCGAGGACGCTGCCGATGTGACGGTCGTTGTCCACGAGGCAGTTCAGGTAGTAGTTCAGGTACGCCTGCCAGAGCGGCACGTTCAGCCTGCGCGTGCCCAGCTCGGGTCGCTGGGGGTCCCGGTACACCTTCACATGCGTGCGGTAGTGGTCCTCGAAAGGGACGTTCCCGAACACGGCCGAGAGCAGGCTCGCCCACTCGTCCAGCATCTGCGGGCGGGGACCCTGCGTCCCCGGCGTATAGCCCGTTTCCCCCGGGAAGTTCACCGGCTTCCGGGGGTTCCACCAGTACCAGTAGACGGGGTCGTCCGGGACGGGCACGAGGGGCCAGTCCCGGGACTGCGTCTGCTGCACGCCGCGGACTCCGTCGACGTCCACCATCATCACGTCGTGGGGGTTCACGAAGTTCACGGCCAGCAACCACGGGCCGCGGATCCGGGGCGCCCGGTGGGCCAGCCAGCAGGCCGCGTTGCGGGCCGTGTCCGGATCCTGGCTGTAGCCGGCTTTCGGCCCTTCGACGTCACCGAGGACCATGATCCCCTGGAAGTCCCGGAAGCCGTAGCGGTCCCGCATGCGCCGTGCGACAGTCGTGTGCGTGGCGGAGTTCGAGGAGACGTCGAGCTCGTGGGAGAGGTGGACCTTGCCCTTGTACGCGCAGTAGTAGCCCGCAGCGCCCATGACGTCGGCCGTGGTGGGTGTTTCGGGGCGCAGCGACTCCTGCACGGCGAAGTTCAGGTTGTCGACCACCTGGGTGTCGGGGGCGTGGTGGCCCGTGTAGAGGACGCTGCGGGCGGGGCTGCACGGGGCCACGGGCGTGTGGTGGTTGCGGAAGCGGACGCCCCCGCGCCGCAGGCGCATCCGGGCGGGCAGCATGGCGCGGAAGCGCTCCCGGGCCGGCGCGTCGGGGAGGAGGCTCTCGATCGTGTCCCAGTCGCGCTCCTCGTCGTTCACGATGAGGACCACGTTGGGGCGGGGCGGGCGGCGGGCCCCGCCCACGGCGGCCCCGGCCCTGGTCCCGAGACCGGAGACCGCTGCCGTACCCGCCGCAGCGGTGGCGGCGCCCAGGAACTCGCGGCGCTTCATCGTGACGTCCTTTCGGGGGTCGCACCTCAGCCCCGGGCTGTCCCCGCCCAACGTAACGTCCCGGGTCACGCGCCCGCATCCGCCACGGAGGTGGATTCCCCGCCCCGCCCATCCCCCACCCGCTCAGACGTGGGCGGCCCCGGCCCGGCCGAGCTCGTCACGCGAGCTCACCCCGAAGGTCCGCAGGAGAGAGCCCACGTGGGTCTTCACCGTCGCCGGCGCCACGTGGAGCTGGGCGGCGATCTCCTTGTTCGTGAGCCCCTCGACGACGAGGGCGAGCACCTCGCGCTCGCGGGCGCTGAGCCCGTCGCGTCCCCCTTGGGCCGCCCCGGGTTCCCAGCGGTAGCGGGGGTCGAAACGTCTCACGGCCACACGGCAGGCAGCGGCGTCCACCGGGGCCCCCAGCATGTCGAAGACGGCCTCGGCGCGCTCGAGGTGGCGGCGGGCGGAATCGAGGTCGTCGGTCTCGACGCAGAGGCGGCCCAGGAGGCGCAGCGTACGGGCGAGACGGTAGGGCGACGACGGCCGGTCCTCGATGCCGGCCACGATCCCGCGTGCGTCGCCGTCGCGCATCCTGCGGGCGAGCACACCGTAGGGGCCCAACGGCCCCGGGGCCTCAGCGTCGGCGACGACGGCGATCTCGGGCCGGAAGGCGAGGACGTCGAGGACGTCGTGGGCGAAGATCGCCAGGACGCCGAAGAGGCCGAGGCCCGAGAGGCGGTCCCACACCTCCAGCCAACCCGACCGGGCCTCTCCGTCCCGGCCGGTCGTCGCCGCCGCCCGCGCCCGCAGGGCGGCTATGCCGAGGCCGCCGGTCTGGAGCGCCGGCCACGGAGCGACGAGACCGAGCGCCCGGCGCGTGGCCTCGGCGCCGCTGCCCGTGGCTATCCAGAGCCGGAGCGCCGCGTGCAGGGGGGAGAGGTCGTCCCACCGCCCCCCGACGAGCGCGTCGAAGTCGCCCTCCGCCTGGAGGAAGCGTCCCTCGAGCACGAGACAGGACGTCTCCACGAGAGGGGCCAAGGCGCTGCCGTAGGGGTCCCGGCGCAGGTCGACCGCCCGGGCGGCGGCGACGTCCTCCAGCAGGCAGAGGGCGAACGCCCGCAGGAGAGCCGGCTCGCCCGGGGTCCGCCGCGCGGCGTGCAGGATCGACGCCACCTCGGCGGAGGCGTCCCCGGTCGCGGCGGCGAACACGTCCCCCAGCGCCTCCGCCCCGGCGGGACCGTCGCCCCCCGACGCCAGGACGTGCAACTGCGGGTCGGGCTGGCCGGCTTCGGCGACCACGGCGAGGCCGCGGAGACCCACGAGACGGCAGGCGGCGCCCAGCTTGTCGAGCTCCGCGGGCGGCACCGCCCCCGCCGGCTCCCGGCGGAGCCGTTCCAGGGCGGCGTCGGCGTCGGCGAGTCGGCCCCGGTAGAGCGCCAGGCGTCCCGCCGACACCAGCCCGGCCGTGCGCAGGTCCGCCGGAGTGGCTGCCGACAGACGCCCCGCGAGCGCCTCCCACGCATCCGCGTCGCGGGCGTGCTCGGCGGCGGCGAGCGCCTCCAGGACATTCGAGGAGGACCCGATGAGCATGGCGTCGTCGAGATGGGCCGTCGCCGCCGCGACCACCCCGGCACCTCGCGGGGCATTGCGGAGGATGCAACCCATCGCCCACACCCGCTGCGCCTCCGTCTCCAGGAGAGCATGGCCGACGGCGGGGAAGGCCGTGTGGGCCCGGCCGCCCGCCCATGCCAGGACCCCGAGGCGCTCCAGGGTCGCGAGACCGTCGAGCACGCGGAAGCCGTCCTCTGCGAGGCAGGCCGCGACCTCCTCGGGGCTGAGGCCGTCCTCCGCGGCGGCGACGAGCACGGCCATGCGGTACTCCTCCGCCAGCGCCTCCCGTGTCTCGTCCATGAAACGTCGCAGGGCGGAGGAGGGCACGGGGACACCGTCGGGCCCCACGTGGACGGCCTCCGGCCAGCCCCCGCCGAAGCTCGCCACAGTCGGGTCCGGGATCGCCGCCACATCCGGCTCGGCCCGCCTCACGTCGGCGAGGTAGGCCCGCAGGCGTACCGGCAGCGGTCCCGCCGCCGCCAGGACGACACCGCCTCCGTCACCGGTGGAGAGGAGCCGCTCGACAACCGCCACCACCGCGGGTGAAGCCATGTGCAGCCCTGCGACCACCACGGTCCCGCCGTCCTGGCGCCCCCGGGCCTCCCGAAGGCCGGTGGCGACTTCGTCCGCCGTGGAATCGGAGTGCACCGCCACGAGGGGCGCCGCCGGGTCGAGCGGGACGGCACGGCCCAGCCCGAGTCCCAGCGGGCACTCGACCCCGACCGCGGACATGATCATCGGAGAGCTCCAGTCATGTCACCCACGGATCGGCACCGGCCGGCGGGTAAGTAGGCGGAGTCCCGGACGGCCTTGGCGGGTTCGGCCCCCCCGAGCCGCTCCGGACCGTACGATCCCGGGGATGCGAGGAGTCATCCAGCGCGTCTCCCGGGCGAGCGTCACGGTCGAGGGCGAGGTCGTGGCCGCGATCACGGTGGGCTACGTCGTCCTCGTCGGGGTGTGCACCGGCGACGACGACGCCACCGCCCGCAAGCTCGCCGACCGGGTGGCCGGCATCCGCCTCCTCCCCGGGCCGAACGGGCCGATCGACACCGCCCTCGGCGACACGGGGGCCGGAGTCCTGGTGGTGAGCCAGTTCACCCTCTGCGCCGACGTGTCCCGGGGACGACGGCCGAGCTTCGCGTCCGCCGCCCGCCCCGAGGTCGCCGCCCCGCTCGTCGACCTCGTCGTTGCCGAGCTCCGCGAGCGCGGGCTCAGCGTGGCGACCGGGGTGTTCGGGGCCCACATGGCCGTGGAACTCGTGAACGACGGACCGGTGACGATCGTGCTGGACGTGCCGGCTCCGGGAGCCCCGGGCGCCGCCCCGTGACGGGTCAGCTCAGGACGGCCTGTGTGATCTGGTCGGCGGCCGTCTGACTCGTGGCGTTCATGATCACCACGGCGTTCGCGCAGTGCTGCCACGTGTAGACGACCTGGGACCCGGAACCCTGCACGTAGACGGTCGTGCCCCCGACGCTCTTCTTGGAGCTCCCCGCCGAGGACGACAGGGACTGCACGAGCTGGTTCACGAGCGGGCTGGAGGAGGACTCGAACAGCATCGCCGTGAGGACGCCCGCCGCCTGGCCGTTCTGACTCACCTGCAGACCGGTGACGTCCTTCAGGCCGGCCTGTTTGAGCTCGTTCGCCCCGCCCGTGGGGTCGGGGATGGACTGGGTCTGGAACCCGTTGATGCGCGAGGGGAGGATCGAGGACGCCGAGCCCGAACAGTTCGCCTTCGCGTTCGCCCGCTTCCCCGAGGAGGACCCGCCGGACGAGGACGACGACGAGCTCGACGACCCCGACGGCGAACTGCTCCCGGACGGTCCGAACGGGAACCCGGAGGCGCTCTCACCGTTCACGCCGGTGGTCTCCTCCGCGCCGCCGGCGGCGGTGGGGGACGCCGTGGGGTTGGCGAAGCCGTCGGGGCCACCGGGCGCCCCCCGGGAGAGGTCGACCTTGCCCTCGATACGGCCCTTGGGCGCCGGCGCGCACGCCGCCGCCGTGAGGGCCGCTGCGGCGAGAAGGGCGGTGAAGGCCTTGCGGAGGGTCATGCGGTGCCTGCGCTCCGGTGCGGTGCGTCAAGGTGGGGGCTGCGAGCGCCACGGGGTGGCTCTGGGAGTGCGCCGGTTCGGCGTCCTCCTAAGTGGTCGGATTCGCCACGGGCGCTCCCGGCTCCTCCCCGGGGGACCGGAGGAACCGGCGTGATCACTCCTATTCTGCCAGGGATGCATGACGTCCGGGAATCCCGCCTCGATCTCCCCACCGTCGACCTCGCCTACCTGGAGGCGGGCGATCCCGGGGCACCGCTGGCGCTGTGCCTGCACGGCTTCCCCGACCACGCCAGATCCTGGGCAACTCTCCTTCCCGCTCTCGCCGATTCCGGTTACCACGCCGTCGCCCCCTGGCTGCGGGGATACGCGCCCAGCGGCCTCGCCCGGGACGGCGTGCATGACGCCGCCGCCGCCGTGGCCGACGCCCGCGGGATCGTGGAGCGCCTCGGCGCCGGCCGCCCAGCGGTGCTCGTGGGCCACGACTGGGGTGCTGCCGTCACGTACGGCCTCGCCGCCGCCCGCCCGGATCTCGTCGCCCGGGCCGTGACCATGTCCGTGCCGCACCCGGCGTCCTTCGCCCCTCACCTCCTCGCCGACTACGACCAACAGAAGCGCTCCTGGTACATGTTCGTCTTCCAACTCCCCGGCCTCGGGGAGCTCATCGCGGGGGCGGACGACCTCTCCTTCCTCGAGCGTCTCGTCACGGACTGGTCGCCCGGCTGGCTGCGCACGGACGCCGACCGTGCCGGGCTGCGGGAGGCGCTGGGCGACCCGGCCCGTCTCGGGGCGGCGCTCGACTACTACCGGGCGTCGCTGAGCCCGGCGGCCCAGAGCCCGGCGTATGCGGCGGAGAGGGTGGCGATGGCGTCACCGGTGTCCGTGCCCGTGAGGCTCCTCTTCGGTGCCGACGACGGCTGCATCTCACCGGGCGTGATCGGCGACCAGACCCCCTTCTGCACGGGTCCCTACGACGTGGAGATCGTGGACGGAGTGGGCCACTTCCTCCTCCAGGAGGCCCCGGAGCGTGTGGTCCCGCGGATCCTCGACTGGCTGGGAGCGCCCGCGGAGCACTGACCCCTTGGCGCGAGCGGCGGGTGCCGTTGCGGACACATGACACATGGCCGCCGGCTGCACGCACCAACCGGCGCGCCGCCCGGCACCGTCAGGTAGGCGACGCGAGCACCTCGCGCGCCCAGGCGTAGTCCGGCTTGCCGATCGCGTTCCGGCCCACGGGGGCCGCCTGCAGGACCCAGCGCCGGGGTGCCTTGAACCCGGCGAGACGCTCGCGCACGTGTGCGGCGAGGTCGTCGGGGCCCACGTCTGCACCGGGGCGCAGCGCCACGACAGCTCCCACCGTCTGGCCCCAGCGGGGGTCGGCCACGCCGGCGACGAGAGCGTCGGCGACGTCCGGATGGGACTTCAGGACCTGCTCGACCTCCTCGGGGAAGACCTTCTCGCCGCCTGTGTTGATGCACTGGCTCCCCCGCCCCCGCAGGAGGATCTCACCGCTCTCCAGGCGTACGGCGTGGTCACCGGGAATCGCGTACCGTACGCCGGCGATCACGGGGAACGTCTCCGCCGTCTTCGCCGGGTCTCCGTAGTAGCCGAGGGGGACGCGGCCGGTCTGGGCGAGGAGGCCCTCCTCGCCGACCCCGCACTCGCCGTCGCCGTCGAGGCGCACGACCCTGGCGGACTCCGCGAGCGCGAAGCGCGCGTCGGCGCCGGCCCGGACGCCGACGGTCTCCGTGGCCTGCGCCCCCGCCTCGGACGCGCCCAGCGTGTCGATGATGCGCAGGCCCGGGATCCGCTCCAGGAGTGCCGTCTTCGTGCTCGGCGACGTGATCGCCCCGCTCGTGGTCACGAACTTCAGGCACGAGACGTCGTAGGCCCCGCGGTCGAGCTCGTCCAGGAGCGGGCGGAGGTAGGCGTCGCCGACCACGGCGAGGTAGACCACCCGCTCCGCCTCGACGGTGCGCCACAGGCCCGCCGGGTCGAGGCCGTCGGGGCGCTCAGGGATGACGACCGTGCCGCCGGCGAACCAGATGATCATCGCGGACCAGTGCCCGGCGCCGTGCATGAAGGGCGACGCGGGGAGGCCGACGAGCGTCCGCGACCTGGCGGCCACGGCCTCGACGACCTCCTCGGGACGGGCGTAGCCCTTCGCCGACCCGCCGAGAGCGGCGAAATAGAGATCCTCCTGGCGCCAGAGGACGCCCTTCGGGAAGCCCGTCGTCCCCCCCGTGCAGAGGATGTAGCGGTCGTCGCCCGCGCAAGCGGGCAACTCGGGCCCCGCCGGGGCCGCCGGGGCCGCCGCCAGGAACTCCTCGAAGGCCACCGAGCCTCGCAGCGGCGGGACTCCGGAATCGTCGGGGACGTGGACGAGGAGACGTACGCGGCCCGCCCCGGCGGCCTCGAGCGCCGCGCCCAGGGCGGGGCCGTAGCGGGTCTGGTACACGACGGACGTGAGGTCGGCACTGCCGAGCAGGTACGCGACCTCCCCGGAGGTGTAGCGGTAGTTCACGTTCACAGGCACGGCCCGGGCGCGGAAGGCGCCCATCATGGCCTCGAGATACTCGGGGCAGTTGCCCATGAGGAGACCCACGTGGTCCTGCACGCTGGCGGTGCGCTCGGCACGGGCGACGTCGCCGTGGCAACCGAGGCCCCGGGCACTGAACGCGCGGGCGGCGGCGGTGACACGGCGGTCCAACGCCTCCCACGAAAGGCGGTCACGGGCGCTCACCAGCGCCTCCCGCTCGGGCACGACGGCGGCGATCGCCCCCATGAGGTCGGACGCGCAGAACTCCATGGGCCGCCAGGCTACGCCACCTCGCGAGGCGGGCGCTGTAGACGGCCCCCCCTCGCGCCGATCACTGGAGCATGCAGACGGTTTCGCCGCCACACCCCGCCACCTGGGCACCACCGGGGCAGAACGTGGCCCCCGGCGGTCCGCCGGACACGACCGGGACGCCGCCTCACCGGGGGCGCCGGCCTCGAAACGGAGACACCGTCCCTGCAGGCGTCCGCCTGGTCGCAGCGCTGGCCGGGTTCGTCCTCATCGTGGGCGGCAGCGTCCTCCTGGTGCACCGCCACCGCTCGGCGTCCGAGCCCGCCGGACTCCTCGACCCCGTCTCCCAGACCGAGGAGGAGGCCCTCGACGTCCCGCTGCAACTCCTCCTCGCCCGCCCCGCCGCCGGCGCGGTCGCCCCGGGGGCCCTGTCCGCGTTGCCTGCCCATCTCTCCGACACAGTCCCCCCCCTCGCCGACAGCCTCGCCGCCTACCCGGCCGGAGGCCGCCTCGCCCCGGCGGTCGCCTCCCTGAGCGGCGCGCTGGGCGCGTACTCCGACGCCGCCCGCCGTCTCCTCGACTGCGTGGACGCGGCCGGCGCCTGCGCCGTGACACAGGCTGATGCGGAGAAGGCGGCCCAGGAGGTCGACCGTCTCGCGGGCGACCTCCGTCTCTACATAGAGGGTTGACCGTCTCGGGGTGGCGTGACCCGCGGCCGCTCCCGGTACGCGCCGACCTGCCTGGCGGGACGGCGTGCAGGCCTGGAAGGGGAGCCAGGGGGGGAGCTCGCTCCCCCCCTGTATCAGAGGGCGTCCGGGCCGGCCTCGCCGGTGCGGATGCGGGTGACGTGCTCCACGTCGCTGATCCAGAGCTTGCCGTCACCGATGGAACCGGTACGCGCCGAAGCCGCGATGGTCTCGGCGATCCCGTTGGCGTCGTCGTCGGCGGCGAGCACCTCGATGCGGAGCTTGGGGACGAAGTCCACCTGGTACTCGGCCCCGCGGTACACCTCCGTGTGGCCCCGCTGGCGGCCGAAGCCCTGTACCTCGGACACGGTCATGCCGGCGACGCCCCGCTCGCGCAGCGCCTCCTTCACGTCCCCGAGCCGGTGCGGCTTGATGATCGCGGTGATGAGCTTCACCTCAGCCCTCCTTGGAGCCACTGTCGGAGCGGGTGAGGCCCCCGCCACCTGCGGACGCCCCGCTCGATGCCACCGTGAACCCGCCGGCGCTGGAGCCGGTGATGCGCCCGCCGAGGTCGACGAAGCTGTAGCCCACCTCGGAATGCTCGGCGAGATCGAGGCCGGTCTCCTCCGCCTCTTCATCCACACGCAGGCCGATGACCTTGTCGACGATCTTGAGGAGGACGAAGGTCACGGCCCCCGAGTAGACGAGGGTGGCGGCGATGCCGAGGATCTGCTTGAGGACGAGGACCGGCTCCCCGGCGACGAGACCGTCGGCCCCCCCGGCGGGGTTGATCGCCTTCAAGGCGAAGAACCCCGTGGCGAGCGCCCCGAGCATGCCGCCCACGAGGTGGACGCCCACGACGTCAAGGGAGTCGTCGTAGCGGAAGCGGAACTTCAGGCCCACGGCCAGGTAGCAGACCACGCCGGCGGCGAGGCCGATGCCGATCGCGGCAGCCGTGCCCACGTACCCGGAGGCGGGCGTGATCGCCACGAGGCCGGCGACGGCCCCGGAGGCGATGCCCAGCGTCGTGGGCTTGCCGTCCTTGATCCACTCGGCGATCACCCAGAAGAGCGCCCCGGCGGCGGCCGCCATGTGGGTGACGGTGAACGCCGACGCGGCCAGGGGCGAGGCGCCGAGGGCGGAGCCGCCGTTGAAGCCGAACCACCCGAACCACAGGATGCCCGCTCCCAGGAGCGTCATCGTGAGGTTGTGCGGATGGACGGCCTGCTCGGGCCAGCCCTTGCGGCGCCCGAGCACGATCGCGGTCATGAGGCCGGCGACTCCGGCGTTGACGTGCACGACCGTGCCTCCGGCGAAGTCGAGGGCCCCCTGCTTGAAGAGCCAGCCCTCGGGGCTGAACACCCAGTGGGCGACCGGGCTGTACACGAGGATGGACCAGAGGGCGATGAAGAGGAAGAACGCCGAGAACTTCATACGCTCGGCGAAGCTGCCTGTGATCAGCGCCGGCGTGATGATGGCGAACATGAGCTGGTACACCATGAAGACCATCGGGGGGATCGTGAGGTCCTTGCCCCATGGGGTGGCGAGGTCCCGCAGGAACGCGTAGTCGAGACCACCGATGATCCCGCCCTTGGACGGCCCGAAGGCGAGGCTGTAGCCGATCACGAACCAGAGCACGCTCACGAGAGCCATGCAGAAGAAGCTCTGCATGATCGTGGCGAGGACGTTCTTGCCCCGCACCATGCCGCCGTAGAACATCGCCAGCCCCGGCGTCATGAACAGCACCAAGGCGGCCGAGGCGAGCATCCAGGCGGTGTCGCCCGTGTCGAATTTCATCACTCCTCCGTCCGCTCACGGGCACACCCGTACGAGGTGCGCCCATCCTCGCCGGGAGTCCACCCGGCATGAGGGCGACGGTAGGGAACGAAGGCTTCCCCCCGGTTTCCCGCGTGTTTCGGCTCGGTTACGGAGGTAACAGGTCCGAAACGGGACAGGGGCGAATGAATCGGCCTCCCCGCCCGGACGCCTCCACACCACCCGGTCGCGGCCCGAGTCCCGCCGGTAGGCTGGCGGAAACGCTCGGACGTGTGCTCGACACAGAGCAGGGGGTGCGGGGGGGCGCGCCGAAGTCCCACCCCTTCGTCCCACGACACCGGAGCCACATATGTCCAGGACCGTCATCGTCGGAGGCGCCCGCACCCCCATTGCCAAGCTGCAGGGGGCCCTCGCCGGATTCAGCGCCGCGGACCTGGGTGGCAAGGCCGTCGCCGCCGCTCTCGCACGCAGCGGCGTGAGCCCGGACCTCGTGGACTACGTGGTCCTCGGCCAGGTCCTGCAGGCCGGCGCGGGCCAGAACCCCGCCCGTCCCGCCGCCGCCGCCGGCGGGATCCCGATGACGACGCCGGCGATCACGCTCAACAAGGTCTGCCTCTCCGGCATCAACGCCCTCGCCCAGGCCGACTGGATGCTCCGCCTCGGGGAGGCCGACGTGGTCGTCGCCGGGGGCCAGGAGTCGATGACGAACGCCCCGTACCTGCTCCCGGGCGCCCGGGGCGGCTACCGGTTCGGCAACGCCGAGGTCGTGGACTCCATGAACTTCGACGGCCTCACCTGCGCTTTCGACGCCTGCGCCATGGGTGAGGCGACCGACAACTACAACAGCCACTACGGCGTGAGCCGGGCCGAGCAGGACGAGTGGTCGGCCCGCAGCCACGAGCTCGCCGCCGCTGCCCAGAAGAGCGGCCTCTTCGCCGAGGAGATCGTCCCGGTCGAGGTGCCCCAGCGCAAGGGCGAACCGGTGGTCGTCGACGAGGACGAGGGTGTCCGCCCGGGCACGACCGCGGAGACGCTCGGCAAGCTCCGCCCCGCTTTCCTGAAGGACGGGACCATCACCGCCGGCAACGCCTCCCAGATCTCCGACGGCGCCTGCGCCCTGGTGCTCACCACGGACGAAAAGGCCGCCACCCTCGGCCTCACCCCGATCGCCGAGGTCGTGGCACATGGCGCCGTCGCCGGGGAAAGCCCCGCCTTGCACACGATGCCCTCCCAGGCGATCCGACGGGCCTGCGAGAAGGCGGGCGTGGCCGTCGCCGACGTCGACGTGTTCGAGATCAACGAGGCGTTCGCCGCCGTCGCCGTCGCCAGCCTCAGGGACCTCGGCGTCGATCCCGAGCGGGTGAACCCGAACGGCGGCGCCGTCGCCCTCGGTCACCCCATCGGCATGTCCGGCGCCCGCATCGTGCTCACCGCCATCGAGGAGCTCCGCCGCCGCGGCGGGGGCCTCGCCGCCGCCGCCCTCTGCGGAGGCGGCGGCCAGGGCGACGCCCTCCTCGTGCGCGTGCCGTAGACGCCCCGGTTCAGAGCCCGGATACCGAGGCGCTGACCTTCCCGGTCATCGACCTCACAGAACGCCCATTCACTGAATCTGCATTCGGCTAGGCTGGGCCCATGGCTTCCCGACCCCGCGTCGGCCTCGTCTTCGGGGGCGGGGCGAACATGGCAATCGCCTACAGCCTCGGCGCCCTGGAGGCGATCCGGCGCGAAACCGGCTGGCAACCCACCGACGCGGACGTGATCGTGGGGACCTCGGCGGGTTCCTTCCTCGGCGCCGTTCTCGCCGGAGGGGTCCCGGTGGGCGACCTCCACAGCAGCCTCCTGGCGGAGGAGCCGGCCCCCGGCCGCCCCGACCCCACCGACTGGTGGGGGGCCCTCGCGCCGTCGTCGTTCCTTCCCCGCTTCACCCGGTGGCCGCCTGCGCTTCCCCGGCCTGCACTGTCGAGCCCGGTTCTCGTGCGCCGCAACGTGGGGAGCGGAGCGAATCCCTTCCTCCTCTTCACGGGAGCGGTCGGTGACGGCACCGTCCCGTCCCGGGTCGTGGGCGAAGTCCTGGCGCGCTTCGTACCCCGCGGGCACACCGTCGTCCCCTTCTGGACGACGAGCGTGAACGTGGACACCGGCGAACGGGCGGTCCTGGGGAGTCCCGGCGCCCCGCCCACAGACGTCGAGCGCCGCGTGCGGGCGTCGTGCGCCTGGCCCGGGATCGTCGCCCCCGTGATGGTCGGGGGCCACCGCCACGTCGACGGGGGCCTCTGGAGCTCCAGCCACGTCGACGTCCTCGCCGACGAGGGCCTCGACCTCGTCGTGGTGGTGAACGTCACTGCCGGGCCCGACCCCGCCCGCCGCCTGCCCGGCTGGGGGAAACCCCTCGCCCACCTCGTCCGCCTCGGCGACAACTGGATGCGGAGACAGATGCGGACGGCGCAGGAACGGGAACGCGCCGTGGTGGAGACGGCCGGAACCCCTGTCCTCGTGCTGGAGCCGAGCCGGGACGACCTCGAGATGCTCCCGCTCAACTTCGCCAACCGGCGCTGCCGGGGGGACGTCGCCCACCGGGGTGAGATCACGACGACCGGCGTCCTCGCCGGCACGCCCCACGGGGCGGCAGCCACCCGGATCCTTGCCGGGTCCCGCACCGGGTCGGGGTGACGCCCACACCGACAGACGTGCCCACGGTCCCCAGGACGGGCCGGGCGGAGCCGGCCTACAGGGCGGTGCGCCCCGCGAGGGCACGGCCGAGCGTGACCTCGTCGGCGTACTCGAGATCGCCCCCCACGGGGAGGCCGGACGCGATGCGGGTCACAGGCACACCCGAGTCCGCGAGCTCCCGGGCGATGTAGGCGGCCGTGGCCTCGCCGTCGACGGTGGGATTGAGGCAGAGGATGACCTCGCCCACGCCCCCTTCGCGCACCCGGGAGAGAAGCTCGGCGATGCGGAGCTTGTCAGGCGTGATGCCGTCGAGCGGGCTCAGCGCTCCGCCGAGGACGTGGTAGACCCCGCGGTGCTCCTGGGTCTTCTCGACCGCGACCACGTCACGGGGCTCCTCCACCACGCAGATCACGGAGAGGTCCCGCCGGGGGTTCGCGCAGATCCGGCAGAGGTCCCCCTCGGCCACGTTGAAGCACCGGCTGCAGAAGCCGACCCGCTCCTTGAGGCGCACGAGCGCGTCGGCGAGGCGGACGACGTCGGTCTTCTCACGGCCCAAGAGGTGGAAGGCGAGACGCTGGGCGGACTTCGGACCCACTCCGGGGAGCCGGGAGAGCTCCTCGATGAGATCCTGGACGGGGCCCTCGTACACGGCCTCAGCCGAGGAGGCCGCCCAGCGAACCCATGTCGAGGCCGCCCGTCACAGTGGCGAGCTTGGACTCGGCAAGTTCGCGGGACGCCCGCAGCGCTTCGTTCACGCCGGCGACGACGATGTCCTGGAGCATCTCGACGTCGTCGGGATCGACGGCGGCAGCATCGATGCTGACAGAGCGGATCTCCTGGGCGCCCGTGGCGACCACGGTGATCGTGCCCCCACCCGCGGTGATCTCGACGGTCTCGTCGGCGAGAGATGCCTGAGTGGCGGCAAGATCCTCCTGCATCTTCTGGACCTGCTGGAGCATCTTCTGCATGTTCGGATTGGCCACGGTGGCAGCGTAGTCGCGTGAGCCGCCGGGCTCAGGATTCCCGCTCTTCGACGACCTCGGCGTCGAGCGTGGACGTGACAAGGTCGAGCACGCCGGGGAGGCCACCCGTCCGGGCGCTCCCCCCCTCGCCGCCCCCACCGGCATCGACGACGACATCCTCGAACGGGTCGGCCTCGGAAGGCTCATCGGGTGGCGTCTCGGAAGAAGGGGACGGAGCGGCGGTCGCCGACGCCGGGCCGTCTCCGAGAACGCCGCTCACCCGCAGCGGCCGGCCCACGACCTCCTGGGCCGCCTCGGTGAAGAGAGCGGACTCCTCGGTCGCCGTGGCGTGCTCGAGGCTGAACGCGTGTGGGAACTGGACGGTCACGGTGGCGGCATCGACCGCGACCGGGACGGTCGAGGCGAAATAGGCACCCACCCGGCGACTGCGGTCCTTGACGGCGGAAAGGACCGCGGGCCAGAGACGCTCGACGGCGTCGAGGTCGAGAGGCGCCGCCTCCGAGGGCGTGGCGGCGACAGGGGCGGGACGGGACGGGACGACAGGGGCGGTCTCGGTCGCCGCAGCATCCCGGGGCGCCTCCGCGGCCACGCCGCGCCCGGGCGCGTCCGCCGGGGCCGGGCGCCGGGCGGGAGGAACGGGGGCCGGGGTCGACCCGGGGGTCACCTCCGGGCGCGGGACGACCCCGGCGGCGAGTCGGCCTTCCAGGCGCTCGACGCGGGCCGCGAGACCGGACACGTCACCGTCGACGCCGGGCCGGCAGAGACGCACGAGGGCGGCCTCCAGGTCGATGCGGGGGCTCAGCGACTGCGGCAGGCGGGCCAGCATGTCGCCCAGGACGGTGAGGGCGCGCAGGGCACGGCCGGGGCCGAGAGCCTGCGCCTGGGCCCGGATGCGTCCGTACTCGTCCTCTCCGGCATCGACCACGTCCCGGGCGGCGGGCGCCGCCGCCGCCAGGAACACCTTGCGCACATACTCGGCGAGCTCACGGGCGAGGACCCGGATGTCGATGCCTCTCTCCACGAGCGCCTCGACCTGACGGAGAGCGCCCGCCGCGTCCTCCGCGGAGACGGCCTCGACCGGCCCGGCGAGGTCGTCGAGATCGAGGCCCCCGAAGAGCTCGACGACGTCGGCCGCCCCGATGCGGTCGCCGCACAGCGCCCGGGCCTGTTCGAGGGCGCTGAGGGCGTCCCTGACACCCCCCCGGGCGCGACGGGCGATCGCCTCCAGCGCGGCGGTGTCAGCATCGATGCCCTCGGCCGCGCAGACGTCGGCGAGGTGCCGGGCGAGGGCATCCGTGGCCACAGGGCGGAACTCGAAGCGCTGGCAACGGCTCAGGATCGTCGGGATCATCTTGTCCGCGTCGGTGGTGGCGAGGACGAACACCACGTTCGCCGGCGGCTCCTCGAGGGTCTTGAGGAAGGCGCTCGCCCCGTCGCGGCTGAGCTGGTGGACCTCGTCGATGATGAACACCCGGTACCGGGTCGGGTCGCTGGCGGCCTGTTGGGCACGCTCGGAGAGCGCCCGGATGTCGTCGATGCCGCGGTTGGACGCCGCGTCCACCTCGTAGACGTCGAACGCGACTCCGCGGTTCACGTCCAGGCAGTTCGGGCACTCGTTGCAGGGCTCCACGCCGTCCCGGTTCTGGCAATTCAGCGACTTCGCCAGGATGCGGGCGGTCGTGGTCTTGCCCGTGCCCCGGGGGCCGGCGAAGAGGTAGGCGTGGCTGAGCTTGCCCGACGCCACGGCGTTCTCGAGCGTGCGCACGACGTGGCGCTGGCCGACGACACCCGCGAAACGCTGCGGCCGGTACTTGCGGTAGAGCGTCTGGTAGGTCACGGCGTCGGCTCGGTCGTCCCGTCGTGGGCTGGTGTGAAATGGTGACCGTGCACCCGCCGTCGATCGTCGCGTCCCGGGCGCCTTCCGGGCAACCTGCTCAGGTCAGGCGCTCCCACGGCACACGAAAGGGCCCGCTTAGGGCTGCTTCCTCCCGGACCTGACCCGATTCACGGGGTTCCGTTGCGTGGGACCCGACCCTCAACACAGGCGACCCGGCGCGTGGCCGGAGCACTCGGACCTCGGGCGGGAATTCAGCCCCTCGTGAGCGGATTGGGGGTACAGGGAACCGCTAACTCCCCGCCTAGCACGGTCATGGCGAGTGTAGGCACGCAAGGGGCCAGAGGAGGAGCCCGTGAAGGGCGAACACCCACCCCGCGCTCCAGCCAGGGGGGTTGCAGAGAGGGGGGAGCCTGGCCCCCCGCTTGTCGGGCGAGCGGAGGGAGCGGGATTTGAACCCGCGAGGCGTTGCCGCCAACACGCTTTCCAGGCGTGCGCCATAGGCCGGACTAGGCGATCCCTCCGGGCGGGAGGTTACCCTGCCCGCCTGATGGTCACCGATGCCGATCTCGCCGGGATGCGCGCCGCCCTGGACGTGGCACGGGCAGCGGTCGCCTGGGGCGACGTGCCGGTGGGAGCGGCCGTCGTCCGGGACGGGGACGTGATCGCCCTCGCCGGCAACGAACGGGAGAAGCTCGCCGACCCCACCGCCCACGCCGAGATCCTCGCCGTCCGCCGGGCAGCGCGCGCCGCCGGGACGTGGCGGCTCACCGGGATGACCGTGTACGTCACACTGGAACCCTGCCCCATGTGCGCCGGGGCCATTCTCGCCGGCCGCCTCGACCGACTCGTCTACGGGGCTCCGGACCCGAAGGCCGGCGCCGCCGGCTCTCTCTACAACCTCCTCGTCGATCCCCGCCTCCACCACGAGGTCGCAGTCACCCCCGGCGTCCTGGCGGAGGAGGCCGCCGCCCTCCTCACGGAGTTCTTCACGGCTCGCCGGCCGGGGGCCTCCGGAGCGCTCCGCCCGTGATCCCCGACCGCCGGCACCCCGGGCTTCTCTAGACTGCCCGCCGGAGGAGTCGCATAGTGGACTAGTGCGCGGCACTCGAAATGCCGTGAACCCGCAAGGGTTCCGTGGGTTCAAATCCCACCTCCTCCGCCA
>CAYJLW010000041.1:35212-38078 GCA_964370965.1 uncultured Acidimicrobiia bacterium | reverse complement strand
CCGAACTGGGCGCGCCAGCCTTCACATGTGACGCGTGGCGCGCCCGGTTCCGGCCTGAGAGCTCCCGGCCGCCGCCTTGCGGGCCGCCAGGAAGGCCTCGAAGACCTCCCGGCTGGTGCGCCGGGGGGTGTAGCCGAAGTCCTCTTTCAGCCGGCGGTTCGAGAGCACGGGCCGGTAGCGGAGGAAGTTCACCTGCTCCGGTCCGTACTGGGTGAGGCCGAGTCGCCTCAGCACGGCGATCGCCCCGCCCAGGACCGGGGCCGGGACGGGCAGGTAGGGCTTGTGCATGATGCGGGCGATCTCGGACATCGAGAGGGCGCCGTCGCCGGCGAGGTTGTAGATGCCCGAGACGTCCTCACGTATGCCCCTGAGGATGCAGGCGACGACGTCCTGGTCCCAGATGAACACGAACGGGCTGGGCGAGCCCGCCACACCGAGGACGACCCTCTTGTCGAAGAGCGCCGTGATCTGGTTGCGGGTCGTGTCCCCGAGGACGGTGCCAGGGCGGAAGACGAGTTGGGAGATCTCGGGATGTTCCTCGCGCCAGCGGGCGAGCATCTCCTCCACGATGCGCTTGTGGTCGGAGTAGGCGAACTCCGGGTTGCCCCGCAGGGGGTCGTCCTCGTCGAGCCACTCGGGGTTGTCCGCGTGGTAGCCGTAGGCGGCGCCGCTGCTGGTGAGGATGAGCTTGCGGACGCCGCCGGCAAGGCAGCACTCCAGGACGTTCCTCGTGCCCAGGACGTCGATGGAGTACTCGTGTTCGCGGTCGGAGCCCTTCCCCGGTGTGACGACGGCGGCGAGGTGGACGACGGTGTCCACGCCGTTCTCCTTCATGACGTCGCCCAGAGTCGCGTCGCGCACGTCGGCGGTGACGTAGCCGACGCCGGGGCGGCGGCGTTCCTCGGGCGTGTCGCGCACGTCGGCGGCGACGACCGTCCCGACGCCCTGCCGGTCGGCGGCGAGGGCGTCCACGACCTGGTGGCCGATGTAGCCGCCCGCCCCGGTGACAAGGACGGACCGGGCGCTCAAGCCTCGTCTCCCGCTTCCCCGGCGGGCTCTTCGTGCATCTTCTTGAAGGTCGCCAGGCCCGGCGCCCAGAGGTGCTTCATGGGATCGACCTCGACGTGGACGACGGAGGCCCCCCCGGTGTCCCGGCAGCGTTCCAGGGCCCCGACGAGGTCCCCAGGGTCCGAGACGCGTTCGCCGTGGGCGCCCATCGCCCGGGCGAGGTCGTCGTAGGCGGTGGCGGCGAGGTCGGCGTTCACGACCCCCTCGGTGCCGAGGACCACGATCTGGGTGAGCTTCACCATCCCCCACTGGCAGTCGGCGGCCACGACGAAGGTGACGGGGAGCCGGTTGCGCACGGCGGTCTCGACCTCCTGCATGTGCATGCCGAAGGCGCCGTCGCCGATGATGCAGTAGACGGGCTTGCCGGGGCGGGCGACGGCGGCGCCCGTGGCCTGGCCCACGCCGGCGCCGAGCATCCCCATGTGCGCCGTCCCCAGCACGCAGTTCGGCACCCGCACCGTGTGGAAGAAGTTGCCCCACACCGCCGTGTTGCCGCCGTCGAAGACGGCGACGGCGTCGTCGCCGAAGACCTCCTGGCAGGCGACGGCGAGGTGCGCCGTGACCATGGGGGCGGAGACGTCCTCCAGGGGCCGGCGCAGCTCGGCGGCGGCGGCGTCGCGCTCGGCGGCGAGGGCGTCGACGGAGCTGACACGGGCGTCGCCGGACACGGGACCGTCCCACTTCTCGAGGCGGTCGGCGAGCGCCGTGAGGAACTCCTTCACGTCCGCCTGCACGCCCAGGGTGAGCGCCTTGTTCTGGCCGAGGACGTCGTCGTCGACGTCGACCTGGACGAGAGCCTGCTCCCCGGGCCGCCGCCAGTTGGGCTGTTTCCCCCACCAGTCGGTCTCCCCCAGGCGGGAGCCGAGACACAGGACTGCGTCCGCGGCGCTGCGGAGCGAGTCGACCGCGTCCACGAGTGTCATCGGCCACACCAACGGGTTCGTCTCCGGGACGCCGCCCCGACCGCTCCACGACGTCGTCACGGGCGCATGGAGGATCTCGGCGAGGCGGATCACCTCGGCGCCCGCCCCGGCGTGCACAACCCCGCCCCCGGAATGGATGACGGGGAGAACGGCTCCGGCGAGGATGCGGGCGGCCTCCTCGACGCCGTCCTCGGGCGCGGCAACCGGCGCCGTGCGGCGGTACTGGCGGGGTTCGAGGAGGACGCCGTCCCAGTCGTGTTCGCCGTTGACCACGCTCTCGGGGACGTCGAGGTGCACGACACCGGGGCGGCCGGACCAGCACCGGCGCAGGGCCCGGCGGAGCAGCTCGGGGATGCGATCGAAGGTGGGCGCCGACGCGGACCACTTCGCCATGGGCCCGATCACGCCCACCTGGTCGAAGTACTGGTACGTGCCGCCTCTGTCGGGGTAGGTGATCCCGGAACGCCGGGAGCTCGTGATCAGCAGGACGCGGTTGCCCTCGGCGTTCTCGACGGCGACTCCCGGGAGAACGTTGGCGACGCCCGGACCGTTGCTGGCGATGCACACGCCGAGGCCGCCGGTGAGGCGGGCGTAGGCGCCCGCCATGTGGGCGGCGGCCGTCTCGTGGCGGGGGGTGACGAAGTCGATCCCCTGGTCCACGAGGGCGGCGCAGAGGCGGACGTACGTACCGTCCTGGATCCCGAACACGGCCCCCACACCCTCGGCCTTCAGCATGCGGGCGATGAGCTCGCCCCCGGTCACAGTCGCCATGCGTCCCCCTCGTCCGTCGCGCTCCGACTCCCGGTGGGGGGGGCGCGGGGGGGGGGGCGCCGGGGGGGGCCCCCCCCCGGGGCCCCGGTGCGCCCGGGCGGTGT
>CAYJLW010000041.1:24191-35202 GCA_964370965.1 uncultured Acidimicrobiia bacterium | reverse complement strand
GGGATGCCGCGCGCTCTGCACCCACCGGGGGCCCCTTGTCCGCCGGGCCGTATGGCCTCGCCGTCCTGGGAGGTTAGGCTCCCGCGCACACCCGACGACAGCGACAGGAGGACACGTGCGCGTCGGCTACGCCGGCCTCGGCCTCATGGGAGCGCCGATGGCCAGGAACCTGCTCCGGGCCGGCCACGAGGTCACGGTCTGGAACCGCTCCCCCGGTCACACCGAGGATCTCGGCGCTGCGGGCGCCACCGTGGCGGGGACCCCCGCCGAGGTCGGCGCCCGGGCCGAGGTCGTCGCCATGTGCCTCCCGAACGGATCCGTCGTCGAGGACGTCCTGTTCCGGGCCGACGGCGTCCTGGCCGGTCTCGCTCCCGGCGGTGTGGTCGCCGACCACTCCACGATCGCCCCCGGGGACGCCGTCCGCCTGGCCGCGCGCTGCGCGGACGCCGGCTACGTGTTCCTGGACGCCCCCGTCTCGGGTGGTCCCCACGGAGCGGCCGCCGGGGAGCTGGCGACGATGGTGGGCGGTGACGACGGGGCCTTCGCCCGGGCGCTGCCCGTCCTCGATGCCTATTCGGCGAAGGTCGTGCACGTGGGGGGCTCGGGCAGCGGGCAGATCGCCAAGCTCGCCAACCAGATCTGCATCGCCTGCACGGAGCTCGGCGTGGCCGAGGCGTTCGCTCTCACTGGCCGCCACGGCCTGGATCCCGCTGTCGTCTTCGAGGTGCTCACTGCGGCCACGGCGGACTCCACGATGTTGCGCACCCGGGCGCCGGTGCCGGGTCTGCAACCCGGGATGCCGGCGTCCACCGCCTGGGCGCCCGGGTTCAGCACGGACTTCATGGCCAAGGATCTCGACTTCGCCCTCGCCGATGCGGACGCCGAAGGCGTACCCGTCGCCGGCACCCGGCTCGTGCGGGACCTCCTGGCCCGCTCGCAGTCCGACGGCGGGGGCGCCCTGGACTGGACGGCCTTCTCCCGCCTCATCGGCTGAATCCGCGCGGGGCGCGACTCGCCCCGAACCCGCAGGTCAGAGGCTGCGTGCCCGGGCTGGTCCTCCCCGGACGGGGAACCGGTTCGACGTCGGCGACGTCGGGCTGCTAGCAGGAGGGGGCCGGATTGCCGGCGAACCCACCTTCGTACCCCTCCGCGAAGCCGACCAGGAGCACGACCGCTGCCCGACCGCACGCGCCCCAAAGGCCTTTCCGGTGCCGCCCTGGTCGCTGCCTGCGCCGTCGTGGCCTCCGGCGTCTTCCTTCCGCGCGCTCCCGGCGTCTCCCTGCGCCCGAGCCGCCGGCCCGCCGCCTCCCGACTCCTCGTCTCCACCCTCTCGAGGGGCGGGTCGCGGGCGCCTGTGACGCTCGTGAGCTCGCCTGTCGCAGACAGTGACGCTCCGCCCGTCCAGTACCGCTTCACGGTGAACGGCGCGGGCGGCGTCGCCTGGCGCTCGGACTGGTCGGCCACCCCCATAGCCGCCGTGGCCCCCGACGCCCTGGCTCCGGGGACGACCTACGACGTCGTCGTGGAGACCCGCGACGCGCTCGCTCCGGATGCGGATCCCGAGGCGGCGGCGACGGCCGTCACGTCGGCGACGCTCGCCGTCCCGGCGGAGAACCAACCGCCGACGCCCGCCGCTCTCGCCGCTCCCACCCCTGACGTTGCCCTGGGCCGCGAAGGAGTCGTCCCGCTCGTGTCGACGCTGGCCGCGGACGCCGAGGGCGACGACGTCGCCTACCGCTTCAGCGTGACCGACGCCACCGGCGGCTCCGTCTGGCGCTCGGAGTGGTCGCCCTACCCGGTCGCGGGGCTTCCGGCCGACGGTCTCGCCCCGGGGGCCGCCTACACGGTGGTCGTGGAGACCCAGGACGCGCTGGGCGCCACCGCCCCGACGGGCGCCCCCGTGACCCTCTCCACCCCGCCCGACCCACCCGTGCTCGACCCCCTGCCCGCTCCCCCGCCGGAGCCCCCGGCCCGCGAACCGGCGCCGGCGCCCGAGGTCGACGCCGCCCCCGTGCCTGTCGACAACGGCGACGCCGAGGTCACCGTGGCCGAGTGGGCCGACCGCGTCCTCGCCCGTCTCGCCGTGCGCACGGGCTTCCCCGAGGAGATGGTGGCGACCCGGGAACACCGCCTGGCGCTCGTCGCCTGGGCGAAGTCGGAGGGAGGCGGCGTCGGCGGGCATTGCGGCCGTTTCAACCCGCTCAACACCAAGAAGCTCGACGCCGACCTCGGCTCCGTGAAGGTGTGCCGTTTCGCCACGGTCGACTACCCGAGCATCGACGCCGGCGTCGAGGCCGCGGTGCGCACTATGAGGGGCCGGTACCAGAACCGGGTCGTGGGCGCGCTCACCAACCCTCTCACGACCGCCGAGCAGGTCCTCACCACGCTCGCCTCGTGGAACGCCGTGGGTGGCAACGGAGGCCGTCTCTACCCCACCAACCGCTGCTGGGCCTGCCCGGGCACGCACTACCTCGACAACCTCCTGCGCACCCTCGCTTCCGTGCGGAACACGAAATCCCGGGGCTGGTACGGCGACCGCGTCCTGCGGAGCACACCCACGGGGCGCTGACCGCGCGCCAGGCGGGTGCGGACGGGGTCCACACCCGCGTCCGCAACCACGCCCGCGGGTTGTGTGACCCGGGGGTTCAGGCCGAGTAGTGGACGACCCCCTCGCGCTCGGCCCTGGACGCCAGGCCGGAGCGCACGAGGTGCTCGAGGTGCGCGAGCGTCTCGGAGATGGCGAGCCGTTGCTCGAACATGAGGAGGTTCGGACGGAAGATCGTCTCCATCACGCTCCTGGCGGTCACAGGACCGTGACGGAGCGCCTGCCGGCAGGCGCCGAGGCGGACGTCGTGGTGGACGCGGATCTCCTTCGCCCGGCGG
Organism: uncultured Acidimicrobiia bacterium; assembly: GCA_964370965.1. Classification (GTDB taxonomy): domain Bacteria; phylum Actinomycetota; class Acidimicrobiia; order UBA2766; family UBA2766; genus CAYJLW01. The sequence goes on along the minus strand of CAYJLW010000041.1, from coordinate 32,319 downwards.
CGGCCGCTCTCGAGGGTGGGCCCGTGCGCCGGGAAGGTCGTGCCCGCGTCGAGGGCCTCGACCTTGCGGAGGGAGGCGAGGAAGTCCCCCAGAGGGTCCTCGACACGGCCGTCGTAGCCGATGTAGGGCGAGATCTTGGGCAGGACGTGGTCGCCGGAGAACAGCTCCCCGCGTTCGGGGTCGAACAGGCAGGCGTGGCCCACGGCGTGGCCCGGCGTCCACACGACGCGCAGGTCCCGCCCGGCGAGAGTGAGGACGTCGCCGTCGTGGACGAGGCGCTCGGGCACGATGTCCTCGGCGGGGAAGAACTGGCGGATGTCCACCCCGGCAGGGGGCGACGTCATCTCCACGGCGTCCTCCGGGGGGACCCCGTTGGCCACGTACAAGTGGCGCATCCGCTCCGCCACCTCGTCGAGGTCACCGAAGCGGGTCATCTCGAAGCCGTAGTCCCGGTGCATCACGAGCTCGAAGTCGGCGAGCTCGCGCAGTTGCGGGAGGTTCCCCCAGTGGTCGATGTGGCCGTGGGTGACGACGAGGCGACGGACGTCCGAGACCGGATGCCCGAGGCTCTCGAGGCCCGAGCGCAGCAGGGCCACGGACTCGTCCCACGGCATCCCGCACTCGACCAGGGTGAGGGAGCCGTCGTCCTCCTCGAAGCAGTACACGTTCATCGGGGGCAGGCCCGGGAAGGGCAGGGGGAGGCGGATCCGTGACAGGCCGGGCCCGATCCGGAACGGGGCGGCGAGACCGGCGGTCACTCGTGGAGGAACTTCTCTTTGACGACGAAGGTCACGGAGACGTGCACGCGGTAGATCCAGTCACCGGCGTCGGACAGGCGCCCGTCGATCTTGGTGACCTCGAAGCCCTCGATGTCCTGGAGGGTCATCTGGGCCCGGGCGAGGGCGGTGCGGATGGCGTCCTCGATACCGATCTCGGACTGGCCGGTGAGGTGGACGGTTTTGGTGACGGAGGCCATCGCGTGAATCTAGGCGCCCCAACCACCGCTCCGTGGGAGGGCCCGGGGGCGGGGACTGGCGCTTGGGCTAGAGGCCGAGATCGGCCTCAATGCGGGCACGGGGCTTGGCGCCCACGCTCTGGGCGACCATCTCGCCTCCTTTGAAGAGAGCGATGGTGGGGACACCCATGATCCCGTAGCCGGTGGCGAGAGCGGGGGCGTCGTCGATGTTCACCTTCACGACCTTGACGGCGTCGCCGTGGGCGACGGCGAGGGCCTCGAGCTCGGGGGCGACCATCCGGCAGGGCCCGCACCAGGGGGCCCAGAAGTCCACGACCACCGGGGTCGGCGAGGCGAGCACCTCGGCGCCGAAGGTGTTCTCCTGGACGTGGGCGATGGCTGGCATGGGATCAACTCCTCTGGGTTCGGCACCCCGGATCATATACCCCCGGGGGTACTTGCACGATCCAACCGCTGCGGCCCCGCGGGTATTCCCCGTTATCCTCCCGGCCGATGAGAGAGCTGCCGGACAAGCTGGACACCGCCGCCGTCGAGACCCGCCTGGGCCGGGAATGGGAGGAAGCCGGCGTCTACCGCTACGACGCCACCAGGCCCCGCGACGAGACCTTCGTCGTGGACACCCCCCCGCCCACGGTGTCCGGCTCACTCCACGTGGGCCACGTGTTCAGCTACACCCACACCGACCTTGTCGCCCGCCACTGGCGGATGCGGGGCAGGAACGTCTTCTACCCCATGGGCTGGGACGACAACGGCCTCCCCACGGAGCGCCGGGTGCAGAACCACCTCCGGGTCCGCTGCGAGCCGCACCTCCCCTACGACCCCCAAGTGGAGCCCGACCCGAAAGCCAAAGAGGCCACGCCGGTGAGCCGCCGGCGCTTCATCGAGCTCTGCGCGCAGGTCACCGACGAGGACGAGAAGGCCTTCCGGGCGCTCTGGACGCGCCTCGGCCTCTCCGTGGACTGGTCCCAGACCTACACCACCGTCGACGAGCACTGCCGGCGTGTCTCCCAGCTCGCCTTCCTCGACCTCGTCGACAAGGGCGAGGTGTACTCCTCGGACGCCCCCACGATGTGGGACGTCGACTTCCGTACCGGTGTCGCCCAGGCCGAGGTCGAAGACCGCGAGGTCCAGGGATTCGAGTTCCTCCTCGCCTTCGGGCGCGACGGCGGCGGCGAGCTCCCCGTCATGACCACGCGCCCCGAGCTCCTCGCCGCCTGCGTGGGCGTGGTCGTGCACCCCGACGACGACCGCTACAAGGATCTCGTGGGCCGCCACGCGATCACGCCGGGCTTCCGCGTGCGCGTACCGGTGCATGCCCACGAGCTCGCCGACCCCGAGAAGGGCACGGGCGCCGTCATGGTCTGCACCTTCGGCGACGTCACCGACGTCACATGGCGGGACGACCTCGGCCTCGCCACTCGCATGGTCGTGGGCGCCAACGGGCGCATCCTGCCCGTGGACTGGGGCAGCGAAGGCTGGGAGTCCGACGACCCCGAGGCCGCCCAGGCGCTCCACGAAGAGATCGTGGGCCTCACCACGAAACAGGCGAAGGCGAAGGTGGCCGGGGCCTTGGGCGTCGAGGGCACAGCCGTCACCCAGGTCGTGAAGTTCTACGAGAAGGGCGACCGGCCCCTGGAGTTCCTCCCCACCCGGCAGTGGTTCATCCGCCTCCTCGACAAGAAGGACGCCCTCCTCGCCCAGGGCCGCAAGATCGCCTGGCACCCGGCGTTCATGCGCACCCGCTACGAACACTGGGTGGAGGGCCTCCGCCACGACTGGAACGTGAGCCGCCAGCGCTACTTCGGCGTCCCCGTGCCGGTGTGGTACCGACTCGACGAGGCGGGCGAAGCCCTCCACGACAGCCCGATCTGGCCCGAGTGCGACAGCCTCCCCGTCGATCCCATGACCGACGTCCCGGGCGGCTACGGGGAGGACCAGCGGGACGTGCCCGGCGGCTTCACGGCCGACGTGGACGTCTTCGACACCTGGGCGACGTCGAGCCTCACGCCCCAGATCGCCGCGCAGTGGGCGGTGGACGACGAACGCTTCCGGCGCCTCTTCCCCATGGACGTGCGCCCGCAGAGCCACGAGATCATCCGCACGTGGGCCTTCTACACGATCGCCCGGGCGTACATGATGGACGGCTCGATCCCCTGGCACGACGTCGTGATATCGGGCTGGGTGCTCGACCCCGACCGCAAGAAGATGTCGAAGTCCCGTGGGAACGTCGTGACGCCCATGGACCTCCTGGAACGCTACGGCTCCGACGCCGCCCGCTACTGGTCCGCCTCCGCCCGCCTCGGCACCGACACCGCCTACGACGAGAGCGTCTTCAAGGTGGGCCGTCGTCTCGTCACCAAGCTCTTCAACGCCGCCAAGCTCGTCGTGGGCAGGCTGCGGGAGAACGGCCTCGGCCTCCACGACTGCTCCCCGGCGGACGTCAGCCATCCCCTCGACCGCGCCCACCTGGCGCTCCTGGGCCCCGTCGTCGCCGAGGCCACCGCCCTCTTCGAGCGTTTCGAGACCGCCGCCGCCCTCGACGTCGTCGAGACGTGGTTCTGGTCGAACCTGTGCGACAACTTCCTCGAGCTCTCCAAGGAGCGGGCCTACGAGGGCGACCGCTCGGCCCTGGCGGCCTGGGGGGTCTCCCTCTCGACGGTCGTCCGACTCCTCGCCCCGTTCCTGCCGTACGTGACCGACGAGATCTGGGGCTGGGAGGCCGCCGGGTCGATCCACCGGGCACCGTGGCCTCTCGTCGACGAGGTCAGCGTCGACGGCGACCCGGCCGTCTTCGAGGCCGCCGTCGACGCGATCACCCAGATCCGCAAGATCAAGAGCGAGGCAAAGGTCTCGATCAAGGTGCCCGTCCCCGAGGCCCGCATCACGGGCTCGCCGGCCCAGCTCGCCAAGCTCTCCCCGGCCCTCGGCGACGTCCTCTCCGCCGGGGCCATCGAGCGTGTGGAGACGTCAGAGGGCGACGTCTCCGCCCTCACCGTCGCCTTCGACCTCGCCTGACCGGCGGGTGCCGGCCACCCGCCGGTCAGGCGAGGCCCCGATCCCGCTTCGGGGCCTCACGCTGTCGGCGCCGAGGGTTCCTCTGCCAGAATGCGCCCACCAGTCCCCCACCCGGGTCCCCCCCATGCGCAGAAGCCTCCTCGCCCTCGTAGCCGTCTTGGCGGTCGTGTTCTCGGGCGCGTGCGGCGGCGGCGGGGAGAAGCAGGGGGCGGCGTCCCCGGAGCCGATCGAGAGGCCCACCGCCTCCACGAAGCTCTCCACCTTCGTCGCCCCGCAGGCCGGCCTGGAGTTCCGCCATCCGGCGCAGTGGAAGCAGGTGGGTGACCTCTCCGGGTTGGAGCCCGGGACGTTCGTCGCCTTCGCGCCCGGGAAGAACGCCCTGTTCTCCGTCGCCGTCACGGACGCCACGGGAACCACGATCGAGGACTACTCGAGCGCGACCCTCGGTCGGCTCAACCAGGACGCCCTCGGGGAGATCGTGGGTCCGGACCCGGCGCGCTTCGGAGACACGGTGGGGCGGGAAGTGATCCTCGACATGCGTCGCAAAGGGAAGCCGATGCGGGTCCTGCAGGCCTGGACGGTACGCAACTCCAAGGCGTACATAGTCACCTACGAGGCGCCGGGCGACGCTTTCAACGCTCACGTCGTGGACGTCTCCAACGCCGTGCGATCCGTGGAGTTCAGGCCGTGAGCGCCCCGGACACCCGGCGATGGCTCGAAGCGGACCCCCGGTGGTGGGACGGCGCCGTCTGCTACCAGGTCTACCCCCGCAGCTTCGCCGACAGCGACGGCGACGGCGTCGGGGACCTTCCCGGGATCACGGCGCACCTCCCCCACCTCGGTCGCGACGGCCTCGGCGTCGATGCCATCTGGCTGTCGCCCATCTACCCGTCGCCCCAGGACGACTTCGGCTACGACGTCGCCGACTACTGCGACGTGAACCCCGAGTACGGCACCCTGGGCGACTTCGACAGCCTCGTGGCGGCGGCCACCGACGTGGGAGTACGCGTCGTCCTCGACTTCGTTCCCAACCATTCCTCGACCGCCCACCCCTGGTTCCAGGAGGCCCTGGCGGGCCGGGACTCGCCCACCCGGGACTACTACATCTGGCGGAACCCGGCGCCCGACGGGGGCCCGCCCAACAACTGGTCCTCGATGTTCGGCCCCGGCGAGGGGGGCGCCTGGCGATGGGACGACGCGTCCGGGCAGTACTACCTGGCCACGTTCCTCGGGACCCAGGCCGACCTCAACTGGCGCAACCCGGAGCTCGAGGCTCGCATGCACGAGGCGATGCGGTTCTGGTTCCGCCGGGGTGTCGCGGGCTTCCGTCTCGACGTCGTCGACCGCATCCGCAAGGACCCGGCGTTTCGTGACAACCCGTGGTGGCCGGGCGCGGAGGCCGTGCGCCAGGTGGCGCCCTCCCTCGCGCAACAGCACCTCTACGACCAGAACTTCGACGACCTTCCCGACGCCCTCGCCGGCCTGCGTTCGGTCACCGGGGAGTTCCCGGGGACCATGCTCGTGGGCGAGGCCTTCCCCGACACCGCCCAGCACCGCCGCAACTACTACGGACCGGTGGAGACGCCCGGCCTCCAACTCTCGTTCCACTTCGAGCTCGCCGATGCCACCTGGAACGCCCGGGCCTGGCGACAGGCCGTCGCTGGGGTCGAGGAGACGGTGCCCGAGCACGCCCGGCCGGCGTGGGCGCTGTCGAACCACGACCGGTCCCGTCACAGCACGCGTCACGACCCCGACGCCGCTCTTCCCGGACGGACGCGGGCGGCGGCCTGCGTCCTTCTCACCCTCTGGGGAACCCCGTTCCTGTACCAGGGCGAGGAGATCGGGATGCGCGACGTGCCCGTCGCCCCCGCGGACCTCAGGGACCCGGTGGGGGTGACGTACCCGGGTTTCGGCCGTGACCCGGAGCGGACCCCCATGCGGTGGCGGCCCGGCCCGGGCGTCGGGTTCAGCGCCGCGACGCCCTGGCTGCCCGACGGCGGCGACGTCCCCGGCCTCAGCGTGGCCGAGCAGGAGACCGATCCCGAGTCCCTGCTGTCCCTCTACCGCCGCCTCCTCGCCCTCAGGCGCACGCTGCCCGCCCTGCATCGCGGGAACCTCGTCCTCGTGGACGGCGCCGAGTCCATCCTCGCCTACGTGCGCGCCGGTGGGGGGGAGCTCGTGGGCGTGGCTGTGAACTTCGGCCCCGACCCGGCCCCGCTCCCGGGCGACCTCGCCGGCGGCGCTCTCCTGTGCGACACCCGCCCCGGCGCTCCCCAGGAGGGCGACCCTCCCGGAGAGCTGGAGGCCGACTCCGGCGTCGTCGTGGCGCTCTGAGCGCGGCTGGCGCAGGGGTGGCGACCCCGCGCGTAGAATCCCCCACAGATCCGCGGCGAAGAGCCCGAGTGCTCGACCCTGGTAGATGCCAGTCGCCGGCCCGTACCCGACAGGTTGCGTAGCCGCGCGTACAAAGGAGCATCACCGTGGCCGATTCCCCCGACTACCGAGTGGCCGACATCTCCCTGGCCGAATGGGGCCGCAAGGAGATCCAGATCGCCGAGGGCGAGATGCCCGGGCTCATGGCCCTGCGCCAGGAGTACGGCGACTCGAAGCCCCTCGCCGGCGCCCGCATCGCCGGCAGCCTCCACATGACCATCCAGACGGCCGTCCTCATCGAGACCCTGGTGCACCTCGGGGCCCAGGTGCGCTGGGCGTCCTGCAACATCTTCTCCACCCAGGACCAGGCCGCCGCCGCCGTCGCCGCCTCCGGCGTGCCCGTGTTCGCCTGGAAGGGCGAGACCGAGGACGAGTACTGGTGGTGCACCGACCGCACCCTCGACTTCACGGACCCGTCCGGGGGCCCAGACGCCGGCCCCGCCGGACCGACGATGATCCTCGACGACGGCGGCGACCTCACCCACTGGGTGCACGTGAAGCGCACCGACGCCCTCGCCGGCCTCGTCGGCCTCTCCGAGGAGACCACGACCGGCGTGGGCCGCCTCTACCAGATGGAACGCGAAGGCACCTTGAAGATGCCGGCGATCAACGTGAACGACTCCGTGACGAAGTCCAAGTTCGACAACACCTACGGGTGCCGCGAGTCACTCCTCGACGGCCTCAAGCGCGGCACAGACGTCATGGTGGCGGGCAAGATCGCCGTCGTCGCCGGCTACGGCGGCGTGGGCAAGGGCTGCGCGCAGGCGCTGCGCGGCCAAGGCGCACGGGTGCTCGTGACCGAGATCGACCCCATCTGCGCCCTGCAGGCGTCGATGGAAGGCTTCGAGGTCGTCACGATGGAGGATGCCGCCCCCGGCGCCGACATCTTCGTCACGGCCACGGGCTGCAAGGACATCATCACCCGGGCCCACATGGACGTCATGAAGGACGGTGCCATCGTGGGCAACATCGGTCACTTCGACGACGAGATCGAGGTGGCGGCCATCCGCGACCTCGAGTGGGTGAACATCAAGCCCCAGGTCGACTGGGTCGTGTTCCCGAACGGGAAGCGCATCATCCTCCTCTCCGAGGGCCGCCTCCTCAACCTGGGCAACGCCACCGGCCACCCGAGTTTCGTGATGTCGGCGAGCTTCACGAACCAGGTCATGGCCCAGGTCGAGCTCTGGACGAACCACGGACAGTACGAGAACAAGGTGTACGTCCTCCCCAAGCACCTCGACGAGAAGGTCGCGCGTCTCCACCTCGACCAGCTCGGCGTGCGCCTCAGCGAGCTCAGCGACGACCAGGCCGAGTACCTCGGCATCCCCCAGCACGGCCCCTACAAGCCGGACCACTACAGGTACTGAGCGAGGGGGCGCCCCACAGGAGCGTGTCGCGGACCGCGGGCGCGGTAGCGTGCGTTGTGGCATCTCGTTCTGACCGGCCGGTCGCGGCGTACGTTCTCTCCGGTGTGCTGCAGTGGTACGCAGCCCTGCTCGCCCTCGGGGCGGTCTGGCAGGGGTCCACGTTCGTCGCCGAGGTCGCCGGGGACCCGCCCAACCCGTCGGCCCCGGCGTTCCAGGCCACGGTCACGGCCCTGTGCGCCGTCATGTGCGCCGTGACGGCGCTCGTCGGCCGTCTCGCCGCCCGGCCCGTGGCCCCGGGCCCGGGGGGCCCCCCCCCCCCCCCCCCCCCCCCCCCCGG
>CAYJLW010000041.1:0-24181 GCA_964370965.1 uncultured Acidimicrobiia bacterium | reverse complement strand
GTCCCGGCCGTGTGCGCGGTATTGTGCGCGGGGGGGGCGGGGGGGGGCCGCCCCCCCCCCCGGCGGGGGCGGGGGGCGGGGGGGGCCCCGCCCCTCCCCCACCCCGGCCAGGCGGTGCCACGGGGTCCTTCCCCGAGACGCGTCCTGGGCCTGGGCCTCATCCTCGCCGGGGTCACCCTCGGGGCCGTCGTCGGGATCCTCCTCGGTTCCCAGGTCTTCGTCACCGTCTGGGTGGGTGGCCGACCGGACGAATGGGCGGACGTCTTCAGCCTTCTGCTGGTCCTCTACTGGGTCCCTGTGATGGCCGTCGCCGTCGTCACCGGTGCGGGCGTCTGGCTGCGACGCCCCCGGAGACCGGGTCCGGGTCCGAGTCCTCTGGCCGCCTCGCCCTACGAAGGGGGACCGCCGGGTATCGGGCCGGCGCCGGGGAGATAGCCTGCCTGCATGTCCCCCGGCGCCGTCGTGGACCTCTGTCGCACCCTGATCCGCAACGCCTGCGTGAACAGCGGAGCGCCCGAGTCCGGCCAGGAGGTCCGCTCCGCCGACACCCTCGAGGCCTACCTCGAAGGGTGCGCCCTGGACGTCGCCCGCTTCTCCCCCCTGCCCGGACGGGACTCCCTGGTCGCCCGTGTGGAGGGCAGCGACCCCGACGCCCCCTCCCTCTGCCTGATGGGCCACACCGACGTCGTACCGGCCGGCGCGGGGGCCTGGACCGTCGATCCGTTCGCCGCGGAGGTCCGCGACGGCGTCGTGTGGGGCCGGGGGGCCGTGGACATGCTCAACCAGACTGCGGCGCAGGCGGTGGCGATCCGCCATCTCCTCGAAAGCGGGTTCCGGCCGCGGGGCACCCTGGTCTTCTTCGCCCCGGCCGACGAGGAGGCGGGCGGCACGCACGGAGCCGGTTGGGTCCTCGAGCACGAGGCCGATGCCGTCAGGACCGACTACGTGATCGGCGAGGGGGGAGGGATCCTCCTCTCCCAGGGCGCCGGAGGGCGGGCGGTCGCTGTGCTCGCCGGGGAGAAGGGGCCGATGTGGCGCCGCCTCCACTTCGGGGGCACGCCGGGGCACGGTTCGATGCCGTACCGGCGCGACAACGCCTGCGTCAAGGCCGCCCGGGCGGTCACGCGCCTCGCGGGGTACGCGCCGGAACCCGAGGTCACCGGGCTCTGGCGGACGATGGTGGAGGGCATGTCCCTGCCCGATGCCACCAAGGAGGCTCTCGTCGATCCGCTGCGCCTCGACGACGCCATCGGTGTCGTCGCCGGCGAGCGTGAGGCGGCGCACCGCGTGCTGCACGCCTGCACGCGGACGACCTTCTCGCCGAACATGGTGCACGCCGGGGAGAAGGCGAACACCGTGGCGGCTGCCGCCGCGGTCGACGTCGACGCCCGCTCCCTCCCCGGGGCCTCGGCCGCGGACCTCGACGCCGAGTTGGCCCGGGCGCTCGGCGACGTGTTCCCGGAGGCGACCGTGGAGCGGATCCTGGTCGACCCGGCGAGCGAGTCCCCGGTGGCGACGCCCCTCTGGGACGTCCTCGCCGAGGTCACCGACGCCCTCATCGGCCCGGCGAGCATCGTCCCCTGGCTGGCGCCCTTCACGACGGACGCCCGCTTCTTCAGACGTCACGGATCCGTAGCCTACGGGTTCACCCTGCACGACGACGCCGTCGACCTGGAGGCTTTCGGGACGCTCTTCCACGGCGACGACGAGCGTGTCTCGGTGGGCTCCCTGGAACTCGCCGTGGACGCCTACGAGATGGTGATCCGGCGCTTCCTGGGCTGATTCCCTCCCGGGTGCCCGGGAAGGTGTCCGCGGCTCCGGGGGCGAAGTTCCCCCCGTGGACCGCCGCGAGTTCCTGAAGTTCACCGCGGCCGGGTTGGGAACGTCCGCACTCCCTGCCGGCGCCGCCCTGCCCCGCGCGTGGGGCGCCCCGAGCACTCCTGCGCCCGGCGGGCCTGCGCCCGGCGGCATCTTCACCTGCGGCGTCGTGTCGGGCCTCGACAGCGACACGTCCGTGGTGCTCTGGACCCGGGTACAGCGTCCGCCGGGCGTCGCGGGTCCCGTTCCGGTGGCGTGGGCGGTCTCGCCGACCCCGGGCTTCGACCGTGTCGTGGCGTCCGGGACCGCAGGCGCGGTCGCGGGCTCGGACTTCACGGTGAAGGTGCGCGCCGGTGGTCTCCGGCCCCACCGGGCCTACTACTACCGCTTTCACGCCCTCGGGGCCTTCAGCCCGATCGGGCGCGCCCGTACGCTCCCCCGCCCCGGCGCCCGGCCGGAGCGGTTCCGCTTCGCCTTCGGGAGCTGCCAGCACTTCGCCGCCGGCTACTTCACCGCCTACCAGGGGATCGCGAACGAGGACGTCGACTGCTTCGTGCACCTGGGCGACTACATCTACGAGTCCGGGGGCCAGGATGTCCGTCTCGACACCGTGGGCGAGGCCCGCACGCTGGCCCAGTACCGGGCGAAGTACCGCCTCTACCGCAGCGACCTCCACATGCAGGCCGCCCACGCGAACCACCCGCTGGTGCCGATCTGGGACGACCACGAGTTCCGGAACAACTTCGACCGTTTCACGATCGCGGAGGACATGGACCGTTGGCGGGCGGCGCTGCAGGCCTGGGTGGAGTACATGCCCGTCTTCCCCGAGAGCCTGGACGCAGACCGCGCCCGGATCCACCGTTCGCACCGGTGGGGCGCCCTCGCCGAGCTCATCCTGCTCGACACCCGCCAGTACCGCGACCCCGAGCTGCCCATCCTTTTCAACACGGCCGCGCTTCCGGGGATCATGGCCACCTGGCCGGGCCATCGCACGATCCTGGGCGCCGACCAGAAGGCCTGGCTCCTGGAGCGCCTGGAGCGCTCGCCCGCCACGTGGCAGGTGATCGGCAACCAGGTGGTGTTCCTGCCCTGGCGCCTCCTCGACTTCGACACCCCTGAGATGCGCAGCCTCAACCCCGAAGCGCAACGCAACGCCGGGATCTACATGAACGGCGACCAGTGGGACGCCTACCTCTGGGAACGACGCCAGATCCTGGAGCATCTCCAGTCCCTGAACGCCGCCGGCCGCCGACGCAACGTCGCCGTGCTCACCGGCGACGTGCACTCGTTCTGGGCGGGGTCGGTGCGGCCCGACTACGACGACGACACCCAGGACCCCGTCGCCTTCGAGTTCGTGGGCGGTGGGATCACGAGCGACTACGCGGACATCCTGGGCGACTTGCGGGGTGACCTGGGGCGCCTGTGGTTGCAGCTCAATCCGCACTTCGTGTTCGTCGACCTGATCCGTCGGGGCTACGCGGTCGCGGAGATCACGGCCTCCGACGGGGCGGCCCCGTCGCGGCTGAGGGTCGAGTTCAAGGTCGTCGACCACAGGGCCATGGAGTCCTGGCCAGTCGTCTCGGCCCGCTTCCGCGTCGACGCCGGGTCCCCTGCTCTGCACACCGAGACGCCCTGACGCGCCGAGCGCCTGTCGCTACGCTCCCGGCATGGACGACCTCACCGAGCTCGCGTCGGGCCTGCGTTTCCCCGAGGGGCCCGTCGTCATGGACGACGGCAGCGTCGTCGTCGTCGAGATCGCCGCCGGACGCGTCACTCGCGTGTGCGAAGACGGTCGCATCGAGACCGTCGCCGAACCGGGGGGCGGCCCGAACGGCGCCGCCCTCGGTCCCGACGGCGCCCTGTACGTCGCCAACAACGGGGGCAGCTTCCAGTACCGGGAGGCGGGGGGGCTGCTCGTGCCGCTCCCCGACCTCCCCGCGGACTACTCCGGCGGGCGCATCGAGCGCGTCGACCTGGCGACGGGCGAAGTCACCGTCCTCTACACCGAGTGCGGCGGACACCCGCTCCTGTCTCCAAACGACCTCGTCTTCGACAGCGCTGGGAACTTCTGGTTCACCGACCACGGCACAAAGACACCCCGTCTCGAACGCCGGGGCGGCATCTACTACGCCTCCCCCGACGGCTCGATGATCCGCGAGGTGGTCCAGCCCGTCGACTCCGCGAACGGCATCGCCCTGTCCCCTGACGCCACCGTGCTCTACGTGGCGGAAACCCACACGGGCCGGGTCTACCGGTGGGACGTCCCCGCTCCGGGCGAGGTCGCCGGCGGAGGCCCCCTCGGTGGCGGCATGCTCGTCGCCGGCCTCCCCGGTCTGCAGCTCCTCGACTCCATGGCCGTGGAGGCCGACGGCAACATCGTCGTCGCCACGATCATGAACGGCGGCCTCACCGTGATCTCCCCCGACGGCTCCTCGGTCACGCACGTCCCCCTGCCCGACCTCGTGGTCACAAATGTGGCGTTCGGCGGCCCGAACCGCCGCACCGCCTACGTCACGCTGAGCTCCACGGGGCGCCTCGTGTCGATGCCCTGGCCCCGGCCCGGCCTGGCACTCAAAGGGGGGAGCAAGCTCCCCCCTTTGGAACCCCCCTCTTGACGTAGTGCCGCCCACGGCTGTCCCGGGGCGGCAAAGCCACCCCTCACGCGACCGAACGCCGTCCGGCCCGGCCCTACGCGACCGAGCGCCGTCCGGCCGGCCCTACGCGACCGAGCGCCGTCCGAGCCCGCCCTCACGCGACCGGTCGCCGTCCGGTTACTCGTCCGCAGGCTCCGGGGTGGACTCGGGGGCACCTTCGGGTTCCTCTCGAGAGCGGAGTTGCTCGCCCAGCTCGGCGAGGGCGGCGAGGCCGTCGCCGCTGATGACCGACGAGGCGTCTTCCTCGTGGCCCACGCTGTAGCGCTCCGGGGCCCGCTTCCCCCGCTTGGCCCGCCGGGCACCCTCGCGACCGCCGCCCCCGTCATCCCGGCCGCCCCCCCCGCCGCGTTCCCGGCCGCCGCCGGCGTCCTCGTCCACGGCCCGGATCGAGAGGCTGAGGCGGCGGCGTCCGAGATCGATCTGCAGAACCCGGACACGGACCTCGTCGCCGGAACGGACGACGTCCGCGGCCTTCTCGACCCGGTAGGGGGCCAGCTCGGAGATGTGCACGAGGCCCTCCACGCCGCCGCCCACCTCGACGAAGGCGCCGAAGTCCGTCGTCTGGGTGACCTTGCCCTCGACGACGTCGCCCGTCTGGTGCTCCCGGCTGAAGAGGGCCCAGGGATCCTCGAGCACGGCCCTGCGCGAGAGGCTGACGCGGCCGCGTTCCCTCTCGACGGCGAGCACCTTCACCTTGATCTCGTCGCCGACTCGGAACTCGCTGCGGAGGTTCGGGACCTTCGTCCAGGCCACCTCGGTGTTGTGGACGAGGCCGTCGACGCCGCCGAGGTCCACGAAGAGGCCGAGCGGCGTGATGCCGGCGACGACGCCGTCAAGGACCTGGCCCGCTTCCAGCTCGGCGAGGGCGGCATGCATGCGCCCCTCCCGCTCCGCCTCGAGCAGCGCCCGGCGCGAGAGCACGACCTGGTGGCGTCGGCGGTCGGTCTCGATGATCCGGCACTCGAGTTCCCGGCCCACGTACGGGGTGAGGTCCCCGACGGGACGGAGCTCGATCTGGGAGGCGGGGAGGAACCCCGTGACGCCCACGTCCAGGCGAAGACCGCCCTTGACGGCTTCCCTGACGGTTCCCCGGAGCACGCCCTCGGCTGCCAGGGCGGCATCGACGGCGGCCCAGGCTGCCTCGCGGAGCCCCCGGGCGACGGAGAGGCGGACCCTCCCTGAGACGTCTTCGGGGACGGTGACGACGGCGGCGACCTCTTCGCCGATCGCCACGACCTCGTCGTTGGGGCGGTCGCCTTCGACGGAGAGCTCCCGGGTCGCCACGACGCCCTCGACCCAGAGACCCAGGTCGACCACGACCTCGTTCGGGTCGATCTTCACGACACGGCCTGTGACCTCCTGGCCGGTCTCGAAGGGGGCGGGGCGCTGGTAGCGGGACGTTCCCGAGGACACCTTGGCGTTGGGGGGCTGCGCGGCGGCCTCCCCCGGGGCGGAGCCCGCGGATGGGACAGCCGAGACCTCAGCGACCTCCGTATCCTCCAGGTCGCCAGGAGCGGCGTCCCCGCCGGAGACGCGCCCCGCCGTCCCGGGGTGGGCAGGGCTTTCGGACGTGCCCGGCGCGGCGGCATCGAGCCGGGTGTCGTCGGGCTCAGCGGGGGTGTCTTCGGGCATGTCGGTCCGGGGTCGGCTCGTGGGGCCGCCCAAGTCTGCCCTAAGGCCCCGCACGTTGCACAGACGGGGCCCGCCCGGTCATCGGCGGGTGCGGGTCACGTTCCACTGCTGGGCGCGCAGGGCGAGCGCCTCCTTGTTGCGCTCGTCCTGGCCGGCGAGGTCGAACTTGTCATAGAGGCTCTGCATGAGCATCTTCACGGCGGCGGCGCTGGTGTGGCGGATCTCTGCCATCTCCCGCAACGTGGCGAGGCGCGGCGCCGCCCGGCCGGCGTCGTAGTGCACGAAGAGCAGTTCCAGGACCTCGCCCTCCGCTGGCGTCAGGCGTACGGTGCGCTGGGCCACGCGCCGGGTCGTCTCCGGCGGGCCGCCGGCACGCTCGCTCTCGCTCAGGAGGAACCGCAGGCGGACGGCGCCCCCGACGTCCAGGACGGCGCCATGGCCGACGGGATGCGGCTGCCAGGGGCGGAGCTGGACGCAGTCGACGACCGTGCCGTTCGTGGAGCCGAGGTCCACGGCGTGCCAGACACCGGCCTCGCACTCGAGGCGGACATGTGCCCGGCTCACGTCCGTGAGGTCGATCACGACGTCGTTGTCGGAGCCCCGGCCTATCCGGCAGATGCCGTCGACCTCGACGTCGGCCTTGCTCGCCTCGGCCAGCCACCGTAGCGTTGCCACGTTTCGCAGGGTAGCGAGACGCCGGCGTCGAACGGAGACGCAACGATTCAGGGGGCGGGCCGTGCCCGGAACGCAGTTCGCAGGCACCCGGCCGCCAAGGCAAGCGGGCGCGCGGATCGGACCGTTCCGGCTCGAGAGGCGGCTCGGCGGTGGGCGTTTCACCGAAGTCTGGCGGGCGGACGCAGACGGGATCATCGTGGCGCTGAAGCTCTTGCGCGCCGAGACCCCCGGGAGTGACGGGGACCCACTGGTCCGGGCCCGCCTGGCGAGAGAAGCCGCATCCCTACGACGCCTCGACCATCCGGGCGTCGCCCAGCTCCTCGACGCCGGCGAGGAACCCGAGGGCCCCTACCTGGCCTTCGTCTTCGAGGACGCCGCTCCCCTCGCCCGCGCTCTCGACGACGGCCGTCTCGGCGCCCACGTCACGGCCGCGCTCGCCTCCGCCGTGGCCGCTGCCCTCGCCCATGCGCACGGCCGCGACGTCGTGCACCGGGACGTGACCCCGGCGAACATCCTCCTCGCCGACGACGGGCCCGTGCTCGTGGACTTCGAACACTCGGCCATCGCCGGTGCCGTCCTGGACGGATGGATCCAGGGGGCGCCGGCCCTCGCCGCCACACCGGGCTACTCCCCGCCGGAAGCGACCCGAGAGCGTCCCAGCCCGGCCGGTGACGTGTGGGCGCTGGGCAAGGTCGTCCTGGAATGCGTGACGGGAGCGCGGTCTCTGGCCGGGACCGCGTCGGTGGGGCCCGCCGGACTCGACATCTTGGTCCGCGAGATGCTCGCCCCGGACCCGGCGCGACGACCCGGTGCCGCGGACGTCTCGGAACGGATGGGGGCCCTCGCGGGCGGCGCCAGACCCCATGCGCTGCACATCCTCCGGTTGGCGCCGATCCCGGCGGTCCGCGACCGGCCGGCCCCCGCGTCGGCCGGCCCTGACGTCGTCCCGGCTCCCCGGGAGGCCGAGGTCTCGGCTCTGGTGGCGGCCTGCGAATCCGGCGTCGCAGTCGGGGAGTTGCGCGCCGTCCTCGTGAGCGGACCGCCGGGGGCGGGCAAGAGCTGGCTCCTGCGCCGGGCCACGGAGGAAGCCGCCCACGCCGGATTCCGGGTGCTCACGGCCGCCTGCACCGCCGCGACGGCGGACATCCGGGCCCTGCGGCCCTGGTTCCGCACCGTCCTGGAGCACTCCGGCGGTCCCGACCGGGCCCTGCGCGACGCCCTCGGGTCGACTCACGCCGGCGTGCTGGGCCCGGCTCTCGGGCTCGCGGCCCGGGGCGGCGTGGGCGGCGGTGACGAGGCAGCGCGTGTCTCCGACGCAGTCGCCGCCGCTCTCACCTGGGTCGCGACGCGGGGGCCGGGCGGCGGGGTCGTGTGTGTCATCGAGGACTGCCACCACGCCGACCCCGGCCTCCGCGACCTCCTCGGCAGCCTCGCCTGCCGGCCGGGACTGCCCGGCGCCCTCTGGTGCAGCTCCCGACCGGGCGGGCCCGACGGCGACGACCTCGGAGCCGAGACCCTGGCGCTGCAGCCCCTCCCCGATGCGCATGTCGCCGCCCTCGCGACCGGCCTCTGGGGCCGGGGACTACCCGCCGAGGCCGTCGCCGAGGTGGTGCAGGTCGCCCGCGGGAACCCGCTGCACGCCCGCGAGGCCGTCCTCGCCCTGCGACGGGGAGCGGACCCGTCGGCCTCGACCGGGCTGCGTGAGCTCATCGCCGCCCGACTCGCGACCTACAGCCCGGCGGCCCGGGGGGCCATCGAGTGTGCCGCCGCGTGCGGGGAGACGTTCTGGCCCGAGGCGGTGGGCGGCGAGCTCCTCGACTGGGTCCCGGTCATGTTCCGTGACGGCCTCGCCGTCGCGCACGTGCAGTCGGAGCTCCCGTCCTCGACGCAGGCCACCTTCAGCCATCCCATGTTCCGTGAGGCGGCGTACGGGGCGATCCCCCCCCGACGCCGCCGGGCCATCCACGCCCATCTCGCCCGTCGCGTGGACTCAGCGGGCGCGTCCGCCGAGACGGTGGCGTTCCACGCCGGGGTCGCCTTCCGGCTCGGCGAAGCGGCCCTGGCCGGACTCGCCGGCGTCAAAGCGCTGGCCGCCACCCGGGCGGCCCTCGACCGCTACTCCCTGGCGGCCGCCGACGAATGGCTCGACCTCCTCCGGGACACCGACGTGGACGTGGCCCCGGGCGAGACGGACCTCCTGGAGGCCGAGCTCCACATCGCCCGCGGCGAGTTCCGCCGGGCGTCCGACCTGCTCGGCCCGCACACCGACGGTCCCGGGGCCACAGGCCGGCGGGCCCTCGTCCTTGCCACGGAGGCGTCCCTGGGTTGCGGCGACCTCCCCGGCGCCGAGCGCCTCGGCGCCCTCGGCCGGGAACGCCTCGCCGGCGACCCGGCAGCGGCATCCGCGCACGCGGTGGCGTACGGCCGGGCCCTCGTGCGCCTCGGCCGGTTCACGGAGGCCATAGGCGTCTTCGACGAGGCGGCGGCGGACGCCCGTTCCGTCGGCGACGACGGTCTCGCCGGCCGTCTCGCGGCGCACGCCGCGGACGCCGCTGCGGAGGCCCGCCGCCTGGAGGGGGGCGACTTCGCCGGCGTCCTCGTCCGCCAACGCGAGGCCCTGGCCCTCCTGGAGTCCGGCGGGGACGACCGGGGATTCGTGAGGGCGGCGGCCGCTCTCCTCGCCACCCTCGCCGTGGACGACCCGCACGCCGCCTTCGCCACCGGCCTCGACGCCGCGCGCCGGGCGCGGACGCTCGGAGACGAGGTCAGCCTCGGCCAGATCGCCTACTGGCTCTGCGATCTTGCCGTGGAGCTCGGCGACGTCGCCGCCCTCGACGAGTGGCTCCCCCACCTCGCCCGGCTCCCGCTGCCCGAGTCGGAGCGCTTGGACGCCGACTACCTCATGGCGTCCGTTCCCCAGCTCCGGAGTCCGGGCCACCGCGGCACCGACAGGGACCTCCTCGCCTGCGTGGCGGCGATGGCCGGGTCGGGGGACGCCAAGAACCCCGACGTGCCCGCCCGCATGGCCGTGTGCGTGCTCATGTGGCAGGGGAGGCTCGCGGAGGCCCGCCGGGTCTTCGAGGAGGTCTCCGGGGGTTTCGACCCCGAGGCGCTCGCGATGGCGACGCTCCAGCTGCGGGCGCTCGCGGGGCCGCCCTGGACGGCGGACGACCTCGCCTTTGCATCGGGCACCCGCCTCCACAACGAGATCGCCCTCCTCGCCTACCTGCGGGGTGACGACGAGGTCGCCGACGCCCTCCTGCAGGCGAGACACGACGACCTCGTGGCCACGTACGGGGACGCCTACCAGCCGTTCCACGTCCTGTTCCCGGGGCCGCTCGTGGCCGCCCTCGGGCCCCCGGGCTCCGTGCCAGACACGGCGTGGCTCACGGGGTGGCTCCTGCACCCTCCGTTCCCCGGGCTGTGGGCGGTCCATCGCTCCGCCGTCGGGGGTCTCCTCGCCCGCCGCGGCGGGCCGGATGCGGGCGCCCTCCGCCGGGCCTCATTGGCGGCGCTCGCGTCCGTCCCGGCGGACCCGGACGTGCGGGCGTGGGTGGGGAGACTCCTCGGTGGCTGACGGCACCCCGGATCAGCGCGGGGGCGCTCCGCCCGCGTCGCCCCCCGACACCACCGGTCGCCCGGGGCTGCGGGCCAACCGGGACTACCTCAAGCTGTTCACGGGTCAGGCGGTCTCCTCGGTCGGCGACGCCGTCACCCTCTTCGCTCTCCCATGGCTGCTCGCCGAGCTCACCGCCAAGCCGGCAGTCCTCGGCCTGCTCACCGTCGTCGAGACCGCCCCCGGCCTCCTGCTCGCCCTCTGGTTCGGGGTGGTCGTCGACGGCGGTGACCGGCGCAAGATCATGATCTGGACCGACGCCGCCCGCGCTCTGGTCGTCGCGGCCGTGCCGCTCCTCGCCCTCTCCGGCTCTCTAGCGGTCTGGCACATCCTGGTCGTGGCCGCCTTCGCCGGTGCCGGCAGGCTCCTGTACGACACCGCCGCCTTCGCCTACCTGCCCGGCCTCGTGGGCGAGGGGGACCTCCTCGCCGCCAACAGCTGGTACGAGGTCGCCGACCAGTCCAGCGCCACGGCCGGGCCCGCCCTCGCCGGGGCACTCACCTCGATGCTGGGGGCCGCCGGTGCTCTCGTGCTCGACGCCGCTTCCTTCGCCGCCTCGGCAGCCTGCACGGGGGCCATCCCGCCCGGCGCCGCCCCGACGCGGGCGCCGTCCGACGAGGTGGACGGCGGCGTGCGGGCCGGCCTCCGGGCGCTGCGCCGCACGCCGGCTCTGCGGGCCCTCCTGGCCACGGCGAGCGCCGTGAACCTCTTCGCCGGGGGCATCCCCGTGCTCTACGTGCTCCTCCTGCAGCGGGACCTGCGGGCGTCCGCCGTGGGCGCCGGTCTCGCCTTCGCCGCCGGGGGGGTCGGTGGGATCCTGGGAGGCGCTCTGGCAGGGCGCGTGGGCCGGCGGGCGGGACCGCGGGCGGCGCTCCTCTGCGCCGGGCTCCTGACGGCCGGGGGCGTCGGGCTTGCCGCCGCCGCACACAGTCTCGTCGTGGCCGGCGCCGCGGCCGCCGTCGTGAACGGCTCCATCGCCCTCTACAACGTCGTCGCCGTCGCCACCCGCCAGCGCCACACCCCCCCGGAGCTGCTGGGGCGTGTGCAGGCGGCCTTCCGCTTCGTGACCTGGGGCGCTCTGCCCGTGTCCGGGGCCGCCCTCGGCCTCCTCGCCTCCGTCACATCCGTGCGGACCGCCTTCGTCGCCGCCGGGGCGGGTCTCGCCGTCGTCTTCGTGGCGCTCGGCCCTGTCCTCTGGCGGTCCTTCCGGGACGAGGGGTCCTCAGCCGGCCCGTAGAGGCGCGGGCGCGGCGGTAAGCAAAGACTGACCGCTGGGGGGAGTGTTCCCGGGCCCCGTCTCGCGCACCATGGTGACACCACGGGTAAGCAATCGGCTGGGAGGCCATCATGCGTGCACGCACCCGCTGACACGACAACCGGCCGTCGAGCGGTGTCCCTCGGGGCGCCCCGGCGGCCGGTACCCAGACCAGCCGTCCCCAGATCGCTCCGGCCTGGGATCCCTGCACCACCCGGGGGCCCGGTAGACGCCGGTCGGGCGCACCTTCGATTGCCGTCGACAGTGCTTCCCGGCCGGCCCCGGGCCTTTCGGCGCGTCCGGTGGGCCCTCCCCCGGACCCGCCGCTAATTCCGCCTCCGGGGGCACCGATCTGACTCCCGTGGTGAAACGGTTTCTCGTGACGCGCCTGCCCCGGCGAGCCCGGGTGCTCCTGGGCGCCCTGTGCGTCTTCGGTGCCGGCCTCCTCCTCTGGACGGCATGGGCGCAGCCGGGACCGGCGCCCCCGGCGAAAGTGGCCGTCTTCTGTCTGGCCCTCACCCTCGGCGGCCTCCTCCTCGTGGACTTCGAGGTGGGGAACCTGGCCGTCACGATCGTCGTCGCCCAGGTCCTGGTCGTCCCCATCCTCGCCGACCTCGGCGCCGCGCCTGCTCTCGCCATCACCTTCGTGGCGATCCTCGTCTCGTCGCGCCTCTTGGGGGAGACCCGCAAGGGGGAGCTCACCTTCCAGGCCCTCCTGGTGGCCGTGCCCGTGGGTGCGGCCGCCGCCCTGCTCCACGTCGTCGCCCCTCCCCCGGTGCCGTTGGACCGGTGGCCGCTCCTGCTGGCGGCCTTCGCTGCCGGGGCGGTCCTCAACGGTCTCCTCGCCGTCGCCTACCTCGACTCCTGCCGCCAGCCCGGGGATCCCCGCCCCCTCCGGCTCCTGCCCGTCGGCCTCCTGGCCCAGGGTGCCTGCGGACTCGTGGGCTTCGGCCTCTGGGTCCAGCTCCGCACCCTGCCCGCGTCGGTGGTGGGCACGGCGGTTGCCGTCCTCGCCGCCTGGTCCGCGACGCGGCGGATCGAGCGAGCCCGCCGGGCGAGCATGCGCATCGAGGCACTGCGCGACGCCGGCACGCGTCTCGCCAGCGCCCTCTCGCTGCCCGAGGTGCTCACGGCTCTCGTCGGCGCCGTCTCCGGTCTCCTGGACGTCCGCACAGCCGAGGTGATCGTGACCACGGAAGCCGGCCACGCCCTCGGGGCGGCGCACCCGGGCAGCGGCGTGAACGTCGTCCTCGGTCCCTCCGAGATCTGGGATCGGCTGCGGGCCGGCGGCCCGGTCCTGGTCCGGGACACCGACGACGACCCCGGGCTGTCACCGGACCTGGACCGTCGCGGTGAGATCGAATGCGTGGCCGTGCCCCTGACGTCCGCAGGGGGCGCTGTGATCGGCGGCATCCTGGCGTTCACGAAGAACGCCTTCGGCGGCGTGACCGAGGACGACGCCGAGACCCTGCGGGCTTTCGCCCCCCAGGCGGTCGCCGCCGTCGAGCGGGCCCGCATCCACCACCGCCAGGTCGAGGCGGAGGCGAGCCTGCGGGAGGAGGACCAGCTCCGCTGGGACTTCGTGGCGAATTGCGGCCACGAACTCCGCACGCCCCTCACGACGATCTCGGGCTTCGCCGAGACACTCGTGCGGCGCTGGGCGGACCTGGCCGACGACGTCCGCCTCGACCTCGCGGGGCGCATCTCGAAGGCGAGCCGGGGGTACCGCGACGTGGTGGAGAACCTCCTCCGCCTGAACGAGACCCGCGACGAGCAGACACAGGTGCCCTCGGTGGACGTCGACCTGGAGCAACTGGCCCGCGACGTTGTGTCCTCACTGGCTGTCCAGAACGAGGACCACTGCTTCGAGCTCGACGTCGTCCCTCCCGTCCTCGGGGTGCGCACGTCGCCGGCGTCGGCGGAGAGCGTCCTGCGGATCCTCTGCGACAACGCCGCCAAGTTCTCCCCCCCGGGGACACCGGTGGTGGTGAGGTTGCGCTTCGACGTCGACGAGGCGGTGGTGGAGGTCGCCGACAAGGGCCCGGGACTGCCCGAGGAGATCCGCCGGGACCCGGGCCGGCCGTTCCGCCAGGGGGACGCCTCCTCGACACGCACCCACGGCGGTCTCGGCATCGGCCTCGCGCTCGGGTTCCGCCTCGCCGACCGCATGGGGGCCGCCATCCGCGTCGTCCGCACGGGCCCGGGGGGCACGACCATGGCTCTCACCATCCCCCGCGTGAACGCCGCCGACGTCGCCCTCACCGAGGCCGCGGCCACGACGTGGTCGGGAAGGGACGCCGCGGGCGGTTGAGGGGCTGCGGGAGCCGCTCCCGGCTCCCGGGAGCGCACCGGAGGCGGTTCGGGGCCGGGCTCGCCCGACGGCGCTGGTCACTCCACGCGGCGGGCCCGCAGCTCGCGCCGGGCGATGGAGCGCTTGTGGACCTCGTCGGGGCCGTCGGCGAAGCGCAGCGTGCGGGCATGGGCGTACATGGCGGCGAGCGGGAAGTCGCCTGAGACCCCAGCGCCCCCGTGGGCCTGGATCGCCCGGTCGATCACGTTGAGCGCCACCCGGGGGGCGATCACCTTGATCGCGGAGATCTCGATGCGGGCCCCCTTGTTCCCCACCGTGTCCATGAGCCAGGCCGCCTTCATGGTGAGGAGGCGGGCCTGTTCGATCTCGAGGCGGGACTCGGCGATCCACTCCTGCACGACGCCCTGCTCGGCGATGGGCTTGCCGAACGCCACGCGGCGCTGCACCCGCTCGCACATGAGGTCGAACGCCCGCTCGGCCATGCCGATCGCCCGCATGCAGTGATGGATGCGGCCCGGTCCGAGGCGGGCCTGGGCGATCGTGAAGCCGCCGCCCTCCTCGCCCAAGATGTTCTCCGCCGGGACCCGGACGTCCTCGAAGGTGATCTCGGCGTGGCCCTGGCGCTCCTCGTAGCCGAAGACCGACAGGTTGCGGCGCACCGTGATCCCCGGCGTGTCCAGGGGGACGAGGATCATGGACTGCTGGTGGTACGCGTCGGCGTCCGGGTCGGTCTTGCCCATGAAGATGAGGACCTTGCAGCGGGGGTCCACGGCCCCCGTCGTCCACCACTTCCGGCCGTTGACGACGTACTCGTCGCCGTCACGCACGATACGGGAGCGGATGTTCGTGGCGTCGCTGGAGGCCACGTCGGGTTCGGTCATGGCGAAGGCGGATCGGATCTCGCCCTCGAGGAGCGGCCGCAGCCACATGTCCTTCTGCTCGGGGGTCCCGAAGAGGGCAAGGATCTCCATGTTGCCCGTGTCCGGGGCGGAGCAGTTCAGGGCCTCCGACGCCAGCGGGCCCCGGCCCGTGATCTCGGCCAGCGGGGCGTACTCGACGTTCGTGAGGCCGGCACCGTACTCGTTGTCGGGCAGGAAGAGGTTCCACAGCCCCCGCCGGCGGGCCTCGGCCTTGAGCTCGTCGAGGACCTCGGGCACGTGGTGGGGGTCCCCGGCCGCCCGCATCTGCTCCTCCGCCACCGCCTCCGCGGGGATGACCCGCTCCTCGAGGAATGCGAGCAGCTTCTCGCGCAACTCCACGGTCTTCGGGCTCTCGCTGAACTCCATGCACGCTCCTCTGGTGAAGTCCGGCCCGAAGCCTATTTCGCCGTCGTCCGAGGGTGTCGACGTCGTCGTGCTCATCCCAGGGAGTGAACGGATTCGTAGACTGCGGTGGCTGCAGCGTCCTCCGGCGGCGGCACTCGTCCAGCCCATGTCGTTGCGGGGTCGGCCGCGGAATCGTCCACGAGTGAGGGAGCGGGACCATGCAGATCGCGATGATCGGCGCCGGCCGGGTCGGCAGCGCGCTGGGCGCCCGCTGGGGTGCCATGGGCCACACCGTCGTGTACGGCGTGCGCGACCCCGATGACCCCAAGTACGCCGCCGTCGGGGCGGCAGCGGCGATCCCGGCCGCGGTGAGGGGGGCGGACGTCGTCGTCCTCGCCGTCCCGTGGGACGCCGCCGAGTCCGTCGCCCGGTCCCTCGACCCTGGCGACGCCGTCGTGGTCGACGCCACGAACCCGCTGTCGACCCGTGCCGGCGCTCCCGACGCGGGCCCCGAGCAGGCGGGCAAGTCCGGCGGCGAGCTCGTCGCCGCCTGGACGGGCAGCACCCGGGTCGTGAAGGCCTTCAACACGACCGGGTCGGCGAACATGACCGACCCGGCCTACCCGGGCGGACGCCCGGCGATGTTCCTCGCCGGGGACGACACCGCCGCCAAGGAGTGCGTCAGCGCCTTGGCGGCCGAGATCGGCTTCGACGCCGTCGACGCCGGACCCCTCGCCGCCGCCCAGGACCTCGAACACCTCGCCGCGCTCTGGATCCGCCTCGCCTACCCGCTCGGCAACGGCCCGGGAATCGCGTTCGGACTCCTGCGCCGGTGAGCACGCCGGCGCCCCGTGCCGGGCGGGCCTGCGCCCCGACGCCTCCCACCGCGGCGCCGTCGTCACACGGGTCCTGCGGATCAGGGGGGGACGAGGACGAACCCCTCGTGTGAGGCCGCATGATGTATGTTATGTACATCATGCGGCGCACCCAGATCTACTTGGACGAAGAACAGGAGCAGCGCCTGGCGAGGCGAGCGAAGGCGGAAGGCACGACCAAGTCGGCCGTGATCCGCCGCGCCGTCGACACCTACCTGGCCGGGCCCACCGAAGGCCGTGTCGAGGAGTTCCGCCGGGCCGTAGGAGAGGCAGCGGGGACTGTCCCCCGCCTCGATGCCGACCACGTGGAGCGACTGCGGGAAGCAGACTCCGTCCGCGACGCCGATCTGGAGCGGCGACGCTCTTGAGCATGGTGCTCGACACGACCGTCCTGATCGACGTCCTACGTGGCTTCGAGCCCGCAGTTGCATACCTCACGCGTCTCGATGACGTGCCCGTCTGCTCCGAGATCACCCGGGTAGAAGTGATGCGCGGCCTACGCAGCGGCGAGCGCCAAGGAGCAGAGCATCTCACGGCCTCACTCGACTGGCATCCCGTCGACGAGTCGATCGCGCGCAGGGCCGGAGAACTGGGCAGCGCGTGGCGGCGGAGCCACCTGCTCGCCACCGCCGACCTGATCATCGCCGCGACGGCGGACCTCGCCGGACTCCCACTCGCCACGTCGAACGTCCGCCACTTCCCGATGTTCAGGGACCTGCTCCCGCCGTACTCGGATTGAGTGTCGGCTCGGCCCCGCTGGTCGACTCCTCTTGTCAGCCTGCAGCCGCCTGCTGTGAGGTGCTCGACGTGGCGGCCAGGCCCGTCCGGCGACAGCATGCGAGTGGTACTGAAATGACGGCTGACCGACATTTCAGTACCACTCGCGGGTCGCGCCTTGTCCGCGCCTCGCCCGCAAGCTCCTGGCGGTCGATGCCGGGGCCCTCGCGTGCTTGCACTCCTGGGGAGGCAACTAAAACGATGAGGCGATTGCTCACGAGAATGACGTCTCACCCTGTGGCCGACGCCACAGCACCCGAGTCGGAGGCAGGAGCATGGGCAAGGCAGTCCTCCCAGACCTTCCGGGCACCGCCGAGACAGAGGACCTCCCGGAAGACCCTTTGGCATTGCTGACGCCCGAAGAGCGGTCGGCGCTCGCTGCGAGCCTGGCGGAGATCGCGCAGCTCCGGCGCGAGGCCGAAGCCGCCGCCGACACGCTGCGCCTGCACTAGTCCCGAGTATGGACATCTCCGGGTGGGACGAGGCGGATCCGGCATACGTCCTGAAACCGCGTTCCGACGCACGATCGGAAGGGCGGGAGATCAGGGGGTCTCGCCGAGCTCGCTCCCTTCCCGCTCGCACTGCGCCCCGCACACGCCTCTCCGCGCCACCGATCCGGACTTCCTTCGCCGACCCCCGTTTGTGTCGTAGGTCGGCTGTAGGGTGAACACATGTTCGACCGGAGTGAGCTCGACACCTGCCCCCTCGACGTGCTCAGCAACGCGATCGGCCAGCTCGCCGCCCTCCAGGCCCGCACAGAACGCGTCCTCCTCGCCTACGTCGCCGCCTACGAACGCCGCGACGGCCACAAGGTCGACGGCGCCACATCCATGACCGCATGGGTGGCCGCCGCCACCGCCACCACCCACAGCCACGCCGCCGAGATGGTCCGCGTCGCCCGCAGCCTCGAAGACCTCCCCGCCATCGCCGACGCGTACGAGGCCGGCCTCCTCTCCTGGGGCCAAGTCCCTCCTCACGACATGCGCCCGCCACCACCGACTCCTCCACGAAGGCGGCTACCACGTCCGCGGCCACCCCGACCGTGACCTCCGCTTCCTCCGCCCCGACGGCGAACCCCTCCCCCACGGCCCCCGGCCTCCACCCCCCGCCTCCACCACATCGCCCCCGCCGGCTGACACGCCAGCGCCCCGCGGTCCCGTACAATGGCCGTACATCCACCGGAGGAGACATGGCGACGACAACAGGCCCCCGGCGCCGGAGCAAGCGCCTCGAAATCCGCACGACCCCGGAAGAACGCGAGCTTATCGACCGTGCCGTGGCCGAGACCGGAGGGGACCTCACCTCTTTCGTCGTGGGCAGCCTGGCCGATGCCGCCCGGCGGATCCTCGCCGATCGCGACCGCTTCGTGCTCTCGCCCGAGGCGGCGAAGGCCTGGGACGCTCTGAACAAGCGCCCGGCACGTGACCTGCCGGGCCTCAGGCGTCTCATGGAGAGACCCCCGCCCTTCGCCGAGTGAGCACCCGATACCGCCCGCCCGCTCCCCTCCGCGCCCACCACCGGCTCGACGACTTCGAGTGCCGCTCGACGGAGCAGACCGATTGGCTCCGCCGCTACGCCCGGCAATCCGCCGGCACCGGCACATCCCGGGTCTTCGCGGTCACCCCGCGCAGTTCCACCCGGGTCGTGGCCTACTACGCGTGGTGCATGGCGAACATCGAGATCGCCGACTCACCCCCCAGACTGCGCAGGGGGGCGGGCCGCCACCCACAACCCGTCGCCCTCCTCGCGCGACTCGGCGTCGACCGCCGCCACGAGGCCAGGGGCATCGGTGCCGGCCTCCTCAAGGACGTCATCGCCCGGACCCGCGAGCTCTCCGCTGAGATCGGCTGTCGGGGGTTGCTGGTCCACGCCGAGACGGCCGCGGCGAGGGACTTCTACACCCACCTCGTGCCCGAGTTCGAGGCCAGCCCGACCGACGACCTCCACCTCGTCCTGCTCATGAAACACATCAGACGGACCCTGCTGGGCTGACGCCCTCGGCGCGCCCAGCCCCGCCCGCCCTCGGACTGGGCCGCCTCCCCTCAGGTCGCCACAACGGAACGGGCCTGGGAGACCCGCGGCCGGCCCCGGTCGTCGTAGTCCACGGCGACGGCGAAGTAACGCCCTGGCACCGGGTAGGTGTGCGAGGCGGACGTGGCGGCGGACTCCAGCGAGACGCCGTCGCCGAAGTACCAGATGCGCCGGCGGCCCGCCGCCGGGGACGCGGTCACGCTCACCGTCGCCGGCGTCCCGGCGGTCACGTTCACGGTGGGGGCAACGAGGATGCCGTTGTCACGGAAGGCGCCGTTCCCGCTCGGGTCCAGCCAGCCGATACGGAGCTCGTCGTCGCCCCACCCGCGGCGGCGCACGCTCGCCGACACCGAGCCGTCCCGGTACGGCGTGATCGTGACGTCCCACCACCAGATGCCGTCGCTGCCCCCGTCGTAGGCGTACGGCACCGTCCAGTTCCAGGCCCCGTCGAGGTGGTCGGGAGTCTCCAGCGGCCGGGCCCAGCGGACGAGGGCGTTGGGGTGGCGGGCGACGAGGAACGGCGTCGCCTTCACGGCCGTCTGGAAACCCGAACCGCCGTAGAACACACGGCACTCGTTCACGACCAGGAACCGGTACACGGTGCCGTCGACGCCGATCGCGGTCGCGGCGTGCTCCTGGATCCCGCAGTTGCTCCTCGCCGTCGTGAACGTGCGAGGGACCGGCGCCGGGACGAGCGCCTGCTCCGGTGGCCAGAGGGCGGTCGGGGTGCGGAAGTCCTGTGGGCTGAGGAACTCGTCCTCGAGGGCCTGGAAGAACTGCCCACCGGGGCGGAACGGCCAGTTGCTCTCGTCGCGGCTCCACATCTCCACGCGGTTGTGCGCCGTGAAGAAGAGGTCCATCACGAACTCCTGGCGCGCATATCCCACCGGGTGGCCCGGCGTGGGGAAGAAGCCCGGGGACCAGGCGTCCTCGTGGGCCGGCCAGTAACAGGGGTAGCCGGCACACTCAGACGTCGTCCCGACGAGGGCGATCGGCTTGATGCGGGCCCCGTCGGCCTCGAAGTCGCCCGGGCCGAGCGGGTCGAAGTCGACGTGGTAGTACGCGTAGGGCGCCCCCAGCCGGGACACGACGGCGCCGCCCTCCCCGCATTCGGGGCAGAAGAACTCCTCGCTGATCGAGCCCTCGGCCGATCCGCCGTCGGCGACCTCCTCGACCACCTTCGCCCCCGAGAGGCCGAGGCGGTAGTCGGTGACGTCGGCCAGGTCCACACGCAGGGGGAGGTCGAAGTCCGTGCAGAGGTCCAAGTCGTAGCTCACGTTGTCCACGTGCTTGAACATCCCGATCTGGGTCTGCTTGAAGGCGACGTGGCCGTTCAGGGGCCCGTCGGGGTCGATGCGCAGGGTGGTCTGGGGGGTGTCGCTCGTCTTCGCGTGGCGGATGACGTCGTTGGTGTTGCGCGAGCTGCGCTGGAGGATGTCGATGTTGCGCACCGCGCCGCCGAGGTCGAGGTCGGCGTCGACGTAGCCCAGGATCGACGACGTCGAGCGCTCCCCGCCCGGGTTGGCGCCCATCTCGACGCGCACCCCCGGTGCCACGTTGTAGCGGCCCGGGCAGAGCTCGGTGCCGCCGTCCGGCGCCTCCGGCGTGGGCCCCCGTGTAGGGCCTTCCGCGCCCCGGAGGCGCGCGTTGACATGCAGCTCGACGGGGACGTTCGTGAGGTGCACCCGGTAGTTCGGGACCATGTTCTCGGCGATCCAGTGCGGGCGGTCCCCCACGTACGCCGGCCGGTCGAGGTCGGCGACCGTGGCTTCCAGGGACGTGAGGCCCGTGTTGGTCACGAAATCCACGTCGGCGTCGGTCCAGGGCAGGCGGCGGTTCCGGCTGAGGACGACCTCGCCGTCGACCCGTCCCGGGATCGGCGCCGCCGCCCCGCGGACGTCGAGGTTCGTCTCGCCCTTGCGGTACCGGAACAAGGCGGTGAGGTCGTCGCCGATGCGCAGGGCCGTGGAGGCGTAGCGGAACCGAAGGGACGTGGGGTCGTTCGCCTCGAAGGGCAGCGCGGTCTGGCAGGACGTGATCGTCTCGGCCTCCGTGGCGGCGCTGCAGCGCGAGAGCGGCTTCCAGATCATGAGATGGCGCGGCAGGTCGGCGACCACGCGGGCGTGGACGCCGCTGAAGAGCCCCTGCAGCGAGGCGGCGACGACGTCGATGCCGGGCGCGCCCCGGGGCGGGAGATCCGGCACGGTGCCGATGAAGTCCGGGTGGGCGAGGGCGGCGGGGGCCCCCACCCGCATCGTGGCCGTGAGCCGGATGTCGCCGGGCGGGTCGACCGGCAGCGGGCTCGCCGGTGGGTCGGCCACGGCGCAGGACTCGCGGTTGAACCAGATCCAGGGCCGGTTCGGGTCGTAGTCCTGCACGCGGACCTTCAGGTTCGCCGGGAGGCGGCCGAGCATGGCGTCGGCGTAGAGGACGTCGCCGTCACCGAGGGGCATGTAGACGTTCGCCACAAAGGGCTCGCCCGTGGGGCGGGTGTCGAGGCAGAACTCCGTCGGGTCCGGGAGGTACGTCACCCGGTTCACGTTGGCCACCGTCGCCGTCGCGCCCCAGCGGCCCGCCCCCCGCATCACGGCCCGCAGGCCCTCGCCGGTGAGAGGCATGAACGGAGGCTGCTCCTGGCCGCCGAAGAACTCCGGCAGGCCGGGCAGTTCCGGGGGGGAGAGGAGGTCGGCGTCGGACTCCTCCGGCGGGCCCGCCACGGCGGTCACGGCCGTGCGGTTGTCCGGCTGGTTCGCGCAGATGTCCCGGCGCGGCCGGGGGGGCCGGCCGGGCACGGGGCGGGGCACGTCGGGCCTCTCGCAGACCACGACCTCGAGGTAGGTGAGGCTCTGGGCGCCCGGGCCCTCCGTCCACTCGGCCCGAACGTGGGCGGGCACCGTGACGTCGACGTGGGCGCGGGTGCGCCGGCCCGCCCCCCGGTCGGTGCGCGTGGTGACCACCGCCCCGGCCTTCAGGCGGGTCCGGGTGTTGGCGTCGTAGGTCACCCTGGTGGCGGTGAGGCCGAACATACCCACGGTCTTGGCCACGTCGAGGCGGATCTGGGACGGCGTGGAGCCGCCGCCGACCTCGTCGCCCCGGCCCGGGACCCCGATGTGGAACTGGGCGTCCGCGTGGAGGGCCGAGCGCGCCGTGTCGCTGGGGAGGGCGAGGCCGGGACCCACGACCTGCATCGTCCCGAGGAGGCGGAACGCGGCGGCGGCGTCGTACGGGACCGCCGGCGGGGTCGTGGCCATGTTGCAGTCGGGGGCCACGGCGGGCGCCGCCCCCTGGTACTCCAAGTACGCCGGATGGCCGCTCACGCTGCAGGACACGAGGGAGACGTCCGCGGGCCACCGGCTCGCCGTCGCCTGCACGTCCACGAGGGTGCCGTCGTTCTCGTCGTCGTCCGTGCTGCGGCGCCCGTCGAGGCGCACGAGGACTCCGGTGGGCTCCTCCTCCCCGGCCGTGGCGGCGAGGAGGTGGAACCCCGAGTCCGACCCGGTGGCGATCGTGGCGTCGAAGAGAGCCCGGCGCACGCCGGCGAGGGCGGCGCCGACGCGGAAGTACTCCCGCGAGGTCTGCTGCCACAGCGGCCGCCGGGGCGGGCAGGGGCGGCCCGGCCGGGGGAAGCAGGGCGGCTGCGGGAGGCGCCGGAAGCGGGCGGCCTGCGTGCTGTACAGGACGAACGGCCCCGCCGCGGGCGGGTCGCGGACGTCGTCGGCGGCCGCGTCGTCGGGCAGGAAGTTCTGGGCGAGGACGGAGATGCGGGCGGGGGCGAACGGCGCTGCGCCGCAGGGGGCGAAGGGCTCCGTGGGATAGACGGGTACGGCGGGCGTCTCGGGGCACGACACCATCTCGCCCCGGGCGAATCGGCCGCCGGCACGGCTCACGAGGACGTCCACCCTCTCGGGGAGGTCCTCCACCGCGCCACTCACCCGGTACGGCGTCGAGCCGGTAGAGGCCATCTGCACCTCGTCCATGACGACGTCGGGGGCGGGCCCGGCGCTGCGAGCCAGCGAGACGGAGTTCGGGTGCAGCATCCAGTCGAGGCGCTGGGGGACGTCCGCGACCCGGCCGGCGGCGTGGAAGCCGTCGTGGCCGCCGATACCCGTGCCCTCGCCGCCCACGACCTCGAAGCCGACAGTGGGCGGAGGTGTCTCCGCGGACTCCTCCTGGCGGTTCCAGCCCAGGTGCGCGGTGGTGTCCACACCCGGCTCGGGCCGGCAGACCTGGAAGCTCCCCACGGCGAAGTCCGCGGGTGCCCGGCTCCAGTCCAGGCTCACGCCCACCGGGTGCGAGTCCACGACGAGGGCGCCGTCGTCGAGGTGGACGCGCTCCACGTCGAAGCCGAAGCCCAGCGGCGGCCGCTCCGCGTCGGGGATCTCGCTCTCGAAGTAGAACTGCTGGCCGATCCCCCAGTAGCTCGTGTCCGACGTCGCCGTGGGCTTGAAGAGGACGGACGCCATGGCGAAGTCCGGGAAGAGGGAGGTCTCGTCGTCGAGGGCGTCGATGCCCGCCTTCACCTGGGTCGTGGTGGAGGAGCCGTCGGCCCGGCGGTAGCGGATGCCCACGGCGACGTCGCCTCTCGCCTGCGTGAACGGCGTCCCGTCTGCGCGCTGGAAGATGACGTCTACGCCCACACCGCCGATGTCGAGGCCGAGGACGTCGTTGGGGAGCGCGTAGTTCTGGCGGAAGAGGTCGTCGATGCGGGTGTCGCGCCCCCCGGCGAGGGTGCCGCCCGCCGAGAGGCGGGCCTCGACGCGGAAGTAGAGGTCCGCGTCCTCGTCGCCGTCGAGGTCGAGGGGGTAGTCGAGGCCGAGGGCGGGGGCGTAGGTCGCCGACGCGGCTCCCAGACCGGGGGCCTGGCCGGACACGCTCACGTCGACGCCGTCGAAGATCTCCACGGAGGTGGGGGGAGAGGGCGGCGAACCGCCCCCGGGCGTCGTGTCACACGTGAAGTCGAGGCCGTCCGCCACGGCCGGCGCCGGAGCCCCGCCGGAAGCGGCGAAGCCGGCGGCCACCCCGGCGAGGACGACGGCTGCGGCTGCGATCCGCCTTCGTGGAAGTCCCATGGCGCCCTTCCCCAGTTGCCGAGAGGTGAAGCATCGCACAAGCGGCCGCCGGGTGCATGCCCCCCCTCAACCGCCTGACGCGTCAGCCAGATGTCCGGCGGAAACCCGTCGGCCGCGTCAGGGGCGGCTCCGCCGCCCCTGAACAGCCGGGGGCGGCAAGTGCCAAGGTGGGGGGAGCCTTGAGGGGGGGGCTTTCTACCCCC
>CAYJLW010000040.1:13016-38301 GCA_964370965.1 uncultured Acidimicrobiia bacterium | reverse complement strand
CCTGGAACCGCCTCCGCGTGCTCCGCAACTGGAACGGCACCTGAACCGACCCCCGATCTGCACCCCACCACCCCACCACCCGAGAACGGGTTGGGGACGGACGTCAACGGCGCCGCAGGAAGCGCGCCAGGGCCCGCGCCCAGGTGGGGCGGTCGCTCGAGAGTGCCAGGCGGACCGTCCCCCGGGCAACGGGCCGGGGAGCGAAAGCCACCACGGCGATGACGACTCCCAGGAACACACGGCGCGCCGCAGGCAGTTCCCGGTGCCGGCGCACGGCTGCGAACCCCGCCAGAGCGAGGCGACCCGGCCGGTCGCCGGGCACCGGATGGGCAGCCGGCTCGAGGCGCAACGACGCCAGCCGGTTCAGGACGTGGCCCGGGTCCCGCAGCGGCACGTCCCCGGGGACGGGGCGGCCGCACGCGGCGGCGGCGCCCGCCACGTAGCCGGCCAGGGCGAGGTCGAGGCGGATACGGTCGCGGAGCGCTTCCACCGAGACGTCCCCGGTGAGTGCCCAACGGTTCGCCCCGTGCAGCCGGTAGTCGCCCAGGTCGGCGTCGAGGGAGCGCACCCGGCCGTGAAAGGGCACGAGGGCGTTCAGGTACCCGTCCGCGGAGATGCGGAACTCGGCTTCCGGGATGGGCATCACGGACTCCAGGGCATGCCGCGCGTAGGCGTTGCCGGTCGTCACCGGCATCACGTATGTGCCCGTCTCCAGGAGGAGGGGGACGACGTCCCCGTCGGGCATCTCGACGTCGGCGGGGGGGTCCACACCCGCGGCGGTGCCGTTCGCGTCGATCACCCGCAGCCGGTACTGCACCTTCGCCAGGTCCGGCGTCCACGCCGCCACGACCTCGGTGACGGCGTCCGGGTGGAGGCGGTCGTCCGCGTCGAGGAAGTGCACGATCTCCCCGCTGCTCGCGGCGAAACCGACGTTCATCGCCGACGCCTGGCCGCCGTTGGCCTGGCGGATGACAGTGACCCGGCCGTCGTAGGCGTCCAGGACCGCGCCGGAGCCGTCGGTGGACCCGTCGTCGACGACCACGACCTCCACGGACTCGTGGTCCTGGCCCAGGGCGCTGTCGAGCGCCTCCGCGAGGAACCCGGCGTAGTTGTAGTTGTTCACGCAGATGCTCACGAGAGGCCCCGGCGTCACGGCGCACCTCGACGGGAACGCAGGGAGCGCACGAGCACGTAGCCCGCCGCCGCGGCGACGGCGAGGAGGACGAGGGCAACCCCCCCGAGGTCCCGGGTTCTCCGCGCGGAGCCGGCGGCGCTCTTGACCGTGCGCACGACATAGGGCTGGCCGAGCGAGTCGATGTAGCGCTCCCCCGCGTCCAGCAGAGCCGCCGTGAGCCGCTCGCAGTCGATCTCGTCGTCCCCCTCGACGGAGAGGACGATCACCGCCGTGCTCGCCGACGTGTCCGCAGCCACGCGCATCTGGTCCAGAGCCCGCTCCCCGAGACCGCTCGCCCGACCGCCTTCCTGCACGAACCTCTCCTGGAGGAGGATCGCGGCGTAGGTCGCGACGACGGTGCCGCGGCTGAGTGTGTCGAAGCGGTAGGCGTCCGTTCCCGAATCGGTGACCTCCACGGGCACCACGACCAGGCTCGCCTCCGCGCGCCATCTCGGGCGGCCGATGGCGAGCAAGAGCGCCGCCGACGCGAGGCACACGACGAGAGCCGCGGCGGCGCCACGGGTGGCGACCGCCCGCCCGAACGAGGGGGCCCGCGTCCGGGGCGCCGTGGCGGGAACGGTCGCGGCCACAGGCTCAGGCCCCCACTGCGGCCAGGGGGGCGGCCGGCTCCCCTGGGCTCGGCGAGGGGGACGTCACAGAGGGCTCCCGGGACTCGACATGCCCGCGGGCGTCGAGGTCGACCAGGGCGCCGACTCCGATCACGAACAGGAGCACGCGGAGGTAGGCGAGGTGCAGGAACACGCTCGCTGCCGCGAAACCCACCAAGCCCGCCAGCACGCCCACGGACACGTATCCCAACGCGGACCGGGGACCGTCGCGCCGGCGGACCAGCACGAGCCCGCGCAACGCCACGAAGAAGGAGCCGCAGAAGAACAGGGTCCAGGCGGTCAGCCCCAGGATCCCGCCCTCCGCAGCCATCTGCAGGTACAGGTTGTGCGGGGCGAGGAGGCGGGTGGAGACGAAGCCGGTGACCCGCTGGTACTCGGGTTGGCGGGCGAGGAAGTTCGCCGTGCCCACACCCAGCGCGGGGTGGTCGAGGAACATGGCGACACCGGCCTTCTGCGCGGCGACCCGTCCCACCAGCGACGCGTCTCCCCCCTCCCCCGAGGCCGCGTCCAGCTCGCCCAGGGTCGCGAGGCGCGAACCGGCCCCGGGCAGCAGCAGGAACGCCACCGCCAGGAGCGGCAGCCCGAGAGCCCAACGGCTGTAGGGGCGCCCGGCGACCAGGAACCACACGACGAGGGCGAGACCGAGGCCGATGAGCGCGCCCCGTGACCCGGTGAGATAGAGGCCGCCGCAG
Organism: uncultured Acidimicrobiia bacterium; assembly: GCA_964370965.1. Classification (GTDB taxonomy): domain Bacteria; phylum Actinomycetota; class Acidimicrobiia; order UBA2766; family UBA2766; genus CAYJLW01. The sequence goes on along the minus strand of CAYJLW010000040.1, from coordinate 35,806 downwards.
AGCAGGACGGCAGCTCCGACCCATGCCCATCGCCACCGCGTGCGCGTCCCCCCCGCCCACAGCGACAGGGCGAGGGGAACGAAGAGCACAAGAGTCCGCCCCCAGAAGTTCGGGTCGGTCTCGGGACCGGCGTGGCGAGCCGTGGCGCCGCCGACGTCCTCGCTCTGCGGCGCGTGCACGAAGCCGAAGAACGTCGTCGAATTGTGGAACACGAACTCCTGAAGGAGCGTGAGGACGGCGAAGAGGACGGCGACGGCGACGGCGACACGGACCGCGGTGAGCACGCGGGTCGAACCGGCGAGCAGGGTCACGACGACGAAGAAGAAGGCGAGGTCCTTGGCCGTGTCGACGAGGGCGGCCACGGCCACGGGCAGGTCCTGGGCAGCGAAGGCGGCGAGCCCCTGCGCGGCGAACCACACTGCGACGAGACCGAACACGGGCGACCACACGAGGCGTACGCGACCCGTACGGAGGCCGACGAGCAACGCCACGAAGGCGAGGCCGAGGCAGGCGATGTAGGCGCTGAAGCCCACGCGGTCCGCGAGCACGCCGGACACGTCCGCGAAGTCCACGACGACGAGGGTGAGAGCGGCCAGCCACGGTACCGTGACGAGGAACGGGACGGCAGCGCAGCCGGACACGAAGACGACACCCAGGAGCCAGTTGCCCGTCACGACCACGAGGGCGAGCGCCGCTGCCGCCACGAGCACTCCGGCAGCGGCCGCGAGGAGCCGTGTCGCGGGCGAGTCGGGCGGCGGGCGCCTCTCTGCGCGAGCCGCGCCGGGGTTCACGACGAACGGGCTTCCGGATCCGCCACGAGGCCGGCAGAGGCGGATTTCGGCACCGGCTGCACCCCGAGAGCCACGGGCTCGCCCCAGGGCACGGCGGCAGGGACGGCCGCCGACTGCGAAACCGCCGTGGGCGCCTCGGAGGAGCCCTCCCCCCCGGACGGCGGGGTCAGGAGCTTGCCGAGCTGCCAGACAACCTGCTGCACCCCCACCCCGAGCATGAGGGCGACGACGACGATCACGGCGAGCAGGGGCGGGCTGCTCGGGGTGGACTGTTGGGCGGTCCCCTTGGCGCCGCTCACGATCCTGACCACGTATGGCTGGTCGAGCTTGCTGATGTAGGAGTTCGCCGCCTCGAGGATTCCGTCGGCCATCCCGACGGCCGAACGCGCATCTCGCGTCGTGGCGGCGATCGTGATCATCGCCGTGCCCGTGACGACCCGGACGTCGGTCGTCACCGTGCGTCGCGCGGCGGTGTCGAGACCGGCGCCGGACGCCGCGGCCCGCTCGAAACGCTGCAGGCGCAGGATCTCTGCGTAGGTGGCCACGACCTGTCCCCGGCTGAGCGTGTCGTAGTAGCCGGTGACCGCGAGGGGGTCGAGGCCCTCGCGGGGAAGGACCACGACGGAGGCCCGGGCGGACCAGGTCGCAGGGCGCGAGATGACGTATCCGCAGCCCACCACCGCCACCAGCAGGAACGTGACGCCGCCGGCGACGAGGCCCGGCACGAGCCGCCGCCAGGGGAGCCGGTTCCAGGCACCTGCCGTGTCGGTCGTCTCGGCCATGGTCATACGCTCCGTCTCACTCGCCGCCACGCTACCGGCTGTGTGCCTCTCAAGAAGCGCGCCGCCCCCCGCAAGGTGGCGACGTTCACGAACACGAACTGGAACGGGGCACCGAAGGCCCGGACGTCGGCGACGTAGCCGGCGGCGGCCGACGCGTAGAAGGCTGTCTGCCCCCACCAGAGGAGCCGCGCCCAGCGGCTGCGTGGGGCACGGAGGCCGGCGCCCACCCAGAGAAGCGGCAGGAGCGGCGGCACGACGATGCTGCGCAACACCCGGTGGGATAGAAAGCACACGGCTGTCCAACCCTGGGACGGAGCCGCCAGCGCCAGGTGCTGGAGTGTCGTCTGCCAAGTGCCCGCGGCGATCCGGGTGCGGCGTTCGAACTCCTCGGCGACCGTTTCCGAGACCGCCTCAGACGTGCGGGCCGCCGGAACGTACACCACGCTGAGCCCGCGCACGAGGGCGTCGCAGGTGAGGTGGTAGTCGTCGTTGACGACACCGGCGGGGATGGGCCGGAAGGTGGAGCGCCGCACGCCGCAGAGCTCCCCGGGAGCGCCCATGGTGACGCCGAGCGCGGATTCGCCCCTCTTGAGGCGGGACTCGAACCGCCAGTAGAGGCCCTCGCCGGCTCCCCCGGCGCCCTCACCCCCGACCGTCTTCGCTCCGCTCACGACCGCCACCCGGGGATCCCAGAACGCCTCCCCGACCGCCTTCAGGGAACCGGGGGCGAGAGAGCAGTTGGCGTCCGTCATCACGACGACGTCGGTCGTGGCGGCGGCCATTCCCCGGTTCACGGCGGCGCTCTTGCCCCGTCTCTCCGGCCGCCACAGGACCGTGGCGCCGTGCTCCCCGGCGATGCGGGCGGTCCCGTCCGCGGAGCCGTCGGCCACGACGACGACGTCGAAGGCCTCGCCCCCGTAGTCCTGCCTCCGCGTGTCCGCGATCTTCGCCCCTATGCAGGCCTCCTCGTCGAGAGCGGCAACGAGGACGGTGAGGCTCGGGAGGCGCTGCGCCGGAGCGGGCTCCCGCGGGCCACGGAGCCGGTTTGCCGCTTCGAGGAGCACCGGGTAGCCCAGATAGGTGTAGGCACCCACGGCAACCCCTGTCGCCAACAGCCCGTCAGCGAGTCCGGACACAGCGCCCCACGGTGGCGGGGACTCGCGGGTTCCGAGCCAAGGGAGTCCTCCGGGGAACGGCCGACGACAGCCGTATCCTACCTCTGGCCATGCACGAGGACGCCGCCAACGCGCTCGGGGTGATTCACGTCTGCCACGTCATCCACGAGCTGGGACCCGGCGGGGCGGAGCACGTCCTCGTAGACCTCGCGGAGGCCGCCCCCTCCGCCGGCCTGCGCGTGAGCGTCCTCAGCCTCGCGCCCCTGGGAGACCACCCGTACCCCCGTCGCCTCCGCGACCTCGGCGTGGCCGTCACCGCACTCGACCTCACGAACCGGTGGGACCCTCGCGGCCTCGCGCGGGGCGTGGCCGCCGTGCGCGCCCTCGCCCCCGACGTCGTGCACACGCACCTCAAGCACGCCGACCTCGTGGGAGCGGTGGCGGCACGCCGCCTCGGCGTTCCCATGGTCTCGACCCTCCATCTCATCGAGGACTCCGTCGGTCCCGTCGGCCGCCTCAAGCGCCGGCTCGCCGCGCAGGCCCGGATCCGGACGGCGGCGCGCACGATCACCGTGTCTGACGCACAGCGCGAGTGGTACCTGCGCTCCTTCCGCGTGGCGCCCGAGTCGGTGGAGACCGTGCACAACGGGGTGCGGGCCCCGGCACCGCTCCCGGCGGGGGAACGCCGCTCCCTCCGGGCGGCCCTCGGGGTCCCCGACGCCGCCGTCATGGCCACGATGGTGGGGGTGATGCGCCCCGGCAAGGGCCACGCAGAGTTGCTCCGCTCGGCGGCACTGGTCCCTCCCGACGCCGGCGTCGTGTTCGTTCTCGCCGGCGACGGCCCCCTGCGAGACGAGCTGGAGGCGGCAGCGGCCGGCGTCCGGCCCGGCCCGGAGAAGGTGGTCGTCTTCGCCGGCTTCCGCGACGACGTGGGCGACCTCCTGCACGCCTCCGATCTCGTCGTGCACCCCAGCCTCTTCGAGGCCCTGCCCACCGCCCTCATCTACGGGCTCGCCTGCGGCCGCCCCGCCGTGGCCTCAGACGTGGGCGGGATCCCCGAGGTCGTCACGCGCGAGACCGGCGTGCTCGTCCCACCCGGCGACGTGGAGCGGTTCGCGACGGCCGTCACGGCGCTGGCCCGCGACCCCGCCGGCCGCGGGCGTCTCGGTGCCGCCGCCCGGGCCCGCTTCGAGTCGGAGTTCGAGGCGGACATCTGGGCGCGGAGGCTGCGACGCCTGTATGAGGAGGTGATCGCCGGCCGGGAGGACCTCAGACACCGCTCCTGAGAGCCGCCTCCCCCGGACGCCGCCTGCCGCTCCGGGAACACGGACCGTCGTGGGGTGCGTCGCTGAAAGGCACCTTCGCGCCCCAACGATCCAGGATCCGGGCGCACCTCACCCGCTGCACGTCCGTGAAGCCGAAGACCATCCGGTTCAACATCTGGCTGGGCCGGTTGTCGATGCCGATGTCCGTGTAGACACGGTCGCAGGCGGGATCCTCGTGGAGGTCGGACAGGAGCGCCGCCATGACGAAGGCTCCCGCCCCGTCGTGACGGTGCGCGGGCGCCGCGTAGAGGTCGTAGGAATACGCCTCGTTCGGGGCAAGACGGAAGCGGAGCCCACTCCAGGGGTCCCGGTGGGCGGGCACCTTCGTCGACCACACCCAGGCGGCGACCTCGTCCCCCGCGAACCCGATGTAGAGCACGTCGCCCCGCCTCAGCCTGGGCCCGGCGAGACGACGCCGGTCCCCGGGGAGAACCGCCAGGCGGGGGTCGTCAGGGGACGTGGCGCGGTGGAGCCCGAAGGTCGTGCGGTACCGGGGCGTCGGAGGAGGGGCGCTCATGTCGCGCTCGAGGATGTCGTCGGTGAACACCTCGAGGGTGCGGCGCTTCAGGCCGGGCCAGAGGCGGCGCAGCAGGCCCCCGCCGTTCTCCCCGGAGGGTGCGGCTGTCTCGGGCATGGCTCTCACACCCCCCGCTTGCGAGCGGCGAACGCCGCCATCGCCTCGATGGACTGGAAGTTCTCCGGGACGAGGTCGACGGCCTCGACCGTGATCCCGAAGTGCTCCTCGATCGCCGTGACGAGCTCTATGAGGTGCAGGGAGTCGACCAGGCCCGCCTCGAAGAGGTGGGCGTCGTCGGCCACGCCGACCAGGGTGTCGGGGCCCGCGACGTCGCTCAGCAGCTTGCGGATCGTGTCAGCCATGTCGTCCCCGTTTCCCGCCGTGTCCGGCGTCGTCTTCGACCGCGCGACGAGCGAGCCCGGCTCGGTCGATCTTCCCGTTCGACGTGCGAGGGAGCGCGTCCAGCACCTCGACCCAGTCCGGGACCATGTAGGACGGCAGGCGTTCCCGGCACGTCCGCTCGGGTTCGCCTGCGGGCCGCTCGCGCGAGAAGGCGCAGTAGGCGGCGATGCGGTTGCCGAGCAGTTCGTCGGGGACCGCCACGGCGGCGGCCTCCTCGAGACCGTCCACAGCGGAGAGGGCCGCCTCGATCTCGCCCAACTCGATGCGGTAGCCCCGGCTCTTCACCATGTGGTCGCGCCTCCCCACGAAGCGGAAGGCGGGAGCGTCACCCGCCTCAAGAATCTCGACCACGTCACCGGTGCGGTACGTGTGGGGGGCGCAGAAGCCCTGCGCAGTCCGCTCCGGGTCGCCCCAGTAGCCCTGGGCGACGCAGGAGCCTTCGACGAAGAGCTCGCCCTCCTCGCCCACGGCGTCCAGTCGTTCGCCGTCGTCGCCGACGACGTGGCAGCGGGTGTTCTCGCACGCCCGCCCGATGGGCACGGGCGGGTCGTCCGGAGCGGGGCGGCCCTGCACCTCGTGGTACGTGCACACGTTGGTCTCCGTGGGCCCGTAGAGGTTGAAGAAGCGGGCGCCGGGCACGAGCTCGACGAGGCGGGAGAGGAACTTGGTGGGGAAGACCTCGCCCGCGAAGAGAAGCAACCTCAGGTCCGGGAAGGGCCTCTCCTCGAGCCTCCCGTAGCGCACGAGGAGCGAGAGCGCAGAGGGCACCGAATACCACACAGATATGCGCTCGGCCGCGATCCACTCTGCGAGGCGGAGCGGGAACATCGCCTCCGCCGGCGGAACCACCGACACGAGGCCGCCCGCGGCGGCGGCGCCGAAGAGGTCGAGCGTGGAGAGGTCGAAGTGCAGGGGGGCGTGGTTGGAGAAGACGTCCTCGGGACCGAGACCGAGGCGGTCCCGCGCCCAGTTCACGAAGGTGAGGGAGTTGCGGTGGGAGATCATCACGCCCTTGGGCCGCCCCGTGGAGCCCGACGTGTAGAGGACGTACGCCAGGTCGGTGTCGGCGCCCCCGGCGGGCGACGGATCAGGCGTGCCGGACTGGACGTCCGCCCACGTGTCGCACCCCTCGGCGGCACCGTCCAGCGTGATCGCCCGTTCCACGGCCTTGGGCTCCTCCTGGCGGAGCGCCGCCAGGCGCGCCGTGTCGGTGACGGCAGCGGCCACCTCGCAGTTCCCGGCGATGTAGGCGGCGCGGGCAGGCGGCGACTTCGGGTCGATCGGGACGTAGGCGGCCCCCGCCCACATCGTCCCGTAGAGGGCCGCCAGGACCTCGACGGACTTCTCCGCGTAGAGCGCCACGCGATCCCCCCGGCCGACCCCCATCGCCCGGAGTGCGCCGGCGACGCGGGCCGCGGCATCGACGAGCTCGCCGTAGGTGAGAGTGCGCCCGCCCGACCTCACGGCCGGCGCGCCCGGGGTGCGCTCGGCGCTCTCCAGCACGAGATGGGCCAACAGGTATCCGCTCGCCAGGCCCCTCACAGCCCCATGCTCCTGGCGATGATGGTGCGCTGGATCTCCGAGGTCCCGGCGTAGAGGCGGGCGGCGACGGCGTCACGGACGTGGCGTTCCACACCGCCTTCGCTCACATACCCGTAGGCGCCGTGCACCTGCAGGGCGTCGAGGCCGTTGGCGACGGCGCACTCGCCCAGCCACAGCTTCGCCATGGCGGCATCCGCCAGGGCGGGCCGACCAGCGGCCTTCAGGCACGCCGCCCGGTACAGGAGCAGGCGCGACGTCTCCAGGCGCACCTTCATGTCCACGAGCTTGTTCGCCACAGACTGGAACTTCGCTATGGGTTGACCGAAGGCCTCGCGTTCCTTCGCGTAAGCGCGGGCCCGGGCGAGCTCGCGCCCCAGGATCCCGAGGTGTATCGCCATCCCGAAGATCCGCTCCCATTCCAGGGCGTCGTTGAACACCGCGAGCCCGAAGCCGAGGCGGCCCAGCAGGTTGGCCTCGGCCACGAAGGCGCCATCGAGGGCGATCTCCCCCAACGGCGCCGTCCGCATACCCATCTTCCCCATCGCCCGCCCCAGGGTCACGCCGGCCTCGCCGGTGTCGAGGAGGAAGGCGCTCACGCCGCCCATGGCGCCCCCCTCGCCGGTGACGGCGAGGCAGATCACGAGGTCGGCGACGGGGGCGAGGGTGATGAACGCCTTCGCCCCGTGGAGACGCCACCCGCCGTCGACCGGGACCGCCCGCGTCTCCATGGCGAAGGCGTCGGACCCCGAACCCGGCTCTGTGATCGCGATCGCCCCCACGACGGATCCGGAGACGAGACCCGGGAGGTAGCGCGCCCTCTGGTCGTCGTTGCCGAAACGGGCGAGGGGGACGACGACGTCCCAGAGTTGCACGGCGGCGGCGAAGGCGAGGCCGCCGTCGACGCAGCCCTCGCCGAGACCCTCGGTGACCGCCAGCGCCGTGAGGTAGTCGGCCCCGGCGCCACCGTCGGCTTCGGGGACGGGGAGACCGAAATAGCCCCACCCGGCGATGCGGTCCCACTTGTCCCGGGGGAAGCGCTCGTCGCGGTCGTCGGCCTCGACGCCGTCGTTCAAGAACCTGCGCGCGAAATCCACTGCGTCAGCCCGCAGCGCCTCCTGCTCGTCCGTCCATTCGAAATCCATCCCCGAAGGGACTCTATGACGTTCGCACACGACCCGCACAGTCCGGCCGGCGGGGGGTACTGTGCTCACCATGGATGTCCTGCACGCCCCTTGGAGAACCGGCCTGGCAACGCTCCGTGCCGCAAGAGGCCCCCAGGAGAAGCTGGGTGTCGCCCGTCTCGCCGCCCGAAACCTGCGCTGCCGGATCACAGGCGACCCCGGCGGGACCAGCGAGGTGGCGCTCAACGGCGTCCGCCTGCGGGTGCGCGACCGGGGAGCGGAGCTCAGCGAGTACCAGGACATCTTCCTCGACGGCTGCTACGAGCGGGTGCCGGGTTTCGCGCCCCGTGCGGGCACGGTCGTGATCGACGGCGGCGCCAACATCGGGGTCTTCGCCATCCGCCACGCCCTCGCCGGGGCCCGGGTCCACTCCTTCGAGCCCGACCCGGACACGCGGGAGCGCCTGAGGGTGAACCTGGAGTTGAACGACCTCGTCAGCAGCGTGCACGTCCACCCCGAGGCCCTAGGGGCGGCCGCCGGCCGGGCGTCCCTGGAGCGGACCGATTCTTCACTCGAAACCGAGGTGGTCGCCGACCCCACCGGGGAGGTCACGGTCACGACGATCGACGACGTGGTGGCGACCGAGGGCATCGACCACGTCGGCCTCGTGAAGCTGAACATCGAAGGGGGCGAGGTCGCCACGCTCCAGGGAGCGCGGGCGACGCTCCCAGTCACCGACCGCGTCGTCGTGCAGTACCACAGCCCGGCACTGCTCGCCGAGGTGTCCGAGATCATGGGGGACGCGGGCTTCCGGCGCGCCTACCTCGACGAGCACGTGGTCTTCTTCGACACCCGCGAGGCAGGGGCCCCGGCGGGCTCGGGAACCCCGTAGGCACGTTGCCCCGCCTCGCCGTCCTGAGCTGGCACAACGTCTCCCCGACATGGTGCTTCCCGGCGCCGCCCGGCGCCGCCGAGTCCGGCATCGCCCGCCAACTCCGCCTCCTGCGGCGCGTCGCCCGGATCGTCCCGCTGGCTGACGCTCTGGAACGGATGCGCAGGGGCCGGCCTCTCCCGCGCCGCGCCGTCGCCGTCACGTTCGACGACGGCTACCGCGACAACCTCGACGTCGCCGTCCCGCTGCTGCGCCGCCTCGGGGTCCCGGCCACGTTCTGTCTCGTGCCCGGCCTCCTCTCTCGCGAGGTGCGGCCCTGGTGGGAAACCCTCGCCTGGGCGGTCACCCACACGGAGCGTCCGGCCCTGGAATGGGACGACCGCCGGTTCCCGCTCACGGGGGACGCCGACCGCGGGGCCGCCGTCTCGGCGCTCGCCGAGGGGCTCAAAGGGCTCGACCGCGTCGGAAGGGACCGCCGCCTCGACCGTCTCGTCGCCGACCTCGAGCCCGCGGGCGACCCTGGTTTCGACTCGATGTTCCTGGACTGGGACGGTGCCTGCCGCCTCGCCGCCACGGGAGCGGACATCGGCTCGCACTCCTCCTTCCACACCATCCTGAGCCGGGAGACCGCGGAGGCGCAGCGTCTCGACCTCGCCCGCTCCCGCGCTGACCTGCAGGACGGCCTCGACGTCCCGGTCGACGTCCTCGCCTACCCCAACGGCCGCCGGGTCGACTACGACGCCGCCACTGTCGCCGCCGCGGAGGCCGCCGGGTTCCGGGCGGCCCTCACCACCGTGAACGGCTGGAACGACCCGGACACGCCTCCCTTCGAGATCCGCCGCTTCGTCATCGAGCCGGAGGCGGGCGTGCGCGGGCTCCGCCCCCTCCTCCGCGGGGCACTGGGGTTCAGCGGCTGAGCGCCCCCCTCGCCACGCCCCTGAGCTCCCCGAACATCTCCCGGCCGCCCAGCCACAGGCCTGCCGCGCACCCGGCGACCCCGCCGGCCACGGTGAGGGAGAGCGAACCCCAGCTCGGCCCCAGGAGAAGGCGCGCCGGGAGCGCCCCGGCGAGCATGCCCGCCGTCGCCGCGATGCCGGGGCGCATGGCGGCGAAGTTCTCCCCCAGGTTCGATCCCACGAGACGGTTGGCGACGACGATGCGGATCCCGGCGTAGAAGACGTCAGTGACGAGATGGACGAGGGCGATCGCGGTGATGCCGCGGTGGGCGACGACGAAGAAGGCCGTGACCTGCAGGACGGCAAGGGGGACGTTGATCTTCACGAGGGTGCCGGGCTTGCCGATGGCGGGGAAGATGTCCCCGGAGGCGTAGCCGATCGAGGTGAAGGCCATGCCGAGGGATATTGCCACCATGGGCCACACGGCCGGCCCCCATTTCGGGGAGTAGAGGACGACGACGACGTCGCGCGCCACAACGGCGAGGCCGGCGCCGAGCACGAAGCCGTACAGCGTGACGAGGCGGAGCGCCTTGAGCATCGTTTCCCGGAAGGCCGCGGCGCCCAGAGCGCGCGCCTGGGAGTAGGCGGGAAAGGCGACGCCGGAGAAGATCCACAACATGGTGGCGACGAGCAACTCGGGCATGCGGTACGCCATCGTGTAGTAGCCGAGCTCGGTGGGGCCGAGCCTGTTGCCCACGACCAGGTAGTCGGCGTTGATCGAGATCGCGCTCACGACCTTCAGCACGAGGACCGCCGAGCCGAAGCGCAGCAACTGGGGCACGGCGCTGCGGTCGAGCGTGAGCCCGGGCCGGAAGCGGACCAGGCGCCAGACGATGCCCGTGGCCGCCGCCTCCCCGACCAAGAAGCCGAGCACGAGAGCCCAGGCGCCCAGACCCCGGTAGGCCAGGACGATCGACACGCCCCCGCGCACCACCCCCCGGGAGATGTCGACGATCGTGCGCCGCCGGAAGTCCATGTCCCGCTTCAGCAGGGAGTCCGGGATCTGACCGAGGCCCCGCAGGAGCAGGTATATCGACAGCGCCCGGAACAGCTCCTCGCTCCCCTCGACACGGAAGAAGCGGGCGACGGCCGGCGCCCCGGCGTAGCAGAGCCCCGCCAGCACGATGCAGACCCCGAGGTTGAGGGTGAACGCGGTCTGCACGCGCGGAGTGATGCCCTCCTCCTGCTCGTAGATGAGGGCGGCGCCCACACCGAGGTCGAGCACGATCTCGAGGTACTGCACGAACACGAGCCCGGCGGCGACGACTCCGAAATCCCGGGGCGTGAGGAGCCGGGCGAGGACGAGCGTGGCCACGAAGACGAGGAGCTTGTTCCCGCCGAAGGCGACCGTGGACCAGACCAAGCCCTTCACGGCCCGCTTCTGCAGGCCTCCCCGGTCCACCTCCCCTCCTGCGACGTCGCCCCGGGGCGTGTCGGGGCCGCCGGTGCCGTCGACGTCGCCGCGGGGTGTCTCGGGGCCGCCGGCGCCGTCAGGACGGGGGGGGTCGCTCATGCCACCGTCTCCCCAGGCGAGGACCGCCCCGCCACCGCCCCGGCGTACACCGACGCCAGCCGCCGGGCCCAGAGCACGGAGCCGAAGCGCTGTTCCGCCCGCCGCCGGGCCGCCTTGCCCATCACGCGTGCGGCGCCAGGGTCGGCGAGGAGGTCGACGACGGCGCCGGCGAGGCGGCGGGGCTCGTCGAGGGGGACGAGGACCCCGGTCTCCCCCGTCGCCACGACCTCGGGAACACCGCCCACGGCCGTGGCCACGACGGGTTTCGCGCAGGCGGCCGCCTCCATGAGCACCGTGGGGTAGGCCTCGACCCGGGACGGGAGCAGGACGACGTTGGCGGCCCTCAGGATGTCCGCCACGTCCTCGCGCATCCCGGCGAACACGACACTGTCGCCCACGCCTGCCCCGGCGGCGAGGCGGCGCAGCGCGCTCTCGTCGGGCCCGGTGCCCACGAAGAGGAGCCGCGCCCCGGCCATGGCAGCGACCACGGCCGGCCAGGCCGCGATCGCCTGGCGGTGGCCCTTGTCGCCCCGCATGGCGGCCACGAGCGCGACGACGGGCGCACCCGGCGCCACGCCCAGGCCGGGCGGCAGTGACCGTTCCGCCGGGGAGAACTCCTCGAGATCGACCCCGTTGGGGACGACCGTCCAGCTCTCGCGGGAACGGTAGCGGGCGGCGAAGCCCTGCCGGGACGCCCGGGACACGAAGACGAGCGCCGCCGCCCGGCTCCCGGAGCGCACGGCGAGCCACTGCTTGAACGACTCCCGGCCGTGCAGGTCGAAGGGCACCTGGTGGAGGGTGCAGACCACCGGCACGCCGGTGGGGCGGGCGAGGGCGGGCAGGAGGATCGAGGAGTACTGCAGGTGGGCATGGACGACGTCGCAGCCCGAGGCCCGGATCGCGCGGGCGACCCGTCGCGGCGCCGACGGGTCCCCGAGACGGCGCACGCCGATGAAGCCCGCCTCGATCCCGGCCCTTGCGAGCGTGGGCGCCATGGCGTCGGTGCCGCCCCGCGGCCCCTGCAGGCTCGCCACGGAAAGGTCGAGATCCGCCCCGGGGGCGGCTCGGGCGAGGGTCGCCAGCAGCCTCTCGGCGCCGCCAAAGCTGAGCGAGTCGATCACGTGCAGGACCCTCATGGCAGTTCCGGGGTCGCCCCCGGTCGCTCCCTCCGACGTCCCGCCCGCATGCGCCGCAGGGCACCGCGAAGCGCCGCGGCGGCGCTGCGCGGCGAGGCGCGCACGATCCGGGCGCGGACGTCGTGGCGGACCGTGTCCGTGAAGCGCAGCTTCCAGGGGTGCGTCCCCCTGCAGAGGTCCACCTCGCCGAAGCCTTCCTCGATCGCCCCCATGACCGCCAGCCCGTCACAGGCAGTGGCGGGGCTCTTGCCCATGCCCTCCCTGCGGCCGGCGACGTAGAGGTACAGGGTGGCGCCCCACACGAGGGCATAGTGGGCGGCGGCGGTCTCGTCCCCGAAGACGAGCCGGTAGCAGCGGGCGTGGCCGGTCGCGGCCAGGCGCGTGGCGGCAAGGCGGTGGAAGCGGCGCCGGGCGTCGGTGGCGAAGACGGCCGACTCGTCCCCCCACTGCTCGACGTGGAGCCGGATGACGTCCTCCATGAAGGCCGCCACGTCCTGCTCGGACCGAGCCTCGAAGAACCCGCCCCCGGACCTCTCCGCCTTGTTGACGTCCCGGCGGATCCCCTTGCGCAGGCTCGGACTCCCGAGCTTCGCGCCGGGCCGGATCTGCAGGTAGGGCGCCGGGCAGTCCTCCTCGGGCCGCCGGAAAAGGCGCCCCGGCCGGTGCATGCCCCGCAGGGCCTCCGCCACGGCGCCCCGGGCGACGAGACCGTCGAAGTCGAGCAGGTCCCAGTCCCGCCGGGCGGCGACGTGGCCGACGATCGCGGCGGCGACGGCGGTAGCTCGGGTCGGCTCCGCCACGACGTCCACGTGGTCGGGTGTGAGCCACCGCCACCCGGCGACGCCGACCGTGCGGAGTCCCCCGGGGCCGCCGTCGTCGCACTCCAGAGGGAGGAGACCGACGGCGGTCTCGTCGTCGAAGGCGGCGACGACCTTCACTCGGCCGGCGAGCTCGTCCACGTCGGCCATTGCCGAGAACCACTCCCAGGAGAGGAAGGGGGTGGGTACGCCGCCGGCCTCCTGCAGGCGGAGCCAGACGTCCCGGACACGGGGGTCGCCGAGGTCCAGGGCGCACACGGCGAGGCTCCCCTCCGGCTCCTCGCGCCCCGGCCCCGCCCTCCCCGCCACTCAGCCCCACCACCGGCCGGTGGCACCGCGCGCCGGACGGGCGGAGGCGAGGTCGGCGTAGACGGACTCCACGCGCTCCGCCACGATCGACCACGCCGCCCCGGAAGTGACGCCGTCGCGCCCGGCGGCCCCGAGGCGGTCCGCGTCGTCGGGGCGCCGGAGGAGGCGCTCGAGCGCGGCGGCGAAGGCGTGGGTGTCGCCCGCCGGCACGAGGAGCCCGCCGCCGGTCTCCCGGACCACGTCCCCGATGTCGCCCACGTCGGTGGCGACCACGGGGCGACCAAAGGTCCCGGCGAGGTGCACGACGCCGCTCTGGTTGGCCCGCCTGTAGGGAACGGCCACCACGCGGGCGGTGCCGAAGAGGCCGGCGACGTCGTCCCGGGGCACGTAGCCGGGGCGCAGCGTGACGTTGCCCGCCTTCCGGGCACGGCTCTCGATGCGGCCGAGATCGACGTCCTTGCCCACGTCACCGGCCATGACCATCTCTGCCCCGGGCAGCCGCGACCGCACCTCCGAGAAGGCGTCGAGGAGGAGGTCGAAGTCCTTGTAGCGGTTCCAGTTCCCGAAGAAGAGCACGCGGGGCGGGGCCGCGCCGGGCGGCTCCACGGGGCCGCGCAGGAACACGCTCTCGTCGCCGTGAGGGATGACTTCGACGCGGCGTACGTCCGGCCACGCATCCAGGAGCTCGGCCCGGGAGCTCTCACCCAGGACGAACACGGCGTCCATGCGCCGGTACGCCGCCGCCAGGGCCCGCGTGAAGAGGGGGCCGGAACGGTGCAGCGGCCCGGACCGCCGGTTCTCGTCAAGGGGCACCGGCGTGTGCGCCACCACGGCCATGAAGGGGGCACGGCGACGCCGGGCCAGCCAGGCGGCGAGGGCACCGTCGAGCGCGAAGCGCCACGCCGACCACTGCACGACGTCCGGTCGCGCCCGGCGGAGATGCCCGATGACGCGCAGCCACGCCGCCAGGTACAGCACGGCCCGCCAGGCCCGACGCACCTTGCGGCGGACGACCGGCTCCACGCCCTCAGCGGGTCGCCACGTGGGCAGGACGGCCACGAGGCGCATGCCGGGGTGCCCGGGGCGGATCTCGGGATCGCGGCCCGTGACGAGCTCGACTTCGTGGCCCCGGGCAGCGAGGGCCTCCCCGAGCTGCAGGGAGAACTGGAAGAGGCCCCCGGCGGGGGCGAACTCCACGAGCGTTATCTTCATGCGGAGAGAATCTCCGTCCTCGTCCTGGTGCCTGGGACCTGACGTCGCCTGCCCACGGCGTCCAACGGTAGCGTCCCCCCGATGAGAGACCGCCGCGTGATCGAGGTGTTCGCCGACGTCGTGTGTCCGTTCACGCACGTCGGCCTCCGCCGTGTCGTCGCCGCCCGGCGCGAGCTGGACCGTCCCGACGTCGACCTGAGCGCGCGGGCGTGGCCCCTGGAGGTCGTGAACGGGCGCCCCATGGACGCCGACTTCGTCGCCGAGGAGATCGCCGAGATCCGCTCCCGGGTGGCCCCGGACCTCTTCGCCGGCTTCGATCCGGCGGCGTTCCCCTCCACGTCCCTGCCCGCGCTGGCGCTCACCGCCGTCGCCAACGCCGCCGGGGCCGCCACGGGCGAGGCCGTCGCCCTCGACCTGCGCGACCTCCTCTTCGAGCAGGGCCGCGACGTCTCGGATCCGGCAGTCCTCGCGCCCCTCGCGCACCGCCACGGCCTCGCGGTCCCTGGGGAGCAGCCGGGCACGGGGGCCGTCCTCGCCGACTACGAGGAGGGCCGGACCCGGGGCGTCGTGGGCTCCCCCCACTTCTTCATCGGGGGCGAGAGCTTCTTCTGCCCGTCTCTCGACATCCGCCGCATCGACGGCCACCTGGTCGTCGGCTTCGACGAGGCCGGCATGGGCGACTTCCTCGCCGCCTGCTTCTCCTGATCCCCGCCCCACCAGCCGCCCCCCAGAACCAAACTGGGCGCGCCACGCGTCAAATCTGGGGTCTGGCGCGCCCAGTTTCGTTCTGGCGGACCGGAACGGCGGAGGGGACCGGGGAGACCGGGGCGGCCGGAACAACAGGGGGAACCGGGGGGACGGGGGGGACAGGATCCACATTCGGGTCGCCGGGGTCTTCCGGGCCCACGCCCGCGGCCCGGCCGGCGGGAAGGAACGCCGGGATCATGATCACGCCTCCGGCGACCACGAACAGCAGCCGGCGTCCGGAGATCTCCGGTCCGAGACTCACGGCGGGCAGGTGCGCCACCAGGAACCCCGACAGGGCCGCCGACATCACGAGAACCGTACGGATGATGAGGTTGAGGGCCGCCAGGGCCCGGGCGCGAAGGGCGTCGTCGGTCTCCTGCTGGATGAGGCTGAGACCCCCGAGGAAGGTGAGGGCGAAACCCGTGCCGAACAGACCGGCGGCCGCCAACGAGAGCGGCAGCCACGGGACGAACCCCATGACGACGAGCACAGCCCCGGCGAGGAGGATCCCGGAACGCATCCACCACGCCAGACGGGCGGGCCCGGCAAGCTGCAAGAGCCCCACACCGACGGCGATTCCCGCGCCGTACAACGCCATAAGGATCCCGAAGACGAACTCTCCCGCCCCCAAGGTCTCCCGGACATAGCCGATCCCGAGCGCGAAGAGAACCCCGCCGCCGACGGACCCGAAGGCGGCGGCGAGGAGTGCGAGGCGGGTGTGGCCGCCCCGGCGGACGGCGCGGAGGCCGGCGAGCCACTCTCCGAGCTCGCTGCGGGCGCTGCCCTCCCGCCGGGGCGGGGCCGGCAGGGCAGGGAGGCGGGCAACGAAGGCGGCCGACACCACGAAGGTGGCGGCGTCCACGAACAGGGCGATGCTCTGGGAGGGGAGGCCGAGGGGCAGCTCGCGGTGCGCGACGACCACCCCGATGCCGGCGAAGAGACCCCCGGCGATCGGGATCGACCCGTAGGTGGCGCCCATGAAGAGCCCGTTGGCGAGGGGGAGGTCGCCCTCGTCGACGAGGTGGGGCACGCTGGCGTCTCTCGCCGGCAGGAACACCAGGGAGAAGACCTCCGTCGTGAACGCCCACACGTAGATCCACCAGAGGGCGTCCACGAACGGGATGAGCGCCACCGTCCCGGCGCGCACGAGGTCCGCCCAGATCATCACGGAACGGCGGTCGAAGCGGTCCCCGAGGACGCCGCCCACCGGGGCCCCGATCACAGACGGCGCCAGCCGGAGGACGAGCATCGCCCCCACGGCGAGCTCCGAACCCGTGACGTCGTACACGAGGGCGATGAGGGCGAGCGTCCCGAGCCAGTCCCCGAGGCCCGACGCCGTCTGGCCGGCGAGCAGGGCGCGGAACTCCCGGCGCCGAAGGACGGAGCGCACGTCGCCCGAGAGGCGGCCGATCGTCTCGTTCACGTCGCCGGAGCCGGGCGACGCTCCCGGTCGAACACGACGCGCTGCCAACGGCTGTAGGGGCGGCCGTCGGGACTGCCCTGGAGGCGCCGGACCAGAGCCACGAAGGCGACGGACGTGCCGTAGGCGACCGCCCAGAGCCCCCCGTAGAAGAGGACGCACAGGGCGGGGAGCACGAACATGTTGAGGAGCCCGGCCACGGAGAGCTCACGCAGGGCCGCCCCCGTGGCGTAGACGGCGAGGACGCCCACGGCCGCCTTGGGCACGAGCACGATCGCCGAGGCCAGGATGAGCGACTGCGCCCGGCCGCCCCGCCATCCCAGCCAGGGGGAGAAGGCCCGCCCCACGACCGCCCCCACGGCACAGGCCACGGCGGCGTCAAGCGGCGCCCCCGCCCAGCGAGGCACGAGCGGGGCGAGGATCCCGACGCCGAAGTCCAGGAAGAACGTGACCACGGCGGGCGCCATCCCGGCGAGGCGGCGGACGTTGGACGCCCCTGGGTTGCGGGACCCCTCGGCGAGCACGTCAACGCCCCAGAGCCGGCCGACGACCACGGCCGGCGGAACGGAGCCGGCGACGAGGCCGGCGACCGCCCACGCGAGGACCGCCCTCACGGCTCCCACCACCAGGCGAGCCCACAGGTCCCCGGGCCCGTGTGCACCCCCATGACGGGCGTGAACTCCGTCGTCTCGACCTCGACGGGGTCGAAGTGGGCGACGCCGTCGAGGAGCCGGCGGGCGTCGTCGGCACAGACGGCGTGCATGGCGGCGACGTGCAGACGGCCCGGGACACCCGCGTCCCGCCGATGGTCCGCCTCGCTCTCGACCTCCGCCACGATGCGGTGCAGGGCTTCCTCCCGTCCCCGCGGGCGGGCGAAGCCCCCGATCTCCCCGGCGCGCATAGCGAAGATGGGCTTGATGCGCAGCGCCTCGGCGGCAAACGCCGCGACACCGTTCACGCGCCCGCTGCGCTTCAGGTAGTGGAACGTCTCGATAGTGCCTAGGAGGCGCATCCGCGCCGCGGCGTCGTGGGCGGCGGCCGACACCTCCGCGAGTCCGCCACCCGCCGCCGACGCCCGGGCCGCGGCGGTGATCGTGAGCGCCTCCGCCGCAGAGGCGAGACCGGTGTCGAGGACCTCGATGCGCCCGGCGGGGTCCCCCGCTGCGAGTCGCGCGGCGGAGTGCGCCGCGGACAGCTTGGCCGAGCAGGTGAGGACGAGGACGTCCCGGCCCTGCGCCCAGGCCGCTTCGTAGGCGTCCCGGAACGCCGCCGGGGGGGGTGAGGCCGTCGTGGGCAGCGGGTCGTAGGAATCCAGGGACGTGAAGAACTCCTCGGCCGTGACGTCGACGCCGTCACGGAGACGCCTGCCTTCGAGGACGAGCAGGAACGGCACGAGGCTCACGCCGAGGGAGCGGGCCCGGGCGAAGGGAAGGCCGCAGCCGGTGTCGGCCACGACCGCGACCGGGCTCGTCGGGCCGGGGGCCGGCCCGGAACCCTCCCCGGGATCATGGAAGGTCGGGTGTGCGGACAACTCACCCCCCGGCTCGCCGCCGAGGCGGCGCTTGGGAAATCCAGCCGTTCCCGAACACTACCCGGGGGCCGGTCCCCGGACAGGACGTTCCGGCACCGGCGGGCGTCCCTTTCGTGGCGTTGACTTCCCCCGAGCTCGCCGGGATGCCGGCGACGGTCTGAAGCCCCGAACACCCGCCGGCGCCGGCGAGTCCGACCGTCTCACGGCAGCGGCCAGGGCGGCCACCACGGGAACGGGCTGATGACCATGAGGGGGCCGGTGACGTTGACGTCGACCTGACGGGTGCCCTTCACCTTGCCCTCCTTGTCGTAGACCATCACCAGCGCCGGGTAGTTGCCTCCCAGGTTGTACGTGTGGGTCACCTTGAGGCCGTCGGCGGAGGTGCCGTCGCCGAAGTACCACCGGAGCGTGCAGTCCATCCCGGATCCGCAGCCCAGCAGATTCGGCACCTGCAGGGTGACGGGCTTGGCCACGGACGCCGCGAACTTCAGCGGCTGTGTGCCCAGCCACTGCTCGGCCCCGCTCACGCCGTTCTTGCCCCAGCTCGTGGGCTTGTCGGCCACGGGGCCGCCGTTGCCCGAGGGGTCGAACACGTAGCGGGTGGGGGGGCTCAGGATCGGGAAGGGAAGCTGGAACCAGAAGATCTTGAAGTAGACGATCCGGAACTTCGTGAGCTGCAACTGGAGGTGTCCGCTGTCGAGGAGCTTCATCGAGCTCATGACGTACTCGGGGGCGCCCGGCCAGTCCTTCTGGGCCTTGCTCGCCTCGAAGCGCTGCAGCCAGGTGGGCCCGTAGCCCTTCAGGTACGCGCCGGGGGCGGAGTCCCCGCCGGGGTAGTCCCACGTGTACTCGCCGTGGCCCTGGAGGTAGCGGGTGCTCCCGTCGGCGAGGGTCGCCCGCAGCCGGTAGGAGAGCTTGCGCCACTCGTAGGTCTCGGACTTGTCGCAGGCGGCGAGCTGCTCCAGGCTGATCGTCGTGCCGTCGGTGGCCTTCACGGTCGCCGCGGGCAGAGGATTCGGGGAGTTCACACCCGGGAGGCAGGCGAGGGCCTGCACGGTCTGGGCGGACTTCTGCGGTTTCGTGTCCTCGACGGCAGGCAGGGTGAAGTCCGCCGCCGTGTCCGGGGGTTCGCCGAGGCCCTTGACGATCTTCCAGAGGACCTCTCCGGGCCGGCCGTACTCGGCGCTCTCGTCCCGGTCCCGCATCGACGACAGGGTCCAGGGGTCGAAGAAGAGGTCGGTGACGAACTGCACGCCTTCGAAGCCGTCTTCGCCCTTGTAGGGCTCGTCCTCCAGGAACGGGAACCAGCCGGCGTCGCCGTCGGGGTCGTAGAAGCCCATGTAGGCGGCGGGGTCGTCGACGGAGACCACGTTCGGCGTGTTGTGGGCGGGGCTGTCGGGGCTCACCCAGTAGAGCCAGAGCCTGGAGCCGGCGAAGGGCGACCAGCACTCCTGCCAGACGTACTCCCAGCAGCTGTACCCGAGCTGGATCGTGGACTTGCGCACCATGTTCACGGGCTTGAGGGCGCCCGTGTAGTTCGTCCACCAGTGGGCGTCTCCCCAGCCGGGCAGGTCGTCGGGGTCGTAGGCGACCTTCTGCTGGGCGAACCAGGCGCCCTCCCGGGTTTCGGCGCCGAAGCGTTCCGCAACCTTCATCACCGTGGGGCCGTCGCCCTTCTCGCGCCCGAGGAGCCACTCCACGCCGTCGTTGCTGAGCCGCACCCGGTGAACCCCCTGGGCCTGCAGCGACAGGGGCAGGTCGCCGTCGATGCAGGCTTCGCCGTGGCCGTTCTCTTCGTCCACGACGAGGTGCCTCTGGATGCGGACGATCTTGGCGTCGACGGTGGCGTCGACGGTGTTGTCGCCGCCGCTGGAGAGCTGCAGGGCGCTGCGGCCCCCGTCGAGCATCCGGGCGGTGAGGTCGAGGTTGTCGCCCTTGCCCTTGGCGTCGACGGTGGCGTCGACGTACTCGAGGGCGGGCCCGACGCCCGGGTCGCGGAACTTCACGGAGCAGTCGTCGGTGGCGTAGGCCTGGGGGAGCGGGAACCTGTTCGGCGGCTCGGGCGCGTAGCTCGTGGCGCGGGCGGCGAGCTTCGGGCCCACGTCGTCGATGCGCACCCGGATGTTGGGCCACCTGTGCGCCTCGTCGTCGATGCCGAACTTGTGGGCGGGAGTCGCGCCGTCCCAGTACTCGGCCTGGAGCGACCCCAGGTCCGGCGCCGGGTTCGCGAGCCCGCCGAAGGCGAGGCCGAGGCGGTCGACGTGCAGGCGCGCAGTCGACCGGAGCGAGAAGCTCCCGGCGAAGCTCCCCGGGAGGTCGTCGAGGGCGTCGACGGCCGTCGTGTCCGTGACGCCGGTGTCGGCGTGGTGGGTGCGGACCTCGACTCGGAGGTGGCCGAGGCTCTTGAGGGTGGAGAGGACCTTGACGGACGCCTCGGTGGTGTCGTCGGGCTCGTAGTGGAAGCCCTTGTGGCAGAACATGTAGTCCAGGGCGGGCATCGACCCGACGCAGCGCCGGAGGTCGACCGGGTAGACGACGAGATGGTCGGCCACGACGACCTTCGCCGTGGCATCGACGCCGACCCGGGAGATCGGGGTCAGTCCCGGCGGCGGCGCCGTGGCCGCCGTCTGGGTCTGGACGTGGACGTCGATCCCGTCGGGTCGCTCCGGGGTCCGGTCGGCAGGTCGCGTCGCCACGAGCTGCTGCAGGTAGTCCTCGTCGCCGGCCCGGACCCGGAGGTCGGCCTTCACGTCTGACACCTGCGCGGGCGCGTCCGGGTCCGGCAGATCCGCGGCCGGATCCGGGTGGCACTTCAAGAGGCTCAGCCAGGCGAGGGGCGCCACGTCGGCGCTGTTCGGCTTCACCTGGGGGTCGAGGCGGAGGCCGACCCGGGTGGGACGGGTGGAGAGCACGCCGTCGACGTACAGCGGCCGCTCCAGACCCGGGAGCTTGTGGTGGAACAGCCCGGCGGCGAAGGCGTTCGCGGTGGGCAGGGCCTCCACGCAGATGTCGGTGACGTCGCGGTCGCCCGTGTCGATGCGCGTGTAGGACACGTCCGTGAGATCCGTGACGTGCACCCGGGCACCCCAGTCCGAGTCGGACACGATGCCCACGGTGAGCCCCTCGGGCGCCGCCGTGAACTCGGGGAAGACGCCGTCGGCCGGGTCGTGGGGAACCGCCAGCGGCGGGTCCGCGAGGTAGTCGATCCCCACGGGGTCGGCCTGGGGGAGGCGGAGGAGCTTCACGTCGACGTCGTCGCAGAATGCACCGCCGTGGGCGGGACCGCCCCTCCCGCCGGCCTCGCCGCCGTCAGAGCCGGAGCGGCTGCCCCCGTCTCCGGGCACGCGGGTCAGGGAGTTCAGCAGCGTGCAGTTCGTGTGCGCCTCCATGTGGCGCAGCTCGGTGCCGTCCGGGCGCCACTGGGCGGTGAGGTCCGTGGGGAGCACGGAGTTCGTGAACACCCGGTAGCGCTCTGGCCGGTCGGGATCGCCGGTGATGTAGCTCAGCCCGCCTTCCAGATGGGTCCGGTCGTCCGCCTCCCAGTCGAGACAGCCCCGGCGCGACCCCAGCTCCGGGGAATCGCCGCCCGTGTCGAAGTCGACGCCGGCGCAGAACTCTCCGGTCCCGAAGGTGAGGTCCCACTCGGGCGGGACCCCGACGCCTCCGCCACCCGGCGAGAACAGGATCTCGCCGTCGACGTCGCGCACCCCGTTCGGCAGCTCGCTGAGGAACGTGACGTCCAGCGTCGTATCCGACGAGGCTGCGCCGCTGAGGACGAGCAGGGTGCCGTTGTTCTCCGGTTTCGGATCGGAGAACTTCTCGAAGCGCGACGCCTTGACCGTCATGTGGGCGGGGAGCGGCGCCAGGGGCCCTTCGACGTGGAGGCGCCCGCCGGCACCCAGCGTCTTCGCGGGATCGGCGGGGTCGGCCACGGGGTGGACGCTGTCGTCGTCGAGGCGGAGGATCACCTCGGGGTTGGCGCCTTCGACGGTGGTGACGTCGACGTCGACGACCCCGACCCCGTCGAGGCCGAGCAGCTTCGCGACGTCGCCCGCCACCCCAGCAAGCGTGAGGCGCCGGACCTGGCGGAGCTCTCCGCCGGCGCGCCACGCCGCCGGCGCAGGGCCGTCCCCGTCGGCGTCACGCGCGTCGTAAGCCACCCACGCCTTGTCGCCGTCGGGGAGGTCCGCGGCGAAGGGCGGGGGTCCCCCGGGGTGTCGGTGAGCGACGACACGGGCGTCGCCCGCCGCCCCGGGAGCCGCGCCGTCGCAGGCCGGCGTGAGCCAGGTCCCCTCGCAGAAGGCCGCGTCGAGGGTCTGGAGGGCGCCGTCGGGCCAGTACCGCACGTCGACGTTGGCCTTCGTGGGCATCTCCCCTACATGGATGTCCACACCCAGCGGGCTCCCGCCCGCCGCCCCGGTCGCCTGCAGGGAGAGCGCGAACTCGGGCACCGGGTCGCTGCCGATCCAGAGGAAGCGCTTGTCCCCGGTGCCGGGCACCGTCGTGAGCACGGCGGAGAAGCTCGCGGGAACCTGGGCCTGGAGCGTGCCCGTCGTCTCGGTGGCATCGGGACCCCCGGTCTCGACCGCGGCGGCGCCGGCGGCGGCCCCCCCCCCCGCGGGGGCGGGGGGGGGGTGGGGGGGGGGGGGGGGGGAGGGGGG
>CAYJLW010000040.1:0-13006 GCA_964370965.1 uncultured Acidimicrobiia bacterium | reverse complement strand
GGGCGCGCTCGACGCCGGCGTCGGCCTCGTAGGTCAAGAGCGTGGTCTCCGTGTCAGAGACGACGTTGGCGACGGCGATGCGTTCCACGTCGGCGGGCAGGGCGTCGATCGTGCCCCCGACCGTCGTGACACCGGCGTCGTCGCGCAGGTGGTACTGCAGGGCGACGTCGCTGTTCGGCGCCCCCTGGGGCGCCTTGGTCTGGATCGTGAGGCTCGCGCTCGTGGGCAGGACCGGCGCCACCGGGTCCGACGACAAGCCGAGGTGCTGGACGCCGTTGAGTGCCCCGCCGGCGCGCCACCTCTTGGCGTCGCCCTCACCCAAGGCGGCGTAGCCGACCCAGCGCTGGGCGGCCGGAAGCGGCGGGAGGTCGACGGCCTCGCCGAACGGGAAGTTCTGGGCGACGACTTCGACGGCGGCCGCCGCCGGCGCGGTCGCCGCGTCGCAACCGGGATCACCCCAGACGGCCCCGGCGCAGAAGCGGACGTCGACGCCCACGGAGTCGTCGATCCCCTCGCGGGCGTCGATCGTGGCCTGCCCGGGGAGATCGGCGATCCTGCCCCGGAGGTGGGTGCCCTGGAGGCTGGGGACGGCACCCAGGCCGACGTCCTGGAAGGAGATCCCGTTCACGGTCAGCGTGGCCGGGCCGTCGGCGGTCCACTGCACCCGGTCGAGAGTGTCTCCGGCGGGCTGGAGCATGTGGAACGTGAACGCCGTGGGGGCGCCCCCGTCGGCCTCGGCGAAGGCGACGTCAGCGTGCGTCTGGGCGAGGGCGAAGGGGCCGATCTCCTTCGTGCGGGTGATCTTCGCCGCCAGGCCCGTGTGCGACGCCGCCTGGTACGCCACCGCCAGGCTCTCGCCCGCAGCGGGGTCCGTGGCATAGGTCGCCTCGAGGGTCTTCGGGAGCGTGTCCACGACGCCCTCGACCTGGAGGTGTTCCCCGTCCGGCGCGGCGGTGTCGTCCGTGTCGACGTGGACGGCGACCTCCTCGTTGACAGCGCCGTCTGCGACGCGTGACGTGACCTTGAAGGCTCCCGCCGGCGGGGCCGAGGGCTCCTCGGTGAAAGTGACCTGTTCGGGCCGGACGAGGCGACCGGCCACCCGGTAGCGCTCGGCGGCGGGGTCCGCCCCGGGCTGCAGGGAGTCATAGGCGACGTAGTGCTCCGCCCCCGGAAGGGGAGCGAGCGGATCGGCGCCGCCGTCGGGAAGGTGGTTCTGGTACCGGAACTGCACGACGGCGGGGCCCCCCGTGGCGGCCGCGCAGAGGTCCTCGCCGCCGGAGCCGTCGCAGAAGCGCACGTCGACGTCACCCAGGGTGCCGTCCTCGAGGTCCTGCATCTTCAGGACGGCCCACTCCGTGAGAGCCTTGGCGTCCATCTCCAGGTACCCGGGTTCCTCCCCCTGCGTCGCCGAGGCGTACGTGAAGGACAGGTCCGGTGAGACGTCGCCGACGGGAAGCCCGCTGTCCTCGTCCTTGTCGATGCGACGATGCAGGCGCACGACGTCCTTCTTCAGCATGGCGTCGAACATGACCGGCATCGCCTTGACGTCGGCGCCCACGGCGAGCTCGGCGGCCCCGTCCGTGCCCTCACCGGCGCCGCTCACGATGTCGAGGTGGGCCCCGGGGGCGGTGGTGCCGGGCCCGCCGGAGCGGGCGAGCACCAGGTAGTTGTACGGGTTCTCCGGCTGTGTGCCCCAGTCGCCCAGGTTCGGGAAGCAGCGCTGCATGTCGCCGAACGCGAACTCCTTGGGGGTGTGCCCGCTCCAGCCGAGACGCAAGTCCAGGGCCGTACCGGACATGAGATAGAGCTCGGTCCCGGGCTGGTCGGCCTCGGCGACCCCCTCGTAGTCGACCTCGGCCCGCAACATCGTGACGTCGGCCGCGTCCACCGGGGACGCCATGTGCAGGGAGAGGCCGAAGGCGTCGGGGAAGACGAACCCGTCCGCCGGGGCGGACCCGTCCTTGCGGAGGCCGATCCGGACCGGCTTCACGGTCGTGGAGCCGTCGGCGAGGGTGAGCTCGAGGTCGAGACCGGTGGCGGCGTCCACGACCCCTGTGTCGGGCGCCCCGGGGACGCGGCCGATCTCGACCCGGAGCCACTTGAAGCCGGCCACCCAGCCCAGGTTCCAGGGCGAGAGCTCCGACTTGAAGGTGTCCACGACGTCCTGCAGCAGGGTCCCGGTGACACCCTCGAGGCTGGGTATCAGAAGGCCCCCCGTCACGGCGAGGGTCATGTCGGGCGCCCCGTCGGCGTCGGTGTCGAAGGGCTTCGGGGTCTTGAAGAGCAGGGAGAGGAGGACCTCGTCCAGCGGGAAGGTCTTCTGCCCCGTCGATCCGTCCGCCCGGACCCAGTCCACGACAGCGCCCTCGCCCACGAGCTTCGCCCCCGTCACCGCCGACGAAGGCGCCGCCGCGCCGGGCGGCGACGGGGGCGCGGGGCACCCCAGGAGGAACCCCGGGTCCCCCGCCGCCTCCCCGGCGCCGCCCCAGCGGGGGCCGGCCACGGCCAACACCGCCAGCGTGAGCGCGCTCAGCAGCCCACCCACCCAGCGCGCACTTCTCCGACGACGTCCGTGGTTCATGACGACCCCCTCCGGGAACCGGTAGGGGGCCATCCAAACCCGGGGGCCTTCGAACGACCTTCGACGGGCCTTCGACCGCCGTCACGCCCGCTCCCAGAGAGAGGGTTCCCCCCGACGCATCGGCACCCGAATGAGCGCCGCCAGGGAGCCGGGCGCTTCCCGGGTCGCCCCCCAGCCGTCTAAGGTGCGAACCCCGGCGAGCACCCGCCGGCGGGGCGGCCCCGGGGGGGGACCGACGGGCACGAGCCGCCACCAGCGCCTGCCGAGGAGAGGGCACCGTGGTCGACACCATCGAGCCGGACACGGCGCTGCCCCACGCGCCGGTCCCGTCCTCACGCACGGACACGGCCAACCCCACGGCCGACGCCTACCGCCGCCGCTTCGCCTACGACCGGGTCACGTGGGGTTCGCACTGCACGAACTGCATCGCCACATGCTCCTACCGGGTCTTCGCCGGTGAGGGGAAGGTGCGCTTCGAGGAGCAGTCCGGCGTCTTCCCCCAGACCGAGGCCGACGTGCCCGACCGCAACCCGATGGGCTGCCAGAAGGGTGCCGCTTGGAGCGCCCAGATCGCCTCGGGCGACAGGGTCCTGTATCCGTTGCGCCGCAGCGGCCCCAGGGGCTCCGGGCAATGGGAGCGCATCTCCTGGGACGAGGCCGACACGCTCGTGGCCGACGCCGTCCTCGACGCCGTCGAGGAATCCGGCCCCGAAGCCGTCCTCGTCGACGAGGGCCCCGAGGGCGGCATGCTCACCATCGGCGGGTACATGCGCTTCTCCAACACGCTGGGTTGCGTGTCCCTCGACGGCAACGCCACCGTGAACGACGTGCCCGCCGGGCACATCCTCACGTTCGGCACGATGGGCGCAAGCTCGACCGCCGAGGACACGTTCCTCTCCGAGCTCGTCCTCGTCTGGCACGCCAACCCCGCGTACACGCGCATCCCGTTCTTCCACTACCTCGCCGAGGCCCGCTACCGCGGCGCCGAAGTCGTACTCATCGCCCCGGACTTCAGCCCTTCGGCTCCCCACGCCGACTACTTCGTCCCGGTCGTCCCCGGCGGAGACGCCGCTCTGGGCCTCGCCATGTGCAAGGTGATCCTCGACGAGGGCCTCGTCGACGAGGACTTCGTGCGCACGCAGACCGACCTCTCCCTCCTCGTGCGCACCGACACACGGACACTGCTGCGCCAGGGCGACCTGGAGAAGGGCGGCTCGCAGGACCGCTTCTACGTGTGGCATCCCGGGGACGGCGCCCCACACCTCGTCGCCGACGACCGTCTGGGGTTCGACTTCCCGCCGCCCCTGAGCGGGTCTTTCGGCGTGACGCTGAAGGACGGCTCCGGAGTCGAGGTGTCCCCGGCGTTCGAGCTCCTCGCCGAACGCCTCGGGTCCTACGCTCCTGAAGCGGTGACGGCCGACTGCGGCGTGCACCCGGACACGATCCGGACGCTCGCCCGCAAGGTGGCGGCGAAGAAGACCAAGCTCCACGAGGGTTTCGACACGGCCAAGCACTACCACGGCGACCTCATGGAGCGGGCCATGAACCTCCTCCTCGCCCTCACCGGGAACTGGGGCAGGAAGGGCACCGGCCACGACACTCTCTGCGGGTGGTCCTTCGAGGGCGCGTACCTCATCGAGATGAAGGAACGCGCAGGCCTCGAGGCCGCCGAAGAGGCCCGCGGGCGGGTCGAGGCCATGGTGAGGTCGCTGGCGACCCATGTCGACGAGGACGGCCTCCAGTACTACCCGGCGACCGCGTTCCACCAGCTCATCCACCTCGCCGCCACGCAGGCGTCGACGACCCCGCCGTTCTTCTTCTGGCTGAACCACTGCGGGTACGGGCCCATCTTCGAGAATGCCGACTGGGGCGCCAGCCCCCGGCCCTTCCGGGAGTACGTCGAGGAGGCCCTTCCCGAGTGGAACATGCTGGTGCGCCCCCGCGCCGACCAGACGCCCCGGGTCCTCATCGAGGCGGGCACGAACGCTCTCCGCCGCACCCGGGGGGGCGGCCGCACGCTGCTCGAGAACCTCTGGCCGCAGCTCTCCCTGGTCGTCTCGATCGACAACCGCATCAACACGGCGGGGCTGCACGCCGACGTGATCCTGCCCGCAGCCCACGAAGCCGAGCGTGTCAACCTGCAGTACCCGGTGTCGCACTCCCACGAGCTGGTGTTCTCCGACAAGGCCGTGGAACCGGCCGGTGAGGCCCGCAGCGACTGGCAGATATTCGGCGGCCTCTGCGCGGCGATCGCGCGGCGCGCCGTCGAACGGGGAATGGGGGAGCGCCGGGTCGGCCGCGTGCGCCGCCGGCGTCTCGCCGACCTCTTCGAGTCCTTCACCCTCGACGGCGCCCTCGCGTCGGACGAGGCCATGGTCGACGAGCTCGTCCGCGACACCGCGCTGTCGGGCGTCATCGCCGAGGACTCCTCCCTCGCCAAGCTCCGCGAGAGAGGCTGGGAGCCCATCGTCGGCTCCGGGGCGTTCCCGACCGCGCAGGCCGTCGGCGCCCCCCACGACCCCGACACCACGTTCTCGGCCCACGCGTGGCGAATCGAGAGGGGCCTCCCGTATCCCACCCTGACGGGCCGGGCGACCTTCTACGTCGACCACCCCTGGTTCATCGAGGCCGGCGAGGAGCTTCCCACCCACAAGCCGGCGCCGGGGACCGGCGGGCCAGGACGCGAGTTCGTGCTCACGGGAGGGCATCCCCGCTGGAGCATCCACGCCTGCAACGCCACGAACCCGCTGCTGCTGCAGACGACCCGTGCCCACCCCACTCTCGTCGTGAACAGCGCCGTGGCCGCCGCGAAGGGCATCGATGACGACGTCCGGGTGCGCGTCCACAACGACCTGGGGTCCTTCGTGGTGCGGGCCCGGCTCTCCCCGACCGTGCGGCCCGGCCAAGTGATCCTCTACGCCGCCTGGGAGCCGTACGGGTTCGAGGGCTGGGGCGACGGCACCCAGGTCGAGGCGGGCATGGTGAAGTGGCTCCACCTCGCAGTCTGGGGGCACCTGCGCTACACGCCGTTCCAGTGGCAACCGGCGCCCTTCGACCGCACGACCCGGGTCGACGTCGAAGCGGCGGGTGACGCCCCGTGACGCCCCCGGTGAAGCCCCCTGAACGGGCCGCGGAGAACGGAGCCGACCATGGTTGACGTCCGCCATCGCGATGTGGGCACGAACGGGGTGCGCCTGCACGTCGCCGAGGCGGGCGAGGGGCCGGCCGTCCTGCTCTGTCACGGCTTCCCGGAGCTCTGGTACTCCTGGCGCCACCAGATCGGGCCCCTCGCGGAGGCGGGCTACCGCGTGGTCGTCCCCGACCAGCGGGGCTACGGCGCCAGCGACCGTCCCGGGGCCGTCGAGGCCTACACCCTGTTGCACCTCGTGGGCGACATGGTGGGCCTCCTCGACGCCCTCGGCGAGGACACCGCCACGATCGTGGGCCACGACTGGGGCTCGATGGTGGCCTGGAACGCCGCCCTCCTGCGCCCCGACCGCTTCCCCGCCGTCGTCGGGATGAGCGTCCCGTACGCCCCCCGCACCCCGCTGAAGCCCACCGACATGATGAAGGCGATGTGGGGGGACCGCTTCTTCTACATGCTCTACTTCCAGGAGCCCGGCAGGGCCGAACGCGAGCTGGAGGCCGACGTCGAGCGCACGCTGCGCATGACCCTCTACTCCGCCTCGGGTTCCGCGGGCGAGGACTTCGAGCCCGACATGGACCTCCCCAAGACCGCCGGGTTCCTCGACATGATGGTCGACCCCTCGGAGCTCCCCGCCTGGCTGGGCACCGACGACCTCGCCGTCTACACGGAGGCGTTCACCCGCACCGGGTTCGCGGGCGGCCTCAACTGGTACCGCAACTGGGACCGGAACTGGGAGCTCATGGGGGCCTGGAACGCGGCGAAGGTGGGCGTCCCGGCGCTGTTCGTCGCCGGCACCCGCGATCTCGTGGTCTCCAACGCCATGGGCGGCCCGCTGCTCGCCATGCAGTCCACGATGGTCCCCTCCCTGCGCGGCGAGGTCATGATCGAGGGGGCAGGCCACTGGACCCAGCAGGAGGCCCCCGGGGTCGTCAACGCCGCTCTCCTGGACTTCCTGGGGAGTCTGTAGGCGACTCCCCGCGTCATGATGTTAGGATGCGGGTATGGCGAAGACGCGGACGACGCTTACGATCGATGCGGACGTGCTGAGAGCGGTCAAGGTGCGCGCAGCACGGACCGGCAAGGGCGACGGCGAAGTGATCGAGGAGGCTCTTCGGCGAGACCTGGGCCTCGACCTGCTCGACCGGTTGTGGGCGCGCAACAACATGGCCGAAGACGAGGCAGTCGAGCTGGCCGTTGCGGCACAGCACGCGAGTCGTCGCCGTAAGCGCTGAGTCGTGCGAGCGGTTCTCGACCCGAACGTCGTCATCTCAGCTCTGCTCGCACCTCATGGTTCGCCCGCGAAGATCCTGCGCGCCTGGCTCGACGGAGCCTTCGAGTTCGTTGCCTCCGCCTCGTTGCTGACCGAGCTCGAACGCGCGCTGGCCTACCCCAAGCTCCGCGGCCGCATCGAGCAGGCGGAAGCATTCGAGCTGGTGGAGCTGCTCCGCCGCGAGACGCGGATGGTGGACGACCCCAACGACCCACCCCGCATCCGCTCTCCCGACTCCGGAGATGACTACCTCATCGCGCTCGCCGCGGTTGCGCAGGCGGTGATCGTCTCAGGAGACCGTCATCTTCTTGGCCTGGCCGAACGCCTCCCCGTGTACTCGCCCGCCGAGTTCCTCGCCCTGCTCGAGGGCTTTCGCTGATCTGGAGCGTGAACTCGCCGGTGCTACAGCGTCGGGGTGTGGAGCAGCACCGTGGGGTTGAAGACGAGCTCGCCCGGCCAGTGCTCGCGGATCCAGGCGAGGTCCTCCCCACAACAGCTCACACATGCACGTAGGGTTCGTCTCCACGGGGGCTCCGCAGGCTCGACCGGTCTAGGAACCACCGATTCTGTTGAGCCCTTGTGCCGCGCCCGCGGACCCTCAACCCCCTGCCAGACCCCGCCAAGATCCGAAGCGCCATGAATGTTACATGCGTGGATCGTGCGTGTTATATGATGGATCATGTTCGAAAGCGAAGCGCCGGAGCGCGCCCTGCGATCTCCAAGGTCGAGAAGTGACGCCGAACCGCTGTTGAGCCACTCGGATGAAACCCCGAGCGCCAACCCGACGTCGTGGACAGCCTCCCGCGGGGACATGATCTGCTTCAAGCTCTACGCCGCCACGGATCAGAGCCCGGGCAGCAAGCACTACTCCGATCTCCAGCATTTGGGACCGTCACGAGACGAGCTTCTCACCGCGGCTCGCTGGGCGATCACGCACGATCCATCTGCGGGCTTCCGGCGTGAGCTGTTGGCTGCGATGGCTGCCCTTGGCACGGAGGTCAGCGATGCCGACCTCGATTAGGCCAGAACCGACGACGTTGACCGAGCAGGCTCTCCGGCTGGCCTGGGGTGCATGGACGGAGCTGGGGGTGTCGGGCTGGACCCGCACACACGCAGATTGGGCCATCGATCCTGAGCCTCTGATCCTCTTCACCGCGGGTCTGCGCGACATCGAGCCGCGTCTGCGAGACGAAGCCACCGACTGGTGCACGCGGTACTGGCGCCATGTCTCACGGGTTCGCCTGCGTAATCTCCTACGAGAACAGAGCAACGAAACCCGACATGCCTTTGGCGAGTTCGCCGCGACAGTGAACGAGCACTCCCCGGCAAAATGGCCCGACTCGTCGAAACCAAGGCGCTACCAGCCGACCGGGCGCTCCTCACTGCCCCCCCTCGAACGTCCGGCACTCGCATGGCTGCGCCTTAGAGCAATGTTCGGGCTGGGCGCCCGGACAGAGATCCTCCGCCAGTTCCTGTCACACCA
This sequence comes from uncultured Acidimicrobiia bacterium, assembly GCA_964370965.1. Lineage (GTDB taxonomy): Bacteria > Actinomycetota > Acidimicrobiia > UBA2766 > UBA2766 > CAYJLW01. The sequence continues at coordinate 4,524 of CAYJLW010000040.1, read as the reverse complement.
AACGCAACCCTCCAGCATCGCGAGCCTCGCTGATGTCACCGGCTATGCGAAACGCAACATCGCCGAGGAATGTGAGACGCTCGAACTGGCCGGCGTCCTCGCAGTCCGGAGGGAAGCAAACCGCTTCGTCTATTCGCTGACGCGCGAGGCGGATCTCCATTCTTTCGTCGGGGCACTTCCGACTTTCACACCGCACTGGCCCGCGCTGCTACGGGTCGTCGAGCAATTCGTGGATTTCGATCGCGCCAGGCCACGCATGGGGCCGGACCTCACTCCTGTCGAGGCGCATCGGACCTTGCGCGCCATCGAGCCAGACCTGGACGTGCTCGGTCTGGCCGTCCCCGCGTCCCTCGAGCCGAGCGAGTTGGGTCCCGCCGTCGACGGCATCGGGCAACTGACCCTGACCGCCTGGGCCCAAGGCATGTGGCCCAACGATCTCACCCGGAGTGGTCAGACGCCGGAGGAGCGGTAGCGTTGCGCCCGAGCATCGCCACGAACGAGCAAACGCCCCGCGGGATTCTCGCGGGACGGGTCGAGGCGAATCACACTGCGGAGGTGGTGGCAAAGGGCTCTGACCAGCAGAAACAACCAACAAGCCCTCGTAGCTCAGGGGATAGAGCACCGGTTTCCTAAACCGGGTGTCGCAGGTTCGAATCCTGCCGGGGGCGCCAGAGAACCCGTCCGGGCCTCGTCGCGGTCCCCCGCCACCGGATCGGCCGCGGCGTCCGCCATGGTTGGAGACGACGACGGCGTCCGCCCCGTGGTCGGCGGCCCGCAGGGCGTCGTCGGGGTCGAGGATGCCCTTGAGGACGAGCTTGCCCCGCCATTGGTCGCGCACCCACGCGAGGTCGTCCCACGTCACACTGGGGTCGAACTGCGTGTCGACCCAGCCCCGGAAGGCGTCCGGGGTGCGGGCCCCCGGCACGGCCCGCTCGAGGTTGGCGAACGTGAGGGGTCGCCCGCCCAGCGCCACGTCCCGCACCCAGGCCGGGTGCGAGGCGAGGTCCCATGCCCGCACGAGGCGCTTCGGCAGGGACACGGGGTCGGTCATGCCGTTGCGGGTGTCGCGATAGCGGGCGCCGACCACGGCGAGGTCGACTGTGAGGACGAGCACCGCGCACCCCGCAGCGCTCGCCCGACCCATGAGGTCCTCGGCGTAGCCGCGGTCGCGCATGACGTAGAGCTGGAACCAGAACGGCCTTGTGGTGGCAGCCCGCACCTCCTCGATGCCGCAGATCGACACCGCGGACTCGCAGAAGGAGATGCCGGCAGTCTCGGCGGCACGGGCGGCCTGTATTTCGGCGCGCCGGGCGAACATCCCCGCGAGGCCGACCGGAGCGAGGACCAACGGCAGGGCGAGATCCTCACCGAGCACCGTCGTACCCAATCGGAGGTCCGAGACGTCCCGGAGCACCCGCTGGCGGAGCCGGATACGACCCAGGTCCGCGACGTTGGCGCGCATCGTGGACTCCTCGTAAGCGCCCCCGTCGAGGTAGTCGAAGAGCTGGCGGGGCAGGCGGCGGCGCGCCAGTTCCCTGTAGTCACGGACGGACGCGGGGGCGAGCCCCAAGGAGCGGTCGCGGGCAGCCACGCTGGGATCGTAGGCCCGGAGGGCCCTCAGAGCCCGCGAGGTGGGATGCTCAGAGCCGCAGAGGCGCGGCTCTGAGCATCCGACCTGGGGCCTTGATAGGGTGGCCTGTGGCGCACAGCAGCCTGTTCGGACGAGACCCCGAGGTGGAGGCCCTGCGGGCGGCCTGCGACGCCGTCTCGAGCGGGCCCGTGGGGATCCTCATCCAGGGCGAGGCCGGCATCGGCAAGACGTCCCTCCTGCGGGAGCTGCTCGCCGAGGCCGACAAACGGGGCTTCCTCCTCCTGCGCGCGCAACCCGTGGAGAGCGAGACGCAACTCTCCTATGCCGCCCTCGGCGACCTCCTCGAACCGGTCGTCGACGACCTCGCCGGAGAGGTGCCCGGACACCACGCCCGTACGCTCGACGTCGCGCTCCTGCGGGCCGACCCCGCCGCGGACCCCGCAGACGGCCGCGAGGTCGGCGTCGCCCTCCGCGAGGCATTCCGGGTACTCGCCGGCCGGGGCCCGCTGCTCGTCGCCGTGGACGACCTGCAGTGGATCGACCGTCCCTCGGCCCGGGCGCTCGCCTTCGCCCTGCGGCGCCTCGACGCCGAGCCGGTCGGCTTCGCCGGGGCCCGCCGCCCCCGGCCCCCGGACCTCGTCTGGACGGCCCTGGAGCGCAGCCTCCCCCCCGAACGCCTCCACCACCTCGACATCGGCCCCGTGGACGTGGATGCGGTGGACGCCCTCGTGCGCGACCGCCTCGGCGTCGGCCTCCCCCGGCCCTTCCTCGTCCGCCTCCACCGCGGAAGCGGCGGCAACCCCTTCTACGCAGTCGAGATCGCCCGGGCACTGCAGCGCCGGGGCCTCCCGCTCGTGCCCGACGAGAGACTCCCCCTGCCCGACAGCCTCCGCAGCCTCGTCCTCGAACCCGTCGCCACCCTCCCCGCTCCCGCTCGGGACGGACTCCTCACCGTGGCCGCGCTGTCCAACCCGACACCTTCGCTGTTGCGCGACGTGTGGGACGACCTGGAGCCGGCGTTCGACCGGGGGGTGCTCACCCTCGACGGCGACCGGGTCCGCTTCTCCCATCCGCTCCTGCGCTCCGCCGTGTACGCCACGGTCGCCGGCCCCGCCCGCGGGCATCTCCATCGCCGCCTGGCCGTCCTCGTCACCGACCCGGAGGAACAGGCCCGCCACCTCGCTCTCGTCACGGATTCGCCCGACCCCGGCGTTGCCGGCGCCCTCGACGCCGCCGCCGCCCGGGCCGTCGGCCGGGGGGCGCCCGACGCCGCCGCCGCCCTCGCCGAGGACGCCCTTCGCCTCACAGCCCCCGAGGACGGCCCGGCACGTCGACGCCGCTGCCTCCTCGCTGCCCAACAGCACGCCACCACGGGGAACTCAGAGCGCGCGGCCACGCTCCTGAAGGAGGCGGCCGCGCTCTCCCGGCCCGGCACGCAGCGGGCGCTGCCCCTCGTCCTCCTGGGGAAGATCCGCCAGGTGACCGGACCCCTGGCGGAGACCGCCGGGATCTTCGAGGCGGCCCTCGCCGACTCCGCGAGGGACCCCGAGCTGGAGACACGTGTGCGCGCCGAGCTCGCCTTCACACACGTGTGGGCGGGCAACCCGCGGGCGGCGGCTCCGTACGCGGCGGCGGCCCTCGCCGCCGCCGAGCACCTCGGGGACGCCACCACGCTGGCCTCCGCGATGGCGGCACACGGCCTCGTGGCGTTCTTCCGGGCCGAGGAACCCGACCCCGGGATCGTCGAGCGGTTCGAGCACCTCGGGTTGCACGGCGACGTCCCCGTCGACCGGCGGCCGGCGCTCCTGCTGGCGAGCCGGAACCGCTGGCTGGGGGACCTCGAAGGCCCCCGGCGAGTCTACGAGAGCGAGCTGCGGGCGGCCACCGACCGCGGCGACGACGCCGACCTCCCGTTCCTCCTCGGCACCCTCGCCCACTTGGAGTGCCTCGTGGGCAACGCTGAGGCCGCCGACGGCTACGCCGAGAACGCCGTGGCCCTCGCCCGCCAGACCGGCCAGTCCGTCCGCTTGGCGACCATCCTGTCGGTGCGGGCCCTCGTCGACGCCCGCCTCGGCCGCGTCGCAGCCGCCCGCGCCGCTGCCACAGAAGGCATAGAGCTGGGCGCCCGCACCGGGGCGGGACCGGCCGTCGTCGTGAACGTCGGGGTGATCGGCTTCCTGGAGCTCTCCTTGGGCGACGCCGCCGCGGCCCACGAACGCCTCGGACCCCTCGCCCAGCTCTCCCTCTCGTCGGGCATGGTGGAGCCCTCCGTCGCGCGCTGGCTGCCCGACGAGGTCGAGGCACTCGTGGCGCTCGGCGAACCCGGCGCCGCCGGGGAGCTGCTCGACCCCTTCGAGGAACGAGCCCAGGCTCTCGACCGTCCCTGGCCGGTGGCCGCCGCCCTGCGGTGCCGGGGCGCCCTCCTCGCCGCCGGAGGAGACCGCTCCGGGGCGATCGCCACGCTGGAGGGGGCCGTGCGGGCCCACGAGCGTGTGCAGGAGCCCTTCGAGCTGGGACGCACCCTGCTCATGCTCGGCACCGTGGCACGTCGCGCGAAGCAGAAGCGGGCGGCCCGCGACGCCCTCGGGGCGGCCCGCGACGCCTTCCGTGCCACTCGCAGCCCGCTGTGGGCGGCCCGCGCCGACCAGGAGCTCGCCGGCGTGGGGGCGGCCGCCGCCGCCCCCGGGGAGCTCACCCCGACCGAGGAGCGGGTCGCGGGTCTCGCCGCCACCGGGTCCACGAACCGGGAGATCGCGGACGCCCTGCTCATGAGCCCCAAGACGGTCGGTCACCACCTGTCCCGGGTCTACGCGAAGCTGGGGATCCGCTCCCGTACCCAGCTCGCCGCCCGGGTCACGGCGGCACCCCGCGCCGAGAACTAGCCCGAGTTTCCTGGATAGCCGTTGGTGAGGTTGGGAATGGCCTGGTGGCGG
>CAYJLW010000039.1:5520-39203 GCA_964370965.1 uncultured Acidimicrobiia bacterium | reverse complement strand
GTGGTGGGGCGGCCTCGATCCGGGGGGGCGCCGAAAGGGGGGGAGCAGGCGAAGCGGCCGGGGGTGGGGGCGGCCAGGATCCGGTGGGCGCCGCCCGCTGCGAGGGCGTGGGGGGGGCAAGCGGCGGAGACGTCTCCGGCCGGGGGCGCGGCGCCGGGGCCTGGGGGCCTACTGCAGGCCGCTGGGGCGCGGGCGCGGCGACGGGGCTCCCACCCCACGGCGCCGAGACGGGTTGGGGGGTGGGAGCCGCGGGCGGCGTGGCCAGCGGACCCGCCGGGGGGGCTTCGGCGGGGCGGTCCTTCCCTCGACGACCCCGCCGGCCCGTCGGGGGTTCGTTGTCTGCGGCGGGGGCGAATCGCGCGAGGGGCGAGCCTTCCGGTTTCGGTGTGTCTTCCAAACCGGTTCCCTTCCTGATGGTGGCGCCGATCGGGCCTCAAGGGTCGTTCCCGGACCCTCGCCAGGGCGGGCCGACCTCGCTACCGACACCGCAGTGGGGCACCGCTGGGTGCCGGAGGCTAGCCAGGAGTGTAGATGTGCAGCGTGGCGCAACGGGGACGGGCGAGGACGACGACCTGCCGAGCGGGGGAGCCCCGGGGGCCGCCGCTCACGAAGTAGGCGCCCTTGCCCTTCCACCGCCCTGCATCGACGCGCATGGGAACGAGGGCGTCGGTCACGCCGGCCAGGCACTGCCGGAGGTCTCCGTAGTCTCCGAGGCCGCCGGCAGCGGCTGCGAGGCGCTCCCTGGCGTCGGAGGCGGCGATGCTCGCCGTTGGCGTGGCGGCGAGAAGGCGGGCGAGGTCGTCGTCCGTGGCGAGATCGCCGGCGTCCACGTACAGGGCGGGCGCGGCAGCCGTGAGGGCGGCCTCGGCTTCGACAGGGGCCGGGCCGGCCGCGTCGCCCGCCGGCCCGGATCCCGCGGCCCCCTCGGGAGCGGTGCTCTTGTGGCGCTCCGTTCGTGTCTCGGTGACGCCCGCCTGCGGGGGGCGGTTCCCGCCCGGGCGCAGGGAGGTGGCAAACACCGCGATTCCCACCGAGAGGACGAGAGCGAGAGAGGCGGCGGCGGCGAAGTAGGGGAGGGCGGACCGGCCCCGGCGGGGGCCCGGGGGGGCACCGCGTGGCCTCACGAGCGGGGTCGTGACCTCGAGCGCGGCGAGCACGACATCATCGAGTCGCTCGGCCTCGTCTCTGGTGAGGACCGGCGGGGGGTCGGCGGCCGTGGCGTCGCGCGCTGCCCGCAGGCGCGCCAGCAGTGCGGCCAAGTTCGGGTCGGCGGAGACCTCGGCCTCCACGGACGCGGTCTCGGCGGGGTCGAGTTCCCCGTCGAGGAAGGCAGAGAGACGTTCGGGATCAGGCATCGGCATCGTCCTGACTCAGACGGCCCGTCTCATCGGGGATGTTCCCGTCGGCGCACAGGATGCGGGAAAGACGGAGCCGCCCGCGGGCAAGCCGCGACTTCACGGTACCCATGGGGACGTCGCAGATCCCGGCCACCTCCTCATAGGAATGCCCGACGAGATCGTGAAGGACGACGGCGGCACGCTGGTCCGCAGGTAGGGCCTGGAGCGCGTGGCGAACGTCGAGAGCGGCGGCCCCGTCAGCGTCGTCATGTGGGCGGTCGGCGTGTTCCGCGGCTCTCGCGGGGTCGACAGGATCGGGGACGCGCCGCCGGAGATCGTCGTAGCACGCGTTGACGGTGACGCGGTGGAGCCACGTCGTGAAGGCGGAGCGGCCGTCGAAGCGGTCGAGGCGGCCCATGAGACGGAGGAACACGTCCTGAGTGCGGTCGAGGGCTGCCTCCCGATCGCGCATCATGCGCAGGCAGAGAGCGAAGACGCGGTCGCGGTGGCGGCGGTAGAGCGTGGCGTAGGCCGCCTTGTCGCCGTCGAGGTAGGCGGCGACAAGCTCGTGGTCCGGGCGCCGGTCGTCAGGAACGGCCGAAGGTGACATCGAACACTTCTGCCCGCCGGCCCTCGGGGAGGCGCGTGATCCACAGAAGCCAGTAGCGGGACCTCACAGCGCCCGTGTCCACGACCACGGTGCCCGACGTGGCGTCGCGGGCGGAGCTGGCGACGACGGACCAGTCCGAGGCCTTGCGCGACGGAGACGGCGACGTGCGCAGCTCGAAGCTTGTTCCCGGGGTGACCCGCACCGTGACCCGGCGCGGCGCCACGACGCTGCCGAGGTCGAAGCCGAGCCCGAGACCGTCCTTGAGGTTCCCGAACTCCCGGGTGCGGTACGTGTCGGTGCTCCAGGCCGAGGAGGCGTCGCCGTCGTAGGCGTTGGGGACGAGCGCAGGCTTCTCCTTGCCGTCCCGCGGGTCGATCTCGAAAGCAGACAGCACGCGGAGGCGCACCATGGTGGGCGTGGGTTTGGGAGAGGGCTCCTTCTCGCCCCCGGCAAAGACGGCCACTATGACGACCAGCACGACGACTGCGGCGGCGCCGAGCGTGAGAACAGCGCGTGCTCTCCGGGGCAGTCGCCCCCGGCGGGCCCCGCGGGCGAGCGGCGGCGCCGTGCGCCGGCCCGTGGGCCGCCCGGCGGAGGGGGAGCGCCGGCGGGCGCCGGCGGCGGAAGCGGGCCGCTCGGTGCTGCCGCCGAGAGCGCGGGGCCGGGGCGGCTGGGAGCGCGCCGGGGTGCGGGGCGGCAACGGCTTGCGCGCCGGGAGCCGGCCGCTCGAGGGCGATTCACGCACCACGCGCTCTCCGGAATGCCCGCTGCGCCGGGCCGCCCGGGCGACCGCGCCGGCGGGGTGGTCGTTCGTCGCGCTCGCCCTGGGCTCGAGGCGGATCGGCGTGGAGCGAAGGCCGGTGAGCGCCGCCGCCATCTGTGCTGCCGTCTGGTAGCGGGCGGCGGGGTCGCGAGCGAGCGCCGCCTCGATGACGGCAACGAGCTTGCGGGGGGCCTCGGGACACAGAGGCCTGAGTTGCTCGGGCGGTCTCATCGTCCGGGCGAGGGCCACCCCCATCTCCGAGTCGGCGGTCCAGGGCAGGCAGCCGGCGAGGCAGCGGTAGGCGACGAGACCGACGGCGAAGAGGTCGGCGCGGTGGTCGATGCTCTTGCCCTCGGCCTGCTCGGGAGCGAGATAGGAGGCTGTACCGATGATGGCACCCGTGGCGGTGAGGTCTCCGCCGGCGATCGCCCGCGCGATGCCGAAGTCCCCCACCTTGATGGCCCCTGGGCCTCCCAGCGAGGACAGGAGGATGTTCGCCGGCTTGATGTCCCGATGGACGACGCCCCGCTCGTGGGCGTAGGCGAGGGCAGCGAGAATTCCGCGCAGCAGCGACACGGTCTCCTCGGACGCGAGGCGCCCGTGCGGGCCGAGGAGACGCGCGAGGCTGGGACCGTCGACGAGTTCCATGACGATGAAATGGCGGCCGTCGTCCTCGCCCGTGTCGTACACCGTCACGATGTGGGGGTGGTTGAAGGACGCGGCGGACACGGCCTCGCGGCGGAACCGCTCGCGGAAGCTGGGGTCGTCCGCGAGCCGGGCGTGCAGGACCTTGACGGCCACCTTGCGGCCGAGGCGCTCGTCGGAAGCCCGCCACACGGTCGCCATGCCGCCACGGGCAATGGGTTCCTCGAGCAGGTACCGACCGGCGAGTAGTTGCGCGGTCTTCTCGGGCACCGAGAGTGTCTCCATGGGTGAGATGCCGCTGCTGGAGCCAAGGGTACGTGTTCGCGTGCCCTGACGGGGGACGGAGCCCGCAGGCTACTTGAGCTGGGCTTCTCCCCAGCTCGTGACCCGGTAGTACTTCTTGAAGGCGTTGATGTTGCCCGCCAGAAGGGATCGCGCCCGCTTCTGCACGCGGACCCGCACGGTCTGGTCCTTGGTGATCTCGAAGGAGAGCAGCTTCACCGAAGAGCCCGCCAGGGCCTGCTCCACCTGGACCCGGGCCGCCACGACGTCGTAGTTCGTGGCCACGAGTGCCGCCACGGCGTCATCGGCCACGTTCTGGGCGTCGTTGTCGAGGCCGATGCGCGTCACCAGGGGCGAGCCGACGTCGATGAGCAGGATGCCGGAGAGGACCAGGATCAGGGCTGTCCTGACGAGGAAGCCGGTGACCTCGCCGCGATCGTCGCCGGCACGGCGACGATCACGGTCGCTCTCCGGTCCTGCCGCTCGTCTTGTCACCGGTCCTCCTGGCGAACAGACCCCGGATCTCGCGAACCTCCTCCACCCCGGCCAACCAGCCGGTGCCGAGATAGGTCAGAAGACCCAGGCTGCCTCCTACTGCAACTTCGACAAGGAGTCCCGCGCGACTTGAGACAGAATCGAACCAAGCCGCTGTCCCCCAGAGCACGCCGGCGAGAGGGAGGCAGGCGAGAACGATCCGCGCTAGCGCCCCCAGGTGTGGCGAGAGGCCGAGGCCCCCGGTCCGCCGCGACAACAGGACCGCCCCGGCGATCGCGGCCACAAGGTACGAGAGGGCATGGCCGAGAGCGAGGGCATCCACGCCCAAGGTGCCGTAGGCGGCGAGGTCGAAGGCCACCGCCACGGCGGTCCCGAGAAGGTTGACGAAGAACGGAGTTCGCGTGTCCTGATGGGCGTAGAAGCCCCGCAGGACGAGCATGTAGGCCGTGAAGGGCAACAGGCCGAGCGAGAAGTAGCGCAGCACGCCGGCGACGACGCCGGTGTCGGTGGCGCCGAAGGCGCCCTGCTGCAGGAGGACGCCGATGACCGGCCGGGCCAGGAAGAGGTACGCCAGGGCGGCGGGCAGGACGAGGAAGAGGGTGAGGCGGAAGCCCTCGGAGAAGCGGTCTCGGAACCCGGCGGCGTCCGCGCGGGCCACGCGTTCGGAGAGGGCGGGCATGAGGGCGGTGAGGACGCTCACGGCGAAGAGCCCGTTCGGGAGCTGGAAGAACATGAAGGCGTACGTCCACGCCGCGAAGTCGCCCTCGTGGCGGGAAGCGAGCCGTTGCACGACCACGAGGCCGGCCTGGTTCGTGGCCACGTAGAGGATCGTCCAAAGCGACAGGCGGAGGAGCTTGCGGAGGATGTGGCGGCCTCCCCCGCCCGGGCGTGCCCAGCCGGGAGCGGTCTCGAGGCGCCGGATGGCGGGCAGGTTGGCGAGGGCCATGATCGCGACCCCGGCGGTCGTCCCGAGCCCCAGGAGCACGACGAGGCCGGCGCCGAGATCGACGGTCGGGGACCGCCCGGCGAGGCGGGCGAAGGCCAGGAAGACCGCGATCACGGCCAGGTTGTTGAGCACGGGGACGAACGCCGGAACTGCGAATCGCCGCTCCGCGTTCAGGAGAGCGCCCGCGAGGGCGTTAAGGGCGTAGAAGAAGATCTGGACGGAGAAGAGCCGGAGGAGGACCACGCCAAGGTGGCGGGCGTCGCCGTCGAGGCCAGGGCCGGTGAGGGCGATCACGACGGGTGCCGCGAGGGCGAGGAGGACGGAGGCGGCGAAAGCCCAGGCGAGGGCCACACGGAAGACCCGCCCGATCGTGTGCCAAGCGGCGCTGCGGTCGTCACCCGCGAGCTCCTCGACGAAGACGGGCACGAGCACGGACGTCAGGATCCCGCCCAGGGCGAGCTCGTAGAGCTGGTTGGGTGCGGTGTTCGCGAGGTTGTAGGCGTCGGCGAGACGGGACCCTGTGGCGCCCATCGCGTAGGCAGCGGCCATCACGCGGGCGAGACCGGTGATCCGGGACAAGGCTGTGCCCGCGCCCAACACGGCGCTGGAACGCATGAGCCGGGGGGCGGCCCGTGTCACGGCCCTCCCTCCGCGCCCGGACCCGGCCCCCCCACGGCGACGGGCGGGGACATCGGGGCCCCGGGGTCGGTGGGCAGGTCCGGGGAGCTCCGGGGCGGCCGGTTCCGGGCAGGGTGGTGGAGCCGGCGGGCGTGCTTGCCGATCACGCGCCGCCTGCGGGCGGCCATGATCCACCAGAGGCCCAGGAACGCCAGAGCACCGACGGTGAGCACCACCGTGACGCGGTTCGTGGCGGTCGAACGGATCGTGAGGGACGTCCGGGCGACGCGGACCCGGCCGTCCGGGGAGGTCACGAGCAGTTCCGCCCGGAAGGCGCCGGACGTGGACGTGCGGACGGGGATGTCGGTCGTGAAGCTGCGTGGAGGGACAGTCACGTCACGGGAGTTGCCCGTGTCGAACACGAGGGCGTCCGAGCTCAGGGTGAGACGGAGACGGAGCGTGTAGCCGCTCTCGTTGCGCAAGGAGACCGGGACGACCCCGCGCTCGGACGTGAGCGTGATCGTGGCTCCGCGAGGCAGGGCGACACCCCGCAGGGCCCGGTCGGCTGCCCGCGCCACGGACCTGGCGTAGCCCCCGGCGCGGCGACCCCGGACCAGGGCGGCATCGAGGGATTCCAGGAGGGTCACCGTGAGCCTCTCCAGGCGGTCCTGGTCCGGCGGGGCCACCACGGCGGTGAGATCGGCGAGGCGCTCCTGAGCGGCGACGGCGAGCGCGTACTGCGGCGCGGCTGCCGGCCCCGGGGGGCTGCTCTCTGGAGTGAGGACGAGGGGGGAGCGCTTGCGGCCCTGGGCGGGGGGCACTTCTGCGAGGAACTGGGGGAGGGTGACGGGGCGGACGTGGGGAGCGGAGCGCAGGCGCTGATCCACCTCCTCGAGAAGGGGGCGACCGGGCTCCCATCGCGGGTCGGGGAGGAGGACGGCGCCCCGCGTCGTCGAGGGGGCGTCGAGGTGGAGCACCGTGACGTCGGCGAGGAGTTGCTGGGCGGCGGCCACGGGGCCCCCCGTGGCCTTGAGGTCGGCGGCGAGATCCGGGTCGGCGCGGAGACCGAGGACGCCGGGGACGCCCGAGACCTCGAACGGCTGGGTGAGGGTGGCGGCCGCCGGCCCTCTCTGGGAGAGGGCGCGGTTGAGGGCTGTCGCCTCCATGAGCACTCCCCGGGCGCCCCCGGTCTGCAGGCGGCGGATCGCGTCCGGGGGCACCGATGCGCCCCAGGCGACGGCCACGGAGGCGTCGGGGGTCCTTCCCAGCAGGTCGCCCGCGGCAGCGGTTCCGGCCGCGGCTTCTCGTGCGGCGAGGTCAGGGGCGGCGGCGGCGGCGTCGGCTGTCATGAGAGCGTACGGTCCGGCGGCGGCGACGGTGGCACCGGAGCCCACCCGGCGCCGCAGCGCCGCCAGGAACTCCTCGCCTCCTGGCCCGGCGTCGGCGGCGCGCCGGAGTGTGTCGGGGACAGGGAGAAGGGTCAGGGGGGAGTCCACTTGGGCCGAGGCGATGTCCCGGAGGCGGCCGTCGTCGGTCAGGGCCCGTTGGAGGGCCGTGTCGGCTCCTCCGGCCGTCCGGGGCGGAGGATCGTAGAGAGGCCACACCCAGGCGAAGCGCAACGGAACCGACACGTGCGCGGGTACGGAGACGGCGAAAGTGACCAGGGACGCCAGAGGTGCGGCCTCGCCCCCGCGGCGCAGCATGATCTTGACCGGGTAGACCCCGGCGGACCTCAACACGAGGCGTTCCGCCGTGCTCCGCCCGCTGGAGGCGACCGCGGGGGAGACAGCGGCCGTGTAGGACCCCGGGGCGGGACCGGGGGCGACCGGGACCGTGTAGAGCTGCAGGACCTGGCGGGGGACACGGCCCCGGACCGCCTCGCGGAAAGCGGATCGCGTCGCGAGGGGAGGCCCCACGGCGAAGGCGACCTCGAGGTCCTCGGCGGGCCCCGGTGTGCGGGCGGAGACAGCGACGTCGAAGGTGTCTCCGGCGCGCACGACGGCTGGGATCCGGTCCAGGCGGAGGTCTGTGGCCGGGACGACGACGACGACGGGACTCGCCGCCCGACGCGCCCGCGCCGCGCGACCTGGTGTCGGCTCGCCGCCGCCCGACGTGCACGCCCCGGTGCCCGGGAGGAGGACCGTGACGAGAAGGAGGGCGACGTAGACCCGCGGGACGCGGGGAGGGGCGGGGGGCAGTGCCCCCGGAGCGGCGGGCCCCCCGTCCGGTCTCATGTCGAGGCCCGGTCGGCCCGGAGCGCAGCGGCCAGCACGATCAGGCCAGTGGGCGCTTCCGCGAAGCCGCACATGCGGTAGAGGGCGAGAGCCCGGCCGTTGGACTCCTGCGTGTTCACGACGCAGGCCCTCACCCGGCGCGAAGCAAGCCAGGCGAGGGCGTCGTAGACGAAGTGGCGCCCGAGCCCCCTGCCCTGCATGTCCGGATCGACGGCGAGGCGCTGCAGGTAACCCTGCAGCCGGCTGCGGCCCGTGATGCAGTACCCCACCAGGCGTTCGCCGCACACGGCCACCCGGAAGCGGGCGTGCGGGGTAGCCGAGTGCGCTTCGCGGAGGGCCTCGAGGTCGAGACGCCAGAAGTCGTCGAATGCGAGGGCGTCCACGTGCATCAGGTCGGGGACGTCAGCCGGGCGCCAACGACGCAGGGTCACGCCTTCGACCGGGACGGGACGGGGCGGATCGGCGAGGTCGTGGGTCAGGACATGGAGCTCCTCGCGGGGAGCGAAGCCCGCCTGCAGGAAGGGGAAGAGCTCGGTGGGGCCCAGCGCCGGAGTCACGGCCGTGGCGAAACCGGCGGCGGCGAGACGCGCGGTGCAGCCGTCGACGAACGCCCGGCTGAGGGGTGGGTCCCCGGGGACCGGCGCGACCACGCCCAGCTCGTCGCGCTCTCTCCAGCGGCCGATGCGCGCCCTCTCCCCGTTCGAGGTGACGAGCTCCAACGCCATGGGGGCAGCGTAGAGCGGCGGGGGCCCGGGGGGCTTCATTCGGGGCCCGCATACACTCGCCCCATGACCGGGGTTCTCGTCGCTCACGAGGAGTTCGGTGGTCACGACCCGGGGCGCTGGCATCCCGAGGCCCCGGCCCGCTTGGCGGCCATCGGCGAGCGGCTCGCGTCGCGCCCGGATCTCGCGGCCTGCCTGGAAGCCGTCGACGCCCCGGTCGCAGCAGCGGACTCCTTGCGCGCCGTCCACGACGACGCCTACCTCGCCCGCTTGCGGGACGTGGACGCCGCCGGCGGCGGCGCGCTCGACCCCGACACGGTGATGTCGGCGGGATCGCTGCGCGCAGCGATGCGGGCGGCCGGAGCCGGCCTCGCGGCCGTGGAACATGTCCGCGCGGGATCGTCCTTCGCCTTCTGCCTGGTGCGCCCACCCGGCCATCACGCCCTCCCCAGACGGGCGATGGGCTTCTGCCTGTTCAACAACGTGGCCATCGCCGCGGCAGCGCTGCGCTCGGAGGGGGAGCGTGTTCTGATCCTGGATTGGGACGCCCACCACGGCAACGGCACGCAGGACGTGTTCTACGCCGACCCCGGCGTCCTCTTCGTCTCGTTCCACGAGTTCCCCCAGTACCCGGGCAGTGGCCGCACCGGCGAGACGGGCACGGGTGAGGCGGTGGGCACGACGCTGAACTTCCCGTTCCCTTCCGGCACGGGCGAGTCGACCTACCTGCGCGCCTTCGACGAGGTCGTGGCCCCGCTGGCTCTCGCCTTCAAGCCGTCCTGGGTGTTGGTTTCGTGCGGTTTCGATGCCCACCGGGCCGACCCTCTCACAGATCTGGGTCTGCGGGCCGCCACCTTCGGGCTCCTGGCCGAGCGGACGCGCCAGCTCGCCTCCGACGTCGCCGGGGGCCGCCTCGTGTTCTTCCTCGAGGGCGGCTACGACCTCTCGGCGCTCGCGGACGCCGCCGAGGTGACTCTGGGGGCCCTCACAGGAGCCGGTGCGGCCGTGCAGGAGGGACCGCCGGCCGGGGACGCCTCGCCCCGCGCCCGGCGCGTCGTGGCAGATGCCCACGACGTGGCGGCCGCCCACTGGGATCTCTAGTCGCCGCCCGAGGTAGGTGCTCTAGGTCGCCTCTGCGGGAGCCGATATCAGGAGGGAGCTCCGGGCGCCTGTGCCCAGAGGCTTTGACTTGCCCCTCCCTCTTCGGCTCTCGGCAGACGGCTACCGGGGCCGCGAGACCGGGCTGCGCCCGGCCGGGTCCCCCCGGCGTCGGCCGGGGCGAGGCAGGGAGGGTGCTGAAAGGGGGACGATGTCCCCCTCCGAAGAGACGGAGGTTGCCTTGGTGGCGCTGGACGACCTGCTCCGGCTGCTCGTGGAACGAGGTGGATCCGACCTGCATCTGAAGGCGGGCCAGGTGCCGTTCGTCCGCATCGACGGGGAGCTCTACCCGATCGAGGAGGAGCCTCTCTCGGCCGCGGACACCGAACGGCTCGCCTTCCAGCTCATGGCCGAGGACCGGGCGAACGAGTTCTCCCGCACGAACGAGGCCGACTTCGCCCACCAGGCCCAGAGCCTCGGGCGGTTTCGCGTGAACTGCTTCCGCCAACGCAGCGCCGTGGGCCTCGTCTTCCGGCGCGTGCTGCCCGGTATCCCGGGGTTCGCCGCGCTCGGCCTCCCGTCCGTCATCCAGCGCCTCGCCGCGGAGCCCCGCGGGCTCGTTCTCGTGACGGGACCGACGGGCTCGGGCAAGACGACGACGCTGGCGGCGATGATCGACCACATCAACGCCACGAAGCGCCTGAACATCGTCACCATCGAGGACCCGATCGAGGTCCTGCACACCGACAAGCTCAGCCTCGTGAACCAGCGGGAGCTCGGCGTGGACACGGACTCGTACGCCTCTGCCATGAAGCGCGTGCTGCGCCAGGACCCGGACGTCATCCTCGTGGGCGAGATGCGGGATCCCGACACCGTGTGGGCGGGCCTCGCCGCAGCGGAGACCGGGCATTTCGTGCTGTCGACGCTGCACACGACCGACGCCGCCGAGACGATCAACCGGGTCATCGACTTCTTCCCCCCGCACCAGCAGAAGCAGGTGCGCCTCTCCATCGCCGGGTCGTTGCGGGGGATCGTGAGCCAGCGCCTCGTGCCCCGGGCCGACGGCCAGGGGCGCGTGCCGGCCATCGAGGTTCTCGTCATGACCGGGCGGGTGTTCGACCACATCGTCGACCCGAACCTCACCCACGCCATTCCGGAGCTCATCGCCGAGGGCGACTACTACGGGATGCGGACCTTCGACCAGGCTGTCTTCGACCTCTACCGTACGGGAGCGATCACGCTCCGCGACGCTCTCGCCGGAGCCACCAACCCGCACGACTTCCGCATCATGCTCCAGCAGGCCGGGCTCCTCTCCGGGTCCGAGGCGGAGGTCGCCGCCACCGCCTGACGGGTGCGGCTCGCCGGAGGGCGCGTCGTAGAGTCGGGCGATGCCCGACCCGCGATTCGCCGCCCTGCTCGCCGACCCGGACGTGCGTGCCCTGTCCGAGTCCTTCACCGCCGCCGGAGAGGAGATCTACCTCGTCGGGGGAAGCGTGCGGGACGCCCTCCTGGGCATCTCACATGTGGATCTCGACTTCACGACGTCGGCGCGCCCCGACGACGTGGAACGGATCACGGGGCCCCTCGCAGCGGCCATGTGGGCGGTGGGGAAACGCTACGGCACTATCGGGGCCGAGGTGGGGGCGCACAGGGTGGAGATCACGACGTTCCGTTCCGACGTCTACCGTCCCGCGTCGCGCAAGCCCGAGGTCGCCTTCGGCGATTCGCTGGAGGAGGACCTCTTGCGAAGGGATTTCACGGTGAACGCGATGGCGCTCTCCCTGGCGGACGGCGGCCTCCTCGACCCGTTCGGCGGCGAGGAGGACCTCGGGCGGGGGCGTCTCGCCACGCCGCGCTCCCCGCAGGCGTCCTTCGGCGAGGACCCTCTGCGGATGTTGAGGGCGTGCCGGTTCGCCGCCCAGCTCGGTCTCCGGCCCACGGAGGGCGTGAAGACCGCCATCGCCGGGATGCGCGAGCGGCTCGGGATCGTGTCGGCGGAGCGGATCCGCGACGAGCTCTCCCGCCTCGTGACGGCGCCGGACCCCGGCCCCGGTCTGTGGCTGGCCGTCGACAGCGGCCTCGCGGAGGAGTTCCTGCCCGAGCTCCCGGCACTGCGCCTCGAGCAGGACCCAGTCCAGCGTCACAAGGACGTCCTCACGCACACCGTTGTCGTGACGCAACGGACGCGGGCCGATCTCACGTTGCGCCTCGCCGCGCTCCTGCACGACATCGGCAAGCCCAGGACCCGAACGTACGGCCCCCGCGGGGTGGCGTTCCACCACCACGACGCTGTGGGAGCCCGTATGGCCGCCGCCCGTCTCGCGGAGCTCCGCTATCCGTCCGAGGTCGTGGCGGACGTGCAGCGCCTCATATTCCTCCACCTGCGCTTCCACACCTACCGGATGGGGTGGACGGACTCCGCCGTGCGCCGCTACGTACGCGACGGCGGCCGGCTCCTCGACGACCTCAACGAGCTCGTCCGGTGCGACTGCACGACGCGCAACCCCCGCAAGGCGGCGGCGCTCGGCCAACGCATGGACGCCCTGGAGCAACGCATCCGTGAGCTCCAGGAGAAGGAGGCCCTGGAGTCCCTTCGGCCTGCGCTCGACGGCCGGCAGGTCATGGCGCACCTCGGCATCGCCCCCGGCCCGGACGTCGGTGCCGCCTTGGACTTCCTCCTGGAGGTGCGCATGGAGGACGGGGAGATCGACGAGGCCGAGGCGTACCGCCGCCTCGACGCCTGGATGGCAGAACGGGACTAGTAGGTAGTCGTCCCGGGGAGCTTGCCACCCCATCGAGGGGTTGCTATGGTCCCGCGCTTGACCTCGGTGAGCGGACCCCCCGTGTGCGCTCCGCCCGCGAGCGAAAGGAGCCAGGTCGTGGACCGGCGCCCCCGCCCTCGGATGGCCGCCAGCCTGAGCGGCATCTTCCTCGCCGTCGCTGCCATCGCAGCGCCCCGTCCCGTGGAGGCCAGTCCCCAGCAGGGCTTCGCCGCCGCGAAGGCGGAGATGGAACGCCTCCAGGGCCAGTCGGACCTCCTCGTCGACGCCTACAACGCGAACCAGGAGAAGCTCGCCCGTCTCGGCCGCCGCGTCGACGCCGGGAACGCCCGGCTCGCCGAGTTGCGGGCCCAGGTCGCGGCCGCCAAGGCGAAGCTGAACCGCCAGGCCGTGGTCGCCTACAAGTACGGCGCCGACGGCGGCGTGTCGATGCTCATGTCCCTGCGTCGACCGAACGAGTTCCCCGCGGCCGCCAAGTACCTCGAGCAGTTGCAGTCCGGTACCCGCCAGGCGATGGACGGTGTGAAGGCTGCCCGGGAGGACCTCGACGTCGAGGTGCGGGCGCTCGACGCCGCTCGTGCCGACCAGCGCAAGGTCGTGAGCTCGATCAAGGCCGATCAGCGCCGCATCGAGGCCGGGATCGCCCGCCAGGAGGCGATCGCCACCCGATACGCTCAGGAGATCGCTGCCGAACGGGCACGCGAGGAGGCGGCGATGCGCGCCCGCCTCGCCGTCACCGGCGGCGGCGGCGTCGGGGCCGCCGCCCCACGGGGTCGGCGCGGCCGCGGGCGGGGCCGGGTCCAGGTCGGCGATGCCGGGGTCGTGTCGGGCTCTGGTGGCGGTGCCGCCGCCGTCGAATACGCGAAGCGCATGATCGGGACTCCCTACCGTTGGGGCGCAGCCGGCGGCGGGGGTTTCGACTGCTCCGGTCTCACGATGGCGGCCTGGGGCGCCGGCGGCCGGCGGCTGCCGCACAACTCCTCCGCCCAGATCGGCAGCATGCGCTCTGTGAACATGAGCGAGCTGCAGCCCGGGGACATCCTCTGGCGGCCGGGGCACGTGGCCATCTACGTGGGCAACGGCGTCGCCATCAACTCGCCGCACAGCGGTGCCTCCGTGGGCTACACCGACGCCGGCCGCTTCACCCGCGCGGGGCGCCCTTAGGGGACGTGGGCGGGCCCGCCCCTGCGGCCCGGCCCGGCCCAAGAGGTGGCGCCCGCTTGGCAGAATCTGGGTGCAGTGGTTGGCGCGACTGGCATCGGTTGCTAGGGTCCCCCCTGTTGCCCGTAGAGGTCGTCTTCGATCCCGGGCGGACACCCCGTCCGCGAGCAGAAGGAGCCTGGTCGTGCACCGGCACCCGAGCCCACGGAATCGCACCTTCAAGCGGTGCGGATTCACTCTCATCAGCGTCGTCGTCCTCATGCTTGCGGCTGTCGCAGGGCCGTCGGGCCCTGCCGCCGCCGACGACCCGCAGCGCGGCTACGAGGCCGCCCAGGCCGAGCTGTCCCGTCTCGGCCACGAGTCCGAGATCCTCGTCGACCGGTTCAACACGAACGCCGAGAAGCTCACGCGTCTCGAACGCCAACTCGTCACGGCTCGGGGCCGCCTCGACGGACTCCGCCGCGAGGTCGCCGCGCAGCGCATCCAGGTCCGTCGCCAGGCGGTCATCGCCTACAAGTTCGGCTCGGACCAGAGCGTCTCGCTGCTCATGTCCCTCAAGGACCCGGGCGAGTTCCCGGCGGCATCGAAGTACCTCGGCCACATGCAGGCGGGGGCCCGGGTCGCCCTTGACGGATACAAGGCGGCCCAGGACGACCTCGACGCCGAGGTGGCGACCGTCCAGAGTGCCGAGCGCGAGCAGAAGCGCACCGTCGACGCGCTGCGTTCACAGCGCTCGCGCATCGAGTCCGGCATTTCCCGGCAGGAGGCGCTCGCTTCCCGCTACAAGACCGAGATCGACGCCCAGCGTGCCCGCGAGCAAGCGGCGGCCGAGGCCCGGCTGCGCGCGGCGGAGGCAGCCGCCCGGGCCCGTCCGGTCGCAGCCCAGGCGCGACCCGCGCCGGCCAACAGCCGGCGCGGCGGCGACAGCCGGTCCGTGAGTGTGGGAGAGGACAAGAGTGGCGGTGCTCCGCCTCCCTCGGCAGGCGCCTCCGCGGCGATCTCCACGGCCCGGGCGCAGCTCGGCAAGCCGTACCGGTGGGGTGCTGCCGGCCCCGACGCCTTCGACTGCTCGGGGCTCACGTCGTACGCGTGGCGGGCCGGGGGCAGGTCCCTGCCCCACTCGTCGTCTGCCCAGATCAGTTCCGTGCGGAGCGTCTCGATGGGCGACATCCAGCCCGGCGACCTCCTGTGGCGCCCGGGCCACATTGCCCTCTACATCGGGGGCGGCACGGTCATCCACGCTTCCCAGACAGGCCAGCCCGTGAAGTACGGCTCTGCCGGCGGCTATTCCCGCGCCGGCCGGCCCTGATCCGAGCGGGGCCTCCGCACACGACGGATCGGAGCCGGGGCGGCCCCGCACCTGGACGCTGACCCCGGATCGCACTATCGTGGCCTGCTGCAAGTCAGATGCAACAGCTAGCGGCCTGCGTGAGAGGAGCCTGTGGTGCACGTGCCCGACGGGTTCATCGACCTCGGCACCTCGGCGGGAGCGGGCGCCCTCGCCGTCGCGGGCCTCGGCCTCTGTGCCACCCGGGCGCGCGCCGCCCTAGAGGATCGCGGCGCCCCCCTGGCCGGTCTCGTGGCGGCGTTCGTCTTCGCGGTGCAGATGCTCAACTTCCCGGTCGCCGCGGGCACGAGCGGGCACCTCCTGGGGGGCACCCTGGCCGCTGTCCTGTGCGGGCCGTGGGTGGGAGCCGTCTGCGTCGCGGTCGTCGTCTGTATGCAGGTGTTCTTCGCCGACGGCGGTGTCACCGCCCTCGGCCTGAACGTCGTGAACATGGCTCTCGTGACGGCATTGGGGGGATACGGGGTGTTCCTGGTGCTGCGGCGGGTCCTGCCGGGAGGGCGCTCCGCCCTCCTCGCTGCCGCCGGGGTGGCGGCCGGGGCCTCCGTCGTCCTCTCAGCCGTCGCCTTCTCCGTCGAGTACGCCGTCGGCGGCACGGGGGGTGCCCCGTCCACGAGCGTGGCCGGGGCGATGATCGGAGTCCACGCCCTCGTCGGCGTCGGGGAAGGGCTGATCACCGGTCTCGCCGTCGGCGCTGTTCTCCGCCTCCGGCCCGACCTCGTCCACGGGGCCGGCCGCCTCGTCCGGGACACGCCCCCGGTGGTCTCGCTCCCGGGGGCAGCGTGAGCGCCGGGCCCCGCCCCCGCCGGACCCTCGTCTTCGGAGGGCTCCTCTTGGCCGCTGCCCTCGTCGTCCTCGTGGGTCCGTGGGTGAGTGACGCCCCCGACGGCCTCGAGAGGGTCGCGCGGGACGAGGGGTTCCAGACCAGGGCCCGGAGCCACGCCCTCGACGCCAGCCCGGTCGCCGGGTACGCGCTGGGCGGGACGACCGACCGGCGCGTCGGCACCGCCGTCTCGGGCCTCGCCGGAGTCCTGGGCACCTTCGGAGCGGGTCTGGTCGTCTTCACCTTGCTCGCCGGGACGCGGAGCGCCGCCAGGCGCGGAGCAGGGAGTGGAGCGGGGTGAGCGCCGGGCACGCTTCGGGCCTCTTCGTCCCCGGCGACGGTCCCCTGTACCGGATGGCCCCGGAATGCAAGATCGCTGCCGGCGTGCTCGTCGTCCTCGTCTTCGCGGTGACGCCGCGGGAGGCGTTCTGGGCGTTGGGCATTGACGGCGCCTTGGTGGCCCTGCTGGCGATCCTTGCGGGCCTTCCACTCCGGGTCCTCGGCCGTCGCCTCGCTCTCGAGGCGCCCTTCGTGGTCTTCGCTCTGCTCCTTCCCCTCCTCGGGCGGAGCCCCCGGACGGATTTCGCAGGGCTCTCCCTCTCAGTCCCGGGCCTCTGGGGGGCCTGGAACATCCTGGCGAAGGCCACGCTGGGCTTCGGCGTCATGACGGTGCTGGCGGCGACGACGGCGACGGGAGACCTCCTGCGAGGTCTGGAGCGCCTCCGCGTCCCACGGGTCTTCACGACCGTGGGAGTGTTCATGGTCCGCTACGCAGGCGTCGTCGCCGGCGAGGCCCGGCGGATGCGGAGCGCCCGCGCCGCCCGCGGGGAGCGGGCCCGCTGGATCTGGCAGGCACGCGGGACGGCGGCGACGGTGGGCACGCTCTTCGTTCGCGCCTATGAGCGGGGGGAGCGCGTGCATCTCGCGATGGCGTCGCGGGGCTTCACGGGGTCGATGCCGGAGTCGCGGGTCGCGGCCCCCCCCGGGAAGCAGTGGGCGGCCGCCCTCGCCCTCCCCGCGGCCGCCGCCGCCCTCGCCGTCCTTGCCGGGCCGGCCCAGGGGCTGAGATAAGCGCCGCCCTCACGGCGAGGGGCGTCACCTTCGCCTACCCCGACGGCCACCGTGCCCTCGCCGGCGTGGACCTGGCAATCGAGGCGGGGGAGCGGGTGGCGCTGCTGGGGCCGAACGGGGCCGGCAAGACCACGTTCGTCCTCACTCTGAACGGCCTCCTCGTCCCGCAGGCGGGCGAGGTCCGCGTGGGCGGCGTGCGGGTGGAGAAGGCAACCCTGCAGGATGTCCGCCGCCGGGTCGGGATCGTCTTCCAGGATCCCGACGACCAGGTCTTCATGCCGACGGTCTGGGAGGACGTCGCCTTCGGCCCCGCCAACTTCGGAGTCCGCGGGGGCGACCTCGACGGGCGTGTGGCGGGTGCCCTCGGCGCTGTGGGAATGGACGGGACCGGAGACCGGCCCCCGCACCACCTCAGCCAGGGGGAGCGGCGGCGGGTGGCGCTCGCCACGGTCCTCGTCTCGGACCCCGACGTCCTCGTGCTCGACGAACCGTCCGCCAATCTCGACCCCGCCGGCCGGCGCGAGCTCGCCGGGATCCTCGAAGCCCTCTCCACCACGCTCCTCGTCGTCACCCATGACCTTCCGTACGCCCTGATGCTCTGTCCCAGGGCCGTCATCATGAGCGGGGGGCGCGTGGTTGCCGACGGGCCCACAGCCGACGTCCTCGGCGACGGGGCCCTCCTCGCTGAGCACCGCCTCGAGTTCCCCTTCGGGTTCGATTCCGCGCTCCTGGCGGCCGGGGGCGTCAAGCGCCGCGGCACTCCCGGCAGAGGCCCATGAGCGCGAAGTGGCGGTGGTTGCCCTCGAAGCCGTAGTCCCTGTCGAGCATGTGCAGGAACGGGCGCAGGCGCCCGAGGGGGATCTCCGCGACCGAGCCGCAGCCTTCGCACACGAGGTGCTGGTGGGCCTCCCCGCTGAGGTGGTAGACGGCACCGCCGTGGCCGAGGTGGACGTGGTCGAGGACGCCGAGATCCTCGAGGGTGTCGAGGGTGCGGTACACCGTCGAGAGGTTCACGGAGGGGAAGCGGCGCCTCACGGCGCCGGCCACGTCCTCGGCCGTGACGTGGCCGTCCGCGGCGAGCACGGCCTCCACGATCGCCTGGCGGGCGGCCGTGCGGCGGCCTCCTGCGGCGACGAATCGCTCCATGACGTCCTCGACCCTGTCCACCCGGCGGACTCTACAGCGACATCTTGCTGTTGCGAACGGTCGCAGCGAGCGGCAGGTTCGGTGGCCGCCCTGGGCCGGGCGGGTTCCCGGGGGCGCGGACCCCTACGCTGGGCTGGTCAGCGGAAGGAGCGGCCGATGATGTACTGGGGAGGCGGAGCCAACTCCGCCTGGTGGATGTGGATCCCGATGATGGTCTCCATGGTCCTCTTCTGGGGTCTCGTCATCTGGGGGGTGGTCACGATCGTGCGTCATGTCGGCGGCGGTCGTCAGGACGCGAAGGCGATCCTCGACGAGCGATTCGCCCGGGGCGAGGTGTCCGAGGAGGAGTACCGGCGCCGCCTCGAGCTGCTGCGAGGGGGGCCTTCGGCCGGTTGACGGGATCAGGTGTCCGCTCCGTAGGCGGCCGGGTCGGCGGCGAAGCGCCGGAGGCAGTCGAAGGAGCAGAACACGAATTCCCGGCCCCCCACGCGGAGCCCCAGGGTGTCGGGCGCGAGGTCGAGTTGCATCCGGCACACGGGATCCACGTGGCGGCGCCCGAGTGCCCTCTCGGGCTCGCAGAGCTCGAAGAGGGAGACGGCTTCGGGGACGTTGCGGAGACGGACGGGGCCGAGAGGGCACGCCGTGGCCAGCCGGGCGGCCTCCGCGGCGGCGGCGACGTCCCCTGTGACGAGAACCTCGCCCGGGCCCGCTCGCGCCGCCACGCGGGCGGCGAGGTTCACGGCGGCACCGAAGTAGTCCGTTCCGCGACGCACGGCGGGCCCGCTGTGCAGGCCCACACGCACGGCCGGGAACAGGGGTGCCGCGTCCACGGCGGCGCGTAGGGAGAGGGCGGTGAGGACGGCGTCCCCGGCGTCCTCGGCGACGATCATGACGGCGTCCCCCACGACCTTTACGAGCTCGGCACTGCCCACGAGGGCGTCGGAGGCGAGACCCTCGAAGCGTTCCACCAGGTCCGCGGCATCATGATCGCCGTGCGCCTCCGTGAGGGCCGTGAAGCCGGCGAGGTCGGCGAAGACGAACGTCGTCGCGGGAGGGCTCCGGCCCTTCGCTCCCGGGTCCGGCGGCGCAGGAGTCAACCGGCGATGAACCGCTCGGTGAGGGAGTGGCAGACGTCGTCGGTGTACTGCTCGGGCGGGCTCTTCATGAAGTAGGAGGAGGGGCCCAGCAGGGGTCCGCCCACGCCCCGGTCGAGGGCGAGCTTGATGCAGCGAACGGCATCGATGACGACCCCGGCGGAGTTGGGCGAGTCCCACACCTCGAGCTTGAGTTCCATGTTGAGGGGCACGTCGCCGAACTCCGTGCCCTCGATTCGGATGTAGCACCACTTGCGGTCCTCGAGCCAGGGCACGTGGTCGGAGGGGCCGATGTGCACGGTGCCCTCCGTCATGTCGCGCTCGATCTGGGACGTGACCGACTGCGTCTTGGAGATCTTCTTCGAGGTGAGACGGTCGCGCTCGAGCATGTTGCGGAAGTCCTGGTTGCCTCCGAAGTTGAGCTGGTACGTGCGGTCGATGCGCACTCCGCGGTCCTCAAAGAGACGGGACAGGACGCGGTGCGTGATGGTGGCGCCCAACTGGCTCTTGATGTCGTCGCCGATGATTGGCAGGCCGGCGGCCGTGAACTTCGCCGCCCACTCCGGGTCGCTGGCGATGAACACGGGGATGCAGTTCACGAAGCCGCAACCGGCGTCGAGGGCGGCCTGGGCGTAGTGGCGCTGCGCGTTCTCCGAGCCCACCGGCAGGTAGCCCACGAGCACGTCCGCGCCGCTCTCGCGGAGCGTCGCGGCGACGTCCACGGGGGGCGCCGGGGACTCCTCGACCACGTCGCGGTAGAAGGTCCCCAACCCGTCGAGGGTGGGCCCCCGCTGCACTTCGACACCGAGAGCGGAGACGTCGGCGAACTTGACCGTGTTGTTGAGGCCGCCGTCGATCGCCTTGGAGAGGTCCTGACCCACCTTCGTGGAGTCCACGTCGAAAGCCGCCACGAACTCGACGTCGGCGACGTGGTAGCCGCCGAGGTCGACGTGCATCAGGCCTGGGACGGCCTCGGTCGGATCCGCCTCGCGGTAGTACTGCGCTCCCTGCACGAGGCTGGAGGCGCAGTTCCCCACGCCGGCGATGGCCACTCGGACGCGACGGTCGCTCATGGTCGGGCTCCTCCGTGTGCTGTGGCCGCGGCGCCACGGGGGAGAGGCACCGCGGGATTGCTGCTTTCGCTCGACCCGACGAGGCCGCCTCGCTCCGTGACGAGGAGGCCGTCGAGCCAGTCGATCTCTGTGCGGACCCGGGCGACCTCATGCTCCAGGGCGAGGCCCGCCCAGCGGTCGGGGGCCCCGGCGGCGAGCGCCTGACCGAGGCCGGCGAGGACGTCGTCGAGGGTGCGGCGGCGACGCTCGAGCAGCGCGACCCGGGTTGGGGCCGGGAGGGCGCCGGCGAACACGAGCCAGAGCACGAACTCGCGCCCCTCGACCGCCGCGGGATCCGAGAGGAGTTCGGCGAGCGCCGCCCGTCCGGCGTCGGTGATGCGAAAGACCTTGCGTCGCGCCGTGGAGGTGCGGGCCAGGGAGGGACGGCCGGGCCCGAAGCGCAGGGTGCGGACTCCGGTGAGGCCCGTGTCGGCGGCGGCATGGCCCGTGTCGGGTGTCGGGGGGGCCGTGCGCCCTGCAGTCGGGCCGGGCACCTTGACGACGGCACCGGTGCGTTCCAGGCGGCGCAGGGCCGGGTACAGGGACCCGAAGGAGAGCACGCCGAGATGGCCCACCAGGGTGTCGAGCTCCTTCTTGAGCTGGTAGCCGTGCAGGTCCCGGCGGCTCAGGGCGCCCAGAATGGCGAGCTCAGTTGACATGACGAGCCATTATATCGAACTGATATAGCCGCGCACAATAACCACCGCGAGCGCCGAGGCGTGGCGCCGGTCCCGCGCCGGCGATCAGCCCACGCGTGGAGCAGGGGGGGACGAAACCGGCGCCCCGCCTTAGAATGACCTACACCCATGGAGACGTTCACCGACTACACCCTCGCCTCGCGGGCGCTGCTGGCGGCGTACCGGGGCGGCCGGGTCACGAGGGCCGACATCTGTGACGCCCACCCCGAGCTCCTCCGAGCCGCGGAGAACCTCGGCGAGACCCAGAACCAGGGCTGTCCCGTGTGCGCCGAGGGAGATCTCGTCCGTGTGGCCTACGCGTTCGGCCGGTCACTGTCGCGGCGCAACGGGAGGGCCCTTTCTCCCCGGGACATCGCCGATCTCCCGGGGGGCAAGGACGTCCGCTGTTACGTCGTCGAGGTGTGCCGGGACTGCGGGTGGAACCATCTCACCCGCTCCTACGGCAGTGCCGCCCCCGAGGCCGGCGAGGCCGAGGCGCGCACCGCGGGATCCCGCAAGCCGGAACGGTGA
The DNA here is from genome assembly GCA_964370965.1 of uncultured Acidimicrobiia bacterium. Taxonomy (GTDB): domain Bacteria; phylum Actinomycetota; class Acidimicrobiia; order UBA2766; family UBA2766; genus CAYJLW01. The sequence goes on along the minus strand of CAYJLW010000039.1, from coordinate 17,713 downwards.
GGACGCTCTGATGGCTGCCCGATCGCTCGCTCCAGCGCGACGCGCCCCCCGGCGTGCCTCCCGGGGTCGCGTCGGCGGAGCCCACCGCGAGGCGCCGCTCGAGACGGCGCCCGCACCTGAAGAGCCGAAGACCGGCCGGGCGAAACGCAAGGCCGCCCGGGTCGCCAAGCCCCGGCGCCGCTGGCGGCGCATCGCCGTCTTTGCCTTCTGTCTCCTGGTCCTCTTCGGCGGGGCCGGGGCGGCGGCGTTCTACTTCCTCGCCAAGATCCCCCTGCCCGAGAGCCTGCCCCCGGCACAGACGTCCTTCATCTACGCCGCCGACGGCACCCAACTTGCCGAGCTGCACGCCGAGCAGGACCGCACAGTCGTCACGTACCGCGACATCTCTCCGGCGATGATCCAGGCGACGGTCGCCGCCGAGGACCGGAACTACTTCAAGCACAAGGGCATCGACGTCCCGGCGATCCTCCGGGCGGCCTGGGCCGACCTCCGCGACAAGCCTCTCCAGGGCGGGTCCACGATCCCCCAGCAGTACGTGAAGAACGTCTTCCTCAGCACCGACCGCACCCTGACCCGGAAGGTCAAGGAGGCAGTCATCGCCGTGAAGCTCTCACGGAAGTACTCCAAGGAGAAGATCCTCGAGCTCTACCTGAACACCATCTACTTCGGCCGCGGGGCATACGGGGTGGAGACGGCATCCGAGACCTACTTCGGCAAGGCCGCCAAAGGCCTCACCGTGCCCGAGGCCGCCACGCTCGCCGGGCTCATCCGGGCGCCTGAGACCGCCGACCCTGTCCTGAAGCCGGTCGAGGCCCTGCGGCGGCGGAACCAGGTGCTCGACGCCATGGTGGAGACCGACGCTCTCACCCCCGCGGAGGCGGGCACGTTCAAGGGCCAGCCTGTCGTGGCCCTGCCGAAGAAGCCCACCACGACCATCGCCGCAAACGGCGGGGCCGCCTACTTCACGGAGTACGTGCGTCACACGCTCGTGAAGAAATACGGCAGGGACAAGGTCTACGGCGGCGGCCTCCGGGTCACGACCACGATCGACATGCGCCTCCAGTCCTACGCCGAGAAGGCCGCCCGGGACATCCTCGGTCGTCCCAAGGACCCCGACGTGGCGCTCGTCTGCCTCGACCTCGACGGGCGTGTCGTGGCGATGGTGGGGGGGCGGGACTTCAACCAGAGCCAGGTGAACCTCGCCGTGGGTCGGGAAGGCGGCGGCAGCGGTCGCCAGCCCGGTTCCACGTTCAAGCCGATCGTGCTCGCCACCGCCCTGCACGAGGGCCTCTCCATCAAGTCGACGTTTCCCGCCCCGGGCAACATCACGCTCAAGGACCCGCACTTCGGGACCTGGAGGGTCGCAAACGCCGGGGACTCCAGCGGGGGGGGTTCCATGGATCTGCTCTCGGCCACCATCGGATCCGTGAACACCGTCTACGCCCAGCTCATCGTCAAGGTCGGTGTGGAGGACACGTTGAACATGGCCCGCCAGATGGGCGTCACGAGTCCGCTGCAGCCCGTGCCGTCGATCGCTCTCGGCGCCGGGGAGGTGAGCCCCTTGGAGATGGCGAGCGTCTTCAGCACGTTCCCCAACCGGGGCCGGCATCCCGCTCCCACGGTGATCACGGAAGTGAAGACCGCGTCGGGCAAGGTCATCGAGCACTTCACGCCGCAGAAGGCCCCCGTGCTCACCGAGGCCGAGGCAGACACCGTGACCTACGCCCTCGAGGGCGTCGTGGAGCGGGGCACCGGCACCGCCGCCCGCCTCAAGGGCGTGCCCACGGCGGGCAAGACGGGCACCACCCAGGACTACGGCGACGCCTGGTTCGTGGGCTACACGCCCCGCTACACGACCGCCGTCTGGGTGGGCTTCAAGGAGGGCGCCACGAAGAAGAAGCTTCGCAACGTGCACGGCATCACCGTCTTCGGCGGCACCTTCCCCGCCCGCATCTGGAAGGCGTTCATGGAGAGGGCCATGGAGGGCGTCGATCCCGGCGAGTTCGTGAAGCCGGCGAAGCTGGGCGGCAAGCGCGTCACCAGCGGTTCCGCCAAGAGGAAGAAGACGCCCACACCGGGGCCGTCGGCGTCCGCCCCGGCTGTCGAGCCCACCTCGGCGCCCGCCCCCCCGCCGGCGCCGGAGCCTCCGCCCCCCGCGCCGCCGGCCCCGCCGGCCCCTTGAGCACCGCGGCCCGCGGGGCGCGGGCCGGTGCCGCCGTTCTCGCCCTGGGCTGTGTCACCGTGGCCCTGGGCATCGGCCTCAAGGCGCCTTGCGTGACAGGCCCGTGGGACGGCCGCCAGTTCACCCTGCTGTGCTATTCGGACGTGCAGGCGCTCTACTCCGCCCGCGGACTCGACCACGACGCGGTTCCCTACAGCGAGGTCGACTACGAGTACCCGGTGGCCACCGGGGCGTTCATGTACACCGTCGCCCGCCTCACCCACGGGATCAACTCCTACACCGTCATGTCGTATCTCCTGCTCGGCGTCTGGGGCCTCGTGCTCGTGGCCGCGGCATGGTCGTGGGCGGGTGTGGGGGCCTGGCGGGCGGCTCTCGCGCCCAGCCTCGTCCTCACCGGCTTCCTGAACTGGGACCTGCTCGCCGTCGGGCTTGCCGCAGGCGGCTGGTGGATGGCGTCACGGCGTCGCTGGGGGGCGGCCGGCCTCGCCATCGGGGCCGGGGCGGCGGCCAAGTTGTACCCGGCCTTCCTCGTACCTGCGCTCGCCGCCGCCCTCTGGGCCTGGCGGGGGGACGAGGGCGTTTCCCCGCCGGCCGGCGGTCGCCCGATGCTCAGGGCAGCGGGCACACGAGCGCGGCCACTCCCCGGCCACTCCCAGGTGTCGCGGCTCCCGTCCTGGCTCCGGTTCCTGGCCGGGACCGCCGGGGGCTGGGCGGTGGTGAACGTGCCCGTCATGGTCGCGGCCCCGAGGGGATGGCTGCACGTGTGGACCTTCCATGCCGACCGTCCCCCGGACTTCGACACGCCCTGGTACTGGTGGCTGCGGCTCTTCCCCGGCGGGCCCGAGCGCACAGAAGCTGTCCGCCACGCCGCCGGCCTCGCTCTCGAGCTCGCCTTCCCGGTCCTCGTCGTGGGCCTCGCCCTCGTCGTCGTGCGCAGCGTGCGTGAGGGGCTGGCTCCCTTGCGGGCGGCGGCCCTGGGCGGCCTCGGCGCCGTCGTGGCGTTCCTTCTCCTCACCAAGGTCTTCTCGCCCCAGTACACCCTCTGGCTGCTCCCCCTCTTCGTCGCCGCCCGCGTACCGTGGCCGTGGTGGGTCGCATACGAGCTGGTGGACGTGGGCCTCGTCCTGTCCCGTTTCCGCTGGTTCCTCACGGCGCCGGATCAGTCCTCGAACGGCTGGTCGGCGGCGTTCGGGTCTGCGGTGGGGATCCGCTGGCTGCTTCTGGGCGCGCTGCTCGTGTGGTGCGTGCGGTCGATGACCGGGGGGACGCCTCCGCCGGACAGGGGCGAGCCCCTTCCGGACGCCGTCCTACACGAAGCGGGCCCGCCCGCCCTCGCCTGACTGCAGGGACGCCCGGCCCGCGGGTCCGTAGCGAGGAGGAACCAGCGGCGCCCCCGGCGTAGTATGGGGCAGTCAGGCCACCCCACGAAGCGCCGGCAGCCCTCGAGCGCCGGACGCAAGGAGGCCCTCCGATGAGCAGCTATCCCACGCGGGACGCCGAGCCCGCCGCTTCCGACCGTGCGCCCGTGACCGTACCCGCCGTCCGCGCGGCGAAGGGTTCGGGGACGCCCCTGGTGATGACCACCGCCTACGACGCCTCCACGGCTCGCATCGCCGACCGCGCCGGCGTCGACGTCGTCCTCGTGGGTGACTCCCTGGGTATGGTCGTCCTCGGGCGTGAGGACACTCTGCGCGTGACCGTCGACGAGATGGTCCACCACACCGCGGCCGTCGCCAGCCAGCGCACGAAGGCCCTCGTGGTGGGCGACATGCCGTTCCTCAGCTACCACGTCTCCCCCGAGGACGCCGTGCGCAACGCTGGTCGCTTCGTGCAGGAGGGCGGCGCCGCCTGCGTGAAGATCGAGGGCGGTCGCAAGCGCCAGCGGGTCGTCGGGGCGCTCCTCGACGCCGAGATCCCCGTCATGGGCCACATCGGCCTCACGCCCCAGAGCTTCCACGCCATGGGCGGTTTCAAGGTGCAGGGGCGCGTGACCGAGCAGGCCGAGGCCCTCCTCGCCGACGCCGCCGCCCTCGCCGAGGCGGGCGTGTTCGCCGTCGTCCTCGAGGGGATCCCGGCCGAGCTCGCCCGCATCATCACCGCCGACGTCCCTGTGCCCACGATCGGCATCGGCGCCGGCCCGCACTGTGACGGCCAGGTGCTCGTCATCCACGATCTCCTCGGCCTCACGGACGGCCATGTGCCCAAGTTCGTCCGGCGCTACGCCGACCTCGGGAGCCTCGCCGTCGATGCCGTCTCCCGCTACGCCGCGGACGTCCGTTCCGGGGCTTTCCCCTCGCCGGAGGAGTCCTACAAGCTGCCCGCCGACGTCGCCGCTCTCCTCGGAGCCGGCGGCACGGGCGTGCACTGAGGCCCCTGGGATGGGGCCGGCGGCGGGGCGCCTCACGGCCCTCTGCGCGGTCGCCCTTGTCGTCGTCTCCGCCTGCGGGGGCGGGTCGGGAGCGGACGGCCCCTCGACCGGGTCGCCGGACGCCTCGGGCACGGCGGCCGTGCTCCGTCAGGGCGAACGGGTGGTGGAGCTCTGCGTGCTGGTGGCCGAGACGGCACAGGAGAGGGAGCAGGGCCTCTCCGGTCGCGACGGCCTCGCGCCCTACGACGGCATGCTCTTCGTCTTCCCGAAGCCCTCCGTGTACCGCTTCTGGATGAAGGACACACGCTTTGCCCTCGATCTCGTCCCCGTCGGCGAGCAGGGCGACCTGGACTTCGAGCCGCGCATTCGCATGAAGCCGTGCCCGGGGGCAGACTGTCCGACGTACGCACCGCCGGTACCGTTTGTGAGGGCGCTGGAGTTGCCCGCCCAGGGTCTCGAGCGGTGGGGGTTCGCGACGACGGCGGGCGCCGCCCCGATCCGCTTCGACCTGGGGCGGGGAGCCTGCCGGTGAGGGGACACGCATGAAACGTGGTGAGCGCGCCGGGCTCCGGATCGCCGTCGCGGTGTCGGCCGCAGCGGTTCTCGTCGCTGCGGCGAGCTGCGGGGGCAAGCCGGAGGCGCCAGACCTCGCCGAGTACCGGTACCGCACGGGCAAGCGACCTCTGGGCGAGAAGGTGGACTTCGCGGGGCGCACGGCGCTCGGTCCCGACACGGCACGGATCCTGACGCAGTTCAACCAGTCCCCGCCCACCGGCCCCGATGTCGCCTACACGATTGACGTCGACTTCGACTTGACCCGCAAGGTCCGGGACCAGGGGGCCGACCAGGCTGTCACCACAGAGGTGAAGGACGTCAAGGGCGACGTCGAGGCGCTGGGCGGCAAGCAGAAGGTCTCCAAGAAGGCGTCCAATGCCGTCGGGGCCGGCTCGTCGGAGCTCACCCTCGACGCCCGGGGGGAGGTCGTGGACGTCGACGGGGCGGCGACGGCCGTGGGTGGCCTGCCCGGAGCCGATCCGCTCACGACCCCTGCCTGCCCCGTGCTGCCCAAGGGCGGGGTCGCGGCGGGCGACACATGGAAGTCCCGGGAACCGCTCCCGGGGTTCGCCCTCGTCGGCATCGACGTGCCCGCCGAGAACCGCTACGTGGGTGGGCGACGCATCGGAGGCGAGGACGCCGTCGTCCTCGAGTCCCGGATGCGGACGCATGTCGATGCGAAGGCCGACCTGAGGTCCGCCGGGATGCTCTTCGGCATCGGGGGCGCCCAGAAGCTCCCCAAGGCACTGGAGACGGTCGACCTGCGTCTCCGCGGCGACATCTCGCTGCGGGCCACGTGCGCCCTCCGCATCGAGGACGGAGAGGCGGAGTTGTTGCAGTACACCCTGCGGGGGACCCTCGACCTCACGTACTCCGCCGCCGGCGGGGAGGGCGACTTCGCCGCCCAGTTCACGGGCTTCCTGAACGGCATCCGGGTGTGGGGGGACATCGAGGTACTGGCCGAAGCCGCCTGAAGCCGCCTGAAGCCGGCTGCCGGACGCACGGCGAGCGGGGCGGCTCCCTTTCCGGGGCGGGTCCCCGTTTTCGTCACACCCCGGCGTTAGGGTGTCGGCGTCGGGATCGACGTGGGCTCGCCCCCCGGGGGTCACCGGTCTAGAGTTGGGGCTCCGGGCTCCGCCCGGTCGCTGCGGTCGTGCCCCGCACGGCGGGCGATCCGAACCCCTGCTCCACGCCGTGGAGCCTCGGCGGGCGAATTCGCGCCGCCGTGTCCGAAGGGAGGTGAGACCCGATGCGGGTCTACGAAACGATGATCATCTTCGATCCCGACGTCGAAGAGCAGTCGGTCTCGACCGCGCTCGACCGGTACAAGGGCATCCTCACCGAACGGGGAGCGACTGTCCGCAACGTCGACGAGTGGGGCAGACGCCGGCTGGCGTACGAGATCCGCCACAAGCTCGAGGGCAACTACGTCGTCCTCACTGCCGATGCCGAGCCGGCAGCGGTGGACGAGCTCGATCGTGTCCTGTCGCTCGCCGACGAGGTGATCCGACACAAGACGATCCGGCTCCCCGAGTCCGTGGTGAAGAAGCTCGGCGGGCAATGAGCACCACGAAGAGTGCAAGACGGGTAGGAGATCATCATGGCCGACAGTAACGTCACGATCGTGGGGAACTTGGTCGAGGATCCCGAGTTGCGTTTCACGTCCGGTGGCCAGGGCATGGCGAAGCTGCGTGTTGCCTGCAACCGCCGTTGGCAGGACCGCGCGTCCGGCGAGTGGCGTGAGGAGACGAGCTTCTTCGGTGTCACGTGCTGGCGCGAGCTGGCCGAGAACGTGGCGAACTCCCTTCACAAGGGCGCCCGCGTGGTCGTCAGCGGCCGCCTCCAGCAGCGTTCCTGGGAGACACCCGACGGCGACAAGCGCTCCGTCGTCGAGATCCAGGCCGACGAGGTCGGTCCCAGCCTGCGCTGGGCGACGGCTGAGGTGACCCGCGTCCGGCGCGAAGGCGGGGGCGAGTTCGCGCCCGCGAGTGCCGCCGCCCCGGCTGCGGCCGCTCCGGCCTCCGAACCGGCATGGGAGGACGAGCCCGCGTTCTAGTCGAAGGGGGGAGCAAGCTCCCCCCTTCGGAACCCCCCTCCCCGGCCTCGCGCCGTTCGGCCCACGCCTGTTCCGGGCGGGCAGAGCCCGCCCTCACGGTTTGGTCGCCGCCCGCCACGGGTGCCCGGAGGCCACCCCACGGACGGCTCGGCGGCCCGCGGGGTGGCGTCGGAGACCTGGCGCAGGGGACGGGCATGGTGGTTGACTGTGCGCAGATCGAGACGGAAGCGAGGCGGCCGGCGACGCCGGCCCCGCCCCGAGATCGAAAAGAGGAAGAGATGGGTAGAGGACCCAGGAAGAAGCGAGAGCGCCGGGACGAGAAGCCCGGCAAGCGCCAGAAGAAGAAGGCGTGCTACTTCTGCGCCGAAGGTGTTGCCTACATCGACTACAAGGATGTCGCCACTTTGCGGCGGTTCATGTCGGAGCGGGCCAAGATCCGCGCCCGGCGGGTGACGGGCTCTTGCCGACAGCACCAGTCCGAGGTGGCGATCGCGATCAAGAACGCGCGGGAAGTGGCACTCCTGCCGTACACGAACCGGTGAGGCAGCCGTGAAGGTCATCCTGCGCAACGACGTCAACACGCTCGGCCACAAGGGCGACGTGGTAGAGGTGGCCGACGGGTACGCCCGCAACTACCTCGTCCCCAAGGGCATGGCCATCGTGGCCACGTCCGGGGCCCTCCGCCAGGCCTCGGACATGCAGCGGGCCCGCCAGCAGCGCGACGAACGGGAACGGGAATCCGCCGAGCTCCTCGCCCGCAAGCTGTCGGCGGCCCGGCTCCGCATCAAGGCGAAGGCCGGCATCGACGGCAAGCTGTTCGGATCGATCACGGCCGCCGACGTCGCCACGGCGGCGGAAAAGCAGGCCAACGAGGTTCTCGACCGGCGCCGCATCCACATCCCTGACACGATCCGCTCCGTCGGCCTCCACACCGTGACGGTGCGCCCCCACCCCGAGGTCGAGATCAAGCTCAACATCGAGGTCGTCCCCGAGACATGAGGTGGGTGCAATACTGGGCGCCGGCGTCCCGTATCTACACCCACCGCCGCGCTGAGGCGAGCGGCGGCCCTCCTACCAGGAGGTGAGGACCCACCGTGGCGCGTGACGACCGTTGGGGAACCGGAACACCCGGCCGCTTCGACTTCTGGGTGCGCTGGCTGGTCGTGACCGGAGCCGCGCTCACGCTCCTCGGGATCGCTCTGGTCCTCCTCAACGCCACGGCCGCTTTCGGATGGCTGCACGACGGCGTCAACGCCGCTTTCTGGGACGGCGGGCGAGTGACTCCCGAGACCGCTCGCTACCAGCATTGGGTGTTCGCCGTCGTGGGTGCCACCCTCGCCGGCTGGGGGGTCTTCGTCGTGTACGTCGCCCGGGGCCCGTTCCGGAGGCGCGAACCGTGGGCCTGGACGTGTACGACACTGGCCGTTTCCCTCTGGTTCGTCCTCGACACGGCCGCCTCCGTTGCTTTCGGCGTGTGGGCGAACGTGGCTGTGAACGCCGTCGTGGCGGTCGTGGCCGGTATCCCTCTCGTCGCCACCCGGAGGGTGTTCGCAGCGGGCAGGGGCTGAATCCCGGTTCGGCCGGCCATCTGTGCTCCGGTCGAGACTCTCGGCCTCGCAGAAGCCGGTCAGGCCTTGGCGATCGCCCAGTAGAAGGTGAACCGGTTCTTGGCCCGCGATCGGATCCCCCCCTTGCCCAGGTAGAGGCCGTCCCCGAGCTTCTTCATCTCGTCGAAGACAGTCTTGCGCATCAAGGAGGAGTTCCCCTCTATGTCGTAGTTGACGATGCAGGCGGCCTCGCCGCCGAACTCGGAATCGCCGAGGACGGTTTCGAAACGCCAGAGTCCCTTGCGGAATCGCCCGGCGGAGAAGCGGTTCTCGCCCGTTCCCCCGCCGACGGCAGCGAAGAACGTCTTCCCCTTCCAGGGGAGCCAGGGTCGGTTCACCAACCTGAGGGGAAACCGGAAGTCGATGCCGGGAAGGTGGCCTTCGAGCAGGCGCCCGTCGTAGTCACCCCTCAGGTCCTCGAGCGCCGGCGTGGTCGCCGACAGGTAGATCTCGTCGAGCTCCTCGCCTGTGCAGACGAGGAGGTCATCGAGTTCCGTGTGTGCAGTCGCTGTCGTTGTCTCCATTGGGCTCCTCATCTTCCCCTCGGGCTCTCCAGCCGGTGCTTCTGGCGCCAGGCCAGGCGAATGCCGGAGTTCAACAGTCGCCCGAACAGCTTCTTGGCCGTCCAGGGCACCGTGACGTAGGCAAAGGAGCTGGCGATCACCGGTACGTCGTTGCCCAGGCCCCGGACGGCGCGCCGGGCCACGGTCCCGGGCGACTCGCCGATGCGTTGCCAGAGGTCGTTGAGGGTGTCGGCCCCGAGGCGTCTCGTGCGCAGGGTGACCCGACCGTCCTTGATGAGGTTCGTCTTCACGATCCCCGGGCAGAGGGCGCTCACGACGATGTTGTGCTGTCCCAGTTCCGCCCGCATGGATTCCGCGAGGCCCACGAGCGCGAACTTGCTCGCGCTGTAGGCCCCCGTGGTCGGAAGGCCGACGAGCCCCGCGAGGCTGGCCGTGATGAGGATGTGGCCGCTGTTCTGTTCCACGAGGGCCGGCAGGAAGCACTGGATCATGTAGACCGTTCCCCAGACGTTCACGTCCATGACCCATTTCCAATCCTCCAGGGTCGTGTCCACCACCTCCGAGGAGATCGCGACGCCGGCGTTGAGGCAGAGGACGTCCACGTGACCCCAGTCGGCGAAGAAGGCCTCCTTGAACTCGACGACGTCGTCGAGGCGCGTGTGGTCGAGCGGGTAGCCCTTCGCCTTCACCCCCCTGGCCTCTATCTCGGGGACGACCGCGTCCAGCCGATCCGGGCGGATGTCGGTCACGGCCACATTCGCTCCGGCTGTTGCGAGCTCGAGGCTCAGCGCCCTGCCGATCCCTGAACCCCCACCGGTGACGATCGCCGTCTTTCCCCTGAACTGCCTGGGTGTGGCCATTCCCACCTTCTCTTCCCGCGCGTCGCGAGGCTACATGGGGTCGCGGTAGGCGAGGTTCTCGAAACGGGAGTGATGCTCGAGGAAGGCGAGGCGGACCGTGTCCGTGGGGCCGTTGCGGTGCTTGGCGAGGATGAGCTCCGCCTCGCCTCGGGCGGGGCTTTCCCGGTCGTAGTAGTCGTCGCGGTAGATGAAGGCCACGATGTCGGAGTCCTGCTCGATCGATCCGCTCTCGCGGAGGTCCCCGAGGAGGGGGCGCTTGTCGGCGCGGGCCTCGGGCGCGCGGTTGAGCTGGCAGGCGCAGATCACCGGGACGTCGAGCTCCTTGGCGAGGAGCTTGAGACCCCGGGAGATCTCCGAGACCTGGACCTGGCGGTTGTCGGCCGTGGGGGGGGCCTGCAGGAGCTGCAGGTAGTCGATGACGACGAGGCCGAGGGGTGTCTTGGACTGGAGGCGGCGGCACTTCGCCCGGATCTCGAGGACGCCGAGGCTGGGGGAGTCGTCGATGAATATGGGGGCGTCGGAGAGGACGCCGAGAGCGTGGGAGAGCTTCGCCCAGTCCTGGTCGGACAGGGCGCCTGTCTTGGCCTTCTGCGCTTCGACCCGGGCCTCGGAGACGAGGAGGCGCTGCACGAGCTCCATCTTGGACATCTCGAGCGTGAAGACGGCGACGGCCTTGCGCTGGTCGAGGGCGGCGTTGGCGGCGATGTTGAGCACGAGTGTGCTCTTGCCCATGCCCGGCCGGGCAGCCACGATGACGAGGTTCTGGGGTTGCAGGCCGGCGGTGAGCTTGTCGAGCTCCTTGAAGCCCGTGGCGAGGCCGGTGACCCCCGAACCCCGGCGACTGAGCTCCTCGAGGATGCGCATGCTCTCGTCGAGGAGGACGTGCATGGACGTGAAGGAGTCGGCGTGGCGGCGCTGGCTGAGCTTGAAGACGAGCTCCTCGGCGAAGCCGAGCGCCTCCTGGGTGTCGACGCCGGGCTGGTAGGCGACCTCCGATATCTGGCCGGAGACGTCGATGAGACGCCGCAGGACGGCGCACTCCGCGACGATGTCCGCGTAGTAGCGGGCGTTCGACGTGGCGGGCGTGTCGGCGGTGAGCGCCCGCAGGTATGCGCGCCCGCCGAGCTCGTCGAGGACGCCGGCCTGGCGGAGCTCCTCGGCGAGGGTGACTGCATCGACGGGCTCGCCCCGGCCGTAGAGGTTGAGGACGGCTTCGAAGATCCGCCCGTGCAGCGGCTTGTAGAAGTCGTCGGCCCGAACCGCCTCGACCGCGCCCGTGATGGCGTCGCGCGACAGCAGCATGGCGCCGAGAAGGGACTGCTCGGCCTCGAGGTTCTGGGGTGGGACCCGGCCCGTGTCGGTGAGATCCAGAAGAGCGTGTGACGTCATCGGGGCTCAGCTTGGCATCCGGGGGCTGTGCAGCGTCTGTACACCCGGTGTGGATTTCCTCTGCACGGGAGCATCCTACCCGAACACGCGTTCGAGCGCACCAACCCGTGTCCCGCCCCGGCGGGGGACTGCCCGGGACGTCGGCGAGGACCTCTCGCTATCGTCCCGGCGATGACCGGAGCGCTCGCCGCCAGTTTCGTCGTGCAAGTGATCCAGGAGCTCGTCCTCGCGCTCGGCGTGGCGCTGGCGGGCGCCAACGCTCTCGCCCTCGTGCGCAGCCGCCGCGCCCGCCGGCGCTGGCAGGAGGACGTGGAGGCGGCGAACGCGGAGAGGCGGGTCAAGGCCAAGCAGCGGGCCCTGCCTGCGGAGCCCCCGGTCGTGGCTCCCGGGCCAGCCCTTGTGAACGTGGCGGTGGGGGTGTTGATCGCCCTGCTCGCTCTGGCCAGTCTCACGTTCCACTGGGTGGGGTGAGGCGCTCGGCGCCGTCTGGGGTCGGAGGGGCTGTGTCGCGCGGCCGGTGGGGTGGGGGGTCCCTACGGGCTCCGCGGGGCACTGTCGGGTGCGGGGGGGCTGTTTGGGGTCGGGGGGGCTGTGTCGCGCGGCCCGTGGGGTGGGGGGTCCCCACGGGCACCGCGGAGCACCGCCAGGTGCG
>CAYJLW010000039.1:0-5420 GCA_964370965.1 uncultured Acidimicrobiia bacterium | reverse complement strand
CGCGGCCCGTGGGGTGGGGGGTCCCCACGGGCACCGCGGAGCACCGCCAGGTGCGGAGCCATGTAACTTGAGCGGGCGAGGGGAATCGAACCCCCGTATCAAGCTTGGGAAGCTTGTGTTCTGCCATTGAACTACGCCCGCAGGTCGCTCCCCTGGGGGCGCGACAGCCCCGGAGTGTAGATGTGATCCTTTCGGACCGCGGCATCAAGGAGGCCCTCGACTCGGGACGGGTCGCCATCGACCCTTTCGACGAGGGACTCATCCAGCCTGCTTCCGTCGACCTGCGGGCGGCGGCCACGTTCCGGGTCTTCCACAACGCCCGCAAAGCGTTCATCGACGTGAAGGAGGACCAGGCCGACCTCACGGAGCTCGTGGAGGTGGCCATCGGCCAGGCGTTCGTCCTGCACCCGGGGGAGTTCGTGCTGGGCTCGACCCTGGAGTGCGTCCGGTTGCCCGACGATCTCGTCGCGCGCCTCGAAGGGAAGTCGTCACTGGGGCGCCTCGGCCTCCTCATCCACTCCACGGCGGGCTTCATCGACCCCGGTTTCGAGGGCCACATCACCCTCGAGCTCTCGAATGTCTCGACGCTGCCGATCACGATCTACCCGCACATGAAGATCGGCCAGGTCTCCTTCCACGAGCTCTCCACGCCCGCTGAGCGCCCGTACGGCGCGGCGGGGAGCAAGTACCAGGGCCAATCCGGTCCCACCCCGAGCCGTTTCCACGAGGAGTTCGGCAAGTAGTCGCCCTCCTGTCGGGGGCGGCGCCGCGTCCCTGCGAGAATGCCGCATGACCGACGCCGATGTGGCCGCCCCCCCCGACGTCGAACCGGGGGCGGGCCCGAGCGGGGAAGAGACGGAGGTGGCCGGGCGGTGGCGGGGTCTCGCCTCCCGCTTCGCCGGCCCCGCCGTCATGGCCGCGGCCTACGGGAAGCTCCTGTCGAACTTCACCCCCCGGCTCGTCCTCACCCGCACGCTCACGACGGGCGGCGACACCGGTTCTCACCACTACATCTCGAAGGCGGCGGCGCGGTTCTTTCCCTGGTCGCTCACGGGTTGGGCGACCGGGTGGTTCGCCGGCATGCCCATGCTCACGTTCTACTTCCCTCTCCCCTACCTGCTCATCTGGGTGCTCGAGAAGGCCGTGGGATACGACGTCGCCTTCAAGGTCGTCACGGTCCTGGGCTCGTTCCTTCTACCCGTGTGCGCCTGGGCGATGCTCCGCCTCCTGGGCGCCCCCCGGCTCTCGGCCGTCTTGGCACCCGCGGCGGCGATCGCGTTCCTGTGGATCGAGGGGCGGGGAATCACCCAGGGGACGGACATCTTCGGCGGGTTCATCACCTCGACGCTCGCGGGCGAGTTCTCCTACTCCCTGGGCCTTTCGCTCGTTCTCCTGAACGTGGGCCTCCTCTACCGGGCCACGCGTTCCTGCGACGACGGTCTCCCCTGGGGACGGATGGCGGGCTGCGGCGCGCTGATCGCCGTGAACGCGCTCTGCCACATGCTCCCCATGACAGTGCTCGGCCTCGCGGCGCCGGCGCTCGTGCTCGGCACCACCCGGCGCCAGGTTCTCCGCCGGGCGGTCGTCGTCGCGCTCGCCGCCGGTCTCGGCGCCGGCCTGGTGGCGTTCTGGCTCGTTCCTGCCCTCGCGCGCCGCCACTGGACCGCAGGAGGGGAATGGACGAACTACTACGGGATCGCCTGGCAGCCCCGGCTCCTCGCCGTTCTCGCTCTCGGGACGTTGGCGCTGGCGGCCTGGAAGCGCCGGCCCGGACCCTTCCTGCTCGCCTGGGTCGCTGCCGGCGCCGACGCCATATTCCTTCTCGCTCCTGCGGGGGAGATCGTCAACGGCCGCTTCCTCCCCTTCGTCTACGTCACGCTCCTCCTGCTCGTCGCCTGGGGCTTCGGCGAGGCGCTCACGGCCCTCCCCTGGGACCGCGACACGCGCTGGGCACGTGAGGGCCTCGCCGTCGTGATCGCCGTCGCCATGGCCGCGGCGACCGTGACGACATCCACGAAAGTCGCCGGGTGGACGACCGCCAACTACAACGGGTTCGAGCGTTCCCAGGCCTGGCCCGAGCTCCGGGCCCTGATGGACACGATCGAGCGTCTTCCGCCGGGCCGCGTGGCGTGGGAGTACAACCCCGACCTCGTACGCTTCGGTACCACCCGCACGCTGGAGAACATCCCGTTCTTCACGAGCAAGGACACGATGGAGGGCCTCCTCATCGAGTCGGCGGGGTCGGCGCCGTTCACCTTCTGGATGCAGTCGGAGTACTCCCAGGTCGCCTCGGGCGCCGTGCCCGGCATCTCCTACCCGGGCTTGGATCCCGCGGAGGCCGTGGAGAACCTCCGGCGCTTCGCCTGCCGGTTCTTCGTCGCCGAGACCGACGTCGCCAAGGACGGCTTCGCCGCCCAGCCCGGCGTCACCCTGTTCACGTCCTCGGGGAGGTTCAACGTCTACGAGATCGACGAGGCGCCCCTCGTGAGCGTCCCGGCCTACCGGCCCGCGGTGCTCCGTCTCCACAAGGCCGCCGACTGGCGGGCGGAGGCGCTGCGCTGGATCGGGGGCCGAGGCGACGACGTGGCCGTCGTGCTCCTCCCGCCCGGCGCGCCGGAGGGGCGGGGCCTGCGCGGCCTGCCCCGGACCGCTTCGGTGTCGCGGCCCCCGAGACGTCCGACGAACGGCGCCCTCGCCGTGAAGGCGAAGTTGGGGCGCACCGACATCCGGTTCCGCACCACGGCGGTCGGGGAGCCGCACATCGTGGCCGTGTCCTACTTCCCGAACTGGCATGTCGAAGGCGCCGAGGGCCCCTACATGGTGACGCCGTCGCTGATGCTGGTCATCCCCACCGGCCCGGAGGTCCGCCTCTACTACGGGCCCACCGGCCTCGACGCCGCCGCCTACGGCATCAGTCTCGTGGCCTTCGCCGCCCTCTTGGCGCTGCTCTTCCTCGCCCGGCGTCGCAGGAGACCGGGGGACGCCGGCGACGTGACACCACCATGAGAGGGATTCCGGCTACCGGTCCTCCGCCGCCACCGCGGCGATCCTCGCCTCGAGGGCTTCGGCCATGAGCATCGAGATGTCGGCCACGCGGACGTCGTCGGCGTTGCCCGTCTCCTTGAGACCGTCGTCGAGCATGACGTAGCAGAAGGGACAGGCGACGGCGATGACGTCCGCGCCGGTGGCCACGGCCTCCTCGGTGCGCTCGATCTGGATCTTCTTGCCCGTGCGCTCCTCCATCCACATGCGGGCGCCGCCGGCGCCGCAGCAGAAGGACTTCGTGCCGTTGCGGGGCATCTCCACCGTGTCGGCGCCGATGCCCTTGAGAACCTTGCGGGGGGCCATGTAGACGTCGTTGTGGCGGCCCAGGTAGCAGGAGTCGTGGTAGGTGAGGAGGCCCTCGATCTCGCTGCGCATGGCGAGGCGCCCGGAGTCGACGAGCTCGGCGAGGAACTGGCTGTGGTGGACGACCTCGTAGTCGCCGCCGAACTGCGGGTACTCGTTGCCCAGGGTGTTGAAGCAGTGTGGGCACTGCGTGAGGATCTTCTTCACGCCGAGGCCGTTCATCGTCTCGATGTTCGCCAGCGCGAGCATCTGGAAGACGTACTCGTTGCCGGAGCGGCGGGCGGGGTCGCCCGTGCACATCTCGGCCGGGCCCAGGATGGCGAAGTCGACGCCGGCCTCCTTGAGGAGCTTCGCCACGGAGCGGCTCACCTTCTGGTTGCGGTCGTCGAAGCTGCCCGCGCATCCGACCCAGTAGAGGATCTCGTGGTCGAAGCCGCCGCCCTCCCCGGCGATCGGGACGTCGAGGCCTTCGGCCCAGTCGGCCCGGGTGTGCTGGCCCATGCCCCAGGGGTTCCCGGCGTTCTCGAGGTTGCGGTACGCCACGCCGAGCTCGCTGGGGAAGTTGGACTCCATGAGCGAGAGGTAGCGGCGCATGTCGAGGATCTTGTCGAGGATCTCGATGTTCACCGGGCAGATCTCGTCGCAGGCCTTGCAGGACGTGCAGGCCCAGATCTCCTCGGCGCTGATGCGCTCGAAGACGTTGTCGGAGGAGACGGTGATCTCCCTGTCGACACCCACCGGGGGCGCCACACCCACGGGGGAGCCGTCTTCCTCGTTCGCAGCGGCCGACGAGAACGCCATCACCTCGCCCACCTTGAGGACGATCTCACGGGGGTCCAGGGGCTTGCCCGTGTTGTTCGCCGGGCACACCGACGTGCAGCGTCCGCACACCGTGCAGGCGTCCGTGTCGAAGAGCTGCTTCCAGGTGAAGTCCGCGATCGTGGAGGCACCGATCGTCTCGATCTCGGTCTCCATGAGGTTGGGCATCGGCCGCATGGCGCCCTTGGGCCGGTCGCGCTCGGCGAGGTACATGTTCATCGGCGACGTGAGCATGTGGCGCAGCTTCGTGGTGGGGAGGATGACGAGGAAGGCGGCGAAGCCGGCGAAGTGGGCGAACCAGGCCACGCGGTGGCCGACCTCGAGAGCGCCCCGGGAGAGGTCGAAGAGGTCGACGGCCTTCGCGAGGCCGTAGCCCACGAAGCCCCACTTGTCGAAGGCGGGCGTGCCGGACAGGGAGATGCGAAAGCCTTCGACCACGAAGCCGGACACCACGATGAAGGCCAGGACAGCGAGGATGAGGGCGTCCTCGGGCTTTGTCTTCACCCGCACCCGGTACACCTTCTGCACGTAGCGGCGGTACGCCGCCCACACGAGGCCGGCGAGGAGGGCGAGGCCGGCGACCTCCATCACGAAGGAGAAGGCGAGGTAGACGTTGCCGTGGAGGAACTTCAGCTTCGTGGGCAGGAGGTCTTCGACCTCGATCGTGACCGTGCCGATGAAGAGGGTGACGAAGCCGAGGTAGATGAGCGTGTGCATGGCCCCCGCGGCCGGGTCGCGCCGCAGGGTGTCCATGCGCAGGCCGCGCGCCAGGTTCTCGATCCGTTCCCGCCAATGGCCGCTGCGGCGCTCGCCCGCCCCCCGGACGTACTGGCGGACGCGCTGGGCGAACAGGTAGCTGCAGGCGAGGACGAAGGAGATGACGGAGATGTAGAAGGCGGTCTTCAGCCAGCCCGGGACGTCACCGAAGATCTCCCGGTGCGGCGTTCCCGGCGGCAGTCCCTTGGGTTGGAGGTAGGGGTGGAGCTCGACGAGGGCCCAACTGGCAGCGACGGACAAGGCGGCGAAGATTCCGATCCCGAGCGCCACGCGGTCGGGCCGCAGACCGCGAGGCCGGGGGGTCTGTTCCGTGGTCGCTTGCTCCGTCATGGGGTTGGCCTCCGGGGGACGGCCCGTCGAGATCAAGGGGCCAGAAAGCGCCGTGATGCTACTTCCGGCGTCTCCCGACGGGGAATTTGTGGGGCCCCGGGCGGGGTCGGGGGCCCGTGGGGTGGGGCCCGCGGGTCACGCGTGTG
>CAYJLW010000038.1:8624-39946 GCA_964370965.1 uncultured Acidimicrobiia bacterium | reverse complement strand
TCCCGACGGCAACCCGACCTCCTACCGAGCGGAACGATGTCCTGGCGGGTGAGAGGTAGCGTTCGATCCCCTCCGCTAGCCGGTTCGGGACCGGAGCCATCTCGGCGGCGGTCCTGGTGGCCCGTCCGGAGGAACCACAACATGTCGCATGGCGCGTGCGATAACATTGTGTCAGGCCGCCGCTGCCCCCCAACGGGAGACCACAGTTGACCGAGACCGACGTCCTCGTGATCGGGAGCGGCTTCGCGGGTCTCTGGGCGGCGATCTCCGCCAGGGACGCCGGGGCGAGCGTGGCGATCGTGGACAAGGGGGCGATCGCCCGGTCCTCGCAGTCCAAGATGTCCGCCGGAGCCACGATCTACTGCCTCCCCGAGGACGACGTCGACGCCTGGGTGGGGGAGTTCGCCGCCGTTCACGGATACCTGTGCCGTCAGGACTTCGTGGCCGACATGCTCGAGACGTCCGGGCGCCGTCTCGCCCGCCTCGAGGAGTGGGGGGTGGCCTACGACCGCAACAACTGGGGCTACACGCGCCTCCCCTCGCGTGGCTTCCAGCAGGTGCGCATGCTCGTCCTGCCCAGATGGCGCAAGCGGGTGGGGGGTGCGGCGGTCACCGGGGCGCTGCGCGAACAGGTCGTGCGCCGGCGCGTGACGACGGCGTCGAAGGTCTTCGTCACCGGGCTCGTCCTGCGCGAAGGGCGGGTCGCGGGGGCCGTCGGGATCGACCGCTACTCGGGGGACGTGAGGGCCTTCGCCGCCGGTGCGGTCGTCCTCGCCGGCGGCGACTGCAGCTTCCGGGGCAACTACGCCTGCGCCGACGCCGTCACCGGGGACGCCTTCGGTCTCGCCCTCGATGCCGGGGCGCGCCTCGCCAACATGGAGTTCCTCTGCTCCAACACCGGTTCGCCCCACTTCGGCTTCGAGGGCACGGGCGTGGCCACCCGCTTCGGCGGCAGCTTCGTGGACGCCCGCGGGAAGGCGTTCATGGCCGCGTACGACCCCGAGGCCGACCGGGCAGAGGTGAACGTGATCTCGCAGGCGATGGCCTGGGAGGTGGAGGCCGGCCACGGGCCGCCGTTCCGCCTGGACATGACGTCCCACGCGCCGGAGGGCAGCTTCCTGCGCTACGCCTTCTCCTCCATGGGCGGCTTCATGCCCCTGAACATCCGGCGCCTCGCCGAGTGCGGGGTGGACGTCTTCGCCCGGCCCCAGGAGTGGGCCCCCGCCGTCCAGACGCTGCGCGGGGGAGTGCGCACCGACCTCGACGGCCTCTCGGACGTCCCCGGCCTCTTCGCCACCGGCCTCACCCAGGCCGTCGATCCCGGCCTCTTCAACGGGTGGTCGAGCATGCGGGCGATGTGGTCGGGGGAGCGGGCGGGCGCCGCGGCGGCCCGCTGGGCGGCTTGCGCCGGGCCCGGTGCCCTCGACCCCGACGAGACGCGCCGCCTCGGCTCCGGCGCCCGGGCAGCGTTGGGGCGCACGGGCGGGCCGGCGCCCGACGACGTCCTGGGCCGACTCCAAGAGGCCGTGTTCCCGTACCGGGTGAGCATCCTGAAGGACCCCGGCGAGCTCCGCAGCGCCCTCGACGTCGTCGAGGGACTGGAGGCCGGCGAGGTCCCGACCATGGGGGCGGCCGACCCGCACGAGCTCGCGAAGGCGCACGAGACGGCGAACATGGTGCGCTGCGCCCGGCTCTACCTTCTCGCCTCCCTCGCTCGCGAGGAGTCCCGGGGCGACCACTTCCGTGTCGACCACCCCGACGCCGACAACGAGCACTGGTTGCGCTGGGCGAACCTGACGAACCCCGCACCCGGCGGTCCCGTGGGCGTCACCACCGAGCCTGTACCCCTGGAGCGGTACCGGTTCCGGCCGGCCGGGGCGGGGACCACGTCGTGATCGAGACCCTCGATCACGACCTCTGCGACGGCTGCGGCATCTGCATGGACGTCTGCCCGATGGACGTGTTCCGCCGCGACGCAGCGGGCGTCTTCCGGATCGTCTACGAAGGCGACTGCATGACTTGCTTCAACTGCGAGCTGGAGTGCCACATGGACGCCGTCCACGTCGGGCCCTTCCGCAAGTCCCGGGTGCAGGCCTGGGCCGGATGCCCGGAGGCGTCGCCGTGAGTGACGGCCACGGCGGTGTCGGGATCCGGGCGGGGCCGGGGGGACAACACGGTCTGGCATCCCCGTGTATTGTGAGTTATCCTAGCTAGCAAATCTCCCTTTGCGGTGGACGTCCCGCGGGAACCAGGAGGAACTCACCACGGTGAACAGCGTGTCCGACTCCGACGCCTGCGGGGACTTCGACGCCCCCGCCACCGAGGCACGCTACCGCGACCGGTGGCGCTGGGACGCCGTCACCTGGGGGACGCACTGCCTGAACTGCCTCGGCACCTGCCCGTACCGTGTCTACACACGCGACGGGCGAGTCGTCTTCGAGGAGCCCGCCGGGGGCTTCCCGGTGATCGAAGAGGGCGTCCCGGACATGAGCCCGCTGAGCTGCCAGAAGGGCAGCGCGTGGAGCCGGCAGCTCACGTCGGGCGACCGCATCCTGCACCCGCTGCGCCGTGTCGGGGAGAGGGGGAGCGGCGAGTGGGAGGAGATCTCCTGGGACGAAGCCCTCACCGACGTCGCCGAGGCGATCGTGGAGGCGATCGACTTCGAGGGCTGCGAGTCTGTCGTCTTCGAGGAGACCGTCGAGGGCGGCCTCCTCACCCAGGCGCCCCTCACGCGTTTCGCCGGCCTCCTCGGTGGCGTCACCCTGGACGCCAACGGCCTCGTGAACGACTTCCCCAGCGGTCACCACATCACCTTCGGGAAGTTTTCCTGCGCCAGCACCGTCGACGACACGTTCCACGCCGGCCTCCTCCTGCTGTGGCACTCGAACCCCGCGTACACGTCGATCCCGTACTTCCACTACGTCTCCGAGGCCCGCTACAAGGGCGCCACGGTGGTGGCGATCTCGCCTGACTACACCCCTTCGGCGGCGCTCTCGGACGAGTTCGTGCCCATCCGCCCCGGCACGGACGCCGCCCTCGCCCTCGCCATGTGCAAGGTGATCGTGGACGAGGACCTCGCAGACTGGGACTTCGTGCGCTCCCAGACCGACCTCCCGCTCCTGGTCGTCGCCGAGACCGGCCGGTTCCTGAGGGGCTCGGACGTGAAGGCGGGCGAGCTCGAGGACCTCTTCTACCACTGGGACGCCGGCGACGGCCTCGTCCCGGCCTCCCGGTCGAGCCTCGACCTCGGGGGCCGCACGCCCCTGCTGGAAGGCACCTGGACGGCGACCCTCCACGACGGCGCCGAGGCCGAGGTGACCACGGTCTTCGAGTACCTGAAGCGCCGCCTCGCCGAGTACTCGCCGGAAGCCGCCTCTGAGACCACCGGCGTGAACCCCGACACGATCCGGCGTCTCGCCCGCCTGGCGGCCGCGCAGCGCACGAAGATCCTCGAAGGGTTCAACGCCTGCAAGTACTTCCACGGCGACCTCATGGAGCGGGCCATGTGCCTGCTCCTCGGCCTCACCGGGAACTGGGGTCGGCCGGGGAGCGGCATCCAGGGCCTCGCCCTCGCCGGCCTCGACGGCTACTTCGTGTTCCCGATGAAGAACCGCCATGGCATCGAGGAGACCGCCGGGATCCTCGACGGCATCGAGGGCGCCATGGAGGCCACCCGCGCCCAGGACCCCGACGCCAGCGACGAGATCGTGGGCTACCAGCTCCTGCAGATGTCGGTGGTCTCCGGGACGTCCTCGCCGCCGGTGTTCTTCAACTACCACCACGCCGGCTACGCCGAGTCGTGGAACAACCCGGAGTGGATGGACGCCACGATGGGGCGGAGCTTCGACGAGTACCTCCTCGAGGCCACGCAGCGGGGTTGGTGGGGCGGTCTCAACCGGCCCGATTCCGGCACCGATCCCCAGGTCTTCTTCGCCGTGGGCACCAACCCGTTGCGGCGCCAGCGGGGCGGCCGCCACAAGTACATCGAGGAGCTCTGGCCGAAGCTCGAGATGGTCGTCACCGTCGACTTCCGGATGTCGACCACGGCGCTGCACTCCGACGTCGTGCTCCCCGTGGCAATGCAGTACGAACGCACGAACGTGCAGTACGCGCTCACGCACACCTTCCGCCTCGCCTTCTCCGACAAGGCGGTGGAGCCCCCCGGGGACACGAAGACGGAGTGGGAGATCTTCCGCCTCCTCGCCGAGAAGGTCGAGGCCGTCGCGAAGGAGCAGGGCGTCGTGGAGTACCTCGACGGCCGCCGCCGCGAGCGGAGCCTCGACGGCCTCGGCGAGCGCTTCACGACCGGCGGGGCCTTCGTGGACGAGGAGGCCGTGGTGGACGAGTGGGTGCGGGACTCCGTGGAGGCGGGGACGATGCCCTCGGGCACCTCCATCGGGACGCTCCGGGAGCAGGGGAGCGTGCGCTTCTCGGGCCTCGGCATGTTCGCCCCGGGCCTGTCCGTGGCCGGCGACGTCTCCCCCTCCAAGGTCCTCACCGCGTACACGTGGCACGTGGAGAAGGGCACCCCGTTCCCCACGCTCACCCGCCGGGCGCAGTTCTACATCGACCACCCGTGGTTCATGGAGGCCGACGAGGCCCTGCCCCGCCACAAGGAGACGCCCAAGATGGGCGGAGACCACCCGTTCGTGCTCACGAGCGGCCACTCCCGCTGGACGGTGCACTCGATCAACATGGGGAACCGCCTCCTGCTCGAGACTCACCGCGGCCGTCCCCTCGTGGTCCTCAACAGCGACGAGGCCGCCGCCCGGGGCATCGCCGACGGCGACGACGTCCGGGTCTGGAACGGCCACGGCGACTTCGTCGCCATGGGACGGGTGGCGCCCCGCATCCGTCCTGGGCAGGTCGTGCTCTACAACGGCTTCGAGCCCCACATGTTCCCCGGCTGGCGGGGCCAGAACGAGGTCGAACCCGGCATGGTGAAGTGGCTCCACCTCGTGGGCCGCTACGGCCATCTCCGCTACCTGCCTTTCGGGTGGCAGCCCGTACCCGCCGACAGGGCGGTGTTCGTCGACGTCGAGAGATGGGAGGGTGGCAGCGATGCCTGACCTTGCCTACCGGCCCGGGCAGGAGCCCGCGGCGCCCCCACAGCCCACGGCCGAGGAGCAGGCCGCCCTGGCCGGCGCGTTCGAGGCCTCGCCCTCGGTCTTCCGCCTCCTCTCCACGCTGCGCACCCGCCGCGCCGGCCTCGGATACCGCTTCGAGACCGGCGAGAGCGAGACGTTCGAGTGGTCCAGCGGCCGCACGGTCACGCAGGCGCCCGGCCCCCTGGCGTACTCGTCGGCGGCGCCGCCCGTGGCGCTCTCCGAGGTCGAGGAGGCTCTTCTCGCCTGGTCCGGCCTCGGGCCCAACGGCATCGTCTGCGCCGACATCCCGGTGCAGGGGGCGCTCTCGGGTCTGCTGTCGTGGGCGGGACGCACGGTGCCCGGATCCTCCAACGACCTCTCGGTCGACATGTTCGTGATCAACGACGACGGCGTGTCCGCGTACCGACCGTCGCCGGAACGCCTCGCTCCCGTGGAGGTCGCCGGGCCCGAGGACTACGCCAAGATCCTGCAGTGGTACCGGGAACGCGACTCCGTCTCCCCGAGACGCCCGGACATCGGCTGGTTCTCCGCCCCGCCAGACACGCACAACGTGAACGCCATGGGCCCCGGCCAGTACAACCTGAACCGCCCGGGCAGCACCTGGTTCGTGCCCGTGGGAGACGTGGGCCGGGAGTGGTTCAACCTCCTCCTGAACTCCTACGAGTGGTCCGGCTTCTACCTCATGGACCCGGACACGGCGAAGCCCTGCGGGGTGGACGAGTGGATCCGCCCCGGCTTCCTCGAGGTGGGCTTCCCGATCCCGGTCTTCGACGAGCTCGCGCTCCTCATGCACGCCAGCCAGGTGGCGGCGGCCGTGCAGAACATCCGTCTCGGTGCCGAGGCGATGGGCCTCGGGGCCTGGCCGGTGGGCTCTTACGCCGACGACATGCTCCTGGGCGCCTACCCGGACGTCTGCGCCGGCCTGGGCTTCAACTTCCTGGAGCGCGACGACGCCATGAACCCGGCGAAGACCGCCACGTGTACCGGCCTGCCGGGCGTCTTCGAGCCCGTCGTCGTGCCCTCCCCGCGGTTCCCCACGGCCGCGGACGCCGTGCGCTACGTGAAGGAGGCCCGCTACGCCGCCGGCGCCCAACTCTCGCGGGACGCGAACTTCGCCGAGCGCGCCCACGGCCCGTACCGGCCCGAGGCGATGCAGGAGATCCTCCAGCACCCGAAGGCCCACATCCCGGACTGGGTGGAGGCCGCCGCTATCCAGACGGTGGAGTACATCGTCGCCAAGTACGGCTGCTGCCCCGCCTACGTGAGCCCCGTGCGGGCGAAGTTCTCCGTGCAGGTGCACCACGTCGACGTCGAGTACTACCGCCGCTACCAGAGCGTGACGGACGGCCGCCCCTACGCGATCACCCCCGAGATCGCCGGGCACTTCCCGACCTGGCATCCCGGGACGCCCGACCCCACCGGGGGTGCGGCATGACCTCGAAGTGGATGATGCTGACGGCGGCGTACCTGCACGCCGTCGGCGTGGCCACCTACCTCGGCGGCGCCATCATCATGGAGTTCGTCCTCGGCCCCGCCCAGAAGGCGATCCCGCCCGCGCAGGCGCAGGTGATGGGCCAGAAGGCCGCCGACCGCTTCCTGATCTTCTCCTGGAGCGCTCTCGGACTTATCCTGGCGAGCGGTGTCTTGCGCCTCTACAGCGTCAACAACGCCGCCGCCCTCTGGCAGCTCCGCAACGGCTACGACTTCACCGTCCTCACGATGGAGTGCCTCTGGACGGTCCTGGTGGTCAACGGGACCATCATGACCTTCGTGCTGAGGCCGAAGCTCTCCGGGAAGTTGTCCGGGGGGGTTTCGGCCCAGCAGGCGCAGGCGGGCCAGCAGTCCAAGCTGAAGGCGGCGCAATGGGCGAACCGCATCGCCCGCATCGACCTCGGGGTCGCTCTCGTCATCGCCCTCCTGGGCGCCTCGCTGGGCACGATACAGGGGCTGCTGTGAGCGGCGGGCAGGGGAGCAAGGGTCCGCATGCACGCCCTCCGGGTCACCCTGGCCTTCCTCCACGCCGTGGGTTGGGCGGTGTACGCGGGCGGCGCCCTGGCCATGGAGACGTTGTGGCGGCCGGCGCAGGAAGCCATCCCGCCGTCCCAGATCAACGTCGTCTGCCGGCGCATGGGCCGGCACTACCGCTGGATCGCCCTCGGCGCCCTGGCCGTCATCCTGGCGACGGGCACGGGCATGCTGCTGGAGCAGGGAGCGCTCTCGCTCAGGCCCCCGGTGTTCCGGGCACCCCTCGTCCTCTCGGATGCCTACGGACGCACGATGCTCGCCCTCACCGCCTGCTGGGTGGTCGAAGTCGTCCTGGTCTCGGTCATGGCCGCCGGCGCGCACCCGGCGCTGCACGCCCGCACGGCGGCGGAGTTGACACCCGAGGAACGCAAGGCGGCCCGAGAGGCGGTGCGCCGGGCGATCCGGCGCATGGACGTCCTGTTGCGCGCCGAGCTCGCGGTGGCCTTCCTGGCCCTGGCGCTGGGGGCGCACCTGCACGTCGTGTCAGGAAGCCGGTGAGGCGCGAACGCGGGCGGCGCGAGGCAGGGAGGGGCCGCGGGGGAGACGGAGTCCCCCCGCCGGCGAGAAGGAGGAGCGCGTAGATGCCCAAGACCATCGCGATCACGCCGTCTTGGTACTGGCCCGCCGGCGTCACGCGCGTCACCGGCGTGCCGCCCTACTCCGTGGGGGAGCTCGTCGTCGACCGTTTCGCCCGTCACCGCCCCGACCAGGCCGCTCTCGTGTCGGGCGACCACCGCCTCACCGGGGTCGAGCTCGCCGAGCAAGTGGGCGCCGCCGCCGCCCAGATCGCGGGCGTCGTCTCCCCGGGGGGGTGCGCGTACCTCTGCGCGGATTCCTCGGCTGAGGGGGTGCTCCTCCTTCTCGGCGCCCTCGCCGCCGGTGTCCGTGTGCGTCTCGTCGCCCCCGGCGCCGCTCCGTCGGGCGGGGCGGGTTGCGCGGGTGTGGCCCTCGCCGACGCAGCCGGAGCCGCCACGGCCACCGCCACAGGGCTGCCCGTGCTGCGCCTCGGGCCCGGAGGCGCCCCGGGTTCGCCGGATCCCTCGGCTCTCCCGTGCCACGCCGCCGCCGTCGCCGTCGACGGCCCCGGCGGCGCCCTCGGGGGAGCGGGGCCCGTAACGGCGTGGCACAGCCAGCATTCGCTGCTCGCCACGGCGATCTCCCTCCAGACCTTCTATCAGGCCGGTCCTGGCGCGCCCTGGCTGGGGGCCCAGCCGCTGGCCTCCTGGGAGGGCCTCGCCGCCGTCCTCACGCCGCTCCTCGCTGGGGCCACCCTGGTGTTGCCGGCGCCAGGGGAGTCGCCCCTGGAGGCGGCGGCGCGCGAGGGCGTGGGATGCGCGTTCCTGCCCCTGGACACGGCCGCGGCCCTCACCAAGGACGCGAAGCGTGAGGTGAAGAGCCTGCGGGGTTCGCTGCAGTGGCTCCTCCTCTCGACCTCGGGTCTGTTCCATCCCGACGAGCGCCGCCGTGTGGGCCGTCTCTTCGAGTGCCCCGCCCTCACCGTGTTCGGCCTCGCCGAGGTGGGGCCCGTCTTCGCCTCGCACCCGTCCTGGTACGTCGACGAGTCCATCGGGATCCCGCTCACGAACGTGCACGTCGTCCCTGTGGAGCCCCGTTCCCTGGTGCCGATCCAGACCCTCTGGGAGCTCGTGGAGTCCGGGCTCGTCACGGTGCGCTCTGCGGGGGCCATGGTCGGCTACGACGAGGCTTGCGGCGCGGCGGATCCCTTCCGTGACGGCCGCTTCGTCACGCGCACGATGGCGTCGTCGGACGCCAACGGGATGATCTACCTCTTGCCGGACTGAGAGAGCCCATGCAGACAGCACTGCCCCGCCGGGACGCCGGGTCCCTCCCGCTGGTCGACCGCTTCGGTCGCGTGGTGGACGACCTGCGGGTGTCCGTGACGGACAGGTGCAACTTCCGCTGCACCTACTGCATGCCCGCTGAGGGTGTTCCCGGCCAGCCCCGCGGCGCTCTCCTCACCTACGCCGAGATCGTGCGCCTCGTGGGCATCTTGGGCCGTCTCGGGATCCGCAAGGTCCGCCTCACCGGCGGGGAGCCCCTGGTGCGGGCCGACGTCGAGGTGCTCGTCCGTATGCTGGGCGAGGCGGGCGTCGACGACCTCGCCCTTACGACGAACGGCTACCTCCTGGCCGAGAAGGCGACGGCGCTCGCCGCGGCCGGCCTCCGCCGAGTGAACGTGAGCGTCGACTCCCTCCTCCGGCACCGCTTCGCCGAGATGACCCGGCGGGACGCCCTCGATCGGGTGCTCGAGGGGCTCCGGGCTGCCGAGGCTGCCGGGCTCACCCCGGTCAAGGTGAACTGTGTGGTCGTGCGGGGCACGAACGACGACGAGGTCGTGGACTTCGCGGCGTTCGCCCGCCGCACCGGCTACGAGGTCCGCTTCGTGGAGGTGATGCCCCTCGACGCGGACGGGGAATGGACCAGCGACAAGGTCGTGGCCGCGAGCGAGATCCTCGCCGCCGTCGAGCGTGCCTACCCCCTGAAGGCGACCGAGCGCGGGGCGGATCCCGCCGCCGGGTTCCGTTTCGCCGACGGCTCTCCTGGAGGCATCGGCGTGATATCGAGCGTGACCGACCCGTTCTGTGGGAGCTGCAACCGGATCCGCCTCACGGCTGACGGCCACGTCCGCGCCTGCCTCTTCGCCCTCGAGGAGACCGACCTGCTGGCGATGCTGCGGGGCGGGGCCTGTGACGACGAGATCGAGACGGCGGTCCGGGCGACCGTGGACTCCAAGTGGGCGGGGCACAGCATCGGGACGTCGGCTTTCGTGCGTCCCCGTCGCACGATGTCGGGCATAGGGGGATGACGTCGGGAATGGCGAATTACATAGTTATCATTGACAGGGAATCGTGGAATGCTGACGGCCACGGTTCGCGCGAACAGTTCGTGGGACGGAGCGGCACATGCGTCTCTCTCTGACAAAACGCTGCGAGTACGGCATCAGGATGATGCTGCAGCTTGCTCTCATGCCCCCCGGCACCCGCCTCACGGCCGCCGAGCTCGCCACGCTCTGCGACGTCCCGGCCGGCAACGTGCCCACCATCGTGAACAACCTCTCACGCTCCGGGCTCCTCATCTGCAGCCCCGGCCGGGGGGGCGGCTGCATGCTGTCCCGGGACTCCTCGCGCACCCCGATGCTCGAGATCATCGAGGCTCTCGAGGGCTCCCTCGAGATCGACCACTGTCTGCTCGATTCGCGGGTGTGCCACGACCACGACCCCGAGTGCGCTCTGCACGAGGTCTGGGTGAAGGGTCGCAACGCCGCTCTCAAGGCCCTCCAGCAGACGACGCTGGCCGACGCCGCGAAGCGCGAGAAGGAACTCCGCGCCCAGGCCGGCAAGTCCGGCGGCGGCCGCCGCAGCGCCTGACCGACGTCACTGTCCATGGCGACCGACGCGTTCGGTAGAGCGTTCGTCACGGTGTTCGTCGTACGTTCGGAACAGACCGGCAGCGGACCCTTGCCATTGATAGAAAACATAGCTAGAGTTACGAGCGTTACCAGCATGCGGCGGGGCTCGCGCCGCCCCGTCAGGGGGAGAGTCTGCCGTATGCACGACCACCACTGAACATGTGAGAGGTAGCACCAATGAAGGACGAGAGGGGGGTCGCGACCCGCTCATCGGACGACTTCCGCAGCGCCGAGGGGCAGTACCGCACCCGTTGGACATGGGACTCCGTTGCCTGGGGCACCCACTGCGTCGACTGTTACCCGGGCAACTGCCCGTACCGCGTCTACGTCCGCGACGGCCAGATCCTGAGGGAGGAGGTCGCCGCCGCATTCGGTGTCGTCGAAGAGGGCGTGCCCGACTTCAACCCCATGGGCTGCAACAAAGGCGCCACCTGGAGCCAGCAGATCTACGACGGCGACCGCGTCACGCACCCGCTGCGCCGGGTGGGCGAGCGGGGCGGCGGCCAGTGGGAGCAGATCTCCTGGGACGAAGCCTGCACCGACGTCGCCGAGGCCATGCTCGACGCCATCGAGGAGGGCGGGCCCGCCTCGATCGTGCACGAGGGCACGCCCGAGATCGCCACGGTCGTGCCGACCTACCGATTCTTCAACACGATCGGCGGTCGTCTTCTCGACCTCCACGCCTCCTTCAACGACTTCTCGATCGGCCTGCACGAGACGTTCGGGAAGTTCAACCCCGTGTCCTCCGCCGACGACTGGTTCCACTCCGAGCTCATCCTCGTGTGGCACATGAACCCGGCCTTCACCCGGATTCCCTTCTACCACTTCATGCTGGAGGCCCGTTACAAGGGCGCCGAGATCGTCTCCATCTCCCCTGACGCGAACCAGTCGCACATGCACGCCGACTACTACGTGCCCGTGCCGTCGGGCAACGACGTCCCCTTCGCCCTGGCGATGGTGCAGGTCATCCTCGACGAGGGAATCGCGGACTACACGTTCATCCGCGAGCAGACCGACCTGGCCTACCTGGTGCGCAAGGACACGCGACGCTACCTCCGCGAGACCGACGTCGAAGGCGAGGGCGACGGTGTCCGCGAGGACCAGATGTACCACTGGGACCCGGACACCGGCCCCGTGAAGGCCAACCGGGGCGACATGTTCCTGCACGGGCGCGAGGTTGCCCTCGAGGGCACGTACGAGGTCACGCTCCACGACGGCACCACCGTCGAGGTGGAGCCTTCGATGGCGATCCTGAAGCGCAAGCTCGACGCCGAGTACACGCCGGAGCTCCAACAGGAGATCACGACGATCCACCCCGACGTCGTGCGCAAGATCGCCCGCAAGGCGGCGTCGAAGAAGACGAACATCATGCTGGGGTGGAACTCCTGCAAGTACTACCACGGCGACCTCATCGAGCGGTCGATGTGCCTCCTTCTCGGGGTCACGGGCAACTGGGGCAAGCACGGCACGGGCATCCGCTCCTGGACCGCCGGCATGTTCGACGGCCAGGGCCTCGCCACCGCCAAGATGGCCCCGGGCATCGAGGGCACCGAGCAGCTCATGTCGATGCGCGACATGGCCTTCGGCGCTCTGAAGGCCGCCGACCCGTCCCTCACCACGGACGAGCTCACGGTCCGGGAGCTGAACCGGGTCATGGCCGAGCAACAGATCGGCAGCGGCGTGCGCGGGGCCGGCGGGGCCACGATGTCGCCCCTGGCGTTCTGGTGGTACTGGCAGGCGGGCTTCAAGGAGCGCTGGAACACGCCCGGTTGGGGAGACGACAGCCTCCCGCGGACCTTCGACGAGTACTTCAACGAGGCCCTCGAGAAGGGCTGGTGGGTGAACCGCGACCACCCCCGTCCCGACAGCCCGCCCCGCGTGCTCATCGAGTGCGGCGGGAACATGATGCGACGCACCCGGGGGGGGACCACAGCCCTCGAGAACACCCTCTGGCCGAAGTTGAAGCTGATCGTCTCGATCGACTTCCGCCTCAACTTCACCGGCCTGCACTCCGACATCATCCTGCCCGCGGCCCAGCACTACGAGAAGGTCGCCTTCCACATCCCGACCCCCCACGTCATGCACCTCACGTTCTCCGACCGGGCGGCGGCGCCCGCCGGGGAGGCGAAGCCGGAGTGGGAGATCTACCAGCTCATCCTGAAGAAGATCGAGGATCGCGCGGCGGCGCGGGGGATCACCGAGTACAAGACCCCCAACGGCATGGTCATCGACGCCACCGACATGTGGAAGCGCTACACGCTCGACGGCTACTTCGCCGACGAGGACCGCCTCGCGGACGAGATCGTGCGTGACTGCGTGTACGCCGACACCCTCCCCGAAGGCACGAGCCTCGCCACCATGCGGGAGAAGGGCCATGTGCGCTTCACCGGCTGGGGCATGATGCCCATGGCCCTGGCGCAGGCGTCGCCGTTCGAGAAGGACCGCACGCACTCGCCGTTCCGCGACCACGTCGAGTCGGGGGCGCCCTTCCCCACCTACGCCCGGCGGGCGCAGTTCTACATCGACCACCCCTGGTGGCTGGAGGCCGGCGAGGAGCTCCCCACGCACAAGGAGAACCCGAAGTCCGGAGGCGACCACCCGCTGCGCATGACCTCCGGGCACAACCGCTGGTCGATCCACTCCATGAACCAGGCGAACCCGGTCATCCTCCAGACCCACCGGGGCGAGCCCCTGGCGGAGGTGTCCGTCCAGGATGCCGCCGAGCGCGGCATCGCCGACGACGACCTCATCCGGGTCTGGAACGACATCGCCGACTTCACGGTGCGGGCCAAGGTCTGCCCGTCGGTGATGCCCGGCCAGATCATCTCCTACAACGGCTGGGACGGCCACCAGTACCGGGACTGGAGGGGGGCGAACGAGATCGAGGCCGGCATGGTGAAGTGGATCGCCTTCGCCGGCGGCTACGGCCACATCCAGTACATGGAGACCGAATGGCAGCCCATCCCGGTCGACCGGGGCGTGCCCTGCAACTTCGAGAAGGCCGGCGGCTAGCCCCCGGGCCGTCCGCGTATCACCAGAACCACACAGGAGGCACCGAACATGCAAGTCAAGAAGCTGCAGGGCTCGCTGTCGGACCCGGGCGCCCAGGAGTGGGCCTCGGCGACGTCCGAGACCGTGGGGCTGGCGCCGGCTCCGCTGGACGCCCAGCCCACCGAGTACATCCGCGTGAAGTGGGCCGACCAGGCCTACGGCACCGTCCCGGAGGTCCAGGTGGCCGCCGCCCACGACGGCGCCAATCTCTACGTGCGCCTCGAATGGGCCGATTCGGAGACACCCAACACCGAGTTCCAGGACGCCGCCGCCGTGTACTTCCCCTCGGGGGCCGACGCCCCGGTCGGGACGATCGGGAGCGCCGACGCCCCCGTGAAGGTGGCCTTCTGGCAGGCGAACCTCGCGGAGGCCAAGGACTTCGTGGCCACCGGGCCGGGGGCCTTCAAGCCCGGCGGCAACGGTGTGAGCGCCGGCGCCGCCAACGCCGACGGCCGCTGGTCGGTCGTCCTCTCCCGGGGTCTCGCGGACGCCACCCCGGCCAAGATCGGCGTCGCCGTCTGGGACGGCTCCAACGAGGAGCGTGCCGGCCTCGGTGCCGTCAGCCAGGACTGGCTCGCCCTCGAGATCGAGAACTGAGGCGGAGGTAGACCGTGACAGACGTGATGAAGCCCGAGACCGGCCCCCAGGGCCAGGTTGCCATGGTCTTCGACCTGAACAAGTGCATGGGTTGCCAGACGTGTTCGGTCGCCTGCAAGGTGCTCTGGACCGAGCAGGAAGGCGAGGAGCACCAGTGGTGGATGACCGTGAACACCCAGCCCGGCAAGGGCACTCCCAAGGACTGGGAGGACATGGGCGGCGGCATCGTAGACGGCAAGCCGGTGGCCGGCCATCAGCCGCGCCGCGAGGAGTTCGGCGGCGGCTGGGACTTCAACTACCAGGAGGTCTTCTACGGCGGCAAGGGCAAGAGCACGCACCTGCGGCCCATCGAGACCGGTGACGGCACCACGAAGTGGGGCATGAACTGGGACGAGGACCAGGGCGCCGGCGAGTACCCGAACTCGTACTACTTCTACCTGCCCCGCCTCTGCAACCACTGCACGCGTCCCGTGTGCGCCGAGGCCTGCCCCACGGGCGCCATGTACAAGCGCCGCGAGGACGGCATCGTGCTCCGCAACGAGGACGAGTGCCAGGGCTTCCGCTTCTGCATGGAGGCCTGCCCGTACAAGAAGATCTACTTCAACTACGCGCGCAACGTCTCCCAGCACTGCATCATGTGCTTCCCCCGGCTCGAAGAGGGCGTCGCCCCGGCGTGTGCCCGCCAGTGCCCCGGGCGGCTCGTGTTCGTGGGCATGCTCGACGACGAGGAAGGCCCCATCCACAAGCTCGTGAACGAGTGGGGCGTGGCCCTGCCGCTGCACCCCGAGTCGGGCACGGGCCCGAACATCTTCTACGTCCCCCCGCTGGCGCCGTACCGCCTCAACGAGGACATGTCGATCGACTACGAGACCCCTCGGATCCCCCCGGAGTACCTGGAGTCCCTCTTCGGCCCCAAGGTGCACACCGCCATCGACAAGCTCAAGAGCGAGCTCGAGACCGTGCGCAGCGGCGGGCAGTCCGAGATGCTCGAGACGCTCATCGTCTACAACTGGCTCGACCTCTTCGGGCCCTTCACCGGGGACCCGGCCCAGCTCGACCGCAGCCCGGCGAAGGTCGCGGGCGACACCGGTTCCGACAGCTAGGAGACCATCTTGTTCATCTACTCGCTCACCGGTCTCGAACTGAAGGACTCGGGCCAGCAGGCCGTCGAGATCGAAGAGAACGAGACCACAGCGCGCAGCGCTGTGTACCAGGTGCTGGGTCAGCTCTTCGCCGCACCCGACACCGAGCACTACGAGAAGGCCCGTGACGGCCAGTGGGCCAAGGAGCTCACAGAGGCCGCCGCCCTGCTCACATTCCCCTTCGACATAGGTGAGGCCAAGATCGCCGAAGACGTCTCCAAGGACGCCTACGAGACCGAGTACAACACGCTCTTCGACTCGTCGGGTGCCTCCTCCATCTTGGCGGGCTCGTACTTCGAGGACGCCGGGCGCAACGTCGAAGAGGTCGTGCGCTTCTTCGAGTACTACGGCCTGCAGGCGGGCGGGGACCTGCCCACCGACCACCTCGCCACGGAGTGCGACTTCCTGCAGTTCCTCGCGTTCAAGGAGGCGGCGGCGCCCTCGGACCGGCTCCGCAAGTCCTTCCAGCGGGCGCAACTGGACTTCTACGACCGCCAGTTCGGCGTCTGGGTGCCGCGCTTCGCCGAGGCCGTCACCGCGGCCGGGCCCAGCGGGTTCTTCGCCTGGGCGGCGGGCACGGTGGCCCAGTTCGCTCAGACCGACCGCGGGTATGTGGCCGGAGTCCTGGGAGTCTGACCTTCAAGGGGGGACGAGTCCCCCCTTGAGAACCCCCCTGGCTCGACACGCCGGCGCCTGAGGCGAGTCCGAGGCGCCGGAGCCGCCCCTCACGCGGCAGGTCGGCGTTCGTGGCTCAAGACGTGAAGTCGTACCAGTAGCGAACTCGAGGGTTGTCGATGACGAGAGTCCCCGGATCGGACGACGGATTGCAGCGGTATCGCGACCTCTGGACGTGGGACGACGTCCGGTGGGGGTCCCACTGCGTCGACTGCTACCCGGGGAACTGCTCCTACCGCGTCTACGTGCGCGACGGCCAGGTCCACCACGAAGAGGTGGGCGGGACGTTCGCGCACGTCGAGGACGGCGTCCCGGACATGAACCCCATGGGCTGCAACAAGGGCGCCGCATGGAGCCGGCAGCTCTCGAACCCCGACCGGGTCCTGAGGCCGATGCGCCGGGTGGGGGAGCGGGGTTCGGGGCGATGGGAGGAGATCTCCTGGGACGACGCGTACACGGCTCTGGCCGACGCGATCGTCGATGCCATCGAGGGCGCCGGCCCGGAGACAGTCGTACACGAGGGCACGCCGGAGATGACCACGGTGGCCCCCACGCACCGCTTCATGAACGTCATCGGGGGCACGGTCACCGACTTCAACGCCACCACCAACGACTTCAACGTCGGGATGCACATCACGTTCGGCAAGTACGGCCTCGTGTCCTCGATCGACGACTGGTTCCACTCGGAACTGTTCCTCGTCTGGCACCTCAACCCGGCGTTCACCCGGATCCCCCACGCCCACTTCGTGTACGAGGCCCGCTACCACGGCGCCGAGGTCGTGATGTTCGCCCCGGACTACAACGCTTCGGGGATGCACAACGACCTCTTCGTCCCCGTGGAGCCGGGGAGCGACGCCGCCCTGGCGTTGTCCATGTGTCAGGTGATCCTGGCCGAGGGCCTCGCCGACGACGGGTTTGTCGCCACCCAGACTGACCTCTCCCTCTTGGTCCGCACGGACACGCAGCGGTTCCTGCGGGAGTCCGACGTCACCGAGGGCGGGCGCGACGACGTCTTCTTCCACAGCGTCGACGGCGACACGGTGGCCGCGCCCCGGGGCCCGCTCCTCCTCGACGCCCTGCCCAGCCTCGATGGCCGCACCGGAGTCAGGCTCCTGGACGGCAGCACGGTCGAGGTCGCACCCGTGCTCTCGCTCCT
This sequence comes from uncultured Acidimicrobiia bacterium, assembly GCA_964370965.1. Classification (GTDB taxonomy): domain Bacteria; phylum Actinomycetota; class Acidimicrobiia; order UBA2766; family UBA2766; genus CAYJLW01. The sequence continues at coordinate 22,762 of CAYJLW010000038.1, read as the reverse complement.
GCGCGAGCACCTCGACGCGGGCTACGCTCCCGAGGCGGCCTCGGCCCGCTGCGGTGTTCACCCCGACGTGATCCGGGACCTCGCCCGCAAGGTCGCGGTGAAGAAGACCAACATCCTGTTCGGGGCGGCGGCGTCGAAGTACTACCACGGGGACCTCATCGAGAGGTCGCTGTGCCTGCTCCTGGCCCTCACGGGGAACTGGGGCAAGAAGGGCGCCGGGATCCGCTCCTGGAGCGCCGGCATGTTCGACGGCCCCGCCATAGTCATGGCGAAGACGCAGCCGGGCCTCGCGGGTGCCGAGATGGTCGTGGGGGCCCTCGAGATGCTCGTGGACATGGGCCTGGCGGCCGACCCCACCATGAGCCGTGAGCTGGCGGCCGGGGCTCTCTCGCGCATGCAGAGCGGCATGGTGCCGCCGTTCTTCTTCTGGTACTACCACGGGGGCTACCGGGAACGGTGGGCGCGCCGGGACTGGAACGACCCTTCGATGCCCAGGGACTTCGACACCCTCGTCGACGAAGCCCTGGCCGCGGGCTGGTGGGACGGCCTCGTGAAGCTGCCGCCGCACAAGCCTCCGCGGGTCCTCATCGAATGCGGGGGCAACATGTTGCGGCGCACCCGCGGCGGCAGCCAGGTCGTCCTCGACGGTCTCTGGGCGAAGCTCGACTTCGTGGCGGTCATCGACTCCCGCCTCTCGATCACGGCACTGCACGCGGACCTCGTCCTGCCCGCCGCCCAGCACTACGAGAAGCTCGACTTCCACATCCCGACCCCGCACGTCATGAACCTCATCTTCTCGGACCGCTCCCAGGATCCCGCGGGTGAGGCGAAAGGGGAGTGGGACCTCTTCGCCGGCCTCACCAAGGCGATCGCCGAACGGGCGGCTGCCCGGGGTCTCGAGACCTTCAAGGACGCCGCCGGGATCTCCCAGCGCTACGACGGGCTCTGGGACCGCTACACCCTCGGGGGCCACTACACCGACGAAGAGGTCCGCACGGACGAGATGGTGCGGGACTCCGTGCTCACGGGCACGCTGCCCGAGGGCACCGACCTCAGCACCGTGCGGGAGGCCGGTCACGTTCGTTTCACGGGTTGGGGGGTGCTGCCCTATGGCCTCGCCCAGGCGTCCCCCTTCCCGGAGAACGAAACCCACACTCCCTTGCGGAACCACGTGGAGATGGGGGATCCCTACCCGACACTCACCCGGCGGGCGCAGTTCTACATAGACCACCCGTGGTTCCTGGAGGCCGGCGAGGCGCTGCCCTGCCACAAGGACCCGCCGGCCATGGGCGGGGACCACCCCTTCAAGCTCACGTCGGGACACTGCCGCTGGAGTGTCCACCGGATGAACATCGCCAATCGGGACCTCCTCCAGACCCACAGAGGGGAACCCCACGTGGCGATGAACGACGCCGACGCCACTGCCCGCGGCATCGCCGACCACGACGAGGTCGAGGTCTTCAACGACTCCGGCTCCTTCGTGGTGCGGGCCCGCGTGAACGGGTCCGTGCGCCCCGGCCAGGCGATCGTCTACAACGGCTGGGAGAGCTACCAGTTCCGGGACTGGAAGGGCCCCAACGAGGTCGAGGGCGGCATGGTGAAATGGCTGCACCTCGCGGCCGGCTACGGCCACCTCAACTACCAACCCACGGCGTGGCAGCCCGCCACGACCGACCGGGCGACGAGGGTCGAGATACGCCGTGTGACACCCCAGGGAAGCTGAGAGAAGAGAGGGAGACGAGAGATGTTCGGCTACGACCTGCCCGCCGATGTCGAGGAGATCCTCAAAGTCACCCGCGACTTCGTCAAGAACGAGCTCCGTCCCGCCGAGGAGGCCATCGAGGCCTTCGTCGATCCCGAGGAGGCCTACACGAGCGACGCCTTCAAAGGGATCCTCGGGAAGCTTCACGAGATGGGCTTCCACAAGCTCACCACGCCGGAGGAGATGGGCGGTCTCGGCCTCTCCCAGTTCGCCGGCTACCTCGTCACCGAGGAGCTCGCAGTCGGTGGGGCCGGCCTCGCCAGCCACATGCTCGTGGCGCCCCTCGGAGCGATGCTGGTGAACATGTTCCAGCTCCAGAGCCGCCTCCCCGTGTACAAGGAGTACGCCGAGGCGTACCTCGACGACACCCGGGGCACCCACAGCGGCTGCTGGGCGATCACGGAACCCGACGTGGGCTCGGACATCTTCACGTTCGACGAGGAGAAGATCCGCTTCCGCACGAAGGCGCAGCCCCAGGAGGGCGGGGGCCCCGTCGCCGTGAAGGAGGGCGCCGGCTACCGTATCGACGGCGGCAAGTCCGCCTTCGTGTCCAACGGCTGGTACTCCGACATGATCCTCCTCATGGCGGCCGTGGAGACCGGTGGCGACATGAACGGCACCGGGACCTTCCTCATCCCCACGAGTGTCGAGGGCATCACGAAGGGCCGCCCGCTCAACAAACTCGGTCTCCGGGCCCTGAACCAGTCCGAGATCTTCTTCGACTCCGTCTGGGTGCCCGAAGAGATGCTCGTCGTGCCGCCCGGTCCCGCGTACAGGATGCTCCTGGAGTTCATCGTGACGGCGGGCAACACGAGCGTGGGGCTCCTCGCCACCGGCGTGGCCACGGCGGCGTTCCAGTACGGTCTCGCCCACGCCAAGGAGCGGGTGCAAGGCGGCAAGCCCATCTTCGAGCACCAACTCGTGAAGCAGAAGCTCTTCGACGCCTTCCGGACCATCGAGGCCTCCCGCGCCCTGCTCTGGAAGTCCGCCTGGCTCGCCTCCGAGGGCCGGGGTGACGTGAAGCTCGCCATGGCCGCCCGCACCGTGGCCTCCGAGACCGTCATGAAGGTCACCTCCGACATGGTGCAACTCCTGGGCGGATACGGCATCTCGAAGGAATACCCTGTCGAGAAGTACTACCGGGACGCCAAGCTCCTCTCGATCATGGACGGCACCATCGACCGTGTCTCCATGTTCGCTGCCTCCATGCTGTGACTTCAAAGGGGGACTGCGTCCCCCCTCGACCTCCCCCCCCTTGGCCGCCATCCGCCGGGCTTGGGTCCGGGGCGGCGGAGCCGCCCCTTACGCGACAGATGTGCAGCGGCCAACAGAGAAGCCCGCAGCGACGGCGGGACACGGAGAAAGGTGAGTGACATGCCGGGAATCGACGCGAACACCTCCCTCGGCGGGATCGTGACGGAGAACTCCGCCCGAGCGGCCGTGCTGGAGCGATACGGGCTCGACTACTGCTGCGGGGGTTCCCGCAGCCTCGCCGACGCGTGTGCGGGGGCGGGCCTGGCGGTGGAGGAGGTTCTCGTCGCCCTCCTGGAGGCCGGGGAAGCGCGGGGGAGCTGCGACGCCGAGGTCGCCGGCGCCACGCCCGCCGCGCTCACGCACCACATCCTGGAGCGCCACCACGCGTTCCTCTACGACCAACTCCCGCGACTCGACGAGCTCGCGGCCAAGGTGGCGGAGGTCCACGGCGAGAACCACCCCGAGCTCCGCCAGGTACGGGCCGTCTCCGGCCGTCTCGCCCACGAGCTCATGGTCCACATGGCGAAAGAGGAGCAGATCCTGTTCCCGGCGATCCGCGGGCTCGAAGACCCCGACGAGATGCCGGTGCACGGTTGCGGGACGCTGGCGTCGCCGATCCGCGTCATGCTCATGGAGCACGACGACGCCGGCGCCGCCCTCTCCGAGCTCCACCGCCTCACCGACGGCTACCGGGTGCCGCCCGACGCTTGCCCGAGCTACACGATGATGCTCCAGGGCCTCGCCGCCCTCGAGACGGACGTCCACCTCCACATCCACGAGGAGAACAACATCCTCTTCCCGGCCGCCCTCGCCCAGGACTCCGAGTTCACGCAAGGCTGACCACCGGTTGAGCGGATCCCGCTCATGCCAGGCGGTCGAGGCGGCCTCCGACCACGATGCCCCTTTCCGAGGCCTCCACGGCGATCGGGTTCCTCCGTGCGAGCTGCCCGCGGTACTCCTCCGGGGTCCACCCGAGCGGGCAGAGTCGCGCAGGGCGCCCGGCCCAGAGCAGGGCGAGGCGCTCCGGCCATCGGTCGGGGAGGTGATCCGCGACCACGAGGACGTCGACGTCGCTCCAGACGTTGAAGTCCCCCCGGGCGACCGACCCGAAGATGACGACGGCGCGGACTCCGAGGGAAGGGTCGAGCTCGCCGGCCCAGCGGCGGACCGTTGCGATGTCGGCGGTCCGCTCCGCGTGTCGCCGGACGAGCGCCGGAACGGCGCGCCGCCCCAGGGGCTCAGGAGCCATTGGCCTGGAGCAGCGCCGCCCAGATGCCGGCGACCGAGACGAGGAGGTTCTCGGCGAGGGAGACGGCGTTGCGGGCGTCGTGTGCCCCGTAGTGCTCCCCGGGCGACCCGGACGGGTTCGCGTCGGGGTAGCGGGTCGGGATGTAGTACTGCGACAACGTCTGGAGCGCGGCCTCAAGCTCCTTGGGCCAGGCGGGCCCGAGAGCCTCTGCAGCCTTGGTGCCGAGCTCCACGAGGTCGTGGCCCCAGGGAGCGGCGCCCACGCCGTGCAGCAGTCCCTTCAGGGAGAGCTGGCCGGCCTGTTCGGCGGCGAAGCACGCCCAGTTGTGGAGCCCGGCGGCGGTCTGGACTCGGGCGGCCTCGAGAGCTCGTGTTGCCTCTTGCTGCCAGCGGGCGAACTCTGCTTCGTCGATCGGGCCTGCTCCTCGGACGCCTTCCGGAACACTACGGTCGCCCGCAACGCTGCAGCAACAACTCCGCCGGCTCCTCGCGGCTCTCTCCCTCCCCGTTCCCCTCCGAACCGCTCGCGCAAAGCGCGCCCCCGCGCGCGTCTTCCGCGACGAGTTCGGGAAGGGGGGGAGGCGGCGGGGACAGGCCCAGGACGGCGAGGCCGGCGAGGACGAGGCCGCTCTGGTAGGTGCTGTGGAGGCCGACGGCGCCGCAGACGAGGAGGACGAGGCCGAGTGCGGCGCTGCTGTCGCCGGTGCGCAGGAGGCGGAGGAGCGTGAAGGTGAGGGCGCCGGTGCCGGCAGCGTAGAGCACAGCCGGGTAGTAGCCGGCGAGGCCGAAGTTCCAGAGGAGCAGGACTTTGGCCGTCGCCGGATTCCCGAGGACGGCGGCAAGGACCACGGCCGCCACTCCGGCGGTGAGGAGTATCTCGGGGAGGCCTCGGAACCGGCGGTCTTGGGCCGGGACGAGGAGCGGGGTGGTGACCAGGAACGCGAGCCCGAGGAGCTCGCCCAGGGCCAGGAGCGGGCGGAAGCTGAGGGTCCCCAGGCCGCCCTGGCCGGCGAGTTGCACGAGGGTGTGGAGGCCGAAGGCGAGGAAGGCGGCGACGAAGAAGCCGATCACGACCCGCGCGGCCGTGGGCCGGTCCGCGGTCGCCCCCACCGCGGCGAGGACGGCGGCCACAAGGGAGACGAGACCGACTGCGAGCGGGTCGATGCCCGCGAGGGCGGCCCCGGCCGCGATGAGGAACATCACAACCCCGGTCGCGGCCACCGTCCCCGCCCGGCCCCTACGCACGAGGAACAGGGCCGTCACCGGCAGGGTGGCGACGAGGAGGAGGACTGCCACCCGGAAGGCGAAGCGGCCCGTGCCCGCCAGCACCGAGTAGGGGCCGGTGAACTGTTGGACGCCCGGGACGTGGATCGCCGTGCGAGTGGCGATCCGGAGGACGACGAGTTCCGTGGCCGCGGCGAGGGCGAGGCCACGGAGAACCCACTCCGACCACGACGGGACCGCCGTATGCCGCCCCTCGTGGGCCGGGCCGATTGTCACGCCGCGGTTTCTCCGGAGCCGGCGTCTCCTGTGACGTGGGCGCTCATCCGGCTGAGGGCGATCACGATCGCCACCGCGACCACGGTGACGAGCACCAGGAGGCCGATGACGAGACCGAGGTGCGAGGCGGGGACCCTGCTCTCGGAGAACTCCAGCTTCATGAACTGCGAGATCGTCTTCTGCCCGTTGCGGTCGCCGTTGGCGCCGTTCCAGGCGGCGAGGGCGACGTCGGTCGCCGCGTCCGCCGTGAAGCCGGGCTGGCCTTTGCCGGGGGACGCGAACGAGCGGGTGAAGACGACCGCCCAGCGTTCCTTGGCGTCGTTGTAGACGCCCCGGCCCGTGACGGGCTGGCGTTTCGCGGGCCCGAGGGTGCCGAAGCCCAGGGCGACGAGGTTCTGCACGGGGTCCTTCGTGCGCACGGCATAGGGGTTCCCGGCGTCGCGGGCCGTGTAGTAGTGGTCGTTGCCCTTCTGCCACACGTCGACGTAGGCGTTGGGGAACACCTGCTTCGGGTAGGTGGGGAAGCCCGCCTGGCTGTCGGCCCGCCACTGCCAGATGTTCACACCCGAGTCCGCCTGGCCCATGCAGTAGTAGGGGACCGTGGCCGCCGCCTCTCCCGGGAATTCGATGGCGGCACCGTCGGCGAAGTCCTGGGGGCGGACCGTGGAGTCGTCCTTCGTGGTGTCGTCCCACTCCATGCGCACGAAGATCCGGTCCTTGAAGTGCACGGCGCGGACCACAGCGACCGGGGGCTCCAGGCCGCCGCCCCCCTGTGGGTAGGTGACCTTCTGGGCTGTGAGGGGCACTTCGACGCCCGCGACCCGACCCCACATACCGCTCCACGGGTCGAGGCCCGGATCTCCCGTCGCCCGCAACGCCGTCACAGTGCTCGACTGGGACACGGCCGGAAGGCCGGCCTCCAGGGGGAGGGCCTGGGCGGCGAGGAGCAGCAGCACGACCGCGGCCAGCATCGCCAAGCGGCGCCGGGCGGGCGGCCTGGTCACCGTTTCCGTCATCGTCACTCCTTCCCCTCGATGGTCGTTGCCGCCGGCACCGGACATGGCCCCCCGGTGGGACCGCACTCGCCGTCGTCGGGTTCAGGTGGCGGAAGCGGGTCGTCGAGAACCTCGGCGGGCTCGACCCCCCGCGCTGCCATGTCGGCGAGAACCCAGTGGTGCACGAGCGCTCCCACGGCGGCGTGGAACGGGTGTTCGGCCACGGCCGCCGCCCGGCTCCCGAAGGACGGCGCCCAGCACCCCAGATGGTCCGTGAGGAAGAGGTCCTGGGTGCGTGCGCACTCCGCGACCTCGTCCGCGCCGAGGTGGGCAAGGGCGAAGGCCTCCTTGCGGGCCATGAACGACATGAAGTCGAGCTCGGCGGCGACGTGGTCGGGTCGTTCCCTCTCGACACCGCCGACCTCGACGCCGTGGGCGCGGTAGAAGCCCGCGACGTCGGCCATGACGTCGGTCTGGCGGAAGACGTCCCGTGTGCTGTAGGACGTCTCGTAGGGGGGGCAGTCCTGTGACTCCACGGCCGTGAAGAGGTGGGAGTGAGCTTCGCCGAGCTCGTCCCAGGCGGTGGCTTCGGCGAGATCGAGTGCCACGCCGAGTCGCCGGGCGAGCTCGTCGTCGGCGGGCTCCACGCTGCGCAGCAGCGGCACGAGCCGTCTCCGGATCGCCGCCTCGTGGTCGGCCGAGGGGAACGCGAGGCCCCGGACACAGAACTCGTAGAGCGCGCCCCTGGCGGCGGCGACGCTCCAGCGTTCGTCGTCCGTGGGTGGTGTGGTCACGGCGGTCTCCATCGTCAGATCGAGTTCAGCTTGTCGGGGCGTTCGATGCGCGGCTCCTCGACCGTCACCCGCACGATCTCCCTGCCCTGGGAGTCGTAGCCCACGGCGGTGTCGTTGAAGATCTCCTTGGTGACGCCGTGGAGGTTCAGCTCCGCGACCTTCGGGCCCGGGATGACCTCGAAGGAGAAGATGATCTTCTGGGTGATGCGGAAGAGTTGCAGGACGGCGAGCAGCTTGCGGGACGGGTTCGTGTAGCGCTCGATCGCCCCGTCGACGCCGGGGCCGAACATCTGGTGCAGGTACTCCCGGGGCACCCACCGGGGTGGGATGTAGTACACGTTCGGCTGCGTCCCAAACTGCGGGTAGAGGGGGAGCGCCACCTGCTCCTCGTGCACCATGTAGTAGAGGGGGTGCGTCGGGTCGTTCGTCCAGGTGCCGTCGGCCTCGACCTGCACGAGACCCTGGAGGCGGATCTTGCCCACGCACGCCGTCATGCAGCGGGTCTCCATCGGGAGCCCCTCCGTGAGGGGGTCCTCACCCTCGATCCGGGGATAGCAGGCGATGCACTTCTCCGACGTGCGCGTGGTGGGCCTGTACATCGACTTCTTGTACGGGCAGGCCTCGACGCACTTGCGGTAGCCGCGACAACGTTCCTGGTCGATGAGGACGATGCCGTCCTCGGGCCGCTTGTAGATCGCGTTGCGGGGGCAGGCCGCCAGGCACGCCGGGTACGTGCAGTGGTTGCAGATCCGCTGCAGGTAGAAGAACCAGCCCTTGTGTACCGGCAGGGACACGCCCTCCTTGGAGAACTTCGTGGCGTGGTCCTCGTAGATGTTCGGGGCCTTCCAGTCGGCCATGTCCGGGATGTAGCCGACCGCCTGCTCCTCCTTGCCGTCGGCGAGCTCGAAGATCGTCTTGCCGTCGAAGCGACCGTAGGGCGCCTTCGCCGTGCGGGGCTGGGCGGCGTCCCACACCTGGGCGCCGGGGTTCTTCTCGTCGACGAGGGAGAGCGTCTTCGTGTCCCAGTTGCGGGGGTAGCCCCCGAAGGGCTTCGACTCCACGTTGTTCCACCACATGAGTTCCTGGCCGGGGGAGTGCGTCCAGGTCGACTTGCAGGCCATGGAGCAGGTCTGGCAGGCGATGCAGCGGTTGGTGTTGAAGACGGCGGCGAACTGCCGCTCGCGGTCGCCGCCGTCGAAGCGGTAGGACATGTTTCGGCCGAGGTGCCAGTTGTAGACGTCCGGCATCGTCAGACTCCTTGCACGGGCGCGCCGAACACGTCGGCGAGGATGCGGTCAACGAACTCCGGACCCCGGCGAGACAGGATGTCGTGGGTCCCGGCGAAGAACTCCGCCTCGAACAGGGCCCGAATGCGTTGCGCCGGGAACCCCATCAAGGCGTACTCCTCGACGAAGCAGCGGGCCATCTCCAGGTCGGGGTCGGTGCCGGCCTCCACGTCGTAGGTGCAGCCGACCAGCTCGAAGGGGTCGTCGGCCGCGAACTCCTGCTTGGACTGGGCCATCAGATCCCCTTCATGACGATGAACTTGCCGGCGATGTAGTCGCGCATCTCGCCGTTCTCGTCCCCCGGGGCCATGCCGCTGCGCCCCGGCGCCCAGGCCGCGCCGTCGAGGCCGCCCGGTTCGGCCTTCGTGATGCGCACCAGCGTCTCCTTCGGGATCGTGTTGATGGCGTGGTTGTCCTCCTGGTACCCGAACACGTAGCCCATCGTCCCGAGCTTCTTGTGGAACAACGTGTCGGTCTGGTGCATGGGGGGCGCCCAACCCCGCGTGATGCTCTGCTGGCTCCCCCGCCGGAAGCTGGACTGGTAGCCGGTCCCGGCGGCCAGGGCGCGGCCGTCGCGGCGCTCCTTCTGGCCGGCGACCGTGCGCGGGGTCGACATGTAATAGGCGTGCTTCAGCATCGTCACACCCCGGGGGTAGGCCGGGTTGTAGGTGGCGCGCACCATGAGCCGCGCGACCTCGTAGAAGTCGTCGTCTTCCGTCCAGCCGATGTAGGGACGGTCGGCGGGGTTGGCGTCCACCCAGACGTAGTCGCCGTTGTCGACGTCGAGGTCCCTGGCGTCGTCCGGGTTCATGTGGAGCTGGACGTCGCCCACGCCCGGGAGGCGCTTGTCCTCGCGGTAGGGGTCGGAGAAGTCCGAGTTCCAGATCCAGTTCCAGTCTGTGACCGCCCAGGAAGAGTGGGTGCTGTGGCGGGACTTCGGGGTGAGGCAGTAGTGCTTGTAGCCCTTGGTCCACAGCGGGTTCTTCGTCTTCTTCACCTTGGACCAGGGCATCTTGACGTTGCGCACGGCCCGCCTGTCCGGATCGACGTCGTCAAGGGGGATGCCGTAGTCCTTCGGACGCAGGTACGGGCTCGAGGAGACGATCACGTTGGGCAGGTACGGCGTCGCCTCCACGGTCTCGCGGTGCACGATGAGGTTCTCGCCGTACTCGATCGCCTCGGGCAGGTCGCAGTAGGCGTTCATGCGGCCAGTGTCGGTGTAGAAGGGGAGGCTCTCCTCGACCTGCTCCTTGAACGGCACCCGGGGGTAGGAGCGGTACTGGAACAGGGCTCCGCCGGGAACGCCGTACTTGCCCGCCACGACGTCCTCGGTGGTGTAGCCCTCGGTCGTCCAGCACGCCTTCAGGACCCGGTCGATGTAGATCTCGGGCGTCTCGGCGAACTCCCACATGTCGGCGAGACGGGGCTCGTGGACCTCCTTGGCCAGGGCCCGGCCGACCTCGGCCCAGATCGCGACGTCGTCCTTGGTGTCGTGAAGGGGCTTGATGCCGCCCTTCCAGATCTGCAGGAAGGGGTTCGAACACGAACCCCCCATCTCGTAGGTCTGCAGCTCGAGCCAACTGTTCACGGGCAGATGGATGTCGGCGAACTCCGCGGAACCCGTCCATTCCATCTGCTGGTCGACGATCATGTCGACCTTGGGGTTCACGTTCCTGACGAGCTCGTAGGCCCACTTCGCCTGGTTGATGAGGTTGGCGTTGTTGTACCAGATCACCTTCGTGGGGCAGGGCAGGTGGGTCTTGCCCGTGAAGACCTTGCGGCCCGCCTTCGGGGTGTCGACGATGAGGGGCCGGTCGCCGAAGCCCCAGTAGCCGACCTCCTCGTCCTCCTTGTACTGGACCGTCGTGTCCTTCGTGTACGTCGCCTTCGGGTCCATCACGGGCTCGAACGGGTTCTCGTTCACGTAGCCGCCCACACCCGGGCCGAACCACGGCGCCGCTTGCCAGATGGCCCCCTTGTAGTTGCCCGCCCAGGTGCTCACCCCGGTACCGAACTTCCCGATGTTGCCCGTGAGCATCTGCACGAGGAACGTCGCCCGGTTGTGGAGCGTGGCGTGGAAGTAGTGGTTCACGCCCTCGCCGATGTGGATGGCGGCGGGCTTGATCGTGGCGAGGTCCACGGTGAGTCGCTCGACGAGATCCTTGGGGGCACCGCTGATCTCGCAGGCCGTGTCGACGTCGTAGTCCTTCAGGTGTTCCCGGTACATGGTGAACACCGTGGCGACCTCGACGTCCTTGCCGTTCGCGAGCTTCAGCTTGCCTTTGTACTCCAGGGTGGGGTCGACGCCGGTGGCCACGAGCTTGGCCCCGACCACTTCGCGGTTCACGGCGCGGGGTTGGCCGCTCTGGTCGAGGAGGACACGGTCGCCGAGCTTCTCGTACTGCTCGGGCAGGAGGCCCTGCTGCTTGAAGCTGGGTCCGTTGGGGTCGAGACTGTTCTCGTAGCCGGGGAAGACCTCGTCGGCCCGCACCAGTTCGAGCGTGTCGAGGCGTACGAGCAGCGGCATGTCGGTGAACTGCTTCACGAAGGCGACGTCGTAGAGGTTGCGGTCGATGATCCCCTTGGCGACGGCGAGCACGACGGCGGTGTCGGAGAGACCCGGGCGCACCGGGATCCAGTAGTCGGACTTCGTCGAGGGGGGGGAGTACTCGGGGCTGATCGTGACGATCTTGCCGTCGCGCTCCATGAGCTCGTTGAGGAAGTGGTTGTCCGACATCTTGTTCTCGATCAGGTTCTTCCCGATCATGACCAGGAGCCGGGAGTTCCGCAGGTCGTTGAAGTCGACGTCGGTGGTCTGCAGGCCGTGGACGAAGGGGAAGCCGGGGGCCTGGTCGCCACGCCAGGTGTACTCGCACCAGCCCCGCGCCCCGAGGGCCTTCTCGGGGCCGACCTTGCGCACCTTGGCGTCGAGAAGAGCAAGGGTGTTCGAGAAGCGGAAGGGGCCGAATTTGCCGACCACCCCGTGGGGCGGCAGCGAGGAGCCGATCTTGATCGTGCGAACGCCCGACTCCTCCCAGAAGTGCAGCATCTCCTTGGGGTACTTGTCCTCTTCGACGAGGCGGCGCCGACCCTCCTTGCCGCTGTAGGTCTTCGCCACGGCCTCGAGCCCTTTGGCGACGTAGCGCACGGCTTCGTTCCAACTCACCCGGACGAAGTCGTCGTCGCCGCGGTCGTCGAACTTGTACTCGCTGCGGCGGCCGGCGTCGTCGGAGAGGGACGGGAAGCCGTCGTCTGCCCACTGCTTCCAGCCCTTGCGGACCATCGGGTGCTTGGCGCGGTAGGGGCCGTAGACGCGCCGGTGGAGCGTGTAGCCCTTCAGGCAGCCCCGGGGGTTCCAGGCCACCGTCGAGTGGTTGCCCTGCGGGTCGCCGTACATGCCGCCGTCGTAGTTCTGTTCCTGGCGGACGACGATGCCGTTGCGCACGAAGGCCCGGAACCGGCACATGTGCGTGTCGTTCGGGGCGCAGACGTACGTGAAGGAGGAGTCGTAGTGGTACTGGTCCCGGTAGAGCTTCTCCCAGTCGCGGTTCGGGTAGGCGAGGAGGGGGTTCGCCACGCCTTCGGCGCCCTGCAGGAACGTGAGTCCGAGGCCGGACTCGACTTGAACGGCGGCGGCGGCGAGACCTGCGGCGCCGGTGAGCTTGAGGAAGCTCCGGCGGTCCATCCGTCCGGGCATTACCTGGCCTCCTGCTGTAGTCCAGCACGCCGGGGGGAGAGGGTGCGGCCGTCCGAGCCGAACCGTTCCGGCAGCCCCGGCTGCAACGCCCGTCCGGGGTTCAATTGCTGGTAATCGTAGCTAGGGATGAGACTGGACCGGAACCGGCCGAAATGACAAATCCAGCGACGGCGGATCGGCGGGCGGGCCGACGCCCGAGGGGGCCGGGTAGCCTCGGCGGCCGGCATCGGGCATCACGAAGGGAGAAGGGCGCGTGACGCGAATCGTCGTCTTGGGAGGATGCGGAGGTGTGGGCGGGGTCGCCGTGCGGGCGCTGGCCGCCCTCGAGGAGATCGACGAGATCGTCGTCGCGGACAGGGACGGGGAAGCCGCCCGGGCGGTGGCGGAGGCCGCCGGTCGCGCCGGGGTCAGCGGCGCCGCCTTCGACGCCGCCTCCCCCGACAGCGTGTCCGAGGTCGTCGCCGGCGCCACGGTGGCGCTCAACTGCGTGGGACCCTTCTACCGCTTCGGCCCCGGCGTTCTGGCCGCCGTCATCGAAGCAGGCGTGCCCTACGTCGACGTCTGTGACGACCTCGACGCCACTGAGACCATGCTCGGGATGCACGAGGCGGCGCGGACGGCGGGCGTTTCGGCGCTGATCGGGATGGGGAACTCGCCCGGCCTCGCCAACGTCTTCGTGCGCATGTGCGCCGACAGCCTTCTGGACGTCGTCGAGGCCGTCGACGTCATGCACGTCCACGGCGGGGAACCCGGCGAAGGTCCCGCCGTCGTGAAGCACCGCATCCACGCCATGACGAGCGACATCCCGATGTTCCTCGACGGCGCCTTCACGACCGTGCGCATGCTCGAGGACAGCGGGGCGGCTCTCGCGCGAGAGACGGACTTCCCCGACGTCGGGACCTGCCCGGTCTATCCGTACCCGCACCCCGAGACGATCACGCTGCCGCGCCACATACCCGGCCTCCGCCGGGCCACGAACCTCGGCGTCGTCCTCCCCCTGACGTACTTCGACCTCACCATGGACATGGTCCGCGTGGGGATGTGCACCGAGGAACCGCTGGACGTGCAGGGGAGCGAGGTCGTCCCCCTCGAAGTCGCCGTCGCCCACGTCATCGCCCGACGCCCCGGCCTCCTCGCCGACGCCGGCATGAACAGCCCGCAGGGCTGCCTGAAGGTGGAGATCTCCGGACGCAAGGACGGTGACGTCCACACCTACGTGTTCTCGATGTCCTCCACGGAGGCGGGAGCGGGGGAGGGCACGGGCATCCCCGCGGCCATGGGGGCAGCGCTCATGGCGGCGGGCAAGGTGGGCGGCCCCGGTGTCCTCCCGCCCGAGGCCGCCGTCGACCCTGGGGACCTCCTCGCTCTCGCCGGGCGCGTGATCCCGCACTTCGGTCTCGGGGCCGGCGGAGGCCCCCCACCCCTGCGGGTCGTCCACACCGGCCCCGACGGCGAGACCGAGGCCATCGACCTTCCCCTGTGAGGGGCGTCCTCCCACGTTTCTGGGCGCGTTGCGCGTCATATTCGACGCGCGGCGCGCCCGGTTTGGTCTGGGGGGAGCGGCGGGGACCGGTTTGGTCTGGGGGGAGCGGCGGGGACCGG
>CAYJLW010000038.1:0-8524 GCA_964370965.1 uncultured Acidimicrobiia bacterium | reverse complement strand
GGTCTGGGGGGAGCGGCGGGGACCGGTTTGGTCTGGGGGGAGCGGCGGGGACCGGTTTGGTCTGGGGGGAGCGGCGGGGACCGGCACTAGCCTTGCGGTGCACCCATGACGATCCAGGTCACACCGGAACTGCTCGCCCGCCACGACCGGCCCGGGCCCCGCTACACGTCCTACCCGACGGCGGTGGAGTTCACGACCGACGTGGGCGAGGACGTCTACGGCCGTCACCTCACGACAGCCGCTCGCAGCGCCGACGCGCCCCTCTCCCTGTATGTGCACCTGCCGTTCTGCGAGCACCGCTGCACCTTCTGCGCCTGCCACGTCGTGATCCCCCGCGACCGCGACCCGGCCCTGGCATACCTCGAACGTCTCTGCCGGGAGGTTGAGCTCGTCGCCGGCCGCCTGGGCGAGCGGCGCACACTCGCCCAGTACCACTGGGGCGGCGGCACCCCGACGTTCTATTCCGCCGACGAGCTGGGCCGTCTCCAGGGGGTCGTGGACGCCGCCTTCGAGCGCCCCGCCGGAACCGAGTCCTCCGTGGAGGTCGACCCCCGCGTGACCACTGGTGAGCACCTCGAAGCCCTGCGTTCCTGGGGCTTCAACCGCGTCTCCCTCGGGGTGCAGGACATGACGCCCGACGTGCAGGTCGCGATCGGGCGCAACCAGACCGCCGCCGAGACCGTCCGGCTCCTCACCGATGCCCGCCGTCTCGGCTTCGAGTCCGTGAACGTCGATCTTGTCTACGGCCTCCCGCTCCAGACGCCGGAGTCGTTCCGGGGCACCCTGGAGCAGGTGGCCGCCCTCCGTCCCGACCGTCTCGCCGTCTACTCCTTCGCCTTCGTCCCTTGGATGAAGCCCCACCAGCGCGTGATCGACCCCGACTCGCTGCCCGCCAGGGACGCGAAGCTGGAGATGCTCGCCGAGGCCGTGGACGTCCTCACCGGCGACGGCTACGTCTGGATCGGCATGGACCACTTCGCCCTGCCCGACGACGAGCTCGTCCTGGCCCAGCACGACGGACGCCTCCACCGCAACTTCATGGGCTACACGGTGACCCGGGCGCCGGACATGATCGGCGTGGGCGCCTCGGCGATCGGAGACGTCGCGGGCGGCTACTTCCAGAACAACAAGCGCCTCCGCCCCTACAGCGTGGTCCTCGACGCCGGCCGGCTCCCGGTGGAGCGGGGCTACGTCCGCACCCGCGACGACGACGTCCGCCGACACGTCATCGGCGAGATCCTCTGCAACCGCCGTGTCGTCTGGGCCGACGTGGCAGGCCGCTTCGGAGTCGAGCCTACGGAGTACTTCGCCGCCGAGATCGCCGCCCTCTGCGGGGACGACGGCGCCGTGGCCACGGGGCTGGCCGAGACCGACGACTCCGGTCTCCGGCTCACCGAGTTGGGCGCTCTCTTCCCCAGGAACGTGGCCATGGCCTTCGACCCTCACATGGCCGGTGCCGGTGCGGGCGCAAAGCCCGTCTTCTCGCGGACCGTCTGACGCTCAACCCGGGTCCGGGGCTTGGTGCTCCCTCTCGGAGCGGTGCTTGCGGATCTTGGGACAAGCCACCCGGTAGTCGGGGTCGCAGTGGGTGCACAACCACCGGTCAGAATCCGGATCGCGCCAGAGGGAGCCGCCGCATTCGGGACAACGACGGCCCGCCTCCGTGCAGGCCCATTCGGCGAGGCGCCGGCTCGTGAGGGGACAGCCCCGGCCGTGGCAGACCGCCCAGCCCGGGTCGGGACCGATGGCGTCGATCGGGCACACGATGGCGCACTTGGCGCAGTCGTTGCAGTCCAGGGCCGTGATCTCGTAGGCGGCCATGAACCCCTTGGAGAGGTGGATCGCCCCCCGCGGGCAGGCCTGCGCGCAGATGCCGCAGCCGTAGCAGGCGGGGTTGATCCAGAAGCTCACCCCGGCCCCCGGGTTACTCCGGGAGGCCGAACATCGCGGAGAGGGCGCGGAGCTCGTCCTTGCGCCAGGACGCGGGCGCCGGGTCCTGGATCATTCCGAGCTGCTCGAGGTCGGCGACGACGTCCTCGTCGCGCGGGAAGGGGTTGCCGTGGCGACCGAGGTGGAACATGTTCTCGAACGGCTCGCGGGGCCGCTGGCCGCCGCCGTCGGGGTCCTCGGCCGGGTAGCCCACGGTCTGGACCCACCAGCAGCGGGAGTTCTCCGGGAGGCCGAGAACGGCCTGGGCGTCGCCGAAGAACGGGTTCAGGCAGGTGCCGAGGCCGAGGGCCGTGGCCGTGAGCTGCGCCTGCGCGATGCCGCAGCCGGCGTCGAGGGCGGTCATCACGGCACCGCCGTCGCCGGCCTCGGCAGCGGCCTTGGTCATCGGGACCATGAAGTCCTCGATGAACGCCTTCGACCAGCCGAAGCCGGGTGCCAGGGCGCCCACGTCCATGAGTTCGACGAGCTTGTCGGCCTGGGCGTCCCATGCGGCCATGTCCCCGTACCAGAAGATGAGGACAGGGGCGAAGCGGAGTTGCAGGTTCACCGGGAGCGTGGCTCCCGCCATCTCCTCGGTGATGTCCTCGCGCCTCACGACGACGGCGCGCAGAGCGTTGACGTTGGCGGCGTGACTGGCGAGACGGGCGGCCTCGAGCATGGTCTGGAGCTTCCAGTCCTCGACCGGCCGCCAGGTCTGGTAGAAGCGGATGGATCGCCGGTTGCCGATCGCCTCGAAGACGTCCACGGTGATCTTGCCTCCTGCGACTGTCCAGATGACGGATGGCTATATCATAGTTATCATAGATAGAGTTGATATTCAATCGCGCCACCGCCGCCACGCCACCCACAGGCGCCACGCGCCCGGGGGACGACTCAAGGGGTTCGTAATGAGCAATGAGGCCGCCGTCGTCGTCGCCGGCATCGGGATGACCAACTTCGGGAAGTTCCTCGATCGAAATCTCAAGAGCCTCGCCATCGAGGCCGTCGGAGACGCCCTGAAGGACGCCGGTCTCGAGACTACGGACCTGCAGGCGGCTTTCGTGGGGAACTCCGTCGCCGGCCTCATCACGGGCCAGGAGTGCATCCGCGGCCAGATCGTGCTGCGGGAGTGCGGCATCGGCTCGATCCCCGTCTTCAACGTCGAGAACGCCTGTGCCTCGAGCTCCTCGGGGTTCCATCTCGGATGGAACTACGTCCGCAGCGGCCTCGCGGACTGCGCGCTCGTCCTCGGCGTCGAGAAGCTCACGCACCCGGACAAGAGGGTGTCGATCGAGGCCTTCAGCTCCGCCGTCGACGTGGAGCTCGCCGCCCAGGTGCGTGAGGCGATGAAGAACCTGGCGGCAGCGAAGCCCGAGGGCGGCGGCGGGGGCGCGAAGAAGGGTGACGGCGGCAAGTCCATGTTCATGGAGATCTACGCCGCCGCCGTGCGCATCCACATGCAGCAGTACGGCACCACCCAGGAACAGATCGCAAAGGTCTGTGTCAAGAGCCACCACAACGGTTCCCTCAACCCGCGGGCCCAGTACCGCGAGGAATTCACGCTCGACGAGGTCCTCAACGCCCGGGAGGTCGCCTTCCCGCTCACCCTCCCGATGTGTTCGCCGATCGGCGACGGGGCCGCCGCCGCGATCGTCTGCACGGAGGACTTCGCCAGGTCCAGGGGACTGAGCGGGCCGAAGGTGGCCGCATCCGTCGTCGTGTCCGGGAGCCTCCCCTCCGAGGGGGTCGCGCTTGCCGAGAAGCGTGCCGCCGCCTTCGCCTACGAGATGGCGGGCATCGGTCCTGACGACGTGGACGTCGCAGAGGTGCACGACGCCACCTCCGCCGGGGAGATCCTCGCCTACGAAGACCTCCAGTTCTGCGCCCCCGGTGAGGGCGGGCGCCTCGCCGACGAGGGCGCCACGGCGATCGGGGGGCGCATCCCCGTGAACACCTCCGGGGGTCTCTGCTCCAAGGGGCACCCCATCGGCGCCACCGGTGTGGCGCAGCTCTGCGAGATCGCCTGGCAGCTCCGCGGCGAGTGCGGCGACCGCCAGGTCGAGGGTGCCCGCATCGGCCTCGCGCAGAACGGCGGAGGGTTCGTGGGCAACGACGCCGCCGCGCAGGCGATCCACATCCTGACCAACTAGCCCGCGCCTTCCGGGCGATTCGACCACCCAGGGAGAGAGCAGTGGACATCCCCAAGGGCACCGTCGGGAGTGCGCTCCTGGAAGCCAGGGCAGGGCGGGGCGACGCGCCCTTCCTCCTCTTCGCCGACGACGTGTACACCTACGCGGACATGGAGGAACGCTCGGCCCGGGTCGCGAACGGCCTGCGGTCCCTCGGGGTGGAGCGGGGCTCGAACGTGGCCCTCCTCCTCCCGAACAGCCCCGAGTTCCTCTTCGCCTGGTTCGGCGCCGCCCGCGTGGGCGCCCCGGTCGTGCCCGTGAACGTGGCCTTGAAGGGCGAAGGCCTCGCTCACATCGTGGGTCACTCGGATGCCGAGACGATGATCGTGCATGCCGACTACCTGGAGCGGTTCCGCGCCGTGGCGGCCGACCTCCCGAAGGTGAAGCGGGTCGTCGTCTTGGGCACGGCGCCGGATGCCGCCGACGCCACCGCCTGGGACACGGTCGCCGCCGCCGACCCAGAGGGCGCCGACCACGGCGACGTGGAACCCACCGACCTCATGCTCGTGATGTACACGTCGGGCACGACGGGCCTCCCCAAGGGCGTCACGATTCCCCAGACCCAGATCATGGGCGGCGCCCTCTTGTGCATGTTCGCTGGCCTGAACAGCGACGACGTCTTCTACACCTCCCTGCCTCTGTTCCACGCCAACGCCGCCATCATCTCCGTCTGGGGCGCCTTCGGCCTCGGGACCAAGCTGGCTCTCAGCCCCCGGTTCTCCGCCTCGAAGTTCTGGGACGAGATCCGCAGGTACGGGGCGACGCAGTTCAACGCCCTGGGCGCCATGATGCCCATCATCTTCAAGCAGCCAATCCGGCCCGACGACGCCGACAACCCCGTGCGCCTCGTCCTGTCCGCTGCCTGCCCGAAGGACATCTGGGAGGCCTTCGAGGAGCGCTTCGGCGTCGAGATCGTCGAGTTCTACGGCACCGTCGAGGGCGGCCTCACGATGGCCGGACCCGACGCCCCGGTCGGCTCCATAGGCAAGCCTCTGCCCATCAACGAGATGAAGGTCGTACGCGAGGACGACACCGAGTGCGATCCCGACGAGGTGGGCGAGATCATCTCGAAGCCGGTCACAGGGGGAAGCTCGGCCACCTATTACAAGGACCCGGACGCCACCGCCGAGAAGCACCGCGGTGGGTGGATGCGCTCCGGGGACCTCGCGTACCGCGACGCGCAGGGCTACCTCTGGTTCGTCGACCGCAAGAAGGACAGCATGCGCCGGCGGGGCGAGAACATCTCCTCCTACGAGGTGGAGAAGATCCTCAACCAGCACCCCGACGTCCTCGAATCCGGGGTGTACGCCGTCCCGGCGGAGTTGGGCGAGGACGAGGTCATGGCGGCACTGGTGCTGCAGCCGGGCGCGTCCTTCGACCCCGTCTCGATCATGCGCCATGCCGAGGAGCGCATGGCGTACTTCATGGTGCCCCGCTACCTCCGGGTCGTGGAAGCCCTTCCCAAGACCGAGACCCACAGGGTCCAGAAGGCCGGCCTCCGGGCGGAGGCCGTCACCGAGGACACTTGGGACCGTGTCGAGGCCGGACACGAGGTGCGACGGTGAGCGCCCTCGAGACGTGGGCGGGGGCTCTCGCGGAGGCGGGAGTGGACGACGCCGGCATCGCCCGGCGCACCGCGGTGCTCGAGCAGTTCTGCGCCTTCGCCGAGGCCTCACCCGACGACCTCGTGGAGCGCTGCGTCGACAGGGAGCAGGGCCGCATCATCCCGAAACAGCGCAAGGCGGTCGAGGTGCTCGTCGACCAGTTCGCGCAGGAGAGCTCCGACGGCGTCGCCCGGGCCGTCACGGAGCGGGCGAACGTCGTGCGCAGCTTCCTCATCCACAACGGCGTCCGGGTTCTCGCACCCGTGGCGCCGTGGCTCAAGGGGCCGTCCAGCGACTAGGGGGATGCAGCCATGACCGAGGTGTACGACGCGATCGTCGTCGGGGCGGGATACGGGGGCGTCACGTGCGCCGCCCTCCTCGCGGAGCGGGGCCTGCGTGTCGCGCTGCTCGACCGCAACGCCCGTGCCGGGGGCAAGGCGATGACCGTCCACGGCGGCGGCTACGGCTACGAGCTCTGGCCCATCGCGGGGGGACCGTCCGACCAGTCCCGCTTCCACGAGCTCGCCGGCGTCCTCGGTCTCGACCCGGGCGAGGCGCTCCTCCTGCCCGACTTCGGCGGGGAGTTCCGCTACGTCGACGAGAGCGGCGAGCTCCACGTCGTGGCGTTCTCGGCCCGTCCTTCTGCCGACCCGGCCGCCGTCGCCCGCACCCCGGAGGCCCTCGGTGCCACACCCGAGGAGACCAACCGGATGCTCGCCTTCGTGGGGGCGGTCTTCTCCACCCCCGAAGACGACCTCCCCGGCCTCGACGACGTGGATGCCCTGAGCTGGCTGCGGGGCTTCGGCCTCGGCACGGCGCTCGAGAGCTACATGCTCGCCGTCCTCAACCTCCTCTTCGTCGTGGCGGTCGACCGCCTCCCGGTCTCGGAGACCATCCGCACCCTGCGGGACTTCTTCCTCGGCGGCGGCGGCCGGTACCACAGGGGCGGCTTCGGCACCATCGCCGAGGCGGCGGCGGAGCACGTCGTGAAGAAGGGCGGGGAGTTCCACCCCCTCACGCGGGTGGAGCGCCTCCTCGTGGAGAACGGCAGGGTCGTCGGTGTGGCCACGGCGGACCGGGAGTTCCGCTCCCGTGTGGTGATCTCCAACGCCGGGATCCAGCCCACGGTCCTCAAGATCGCCGAGCCGGGGGACTTCCCCGGCGACTACGTGGAGCGGGTGCGGGCTCTGGAGCCGTCCTGGGCGTTCGTGGGGGTGCGCTACTTCCTCGACAAGGTGGTCTTCCACCAGCCCATGGTGCTGCAGTTCTCGCCCGACGCCTGGTGGGACGACGCCCGCTTCCGGGCCGCTGCGGCCGGCGACTGGGCGGAGGAGCCCCTGATCTTCGTCGCCGTGCCGTCCCTGTACGACCCGTCGCTGGCGCCCGAGGGCCACCAGGTCGCCCTCGCGGGCACGATGTGCTCACCCGATCCGGATTCGCCGATGAACGAGGCCGCCGTCGCCAAGGTGCAGGAAGTCGTGGAGCGCTGGTGGCCGGAGGTCAGGGAGCACGCCTCCCAGGTGGCGCCCTACACGGCCCGCCATGCGTCGGCGGCGAGCCGGGACGCGGTCGTGGCGGGCCAGGGCGGTGAGTGCATCGGCCTCGGACAGGTCATCGGCCAGACGGGAGCGTCGAAGCCCGCTGTGCGGGCCCCGCTCCCGGGCCTCTACTTCGTGGGCTGCGACGCCGGCGGGTACGGCTGCGGCACGCACCAGGCCGTCGACTCGGGCTTCAAGGTGGCCGAGATCGTGGCCGGGGACATGGACGCGTTCCACGCATGAGGGACACCGGCTCCTCTCGCCTTCGCAGGGCCCTCGGGCTGACGCCCAACGAGCGCCGCCGCCTCATGCACGGGTTCTTCCGTCGCCATCCCGGAGACGGGCGCGATCCGGAGCTGGGCTTCGGGCGCGCCATGGCGGACTTCCAGGGCTGGCTGATCGACAGCGGTCGCGTCGCCGCGGGCGGCGGGTCGCTGTGGTGGGCGGCTGTCAACGGCCTCATGGTTCTCGGCCTCGACGCCGACCCCGTTGCGCACCCATGGGACGGCTATGTCAAGGCCTGCGCCGACGGTGACGCCGAGACCCGGCAGCGGGCGTTCTGGGACGCGCATGCCGCGTCGCTCGCGGACTCCCTCGCGGGCGCCGAGGCGCTCCTCGGGGGCGAGACCGCCGCCGAGGCCGAGTTCGCAGCCGTCGCCCTCGACACCGTCGAGCGGGCCGGCGCGCTCGGCCTCCGCAGCGACGGCCCCCGTCTCGGTCTCGCCGCCAAGTACGTCTACCCGGGACGCTATCCGGTCACCCCGGGCGAACTCGAAGACCTGCACCAGGTGATCGCCGCCCTGCAAACCCACGCCGCCGCGTCGGTGTGAACAGTGGCGGTGAAGCCGGCGATCGGAGGCCGCGAGAATGCTGCCGAAGGGCAATGGCCGTCTTCGAGGATCTGGGGTCGCTGTGGCGAATCCTCGTGGGATGTTTGCGGAACGAGACGACGAGCTCGGTGTCGCCGCCGCGGCACTGGCTGAGGGTGTTCCGGTCCTCGTCGTCGGGGAGGCCGGGATCGGCAAGACCGAGTTCGCCCGCCGGGTGGCGGCCCGGCTCCGTGCCCCGGCCACGCCGGCTCCTGCGTTCCGAGCGTTGAGGGCGCTTGGGATCTTGGCGGGGTCTGGCAGGGGGTGACGAGCGCAAAGTGATGCGGTTCTCCCGGTATCCCGGGGAAACGGCATCAGTTCGGCCCGCGCCGCAACTCGGGACGAGCGCAAAGTGATGCGGTTCTCCCGGTATCCCGGGGAAACGGCATCAGTTC
>CAYJLW010000037.1:23108-42136 GCA_964370965.1 uncultured Acidimicrobiia bacterium | reverse complement strand
GCCTGAGCGGCCCTGGGAGCGGGGGGTGGGGCCTGAGCGGCCCTGGGAGCGGGGGGTGGGGCCTGAGCGGCCCTGGGAGCGGGGGATGGGGCGACCGCCGCCTCACCGTGGATCCCGGCCGCTGCAGCGCTTGTTGGGCCTGCACCGAGATCTGCCCGACAGACGCGATCGCCCCGGAGGGAGCGCCGTGAGCGAGGTACATCCGATCGAGGCGGAGTCCATGCGGATCCTCTCGGCGCGCACGGACCTGTCGCACCTGGCGCCGGGGCCGCGGGCCGTCGTCTCCCGCATCGTGCATGCCACGGCGGATCTCGAGCTCGCCTCGGACGTGGTGTGCTCCGAGGAGGCTGTGGCGGCCGGGCTCGCAGCGCTCGCCGGCGGGGCCCCGGTCGTCGCCGACGTCGCCATGGTGGCCGCCGGCGTCACCGGGGGTCGCGCCCGCACGTGGATCGCCGATCCCCGGGTCCCCGACCTCGCCGCCGCCGCCGGTGTCACCCGTTCGGCCGCCGCGGTCCGCCTCGCTGTCGAGGAGACCGGTCCCGGTGCCGTCCACGTGATCGGATGCGCTCCCACGGCCCTGGCCGAGCTCCTCACCCTCGACGCCGCTCCGGCGTTCGTCGTCGGTCTTCCCGTCGGCTTCGTGGGGGCCGTCGATGCGAAGGCCGCCCTGCGGGCCAGCGGCCTGCCGGCGATCTCGAACCGGGGCGAGAAGGGGGGCTCGGCGGCCGCCGTCGCCGCCCTCAACGCCCTCCTGCGTCTTTCTCGAGAGGGGACTGGCGTCGCCCCTCGGACAACCTCCTCCTGAGGCGGACCCCGTGGCGGCCTCCATGCGAGGGGGCGGAGCTCCCTCGTATAGGGTCTCGGCCGTGCCACGTCCTGCTCTTCTCCTCGTCACGCACGGGAGCCGCGCCCCTGAGGGGGCCGAGGCCGCCCGGCGGTTCGCCGCCCGCTTCGCCGGTCGTCACCCGGGGCTCTCTGTGGCGGCGGGCTTCCTCGAGCTGGCGCCCCCCCCGATCGCCGACGCCACCGCCGGTCTCGTCGCCGCCGGCCACGACCACGTCGTCGCCGTCCCTCTCATGCTCCTGGGGGCGGGCCACACGAAGGACGACGTGCCGGCGGCCCTTGCCCGGGAGCGTCTCCGCCACCCCGGTGTCACCTTCACCTACGGCCGCCAGCTCGACCTCCACCCGGACGTGCTCGCCGTTCTCGCCGAGCGCGTGGACGCAGTCGCCGGCGACGCTCCCCGCGGGGACACGGCGGTCGTGGTCGTGGGTAGGGGCTCCTCGGACCCTGACGCCAACAGCGACCTTTTCAAGGTCGCCCGCCTCCTGTGGGAGGGCCGGGGCTACGGGTGGGTGGAGGCGGCCTTCTCCGGCATCACCGGCCCCCTGCTGCCCGCCGCCCTCACCCGCTGCGCCGCCCTCGGTGCCCGCCGGGTCGTCGTGGCGCCGTACTACCTCTTCGACGGCGTCCTCGTGCGACGCATCCACGAGGACGCCGCGGCCTTCGCCGCTGCCCACCCTGATGTCGCCGTCACCGTGGCGGGGCTCTTGGGCGACGACGACCGTCTCCTCGACGTCGTGGCGGAGCGCTATGCGGAGGCCGTGGGCGGTGACGCCCGCATGAATTGCGACCTCTGCGTGCACCGCGTCGCCCTCCCCGGTTTCGAGGGCGAGGTGGGCCGCGCCGCCGTCCCCCACGACCACCCCGAGGATTCCGTGGTCACCGGCCGTCACCACGACCACAGCCACTGAGGCACCTGGATCGGCACTGCGGAGTTCCGGGGGCCGCCCCCAGGGTGAGGGGCCATACACGAGGCGAACCACGTCCTGGCCTAATGGATGGCCTAATGGGGGTCTGCTTCCCACAAATGCGCCGCGGGGACTGTGGTTTTGTGGGCCCCGGGGCCGATATGGAGGGTGGGCAGGCCAGGAGGCAGGAGTAGGACAGTGCTGGGAACTCGGAGTCTCCGCTATCGCATCTGTGCCGCCGGTGTCATGTTGGCGCTCGTCGCAGGCGACCTGGCGTTCCTGGTGAGCTCGCCCTCCCGTGCTGCCGAACCGGAGTCCGACCACATCCTCGTGAAGCTCGACCCGGCGGCGAGCCCCGGCGAGAAGGCCGCGGCGCTCCAGGACGTGGACGCCGTGACCGTCGAGCCCCTCATGGCCGGCTGGGTGGATGTCACGACCGACGACCCGCTCACGGAGCGCCAGGCGGAGGCCCGTCTCGACGACGTCACCGCCCCCCGTGACGTCGAGCTCGACCGCGAGATGTGGCACGTGGCCACGACCCCCAACGACCCCGGCTATGCGAGCGAGTGGGGCCTGGAGCAGGGCAACGACGTCGACGTCGACGCCGCGTCCGCCTGGGACGTGGCCCAGGGTTCCGCGTCCGTGACGGTCGCCGTCGTCGACACCGGGGTCGACGTGAGCCACCCCGACCTCGCCGGGCGGATCTGGACGAACCCGGGCGAGGTCCCCGGGAACGGCATCGACGACGACGCCAACCTCCTCGTCGACGACGTGAACGGCTGGGACTTCCACTACAACGACGCCTCGGTGTACGACGGGTCGTCGGACTCCCACGGCACCCATGTCTCGGGCACCATAGGGGCGGCCTCCAACAATGGCGTGGGCGTGACCGGGGTGGACTGGAACGCCCGCATCATGCCGGTGAAGTTCCTCGGCCCCTCCGGCGGCTCCACCTCGAACGCCATCAAGGCGATCAACTACGCCGTGGCGAAGGGCGCCAAGGTGATCAACGCCTCCTGGGGCGGCGGCGGCTACTCCAGCGCCCTCTTGGCGGCGATCAACGCGGCCGGCGCCGCCGGCGTCGTCTTCGTCGCCGCGGCAGGGAACTCGGGGATCGACGTCGACGTCACGCCGTTCTACCCGGCCGCGTACAACTCCACGAACCTGGTCTCGGTGGCCGCCGTCGCCGGCAACGGGACGAGGGCGTCGTTCTCCAACTACGGAGCCACGAACGTGGACCTGGGCGCCCCCGGCGTGAGCATCTACTCCACGCTGCCGGGCAACACCTACGGGTACTACTCGGGAACCTCGATGGCGGCGCCCCACGTCTCCGGTGCCTCCGCTCTCGTCGCGGGCGCGGTCCCGGGGGCGACGCCCGCCGCGATCAAGGCGACCCTCATGGGCAACGTCGACCCGCAGGCAGACCTCGCCGGCGCCACCGTGAGCGGTGGCCGCCTGAACGCCGACGGCGCCGTCAGGGCCGCCGTGGGCGCCCCTGCGCCGCCGCCGGACCCGCCCGATCCGCCCCCGCCGCCCCCGCCGCCCCCGCCGCCCCCGCCCCCGGCGCCGCCGCCGGACCCGCCCGACGAGCCGGACCCGCCGGACCCGCCCGATCCGCCGGAGCCGTCGCCGCCCCCGCCCCCGCCCCCGCCCCCGCCCCGCCCAACCTGCGTTGCCGCAAGGTGCGCCGGCGCACGGTTTGCCGCATCGTCCGCAAGCGGCTGCCCCGCCGCATCCGCAGCCGCATCCGCAGCCGCCGCCGCTGACGGCCCGGTGTCCGCGGGGCATCCGCGGCCACACGTGCCCGCATCGGCACCCACCTCCCGGCCCTGTGCCACGGCGCCTCCCCGGGACCGAAGCGGGAATCGCCGACGGGCGGACCCCGGCCGCAGGGTCTCGGCCCCCTGGCGTCGAAGCAGTCCTGACAGTGGGCGGATCTCCCGTCCGCAGCTTGGACCTTCTGGGGAGGAACAAGGATGCGGCGGCATCGACTTCTGCATACGACCGTCCTCGCCGGGGCGCTCGTCCTCGGCCTCGGCGCAGCACCCCCGGCCGGGGCGCTCACCGTCGCGGACGCCGACGGGGACGCCGTCACGGCCGACTACGACCCCGACGACACCACGGCCACACCGGGGACGATCAAGACCGCGGAGATCGACGCCACCTACCAGGTGCAGCCCTCCGCTGCGACCGGCGAGCCGGCCACCATTCGCGCCACGCTGCGCCTCGGCGTGATCTTCAACACCATCCAACTCGGCGTCGTCTTCGTGCAGCACACCGTGGGCGAGACCGTGAAGCACACCCGCATCGGCCTTGTTGTGGGCAAGGGTGTGATCCTCGCCGGCCCTGGCGCCGTGTTCGTGAGGCCCGCGTTCCAGATGTGCCTGAACCCGCCGGACGAGCCCCCCATGGTGGACTTCTGCCAGGACCGCTACACGGTCGGCGACGCCGCGACCCCTGGAGCTGACCTGCGCGTCGGTCCCGCGCCCGTCGCGGACCCGGCCGTGAGCCTCTACGACTGGGGCGACCTCACGTCCGGGAAGGTCGACGTAATCCTCGACGAGGCCACCTGACCCGACGAGCGGGCCGGATCGACCCCCGCTCGGGCGCGGAGCCAGTCCTGCCACACCGGGTCGAGGCCCGTGGAGCGTAGTACGGACGCCACCTCGGCGGGGCTGCGGCGGTCGTCGATCTCGAACTGCGGCTCGGCTCCCCGGGGCTCTGAGTAGCCGCCCGGTTCTGTGGCCGAACCGGCGGACATGTGCGTGACGCAGATGCGGGCGAGGCCGTCGCGCAGTGTCGGTGACTCCCGCGTCGAGAGCACGATGCCCGCTTCGGGCAGGGCGAGGCGGATGCGGCAGAGCGCCTCCACGAACTCCCGGTCGCTCACCTGGGCCCGGGGGCCGATACCGCCGGCGCAGGGACGGAGCCGGGGGAGGGAGACCGTGAGCTCCGTGCGCCAGTAGCGCCGCTGCAGATCCCGGGCGTGGGCGACGAGCGCTTCGACGTCGGCCCGCCAGTCCGGGGCGAGGCCGAGGAGGACGCCGAGACCGACGCGGCGCATGCCCGCCTCCGCGGCCTCAGCGGGTGCGGCGAGGCGCCGGTCGTAGTTGCGTTTGCGTCCCTTCAGGTGCGTGGCGGCGTACACCTCCCGGTCGTAGGTCTCCTGGTAGACGACGATCCCGTCGCAGCCGGCGTCCAGGAAGCGCCGGTACGTGGGCGTGTCCCACGTTTGCACCTCCAGGGAGAGCTGCGGGACCCCGGGGGCGAGCGCCTCCACGACCCGGCAGAGGTAGTCGCGGGACACGATCCGGGGGTGTTCCCCGCTCACGAGCAGGAGATGGCGCAAGCCCCGCCGGGCGAGGATGGTGGCCTCGGCGAGCGCCTCGTCCGGGCTCAGGGTGCGCCGCACGATGCCGGCGTTCCCCGCCGAGAACCCGCAGTACGTGCATGTCGAGACGCACTCGCTGGAGAGGTAGAGGGGGGCGAAGAGGTGCACGGTGCGCCCGAAGCGCGCCAATGTGAGCTCCCGTGCCCGCCCGGCGAGCGCTTCCAGGTCGTCGGTGGTGGCGGTGGGGGCCGGGGTGGCGTTCATCGGGGCGGGGGGCCGGAGTCCCCCCCCTGGGAAAGGAACCCCGTCAGCGGGCTGGAGGCCCGGGCGGAGGTGGCGGCGCCGGGGAGGCCGGCGTTGCGGGCGAGACGCCCGGCGGTGACGGCGGCGGCGAAGGCCTCTGCCATCGCCACCGGGTCCTCGGCGGTGGCGATCGCCGTGTTCACGAGGACGGCGTCGGCCCCCAACTCCATGGCCTCGGCGGCGTGGGAGGGGGCGCCGAGGCCGGCGTCCACGACGACGGGCACGTTCGCCTGCTCGACGATTATGCCGATGGCGTCTCGTGCGCGGACGCCCTGGTTCGAGCCGATCCAGGACCCCAGGGGCATGAGCGTGGCGCAGCCGGCATCCTCGAGACGGCGGGCCAGGGCGGGGTCGGCGCCCATGTAGGGCAGGACCGTGAAGCCGTCGGCGACGAGCATCTCGGCTGCCCGCAGGGTCTCGACGGGCTCGGGCAGGAGGTACCGGGGGTCGGGCGTGACCTCGAGCTTCACCCAGTCCGGGAGGCCGGCGGCGCGGGCGAGACGGGCGATGCGCACGGCCTCGGCGGCGTCGGTTGCCCCGGACGTGTTGGGGAGCAGGAGGCAGCGGGCAGTGTCGACGAAGTCGAGGATGTCGGCGCCCTCGTCGGGCGAGGGGTCAACGCGTCTCAAGGCGACGGTGACGATCTCGGCCCCGGACGCCGCCACGGCCTTGGCCATCACGGCGTGCGAGGGGAACTTGCCAGTGCCCACGAGAAGACGGGACCCGAAGCGGCGTCCGGCGACGACGAGAGGGTCGGTGGTGGCCTGTTCGTGAGACATCTCGGCTCCCTGCGCGGGCATTATCCCAACAGGTTCTACGGGTCGCGGGCCCCTCGCCCGCCTCTCAGCCCGGTCCCGGCCGAGCTCCCCGTGCGACTGTGGTCGCCCCACTCTATTGCCCCGGTGGGCCCGGGTCCATCTCCTCCCGGTGGGCTCACCCGCCCCTGGCCAGGAGGAGGAAGTACACGGTTCCGGCGAGGAGGATCGCCAGGCCTGTGACGAGGGCGGCGAGGATCAACCAGCGGGTCGGCACCGTCCCAGTTTGCCCGCGCCCGCCGGGGCCGGTCCAGCGTCTGGCCGGGTGGGGTCACCGAACCGGCCTGGCCGGCTCCGCCTCCCGGGCCTGTTCGCGTGCAGAACGTAACGTCACCGTTACATCCTGCACGCGAACACCGTTCGCACCTCCTCGTGAACCCCCAGGGCGACGGGCGGAGGCGGCGCGACCCGACCCTAAGATGGCCGCAGGGGCGGTTCGGACCACGGAGGAGAGCGCGTGCCGGAGACCTACGACCTCGCAGTCATCGGAGGCGGACCGGGGGGCTACGCCGCCGCCCTGTACGGCGCCGGGGCGGGCCTACGTGTGGCCCTCGTGGAACGCGACACGGTGGGCGGCACCTGCCTGAACCGGGGCTGCATCCCGGCCAAGGAACTCCGCCAGCCGGCCGAGGTGTACCGCACCGTTTTGGGGGCCAAGGAGTGCGGTGGCGTGGCGGGCGGGCCCCGCCTCGACTGGGCGGCGTCCGTCACCCGCCAGGGCCGCGTCGTGAAACGGCTCGTGAAGGGCCTCGGCGGCGCCCTGAAGCACCGTGGGGTCGACGTCCACCACGGCCACGGCCGCCTCGCCTCGCCTACCGCCGTCACGGTGGAACCTCCGCCCGGGGGCAGCGGCAGCGCCGGCGGCCCCGCCACGATCGAGGCCGCCGCGGTCGTCGTGGCCGCCGGGTCCGTGCCCCGCACGATCCCCGGATTCGACTTCGGCGGCGTCGTGGTCTCCAGCGACGCGGCGCTCTTCCTCGACGCGCTCCCCGACAGCGTCGCCATCGTGGGCGCCGGGGCGATCGGCTGCGAGTTCGCCTCCTGCTTCGCGGACGTGGGCGTGCAGGTGTTCCTCCTCGAAGCCCTCGACGGCATCCTGCCCGGAGTCGACGCCGAGGTCGCCGCCGTCGCCCACCGGGAGCTGAAGAAGCGGGGCGTCGACGTCCGTACGGGCGCCCGGATCACGGGTCACCGGCCCTCCGGGAACGGCGCCGAGACGCTCGCCTTCGTCCACGGCGGCGAGGGCCTCGAGGTCGACGTCGAGCTCGTCCTCGTCGCCGTGGGCCGGCGTCCCCGCACGGAGGACTCCGGACTCGCCGAGTGCGGCGTGTCGGTCGACGAGAGCGGTTTCGTCTCCGTCGACCGTGCGACGATGCGCACGAACGTCGCCGGAGTCTGGGCGGTCGGGGACTGTGTGGACACCCCGGCGCTCGCCCATGTCGCCTTCGCCGAGGGCATGGTCGCCGTGCGCGACGTCCTCGGGCAGGATCCCGAACCCGTCCAGTACGCCAAGGTGCCCTGGGGGATCTACTGCCACCCCGAGGTCGCCTTCTGTGGCATGACCGAGGAAGCGGCCCGCGCCGCCGGCCACGACGTCGCCGTGGCGCGCAGCCAGTACGCCGCCAACGGCCGGGCGGTCATCCTGGGCGAGACCCGTGGCATGGTGAAGATGATCTCCGACGACGCCACGGGCGAGCTCCTGGGCGTCCACATGGTGGGCCCGTGGGCGACCGAGGGTCTCGTGGAGGGCTACCTGGCGCTGAACTGGGAGGCCACGGCCGCCGACCTCGCCCGCCTCGTCCATCCGCACCCCACCCTGTCAGAGATCGTGGGGGAGACCGCGATGGCCCTCGCGGGGAGGCCCCTCCATGGCTGAGGTGCGCCGTGGCGCGGCATCCTCCCCGGTGCCGGAGCCGGTTCCCCCGCCGGGTGGGGTGCGGTCCCTGCCGGTCCCCGATCCGGGCGAGGCCGTGCCTCCCGCAGGTGCCCGGGGCGTCCCCCACGGTCTCTCCGCCCAGGACCTCATGGCGCTCTACTACTACCTGCGCCTCGGGCGCAGCATCGAGGAACGCCTCTACACCCTCTACCGCCAGGGGCGTGTTCCGGGGGCCGTGTACCTCGGCCGGGGCCAGGAGGCCACCACGATCGGGGCGTCCTACGCCACGGACCCCAAGGACGTCGTGGGCGGCACACACCGCGACCTCCTCATCCAGATCCCGCGCGGCATGACCGCCCGGCGGATCATGGCCCACCACTTCGGGAAGGCGACCGGCCCCTCACGGGGCAAGGACGCCAACACGCACATGAGCGACCTCTCCCTCGGGATCCTGAACGTCGTGAGTCATCTCCCCGACGCCTACCCGCTGGTGCTCGGTTCCGCCCTCGCCTTCAAGCTCCGGGGTGAGCGACGGGCGGCGCTGGGATTCTGCGGGGAGGGCGCCAGCGGCAACGGGACCTGGCACGAGGTTCTGAACGCGGCAGCCGTGCTGATGGTGCCCGCCGTCTTCGTCGTCGAGAACAACCAGTTCGCCTACTCGACGCCGAACTCGCAGTCGTTCCACTGCGCCACGGTCGCAGACCGGGCCGTCGCGTACGGGATCCCGGGCCTCGTCGTCGACGGCAACGACGTCCTCGAGGTCTACGCCGTGGTAAGCGAGGCGCTGCGGCGGGCCCGCGACGGGGGCGGCCCCACACTCGTGGAGGCGCTCACCTACCGGGTCTACGGCCATGCCGGTCACGACGGCGGCGACTACGTCCCCGAGGAGTTGAAGGAGTACTGGCTCGCTCGCGACCCCCTCGCCCGCTACGAGGCCTACCTCGTCGCCCAGGGGCTCCTGAGCGAGGAGGCGAAGTCAGAGACCGAGGCCCGCATCACCAGGGAGTTGCGCGACGCCGTGCGCTTCGGCGACGACTCCCCGCTGCCGGATCCCGAGGGGGTGGACGACGGTGTCTACCGCTGAACCAGCGAGGGGGGAGCACGCTCCCCCTTCGGACCCCCCACCTGGGCCGCCATCCGTCGCATGGCCGTCCCGGGCCGGCGGAACCGGCCCTGACGCGTCGGGCCGCCGTGCGTCCCGGACTGCGGAATCCAGCCGAGAGATCCGGGTCTCCGCCCCGAGGGACGTCGCCGACACGGCCGAGGTCACCTTCCTCGATGCCATTGCCGAGGCGCTCGCCGAGGAGATGGAGGCCGACCCGGGCGTCGTCGTCCTGGGCGAGGACGTCGCCGTCTACGGGGGTGCCTTCAAGGTCACGAAGGGATTCCTGGAGCGCTTCGGCCCCGGCCGGGTCATCGACTTCCCCATCGGGGAGAACGCCATCGTGGGTGCCGCCGTGGGAATGGCGATCCAGGGGATGCGCCCCGTGGCGGAGATGCAATACATGGACTTCATCGTGAACGGCTTCGACCAGCTCACGATGGAGGCGGCGAAGATGCACTACCGCACCGGTGTCGCCGTCCCCCTCGTGGTGCGCGGCCCGGTGGGCGGGGGGGTGCGGGCGGGGCCCTTCCACTCCATCAACCCCGAGGCCTGGTTTGCCCACACACCCGGTCTCAAGGTCGTGGAGCCGTCGACCGCCTATGAGGCGAAGGGCCTCCTGAAGGCGGCGATCCGCGACGACAACCCGGTGCTCTTCCTGGAGCACAAGCTCCTCTACCGGCGCGTCAAAGACCGCCTGCCCCGTAACGACTACATCGTCCCCGTCGGCGTCGCTGACGTGAAGCGTGTCGGGGCAGATGTCACGATCGTCACCTACGGTGCCATGGTCTGGACGGCCCTCCGCGCCGCCGGGGACCTCGCCGCCGAGGGCATCGACTGCGAGGTCGTCGACCTGCGTTCGCTGTACCCGCTGGACGAGGAGACCGTCCTGACTTCGGTGGAGAGGACCTCCCGGGCGCTCGTCCTGCAGGAGACGAACGCATTCGCCTCGATCTCCTCGGAGGTGGCCGCGCTCGTTGGGGAGAAGGCCTTCGGCCACCTCGACGCCCCTGTGCGCCGCCTCACCGCCCCGCACGCCCCGCACCCGTTCTCCCCGCCCCTGGAGGACGCCTGGATCCCCCAGGTTGCCGACGTCGTCGCCGCGGTCCGGGATCTGGCGAGGTACTGACTGCTTCGATCGACGCCGTCCCCCACGGATGGCCCCTTCGGCCCCCGTCGCTCGGCGAGCCACGATCCGGTTGCGCAGCGCGGAGCCCGGGCTTCGACCGTAGGGACCCGTCGGCTCCATCCGGTGGACCCATCACACACGGGGAATCTGATGCCGTTCTCCCGGTATCCCGGGACATCGGCATCACTTTGGCCGGCGGGCGTTCCTGAACTGATGCTGTTCTCCCGGCATTCCGGGACATCGGCATCACTTTGGCCGCGGGGCGGGGCGGGGGGAGTGGGCGGCGGGAGTTTGGGGTCACGGGCCGCAGGGTTCGCTAGCGTGGACGCGCAGGTTCGGCCCTCGGCCAGGGTGTCGAGATCGAGCGCCAAGGGAGCTGATTGCACTGAGCGAAGTCACCATGCCCCAGCTCGGCGAGTCCGTCACCGAAGGCACGATCACGCGGTGGCTGAAGCGTGTGGGGGAGGCCGTGGCCGAGGACGAGCTCCTCTTCGAGGTGTCCACCGACAAGGTCGACTCCGAGGTGCCCTCGGCCTTCAGCGGTGTGCTCACCGAGATCCTCGTCGCCGAGGGCGAGACCGTGCCCGTGGGGACCGTGCTCTGCCGGATCGGGGCGTCGAGCGACGTTCAGAGGCCCTCCCCGCCGCCGCCCCCGGCCCCGTCGGTTCCTGTCCCCCCGGCCCCGTCGGTTCCTGTCCCCCCGGCCCCTTCGCCGCCGCCTGTGGCCCCGTCGCCCCCCCCGTCTCCGCCGCGGGTTCCCGGCGGCGGTGTCCTCTCGCCCGTGGTGCGCCGCCTCGCTGCGGAAAGCGGCCTCGACCTCTCCACCGTTACGGGCAGCGGGGCCGGGGGCCGCATCACCCGGGCGGACGTGCTCTCGGCCGTCCCGCCGTCCGGAACCCCTCGCGCGCCGGCCCGCCTCGCTCCCGCGGCCGCCCCCGGGCGCGAGCCCATGTCCCTCATGCGCCGGCGTGTGGCCGAGCACATGGTGGCGTCGAAGGCGGTGAGTCCCCACGTCCTCACCGTCGTCGAGGCGGACATGGAGGCCGTGGCCCGCGTCCGCGCCGCCCGCGCCATGGCCTGGAAGGAGGCCGAGGGCTTCTCCCTCACCTGGCTCCCCTTCGTGGCCCTCGCCACGGTCGACGCCCTCGTCGCCCACCCCGCCGTGAACGCCGGCATCGACATGGAGGCGGGAGAGATCGTCCGCCACGGCGGCGTCGGCCTCGGTGTCGCCGTCGATCTCGACGGTGAGGGCCTCATCGTGCCCGTGATCACGGACGCACAGGTCCGCGACCTGGCCGGCCTTGCCCGGGCGATCCACGACGTCGGTGCCCGGGCCCGCCAGAAGCGGCTCTCCCCCGACGACGTGGCGGGCGGCACCTTCACGATCACGAACAACGGGTCCTTCGGGACGTACATGTCCGCTCCGATCATCAACCAGCCCCAGGTGGCGGTCCTCTCCACGGACGCCGTCGAGAAGCGCGTGATCGTGACCGACGCCGACGCCATCGCCGTGCACCACCGCATGTTCCTCTGCCTTTCCTGGGACCACAGGGCCTTTGACGGCTCCACGGCGGCGCAGTTCCTCGCCCATGTGAAGGCGGGGCTGGAGACGAGGGACTGGGCGTCCCTGCTCGGCCCATGAAGAGCCTCCGGGTCCGGAGGCTGGGCCGCGTGCCCTACCGGGAAGCTCTCGACCTCCAACACGTCCTCTTCGACCTGCGCGTGAGGGGCGGAGGCGAGGACTACATGCTGCTCCTGGAGCACCCGCCCACGTACACCCGGGGCCGGCGCACCGACCCCGCCAACCTCCTCGTCAGCGACGCGGAGTACGCTCGCCTCGGGGCCGACATCGTGGATGCCGACCGGGGCGGCGACGTCACGTTCCACGGTCCCGGTCAGCTCGTGGCGTACCCCGTCCTCCGCCTCGGCGCCCGAGCCGACGTCGTCGCCCACGTGCGCAGCCTCGAGGAGATCGTCATCCGCACCCTCGCGGACTTCGGAATCGCCGGTGGGCGCATCGAGGGCTGGTCCGGGGTCTGGACCGACCGGGGCAAGGTGGCGGCCGTGGGATGCCGGATCACCCGGGGCGTCACCATGCACGGCATCGCCCTCAACGTCTCCACCGACCTGTCGTGGTTCGACCACATCGTCCCCTGCGGCATCCCGAAGCCAGTGACCTCCATGGGCGAGATGGGGCCCGTGGGCGCGCCCGGCATGGACGGTGTCGCCGACGCGTTCGTCCGCCATGCCGGTGAGGTCTTCGGACGGGAACCGGTCGAGGCCGGAACGCTCTGGGCCGCCCCCGGGCCCCGGCGCAGAGCCGTCGTGGCCGCCGGCCCGGACGTCAGGGCCCAGGCCCGGGATCGTCCGCCGTGGCTGAAGCGTCGGGCCCGCCTCGCCGACCCCGGCTACCGGGAGCTGAAGGGACTCCTAGGCCGCCTCGACCTCCACACCGTCTGTGAAGAGGCGGGCTGCCCGAACATCTACGAATGCTGGGGGGAGCGCACCGCCACGCTCATGATCCTGGGGGACACCTGCACTCGGGCCTGCGGGTTCTGCGAGGTGCACAGCGGCCGGCCCCCGGGCCTCGACCGCGAGGAGCCCGAGCGCGCCGCTGCTGCCGTGGACGCGCTCGGCATCGAGCACGCCGTCGTCACCAGCGTCGCCCGCGACGACCTCCCCGACGGCGGCGCCGCCGTCTTCGCCGCCACGATCGCCGCGATCCACCGCCGGCGCCCCACCTGCACGGTCGAGGTGCTCGTCCCGGACTTCAAGGGCGACGCCGGGGCCGCCGGGGTCGTCTTCGCTGCCCGCCCCGACGTGTTCAACCACAACCTCGAAACGGTCGTCCGGCTGCAGCGCCTCGTCCGGCCACAGGCCGGCTATGCCCGCAGCCTCACCCTCCTCGCCCGGGCGAAGGCGGCGGGTCTCGCCACGAAGTCGGGGCTCATCTGCGGTCTCGGCGAGACCGGGGACGAGATCCTCGCCGCAGCCGCCGACCTCGCCGCGGTCGGCGTCGACATCCTCACCCTCGGGCAGTACCTCCGCCCCACGGGTGACCATGTGCCCGTCGACCGCTGGGTGTCCCCCGCCGAGTTCGAGAGGCTTGGCGCCGCCGCCCGGGCGCTGGGCTTCGCCCACGTGGAGGCGGGCCCCCTCGTGCGCTCCAGCTACCACGCCCGTGACGGCGCCGCCGCCGTTTCCGAAGGCGGTCGCCCGTGATCGGCCTTGACGAGTACGCCGGGCGCGTCCGCCGCTGCCGGGAGCTCCTCGCCGAGCGCGAGATGGACGCCCTCGCCCTCTCCTTGGGCGCCGACATGGCGTACTTCTGCGGGTACCGGGCCGTCCCCCTGGAACGCCTCACGCTCCTCGTGATCGGGACGTACGGCGAGCCCACCCTCCTCGTCCCAGAGCTGGAGGCGCATCGGGTCGCCCCCTTGGACGGCGTCTTCGAGATCGTGCCTTGGAGCGACGCCGAGGACTCCGTGGCGCTCGCCGTCCGTCAACTCAGGGTCCAGAGCGGCGCCCGGCCCACGATCGGGGCGTCGGAGCGCATGTGGGCCCGCCACCTCCTCGCCTTCCAGGGTGCCATGCAGCATGCCCGCTTCATTCCCGCCGAGCGCATCACCCGCCCCCTCCGGATTCGCAAGTCCCCCGCCGAGGTGGAGGCCCTCCGCGCCGCCGCCCGCGCCGCCGACACCGTGGCCGCCTCCCTCCCGACGCTCGGATGGGCGGGTCGCACCGAGGCGGAGATAGCCGGCGACATCGCCCGGGCGCTGCGGGCCGAGGGCCACGAGACGGTGAACTTCGTGATCGTGGCATCCGGCCCGAACGGCGCTTCCCCCCACCACGATCCCGGCCGGCGGGTCCTGCAGAGCGGCGACGTCGTCGTCGTGGACTTCGGCGGCACGCGCGACGGCTACTGCTCCGACGTCACCCGCTGCGTCGCCGTCGGGGAGCCCTCTCGCGACGTGGCCGAGGCCTACGCAGTGGTCGCCGCCGCCCAGCAGGAGGCGGTCGGCGCAGTTCGGCCCGGTGTGAGCGCCGGGGACGTCGACGCGGCCGCCCGGGACGTCCTCGCCGCCGCCGGCCACGCCGAGCACTTCGTGCACCGCACCGGGCACGGCATCGGTCTCGAGGAGCACGAGGCTCCGGACATCGTCGCCGGGAGCCCGGAACCGCTCGCCCCGGGCATGTGCTTCTCCGTGGAGCCGGGGGTGTACGTGCCCGGCCGCTTCGGCCTCCGCCTCGAGGATGTCGTCCTCACCACCGACACCGGGGTCGAGCGCCTGAACACAGCCCCCCGCGACCTCGTGGTGGTGGCGGGGTGAGGATCCCGGCGGGTCAGACGATCGCAGTGGTGCTGGCGGTCACCCTGGCGGGGGCGGCGACCGGGGTGGCCTGCACGCCGGGCGCCTCCGGGACCGGGCTTGCGGACGACCCGGAGTCCTACGTCCCCAAGGAGGTCGACGGCCGGGCCCTCGGCCCTCCGGGGGAGATCGCCCGGAACTTCGTCGCCGGCTTCAAGGATGTTTCGGTCAGCGCCGCGGGAGAGGTGTCCGCCGCAGAGGCGAATCCCGCCGTGCCCTACCCTGGGGCGTTCGTCGTCGCCGTGGCGTCCCCGACAGCGGCCCAGCAGGTGCGCCGGACGCTCGAAGGGGGCACCAGGAACGCTCCCGCCCGGATCCGGCGCAAGACGATCGAGGGCGTGCAGGTCGACTACTACGAGATCCGTCAGGAGGGCGTGAGCGCCGTGTTGGAGTTCCACGTTGAGGACGACCTCCTGGTCGTGGTCATGAGCTTCGAGGGCCGGCCCCTCGCCGACCACCTCATGGCGGCTGCCATCCGGGCCGCCCGTCGACGGGGGACCGCTGCCCCCCCGGCGCGGCCGCCGGGCGCACGGGGCCGCTCTGGGCGTGCCCTCATGTCCGGTCGCGTGGTGAGGCTCCGCGCTCCGGCGTGGGTCCCTCGCCCCGCCGGCCCCGCCGTGAAGCCGCATGTCGCTGTCCTGGCGGGGCCTGAGGCGACGGAGCTTCCCGTCCCGGGGTCCCACTGGCCCGCCAGGCGGGCGGCGTGAGCGGCGCCGTGCGGCGGGCGTGGGCGGGGTCCTTCGCGGCAGCGGTTCTCGCGTTCGCGGGTTGCGGGGGAGCGGGGGAGGGGAGGCTGTCGGCCGGTGACGTCCCCACGGAGAGCCCGTCGGCCGCCCTCGCGTCAGTCACGCCGCGACCGTCGGCGTCCGTGAACGAGCGGGCCCGCCAGGTGGAGAAGGCGCCGCGCCAGGACCAGACCTGCCGGGGGCAGGCGGCGGCGTTCCTGCCCTCGAACCTTCCCGGCTACACGCTGAGCGGCGGGGGCGGCCTCTCCGGCCAGGCCCCCGCGGGCACAGCCGGAGTGGAGAGCGTCGCTCTCACGACGGTGAGCAAGGTCGGCCAGCAGGTCGCCGCGGTCACGTCCCTCGTCTTCTCCGAGGCCGCGGCGGCCGACCCCACCCAGACCGCCGTCGACGTGTACCTCAAGACCCTCACCGGCGCCGGCACGGTGAAGCAGGTGAACGTGGGCGGCCTGCAGGTCTTCCAGGCGACCGCCGGCAAGAACACCGTGTACGCCTGGCAGGAGTGCCGCAACGTCGTGGTCGCCGCGGCGGCCCAGGACAAGGCGGTGGCTCTCGACGTCACCGAGAAGACGATCGCGGAGGGCTGATGGACCTCGGAATCGCCGGACGCGCTGCCGCTGTGGGCGGGGGCAGCAAGGGCCTCGGTTTCGCCTCCGCGCGGGCGCTCGCCCTCGAGGGGGTCGACGTGGCGATCTGCGCCCGCGGTGGGGACGAGCTCCGCCGCGCCGCTGCCACCCTGGAGGATGCCGCCTCTCGTGTCGCCGAGGCGGCGGGACGCCGGGCGCCCCGCGTCGTCGCCCGTACCGCCGACCTCACCGACCCGGAGCAGTGTCACGGATTCGTCGACGACGCCGCCTATGCGTTCGGCCGTCTCGACATCCTCGTGGCCAACTGCGGGGGGCCGCCCGCGGGGAGAGCGCAGGACTTCGCCCACCAGGAGTGGGAGGCCGGCCTCGGCCAGAGCCTCCTGTCCACGATCGACCTCTGTACGGCGGCGCTGGCCCACATGCGGTCCCGACGCTGGGGGCGCATCGTGGCCGTGACGAGTTTCGGCGTGCGCGAGCCCGTCCCGGGCCTGGCTCTCTCCAATGTCGCCCGTGCCGGCGTGGCGGGCTACGCCAAGACGCTCGCCGGGGAGGTGGCCTCCGAAGGCATCACCGTGAACCTCGCGTGCCCGGGCCTGCACCGCACCGACCGCCTCCTGCAACTCGCCGGCGGTGATGCCGACCTCGTGGGCGAGCACGTGTCGCGGATCCCCGTGGGCCGTCTCGGGGACCCCGCCGAGTTCGGCGCGCTCGTCGCCTTCCTGGCGTCCGGGCCCGCGGCCTTCATCACCGGCCAGGCGGTCGTCGCCGACGGCGGCCAGCTCCGCTCCATCCTCTGAGCCGTGCCCGTCACGACACCCGAGCTCGTCCTCACGATGTGGGCAGTCGGGATGGCTGTGGTCGTCTCGGTGCTCACCGTTCAGGGTCTGGTGACGGCGGGCTACGCGCGTTTCGCCGGGGCCGTGGTCGCCGTCGTGGGCCTCCTCGCCTACGGGGCGGGCGGCCGGGGACGCTGGGCCACGGCCCTCTTCGCCCTGCTCGCGGCGCTCGGGGCCGTGGCGACGGCTGTGCCGCGGCTCGGGGCTCTGCGCCCGTACGCGACGGGTCCGGCGGCGGTCGTGGGTGTGGTGGTCCTCGGTGCCGTGGCGGGCCCCGGCTGGGCGGGCGCGATCAGGGGAGTCGTGGGCGCCTTCTGGCTCGGGGCGGTGACCGACGCCATGATCCTGGGCCACTGGTATCTCATCGACCCGAAGCTCCCGCGGGCCTCCATCCAGGCCCTGACCCGCGTGTGCGCCGTCACGCTGGCTTTGCAGGGTCTCGCGACACTCCTGCCCCCGAGGTCCCTCCTGGGCGCGTTCGGGACGGCCAGGGCTGCCTACGCCTCTGCCTGGTGCGGGCTCGCGGTGCTCGGGGGCGTCCTCCTGCTCCTGGTGTCCCGAGCCCTGCGCGCCGAGGGGTACCCGCCACTCATGTCCGCCACCGGCCTCTTGTACCTCGCCACGCTCGTGGCGTTCGCCGTCGCCGTCACCTCCCGTCTCGCCGTGAGCTGAGAGGGGGCGGGGCCGCTCGCGCGGGCCGGGCCGGGTCTCAGGCGAAGCGGCTCTCGCGAGCCGTGTCCTGGGCAATGCCGGCTTGGAGGGGCTCCTCCAGTCGGGCGCTGACCGGGTCCTTGCGACCCACGACGAGGCCGACGCCGAGGGCGTCCAGGTGCGTGAGGACCACCGCGGCCTCCTCGTACCAACCCCAAGGCTGGGGGAGGTCCGGGGAGGTACCCGTCTCCTCCTCGAGGGCGTCGATGAACTGGCGGTAGTAGTCGGCCCAGAGGTGGTCGGGGAGGAGGCGGCTGGCCGCGATACGGAACCCGGCCTGCGTGAGGAAGATCTCGTAGTCCTCGAGGGACTGCACGTCGTTGCCCAGCACCCGGGTGATCCGGGCGTCCGGCAGGGTCCGCTTCCACACGGCCCCGTAGATCGCCATGTGGCCCCCGGGGCGGAGGACCCGGTACGCCTCGCTGATCGTTGTCGTCATGGCGGTCGTGCGGTCCAGGACGGAGCCGGCGAGGACGAGATCGAAGGACTCGGGCGAGTGGGGGAACGGCAGAGTGCAATCGAGGCGGCCCACGTCCACGAGCCCCTCGAGGCGCAGTTCCATGACGCGGCGGTGGAGTCGGGCGAGCGCCTTGGTGTCCACGTCGGTGGCGACGACGCGGCACTCACGGGTCTCCGCGAGGTGGAGGGCGGCGATGCCGTGGCCCGCTCCGAGCTCCAGCACGCGGCCGGACGACTGGACCCCCGTGATCTCGGCGACCCGCTCGACGGCGTACCGACCGCCCGGCCCGAGGCTCTCGACGTCGAACTTGGTGGTCACCGGCGGAATCGTACAGCGGTTGCCACCTCGACCGAGCCGCCCTCACCGTCAGCGTCGGCGTTTCACGGGTGGCCGCGGATACCCTGGCGGGATGAAGGTCCACACCGGCCGGGGCGACGACGGCACCACCGGTCTCCTGCACGGGGGGCGGGTGCCGAAGTCCGCGGCGGCGCCCCGTGCCTACGGCGCCGTCGACGAGGCGGTGGCCGCTCTCGGCCTCGCCCGCGCCGAGGCCGACGGCGACGTCGCCGCTGTCGTGCTGCGCATCCAGCGTGAGCTCTTCGTCGTCGCCGCCGAGCTCGCGACGTCGCCGTCGAAACGCCACAAGCTCACTCCGGGGGAGACCGCCGTGACAGCAGTGATGTGTGAGAGTCTCGGCGCTCTCGTCGTCGACCACGAGGGCGGCCTGCCGGAGCTCACGGAGTTCGTCGTCCCGGGGGACAACCGCCTCTCGAGTGCGCTCGACTTCGCCCGGACGGTCCTGCGCAGGGCGGAACGGGAGGCGGTCGCGGTCCACGTAGCCGGCGACCTCGACAACCCACACGTCCTGCGCTATCTGAATCTCGCCGGGGATCTCCTGTTCCTCCTCGCCCGTACCGCCGAGACCTCCCGCACGACGTTGCACGAGCCTGTGCTTCCCGCTCTGTAGGGCCGCTCGGGCCGTGTGCTTCCCGCTCTGTGGGGCCGCTCGGGCCC
>CAYJLW010000037.1:0-23008 GCA_964370965.1 uncultured Acidimicrobiia bacterium | reverse complement strand
GGTGGCTACGGGCGCCGGCCCCCGACGTCGCCGCCACCGGCGCCTCCGTTGCCGCCCACGTCCGGGGCGTTGTCGCCGATGCCGCCTCCGGCTCCGCCGGAGCGCGCCTTGAAATCGACCTTGGCGGGCTGGCCGCCCCGGGGTCCGATCTCGAGCTGGCCGCCGATGAGATCCCGGACCCGGACGTTCATCTCCGACGGCTTCCACTGGAAGTTGAACTTGTTGCCGTTGCCGGTGACCTTCACGGGGACGGCGACGATGTTGCCGCTGTTCGTCACGTAGTTCACGGCGATGTCTCCCACGCTGGCGCTCACCGTGTTGCCGGTCACGGTCACGGTGCCCGTCGTGTCCACGTAGACGTCTTCG
This sequence comes from uncultured Acidimicrobiia bacterium, assembly GCA_964370965.1. Lineage (GTDB taxonomy): Bacteria > Actinomycetota > Acidimicrobiia > UBA2766 > UBA2766 > CAYJLW01. Next base: position 22,642 of record CAYJLW010000037.1, on the reverse strand, counting down.
AGGACGACGGAGTCGCTGTTCGATTCCGTCGTCTCAACCTCTTCGGACGCCGGCGCGGTCGTGGCGGCGGGGCTGGCGCCGGCCGTGGGCTCCGCTGACGCCGCCGGGCTCGCCGATGCCGTGGCGGTCGCCGTGGCGGTCGCGGTGGCCACGGGCTGGGCGGTCTTGTTGCCGTCGTCCTTCTTCTTGCCCATGACCAGGACCAGGACCAGGACGACGACGGCCGCCACGGCGACGCCGGCGGCGATGACGGCGGCCTTGTTCACGGGCTTCTTGCCCGCACCTCCGGGGCCCGACGGCTGCTGGTCGCCGCCCTGCTGGTTGGGCTGGTGGTACCCGGGCCGGCCGGGGCCGGGTGTTTGCGGCTGCTGGTAGCCGCTGGCGCTCTGCGGCGGGTAGGAGCCGGGCTGGTGGGTTTGCATGCGGTGCCCCCCGGGAGCGGTGCGCTTGTCCGACTTGGTCTCATCGGCCGGTTCGGGGAGGGGCCTGAAGGAAAAGAGGCGGGGCGGGCTTTGCGCTCCTCCCGTGTATCGTCGGCGGCATCGTCCCCAGGGGAGGTCCCGCGTTCCATGGTCACCGTGTCCTGCGCTACGGCGCCCGCGACGCAAGCGGGCGAGTCCGGGGTCGTCGTGGGTGCGCTGGCCGACGACGACGCTGTCACGCTGGCCCCGTCCGCTCGGGCCGTGGACGCCGCCGCGGGCGGGGAACTGGCCAGCTTCCTGACCGGCACCGGCTTCGACGCCAAGGAGGGCTCGGTGGCAGTCGTGCCGGGAGCGCCCGGGGGCCCGGGCGTGGTGGTGGTGGTCGGCCTGGGGGAGGCCGGCAGCGTCACCCCCGACGTCCTCCGCCGGGCGTCCGGAACGGCAGCGAGGGCGGCTCCGCGCCAGGTGTCCCTCGCCACGACGCTGGCGGAGATCCTCCCCGCCAACCTCGGGGAGGCGAGCCAGGCCGTCACCGAGGGGACGTTGTTGGGCGCCTACCGTTTCGACCGCTTCAAGTCCGGGGACGGCGACCCTCGGCTTGAGCGGGTGACCGTCCTCGGCGGCGACGAGGGCGGTGTCCGGCGTGGGGAGGCGTACGCCGCGGCCACGGCGCTGGCCCGCGACCTGGCCAACACCCCCGCCGGCGACATGGCGCCCGCTGCCCTCGCCGCCGCCGCCGAGCGTCTCGCGTCGGAGCGGCTCGCCGTCGAGGTCTGGGACGAGGAACGGATCCGCTCGGAGCGTCTCGGGGGTCTCCTCGCCGTGAACGCCGGGAGCGCGCTGCCCCCGCGGCTCATCCGCCTCTCCTACACCCCCCCGGGCGACGTCCGCGGCACGGTTGTGCTCGTGGGCAAGGGGATCACCTTCGACTCCGGCGGTCTCTCGCTGAAGACGGCCGAGAGCATGACCACGATGAAGACCGACAAGAGCGGCGCCGCCGCCGTCCTCGGCGCCATGTCGGCTCTCGCCTTCCTGGCGCCGCCGGTGCGGGTTCTCGCCATCGTGCCCGCCACGGAGAACATGCCCAGCGGCACTGCCGTGAAGCCCGGGGACGTCTTCACGGCCCGCAACGCCAAGACGGTCGAAGTGCTCAACACGGACGCCGAAGGCCGTCTCGTCCTCGCTGACGCCCTCGCCCTGGCGGCCGAGGAGGCACCCGACGCGATCGTGGACGTCGCCACCCTCACCGGGGCGTGCCTCGTCGCCCTCGGGGACAAGTGGGCCGGCCTTCTCTCCAACGACGACGCTGTCGCCGGCGCCGTGGAGGCCGCCGCCCGGCGCGCCGGGGAATCCGTGTGGCGTCTGCCCCTGCCGCCCGAGTACCGCAAGCACCTCGACTCGGAGGTCGCCGACCTCAAGAACATCGGCGTGCGCAACGGCGGGGCACTCACGGCCGGGCTCTTCCTCCAGGAGTTCGTGGGCGACGTGCCCTGGGCGCACCTCGACATCGCCGGCCCCGCCCGCGCGGAATCCGACGAGTCCTACGTCCCGAAGGGTGCCACGGGATTCGCCACCCGCACGCTGCTGGAGTTCGTCGAGGTGTTTTCGCCGCCCGGGGGCACGCCGTGACGGGTCCGTGGGTGTCGTGACCCGGGGCCCGGGCGGTCCGGTTCCCCCGGTTCGGGCCCGGGCGGCCTCACAGAGCGGGAAGCACAGGGCCCGGGCGGCCTCACAGAGCGGGAAGCACAGGGCCCGAGCGGCCCTACAGAGCGGGAAGCACAGGGCCCGGGGCCGGGGCGCTCGTGGGGCCGCCATCCTCTCCGCCGCCGCTCTCGCGTGCGGCCTCGCCGCCTGCCTGGGGCCGTCGCCGCGCCCTGTTGCCCGGACCCTGGCGGCAGGCGGGGCGCGCGGAGCCGTGGAGCGGGCCACGGGGGAGCGTCTCCGTCCTCGCCCGGTCACGGACCCCGAGCGCGTGTCAGGGCTGGTGGCAGCTTTCCGGTCCCGAGGGAATGGCGCCCAGGTGGCGGTGGGCGTCTTCGCCACGGCGGCGGACGCCGAGCGTGAGGTGACCTCTGTCGCGGGTCTCACCGAGAGCGGCCCCACGCCGGCGAGAATCCGCCGGGCGAACGTCGTGGTCGTGTTCCTCGATGAGAACGGCTCACGGCGCGGGACCGGGGCCGTGGCGGAGGCTCTCGATTCCCTCTGATCCCCCAGTCGGGGGCGGAGCCCAGCTTGGTGCGCCGCGGTCAGGCTGTGGCGGTCTGGACGTCCTTGGACGACATGTTCGGGGCGATGCAGTACTCGTCGTAGTCGACGAGCTCCACCCGGGCCCCCTCGCCGCAGGCGGGGCAGTCGGGGTCCTGGCGGAGCTTCAGCGTCCGGAACTGGTTTTCGAGCGCGTCGAAGGTGAGGAGTTTGCCCACGAGGGGGTCGCCCACGCCCAGGAGGATCTTGAGTGCTTCGAGCGCCTGCAGGGAGCCGATGACCCCGGGCAGGACGCCGAGGACCCCGGCCTCGGCGCAGCTCGGTGCCAGCTCCGGAGGCGGGGGCTGGTGGTAGAGGCAGCGGTAGCAGGGACCGCGCCCCGGCCAGAACACCGACACCTGGCCTTCGAAGCGGTAGATCGACCCGTGCACGACCGGTTTGGCCTCGAGCACGGAGGCGTCGTTCACGAGGTAGCGGGTGGGGAAGTTGTCGCAGCCGTCTACGACGACGTCGTACGTGTCGAAGATGTCCATGACGTTCGCCGACGAGAGGCGGACGGGATAGGTCTCGACGTCGACGTCGGGGTTGATGCCCTGGAGGGTTCGTTTGGCGGAGTCGACCTTGAGCTCGCCCACGCGGGACTCGTCGTGGAGGATCTGGCGCTGCAGGTTCGACATGTCCACGACGTCGAAGTCGACGATGCCGATGCGGCCCACGCCGGCGGCAGCCAGGTAGAGGGCGGCGGGGGACCCGAGGCCACCGGCGCCGAGAAGGAGGGCCGAGGACGAGAGCAGCCTCTGCTGGCCGGCTTCGCCCACCTCGGGCATCAGGATGTGGCGGTGGTAGCGGCGCTTCTGTTCCGGCGTGAGGACCTGGGGCATGACGAACTTGCCGCCCTTGTCCTTCCACCCGTTGAACCCGCCCGCCATCGACACGACGTCGGTGTAGCCCAGGTCCTGGAGGGCCTTGGCGGCGAACACCGAGCGGATGCCGGCGGCGCAGTAGAGGACGACGGGCGTGTCCTTGATGGGGGCGAAGTCCTCGATGCGCATCTCGAGGAAGCCTCGGGGGATGTGGACGGCGCCGGGGACGGCGCCCTGCTCGTACTCGTCAGCCTCGCGGACGTCGACCCAGAGGGCGTCGGGGCTCGCGTTCAGTGCCTGCTGGGCTTCTTTGACGGAGATCTCCCGGATCCCCGCTCTTGTCCTGGCCAGGAGTTCTCGGAACGTCGGCATCTTGGGTCCCTAGATTTGTCCTACGGGCGTAGTGGAAATCCCGATCAGTGTACCGTCACAACACACGCCCTGGACACTTGATTCCCTGTTCGGCGACGGTGTCCTGCTCACCGGGGGCCGAGATCCGCGACCAGCTCCACGAGACGCGGAAGGAGCGTGCCTGCCCTGCCCTCGAGTCGCAGGGCCGCCAGGTGGTCGAGTTCGGTGGGCTCCTCGTTCACGATGACGAGACGCCCCCCGCTCTCCACGGTTCGCATCGGGACGTACGCGGCGGGCGTGACCGACAGCGTCGAGCCCACGGCGAGGCAGACCTCCGCGGACTCGGCGAGGCGCAGGGCCCGGTCGAGGACGTCGGGGTCCAGGTTCTGACCGAAGCTGATCGTCGCCGACTTCAGGATCCCCCCGCACCTCTCACAGGCGGGGTCCTCCTCGCCGGCTTCGACCCGATCGAGGACGGGCCGCATGGGCCCCCGGGCTCCACATCCCAGGCAGACGACCTCGTGGATCGTCCCATGCACCTCGATGACGTCGCCGGAGCCGGCTGCCTGGTGGAGGCCGTCGATGTTCTGTGTCACGACGGTGGGAGCGACACCGGTGAGTTCGAGGGCGGCAATCGCCCGGTGGGCCGGGTTGGGCTCCGCCGACCATGCTTCGCTCTCCAGGCGCAGTTGCCAGGACTGCCGGCGGACCTCCGGGTCGGAGACGTAGCGCTGGATCGTGAAGAGCTTGGGATCGACGCGCTTCCAGAGGCCGTGGGGACCCCGGAAGTCCGGAATCCCGGACTCGGTGGAAACCCCCGCGCCTGTGAACACCAGTGTGCGGGCTCCGGAGATCCACGCGGCGACGGTCGCGAGCGCGCCCTCGCCGCCGTCGTCATCGGACGTGGCATCGGGGGCGTGATCCATGCGCCAAGGATGCCAGCCCGGCGCGGGCGACGCTGCGGGCGCCGGGGGCGGGAGTCACGGACGTCCATCGGTTGTTCGGGCCCGCGCGGCCCTCTGAGCGGCGGGCAGGGCTCGGGCCCGCGGTCCCGCCTCGTCTGTCGAGGCGCTGTGCCGGCCTGTCCCGGGCCCCCGCACCTCCGGGAGTGTGGCCGCCCAGTCGACCGCGGCCGCCGCCAAGGTCGCGTTGTCGCCCCAGCGGGCGAGTTGGCGCACTGCCAGCGCCGGCGCTACCCCCTGGCGGAGGAGGCTGAGGGCGCTGCGCCGCAGCGAGGCCGGTATCTCCGCTTCAGTGAGGAGCAGGCGCGGCGCTCGATCCGGCGGCACCGGTCGGGGTGGCGCTTCGGCGGGCGCAGGGCCGCTCGGGGTCGTCGCCGTCACACGGGCCGGGGGGGGAGCGGCGCCAGGCCGCGGGCTGCCCGCCGACCATGTGCCTCCTGGCGTCCCGGTGGCGATGAGCCCGCGCCAGGGCGCCGGCACGCGGGACACGAGGCGGCGGGGCAGGGGTGGTGCCACCAGCCGCACGGCGACGTCGGGGAGCGCCGCCGAGACGAAGTCGAAGTAGTCGAGCCGATGGATCGCCTTGGAGAGGACGATGCGGGCCTTGCGCTGGGAGAGCCCCAGGGAGCGGGCGACGGCGCCCGTGGCGACGGACGACGGGGGAGTTCCCGGATCCGATGGCGTCACCGAGGCCAGGGAGCGGTAGAGGGCGACGGCAGCGGGACCGAGCAGGGGTGTCCAGAGCCGCGTGACCTCGCTCGAGTCGGGTGCGTAGCCGATCGGTTCCACGACGGGGTCCCGTAGGGCGGAGACCATGACGGAGTCCGGAAGCTCCCATGCGTTCATCGCGCGCCTCCGGCGCCGGCGACGAGGAGTTGCTGGCCGGGGAGGAGGAGGTCGGGGTCGGGGCCGATGACGGCGCGGTTGGCGTCGTAGATGTGCCGCCACGCGAGGTCGATCTCGGCCGGGGTCGCCCCGGCGCCGAGGTGGCGGGCGGCGATCCGCCAGAGGCAATCACCCTGGCGGACGACGTACACACCCGGCGGCGGTGCTGCCGTGGGCTCTCCGGGGGCGGTCGCGACGGCGCCAGGCGCAGGAGTCGGCGGCGGTGTGTCCTCTGTGGTGCGGTCGTCGCCGGCAGCAGCCGGGCCGGCCGCCGGGCCAGGGGTGACGGGGCCACGGCCCGGAGCCGAGGGACCCCCCTTCGGGCCGTCGGGCGTGCGCGCCGGTTCACGGGTGCCGGCGTCGGAGCCGTCGGAGTTCAGCGGGGCGTCGGGGCCGTCCCCCTCCGGGACGTCGCCCTCCTCCGCCGGGGCCCGGGCGGAGGACGAGGGCGGGGGGACGGCCGGTTCCGAGGTCGCGGGGGCTCCTGGCGGCGGCGCGGCGGCGTCCGGGGCGGGGTTGGCAGGCGGCGGGGCGATGGCCACGGGGGCCTGTTCCAGCCACTGACGGACGGGGGGCCCGCCCGGATCGGCGAGGGCGAGGCGGGGGAACAAGATCACAAGCGCGGTGTCGATCGTCAGGAGGACCAGGCGTGGGGTGCGCCCCGTGAGCGTCGTCAGCGGTCGCCAGCGCGTCAGCAAGGCGAGTGTCCGGAGGCCCACGGTGACGGACAGGAGGACGCCTGCCACGACGAGTCCCCAGGTCAGAGCATGCAGGAAGCCTGTGGTCGGGTCCATCTCGTTTATCCTCGCATAACGTGTGACGAACGTACGGAGCCTTACATTGCCTCTTGTAACCTATAGTTGTCAAGTGATAGGGTGCATTGCATTGCGGCAAGCCGAGGGCCTCGTGACGAGGTTCACAAGCTTCTCGGCCCGAGTACTTCCCCCTGTCGCGCCGTGCCGACGTCGTGTACAAGAAACACCGGTAGCGCCGGCCCTCGGGCCCGTGGGATCACCAAGCTGGGGTGCCAGGAGGCACCGTCGTGGGGAACGGAATCCGTCATGGTGGGTGACAACTGGCAGAACGGCCCAAGGCAGGAGCGGTGAGCGGCGCCACGACGCCCGGCGACGGAGGCGTCGAGGACCTCCTTGCCGGCTACACCGCCGCCTTCGAGGCGGCGCTCCGCCTCGAGCAGGAGGCCTACGCCGAGGCCCTCAAGGAGGAGGACGAGCGGGCCCAACCGTTCCGGGCACGCATCCTGCGCGTCCGGCACGGTCTCCCCGTGCGTGTGCACCTTCGCGACGGCTGCCGGGTCGAAGGCCGCGTGACGGCGGTGGGCGTGGACTGGTTCCGCCTCACTGAGGGCGACCGCCCCGGTGGCCTCGGGGTGGGCAGGTCATCAGAGATCCCCATGCACGCCGTCGTCCGTATCGAAGTCGAAGGAGGACCAGAGTGACGTCAGCGACGCGACCGTCAGCGCCGGGCCGATTGCACGCGGGCCAGGGCGTCGGCCTTGAGGGCTTCCACGTACTCCTCGAGCTGGCCGGGGTCGACACGCCACACGCCACGCTTGCCGATCTTGAGGCCGGGCAACTCGTTGCTGCGCAACAGGGTGTACACCTGGGCGACAGAGACGTTGAGCCGCTCGGCCACCTCGTTCGGCGTGAAGAGCGGGCGACCAGCGGTCATAGTGGGTTCCTCCGGGGTCTGCAGACGCTAGTGCGGGCTGCGATCGGACTGTGCCTCCGGATGCGTCCCGATGCGTCCTGCAGGCTAGCACTGGACTCGGCTGCACGGTGGCCAGGCGAATCGGGTGCGGCGTGAAGGGGCGAAGGTCGTATCGGGGCGTCTGGCTCGATACCCGCTTCCTCTTGGGCCTGGTCCTCGTCACTGCCTCCATGGCAGGGGGCCTCGCCCTCTACAGGGCCACACGGACCACGTCCCCCGTGCTCGTCGCCGTGCGCGACCTCCAGCCCGGCGAGGTCGTCTCGTCCGATGCCTTCCGCGCCGGCGAAGCCCGCCTCGAGCCGGCCCAGGCCGCCACGGTTCTCACGCCCGCGGACCTCGAAGGACTCGCGGGCCGCTACGTCACGAGGAGGATCGGGCGCAACGAGCTCGTCACCAGCGGTTCCCTCGGCCGTCGGCCCGTGCCCACGCGCCTCTTCAGCATGACCTTGCCCGCGGCGGCGGCCGTCGGGGGCGACCTCGACCCCGGCGACGAGGTCGACGTCCTGGCCACCGTCGACAAGGGCACGGCCGATGCGCGCACCGTCGTCGTCGCAGAGCGCGCCCGGGTCGTGAGGGCCCGGCCCACGCGGGGCCAGATGGGGGCGGGCGCCGGCATCGAGATCGGCCTCGACCTCACCCGCGACCAGGTCCTCGCGGCGGCCTTCGCGCTCAACAACGGTGCCGTGAACCTGGCGCTCTCCACAGGGTCTCCGGCCGAGGCGGGGGCTGCCACCGAGGTTGCCAGCATCGACCTCGCCGGTGCTCCGCCGCCGCCGCCGTCGGCGCCGGCGTCCGGGGCGGCGACCAAGGGGAACGGCCGATGAGCCGGAGCGTGCGCGTCGTCACTTGCGGGGCGGCGACCGGCTGGGAGCCTGACCTCGTGGCCGCCTGCAGCGGCGGGGATCTCGGGATCGAGATCGTGGCCCGCTGCCACGACTACGGAGAGGTCCTCGCCCGGGCCGACCTCGACTCGCCCGACGTCCTTCTCGTGGGGGCGGACACGCCGTGGCTCGACGCCGACTCGGTCTCGGCCCTGGCGTCCGGGGGGCCGCTCGTGGTCGCCGTCGACGGCCAAGGGCCCAATGAGCGCCTCGCCCGCATGGGCATCGCCCACACCGTGTCCGCCGCGGCTGCCCCGGAGCGGATCGCGGGCGCCCTCCTCGAAGCCGTGCGGCCCCTCCCGCCCCAGGGTCCCCCTGAGGAGACCGGGGGCGGCGCGCCCGGGCGGATCGTCTGCGTGTGGGGACCCAAAGGATCGACTGGGCGGACGATGCTCGCCGTCAACCTCGCCTGGGAGATGGCCGCCTCCGGCGACGTCGTGCTCGTCGACCTCGACACCTACGGAGGTTCCGTAGCGGTCGCCCTCGACCTCGGTGAGACCCCCGGCGTGGTGCAGTTCGTGCGGGCAGCGGCGGCCGGACGCCTCGATCCCGAGTACCTGCGGGCGACGGCCCTCCAGCCCCGCCCCGGGCTGTGGGTGCTCCCCGGCATCGCCCGGGCGGACCTCTGGCCCGAGATCCGCACCGAGGGGCTCTCCCGGCTCCTCGACGTCGCCCGAGGGGCAGCGAATGTGGTCGTCTGCGACGTGGCCCCGTGCATCGAGGACGACGAGGAGCTCCTCCTGTCGGCGACCCCCTGGCGGAGGAACCAGGCCGCGATCGCTGCGCTGGAGCAGGCCGAAGTCGTGCTCGTGCCTGTGACACCCGACCCGGCTGGGGTGCGGGCTGCGGTCCTCGCCCTCGCCGATGCCCGCCCCCTTCTCGCGGGAGCCGGCGTGGAGATCGTGCTCAACGGTGCCTCGGCTGGGCCGCGACGGGCCGCAGAGGCCGCCGCCGAGATCGAGGCGCGCACCGGCTATCCCGTTGTCGCCGGCCTGCCACGCGATTCCAGGGCCGCGGCGCAGGCGGCGTGGACCGGACGCGCTCTCGCCGAATCGGCGCCCCGGACCCAGCTCCGCCGCCGCATAGCGGCGCTCGCTCTCCGTGTCGGAGCCGGAGCGTGAGCGAGACCGCGGTGCCGGCCACCGCCCTCGACACCCTCGCCGGCGAGGTGAGGGAGACGCTGCGCTCCCGCCCCGGCGTCCCGGCCGGGAGCGACGATCTCCGCGGGGTCATCGGCGCCGCCGTCGCCTCCTACGAGGACCGCTACGCGGCCGGGGCCCCGGGTCTTCTCTCCCTCGGTCCCGCCGCGGACGCCGCCGATGCCCTCTTCGAGCGTCTCGCCGGGTTCGGCCCGCTCAGCCCCCTCATGTGCGACCCCGCGGTCGAAGAGATCTGGGTAAACGGTCCCTCCAAGGTGTTCGCCGCCCGCAGGGGCGAGCACCACCTCACCACCGTCGTATTCCGGCCGGGGGAGCTCGAGGACCTCGTCGAGAGGCTCCTCGCTGCCACGGGCCGTCGCCTCGACCGGGCTCAGCCCTTCGTCGACGCCCGCCTCCCGGACGGCTCCCGGTTGCACGTCACGATCCCGCCGGTCACCGAACACTGGTCCGTGAACATCCGCAAGTTCGTCGGTCTCCGGGCGCACACGCTCGACGAGCTCGTCCGCACGGGCAGCGTCACTACCGCGGCCGCCCGCTTCCTCGGAGCCGCCGTGCAAGCCGGTCTCAACATCGTCGTCTGCGGAGCCGTGGGCGCGGGGAAGACCACCCTGCTGAACTGTCTGGCCGGCGCGGTCCCTGCGCGCGAGCGGGTGGTGACCTGCGAGGAGGTCTTCGAGCTCGACATCGCCCTCCCCGACGTGGTGGCGATGCAGTGTCGCCAGGCCAACCTCGAAGGCACGGGCGAGATCGCTTTGCGGGCCCTGGTGAAGGAGTCGCTCCGGATGCGTCCTGACCGCATCGTCGTCGGTGAGGTCCGCGGTGCCGAGGCCCTCGACATGCTCCTGGCGCTCAACGCCGGCTGCGGGGGAATGACGAGCGTGCACGCCAACACGGCCAGGGAAGCGCTCCGCAAGCTGGCAACGCTGCCCCTGCTCGCCGGCGAGAACGTCGACAGGCGCTTCGTCGTGGCCACGGTGGCGGCGGTGACGGATCTCGTGGTGTTCTGCCGGCGTGCCCGCGACGGCCGGCGCCACGTGAGTGAGATCCTCGGTGTCGCCGAACAGGTGGGCGGCGACGGCACGATCTCCTCCGGCGCCATCTTTTCCGTGGGAGCCGGAGGCCACCTCGTCTGGACGGGTGAGTTCCCCCGGAGCGCCGACCGCTTCCGTGAGAGCGGCATAGACCTCCCCGGCCTCCTCGGGAGCGCCCGGTGAACGCGGCGGCGACCGTCCTCAGCCTCTGCCTCGGCGCGGGCGTCCTCTGCGTTCTCGATGCCCTGCTGTGGCGGGGGCGTCGTGCCGACCGTCTCCGGAGCGAACGGCGCTCCCGGCTCGAGCGGCTTCTGTCCGAGGCCGGGGCGGGAGGCGTGCGCCCGGGTGCCTTTCGCGCCCTCGGCCTCCTCTGCGGTCTCCTGACGGCCGCCGCCGCCGCTCTCGCGACGGGGATTGCGGTGCTGGCGGTCGTTGCCGGAGCGGTGGGCGCGGTGGTGCCCTACCGCGTCCTGGCCGGGCGCGCGGTTCGTCGCCGTCGCGAGTTCCGCGACGCCTGGCCCGACGCCATCGGCCTCGTCGTGGGCGGCGTCCGCTCCGGGGACTCCCTGCCCCACGCCCTCACCCTGGTGGGTGAGCGGGGTCCGGCGGCGTTGGCGCCCCATTTCGCCGAGTTCGCCAGGGCATACAACGCAGACGGCGACTTCGACGGTGCTCTCGACGCCCTGCGCTCCGGCCTCGCAGACCCGATCGCCGATCGGGTCTGCGCGGCGCTCTCCCTGGCAAAGGACACCGGCGGTCGCGAGATCGGCCGCGTGCTCCGCACGCTGGCGGACTTTCTGCGGGCGGACGTCGTCCTGCGGCGCGACGTGGAGGCCCGCCAGTCCTGGATCGTCGTCGCCGCTCGTGTGTCCGCGGCGGCACCCTGGTCTGTGCTCGCCCTCCTCGCCCTGCGCCCCGGAGCCCTTGACGCCTACCGCAGCCCGGCCGGGATGGTCGTCATCGCCGTGGGGGCCGTTCTCACCTTCGTCGGCTACCGGCTCATGCTCCGGATCGGTCGCCTCCCCGAGGAGCGGAGGGAACCGTGAGTCTCGCCGTCGCCCTGGCGGCCCTGTCCGGAGGGTGCGGGCTCTGGCTCCTCACCGGCGGCCTCGGCCGACTCCGCGCGCCCCGTCTCAACGCTCGCCTCGGCCCCTATCTGGGCGGCAAGGACGCCAGTGCATCCGGTGGCAGCAACGTGGTGGCGGCGGCCCGCAGCGTCGTGGGCGCATCGACCGTCGAGAGCTGGCGGCGACTGGCCATGAAGGTGACCGATCGCGCGACGACCACGGCCCGTCTCGCGCAAGCCGGTCGCTCCGGACCCGCCCAGGGGTACCTCGCGGAGCGGGCCGCCTGGGGGCTCTTCGGGGCGCTCGCCGTCGGCGGTTTGGCCCTGGCCGCCGTGGGCGCCGGCCTTGCGCCCGGCGGGCCGGCAGCGCTCTTCGTGGCGGTGGCTCTCTCGCCTTGCGGATTCGTGGCCTGGGACGGGCGGCTGCGGCGGGATGCGCGGCGGCGCTCGGACGCCCTCTTGGCCGGGTTCCCCGCCGTCGCCGACCTCATCTGCCTCGCGGTCACGGCGGGGGAGAGCCTCCGCGCCGCTCTGGAACGGGTCGCGGGCGTGGCGTCGGGGCCCCTGGGCGAGGAGCTGCGGGCGGTCCTCGCCGACGCCCACACGGGGGTTCCGCTCGACGCTGCCCTCGCGGGTTTCGCCCGCAGGGTGCGCCTCGGCGTCGCCCACCGTTTCGCGGACGCCGTGGCCATGGCCCAGGAACGGGGTGTGCCGCTGGCGGATTCCCTCGCCGCCCTCGCCGAGGACGTCCGCGCCGACATGGGTCGCAGGCTCGTGGAAACGGCCGGGAAACGGCAGGTCTACATGCTCCTGCCCGTCATCGGCCTGGTCCTGCCCGCGGCCCTGCTCTTCGCGTTCTACCCGGCGCTCGTGTCGCTGGACCATCTCGTCGGATGAGAGAAAGGAACCAACCATGCGACGACTTCCCGGTAGGCCCGGCTCGGGTCCTGACGAAGGCTCCATTCCCGAGTGGGTGATGCTGCTCGTGATGGCCGTGGGCATCGTGCTCGCGATCGGCACCATGGTGGGGCCGCGCCTGATCGGCATCATCGAGAGCGCCCTGGGTCGCCTCGGGTGAGCCGGCGACGCCGTTGCGGCAGTGACGCGGGGTCGGCGACCGTGGAGTTCGTGGGCGGCCTGCTCGTGCTCGCCGTCGTGGCCGTAGCCGTCATCCAGGTCGCGGTGTACGTCTACGCCCGCCAGGTCGTCTCCTCCGCCGCGGCGGAGGGGGCGAGGCGGGCGGCGGCCGTGGATGCCGGACCCGCCGATGGTGTCGCCGCCGCCCGGGGGGCGCTCGCCGGGGGCCTCGGCCGCCTCGGGCGCGGCCTCTCCGTGCAGGGTTCCGGCGACGGCGAGACGGTGGAGGTCGTCGTCACGGGTACGGTTCCGGGCCTCGGTCTCGTCCCGGACCTGCCCGTAACCGCCAGGTCACGGGCCCGTGACGAGGACGCCGTGCTTCCGGGGGGCCTGCCCTGAGCGGTCCTCTCTCCAGGCGGCGTCGCCGGCGGTCGGCGGCGGACATGGGCAGCGCCGCCGTGGAGGCGGTGCTCGTGACCATCCTGGTCCTCGTGCCCCTCTGCAGTCTCCTCCCCGGCCTCGCCCAGGTGCAGCGGGCCTCGCTCGCGGCCCACGCCGCGGCCCGTGAGGCCGCTCGTGTGGCTTCCTCCACGGATCCCGCGGGGGCGTCGGGCGCCGCGCTCGCCGCCGCCCGGGACGTCGTAGCCGGTCACGGCTTCGGACCGGAAGTGTCGGAGGTCGCGGTCTCCGGCGTGCCCGAGCCGGACGGCGTCGTGACGAGCGAGGTCCGCATCCGGGTGGCCCTCATCGGCTGGGCGAACGCCCCCACGGTCACGGTCACCGGCCGGGGCAACGGCCGCGTCGATCCCTTCGGGTCCCGGTGAGTCGCGACGACAGCGGGCAGGCGAGCGTGCTGGCGGTGGGTCTTGTCTTCCTTGCCGTGGCTCTCGTGGGCCTCGCGTGGGACGCCACCGGTCTGCTCTCTGCACGCCGCCGCGCGCAGGCGGCGGCCGACGCCGCCGCGCTGGCAGCCGCCACCGCGGTGGCCGACACCTGGGTGGAGGAGGGCGGCGCCAGCGCCCCCGTCATCGACTCCGTCGAGGGTGCCGGCCGGGCCTGGGAGTCGCTGGAGGCGAGTGACGCCCCGGACGCCGACGTGGACGTGACGGCCACGTCCGTCAGCGTGCGGGTCATGGTGGCGGTCCCTCTGTCGTTCGTGGGGTTATTCGGCATCGACGAGATGACGGTCACGGCGGCTGCCACCGCCGGCCCCCGGATGTCGCGGCCGTAGCGCGAGCGGTGAGGGCCCGAGAGGCTCACGCGCACGCGGAGCGCCGCCAGGTGCGGAGCGGTGTCACAGGAGCGCCGCCAGGTGCGGAGCGGTGTCACAGGAGCGCCGCCAGGTGCGGAGCAGTGGCGAAGGGGGGTGTGGGCCTCCGACGCGGTGCGCCGGCTTGCCCCGACGTGACCCGGAGCGCTTCGAGCGCCGAGTACTTCGACTTCATGTAGGGGGTTCCCGCGCCTCGGGGCAGCGGGGAGGGTTCGTCGGGGCGGGGTGCTTGACGCCCTACGGGTGGGGGTCTAGCGTCGGCGGCGGTTGGGGACCCGGCCCTGGGGTGGGTCCAGATGTCGAGCCGGGGGTGCTTCGGTGGGACACGTTCGTTCTTCCTCTCGCAGGTCCGCGCGCCTGGCGCGAATCATGGTGTGTGTGTGTGTGTGTGTGTGTGGCGGTCCTGACTGCCGACATGGGCGGGGCGGCGGCCGCTTCTGAGCCGTTGGGGGTCCCGGCCGTTGTCGGCCGTGCGGTATCGGCGGTGGCCCGGGCGGCGAGGGGCTTGGCGGGCGGGGTCGCCGGTGTGTGGGCCGGTGGTGGCGGCGGGCGGGAGGCTCCGGGGTCGGGTTCCGCGGGGTCGTCGCGGCCGGTTCCCGGGGGTTCCCCCGGTCCCGGGTCTGGGCGCACCGGTGCCGACGTCCCCCTTCCGCCGACGGGGGGGCGTGCCGAGGGCCCCGCGGCGAGCGTGGTGCCTTTGACCCCTGTGGACGTCGTGGGTGACGCGACCGAGGACATCGGAGGCCGCACGGAGACGCAGAAGCTGTTCCGGCGGGCCGACGGCACCGAGGTCGTGCGGGCGTTCGGGGGCCCTGTGCATTTCCTGCGTGGCGGGCGCTGGGAGGAGGTCGACACGCGGGTGGTTCCGGACGGGGGGCGGCCGGGGTGGCTCGTGAGCGGGGCGAACGCCTGGCGGGCGGCGTTCGGGCCTTTGCGCGCCGGGGGCGTCGAGATCACGTCCGGGCCCGGCGTGTTCGGGTTCGCGCCGAAGGACGCGCCGGATGTGGCGCCGGTGGTGGTGGGCCCGAACCGTGTCGAGTACCCGGGGGCGTTCGGGGCGGGTACGACGCTCGCCTACGCGGTGACGAGCACGGGGGTCACCGAGACGATCACGCTGGAGGGGCCGGGGGCGACGTCTTTCGACTTCGACCTGCGCACGGGCGGGGGTCTCGTTCCCCGCCCGGCGGCCTCGGGGCTGGAGGTCGTCGACGCGTCCGGGGCGGTGGTGGCGCGCCTCGCCGGCGGTGCGGCCCGGGACACACCGGTCGCGGTGGGGGGCTTGCGCCTGCGTGCGGCGAGACGCATGGGTGTCGTCACGGAGTTGTCGTCCGACGTCTCGGCGGTGAGGGTGTCGTTGGACGCCGGGGACGTCGGGGGCCTGAACTATCCCGTTGTCGTGGATCCGGACGTGTCGATGAACACGACCGCGAACTGGACGGCGGCGTCGTGGTGTGACCTCGACGCGGGGATGGGCCAGATCTTCTACTCGTGCGTGCATCCGTGGTGGACGAGCGACGGCAGCGACGGCGAGGTCGCCTACGGGCTCGACGGGGTGTCGACGCCGCCGTCGAGCGCCGAGGCGCTGCTGAAGTTCGACTTCTCCAACCCGGCTCTTGCGGGCAAGTCCGTGGACGCGAACCTGTACGTCCGTGTGCGGGGGGACGCGTCGGTCGTGGCCCCGTACACGATCCACGTCGGTGACGCGACGACGGACGTGGCCGGTCCCGAGGGTCTCTTCTCTGGGGGAGGGCTGGGGGCCTCGACGGCGGTCACGGTCGGGCCTCTCAACGGCGGGGACGTCACGGACGTGTTCCCCGTGGGCGCTTCGGTGGAGCGCTACGTGCGGGGCGAGGCGGCGGGGTTGGGTGCTTGGACACCGCTGTACGGCTTCCGCCTCTCCGACGAGACGGACTCGTACACCTACGAGATCTCCCCGCCGCCGGTACACATGCGTTCGGCCTACTCCACGCAGGCGGTGGCGGGTTGGGCGAACTGGGCGACACCCCACGTCGACCTGGTGTTGCGCACGCCGCCGCCGCAGCCGCAGCCCGCGGCGACGACGGTGGCCGACGGTGCGAGCGTGGCGACCCTGCGTCCCACGCTGGGGGTGGACCCGGTCTCCCCGGCTTCGGTGTGTGACGACCCGGGGAACCCGGACGACGGTGTGAAGTACCTGTTCCGGGTGGCGACGGGTGCCGACGCGAGCTCGGGGTCCGTGATCGACTCGGGCTGGCAGGCGGCGCCGTCCTGGGAGGTGCCCGAGGGGCTCCTCACGGATGAGGCGACGTACTACTGGCAGGCGTGGGTCCAGGACGGCTGCCGGGACTCCCAGGGGCGCTGGTACCGCACGCGGGCGCTCTGGCGGCGGTCGTTCACGACGAGTGTGCGCCGGTTGGGGGCCGTGGGCCACAACCCGTACACGTCGTTCTCGGTGGGCAAGGGCGTGTCGGCGTCGGTGAACCTCTCGAACGGGAACATGGTGGTGGACGTGCCCGGCCCCAGTACTCCGTCGCCGGCGGGTCCGGCGGGCGTGAGCCTGTCCTACAACTCCCAGGCCGGCGACGACGTCGGCCTCGACGCCCAGTACTTCCCGGGGTATGTGGGCAACACGGGCGCCCCGGGGTTCTCCCGGCGTGACGCGCAGGTGAACTTCGACTGGGGCACGGGCACGCCGCAGGCGTCCCTGACGACGTCCTTCGGCGTGCGCTGGCTGGGGAACCTGGCGGCCCCGGCGACGGCGTCGGACTACCGCTTCACCCTCTGTTCCCCCTTGGGGATCCGCAACGCGGGTCTCTCCTTGGACCTGGACCGCAACGGCACGTACGAGCCCGGCGAGCAAGTCCTGGCCCTGCCCCTGGAGGCCGAGTGCGCCACGTCGGCGCCGGTGGCCCTCGCCGGGGGGACGCGCTACCCGGTCAGGGTCGAGTACGGCCACACTTCGGGGGCGGCGTCGATCAGGCTGGGCTGGGCGGGCTCGGGCGTGCCCGAGGCTCCCGTGGGCCAGGACCCGGCGGCCTGGGTCGCCCCGACGTACTTCGTGCCCGGTGCGGGGGCGCTCCCGGCGGGCTGGTCCTCCTCGGTGGACCTCGACGGCGGCGGAGCGGGCTACGCCCGCCTCGAGGACCGCAGCGACCGCGGCGCGGTACTGCTCACCGACTCGTCGGGGCGCCGCCACCTCTACAGCGTCGTCCGTGACGCGCTCGGGCGGGTCACACAGACGGCGCCGCCGGCGGGGGAGTACGGGGTGTTGTCCCAGAACGGGGACAACACCTGGACCCTGAGCGAGGCCGACGGCACCGTCATGGAGTTCGACTCGGCGGGGCGTCCCACCCAGGCCCGCCACGACGGCTTCACGACCTCGGGGGCGCGTTCGTGGTCCTACACGTACGACACGTCGGTGCCCGCCGGGGTGGCGGCGCGCCTCCGCTTCGTGTGCCCGCCCACCGAGTCCACGTGCGGGGACGCCACGGCCCGCAAGGTCACGCTGTCCTACAACAGCGACGGCCTCCTGGAGGACGTGTCTCATCCCGACGGCACCAGGACCCTGGTCGCCTACGCCGACGGCCGGCTCGTGAAGGTCACCGACTACGCCGGCAGCGACGTCGAGGAGTCCGTGGGGTTTTCGTACCACCCGGCCTCGGCAGGGTTCGCCGCCGGGAAGATGGGGGGGCTGCGCCCGGCGGCGTCCTTCGAGAAGGACCCTGCGACGGGCGTGGTGGGCGTGGACTTCCGGGCGCTCGTCGCCTACGACACCCAGAGCCCGCCCCGTGTCGTGCGGGTCGTGGCCCCTCCGCTGAGTGGCACCTGTTCGGACACGCCGAGCGGGCCCGCCTGCCAGATCGCGGGGTTGACCACGACCCTCGCCTACGACGTCGGAGCGGACGGCTCGGGCCACACCGACGTGAAGGGCCCTCGGGCGGCGGGTTGGGACCCCACGGGCACCTACACGACACGGAGCGCGTTCGACTCGCTGGGGCGGCCCACCGACGTGACGGACGCGTCCGCCAACGTGACCCACACGGAGTGGGACGTCCGCAACCAGAAGACCTTGGAGCGCACCCCGCGGGAGTCCTACCAGTCCGCGGACCCCCTGGAGCGCCAGAGCGACTACGCGTACGACGCCGAGGGGAACCCCACCACCGTGACCGGGCCCCGTTCTGCGGCGCCGGGCGGGGCGCGACCCACGACGCAGTCCGTGTACGGGCTGCGGGGTCTGCGGGCGGCGTACTTCAACAACAAGGACCTCTCGGCGGCCTCGGGCGGTCGTGCGGGGGTGTACACGGACCCGAACGTGGACTTCACGTCCGGGGAGTGGGCGGGGGCGCCCCGCGCGGGCGTGAACGCGGACAACTTCTCGGTGCGGTGGTCCGGGTACCTCTGGGTGGCCCAGGGCGGTGACTACACGTTGCAGGCGGCGTTCGACAACGGGGTCCGGGTCTACGTCGACGGTGTCCGCTGGATCGAGGACTGGACGAACTCCCCGCCCCAGGTCCTGACCTCGCCTGCCTACCCGTTGGCGGCGGGCGCGCACCGGGTCGTGGTGGAGATGAACGACACCGGCGGGCCCGCCCAGGCGGTCCTCTCCTACAGGGGGCCCGACACCGCAGGGATGACGACGGTCGTACCCGAGTCGGTCCTCACGCCCGGCTACGGGCTGGTCACCGAAACCGTCGACGTCAACGGCTCCCACGCCTTCAGCGACTACGGGGAGCGCCCCGAGCTCGCCCGGGCGGCCTCCGGCACGCGCACGGCGGTGTCGACGGTGGGGGCGCCCACCCAGACGCTGGTGTCCACCGCCACCTACGACGCCTGGGGGCGTCCCCTCACCCAGACGTCGCCCGGGGGCGGGCTGCGCTACGCGGCCACGGTCCTCGCCGATGCGCCGGCCGGGTACTGGCGCCTCGGGGAGCCCACGGGCACGCTCGCGGCGGACAGCTCCGGGGCGGGACGCCACGGGGCCTACGCCGGGGGTGTCACCCGCGGCCGCAGGGGTGCGGTAGCGGGCGACCCGAACCCTGGGGTGGGTCTGGACGGTGCCGGGGGACGGGTGGGCGTGGCCGGCGGTCTGCTCGCCGGGGCGTCGTCTTTTTCGGTGGAGGCGTGGTTCAACCCGGCGTCCACGGCCGTGGGCGGGGGGCGCCACACGGTCGTGTCCTCGGGGGAGCACACGGGGCCGGGGGCGTTCGTCTTGGCTCAGCCCGAGGGGGCCGAGGACCGGCTCCGGATCTGGGTGTACGTGGGGTCGGCGTGGCAGTGGGTGGACTCGACCCGCACCCTGGAGGCGGGCACTTGGTACTACGCGGCGGCGACCTGGGACGGCACCGGCCTGCGCCTGTACCTCGACGGGGTGTTGGAGGCCACAGGTGTGTTCCCCGGGGTGTGGGGCCCGCCCACGAACGGGCCCACGACCATCGGGGGGCGTTCCAGCGACGACCAGCACTGGTTCCCCGGACGCGTCGACGAGGTGGCGCTCTACACCTCGGCGCTCAGCGCGGAGCGTGTCGCGGCGCACCACCGCACGGGGGTGGCGGGGGACCCGGCGTACACGACCACGTACACCTATTGGGGGGCGGGCGAGACCCCGGGGGCGGGCGACGCGGTGTGCGGGGCGTCGACGTCGACGTCGCAGGCGGGGGCGTTGCGTTCGGTGTCCCGGCCGGGGGAGCAGACCGAGTCCTGGGTGTATGACGCCGCGGGGCGTCCCTTGGGTGTGACGTCGAGGAGCGGGGCGGTGTCGCGGTCGTCGTGTGCGGGTTATGACGCCCGGGGCCGGGCGGTGTGGTCCCAGCCCTGGGACCGCAGCGCCGCCCAGCGGGTCGCGTCGTCGTACGCGGCGGGGGACCTGGTGGGGATGACCGACGCCCTCTCGGGCCGTACGCTGGCCTGGACGTACGACCGCCTGGGGCGGGCCGTTTCGCACACGGACGCGTTGGGGTTGACCACGACGTACGCGTATGACGGGGTCGACGCACAGGGTGTGGGGGCGCCGGGGATGCTCACGGCCAAGACGAGCGTGTGGAACTCGAATGTGGCGACGGCCTACGGCTATGACCGTCTCGGGCGGGTGGTCCGTTGGGTGCGGGCGGGCCAGGCGGCGGACTACGCCTACGACGAGGGGGGCCGCCTGTCGGGCCGGACGTTCCCGTCGCCGGTGTCGGGTCCGCGTCTCGTCCAGGGCCTGAACACGGACGGGTCGGTGGCGTCGAGGTCCTGGTCCCGGGCGGGGGACGGCGCCCCGCTCACCTCCACGGGGTTGTCGTACCGTCCGGACGCCAAGGTCGCCGCGGAGACGACTGCGGCGGGGGTGCGCAGCTTCGCGTACGACTCGGCGGGGCGTCTGGAGCGGGCGAGTGACTCGGGGGACGGCACGAGCCGCACCTACGCCTTCGACACGGAGACGAACCGCACCGGGCTCACCCGCCGGACCGGGTCGGCGGTGACCGGGGTGGTCTGTCAGGACACGGACGCCACGGGTCGTCTCGTCGCGCTGCGCACGGGCACGACCGTGTGCCCGGGGGGCGCCGGGGACGTGTTGGCCTACGACGACGAGACCCCTGGTGTGGTGGGGGGCGGGAACCTGAAGTCCTACCAGGGGCGCACCTACACGTATGACGCCCGGAACCTGCTCGTTTCGGTGAGTCTCGCGGACGGCTCCACCGTCAACTACGAGCGGGACCCCCTGGGGCGTCTCGTGCGGCGCACGACGAGCTCGTGGGGGTTCGTGACCCAGGACCGTAGGTTCGGCTACGAGGACGGCTCGGACCGTGTGGTCGTGGAGGGGGACTACAACACGTGGTTCTCGTGGTGGTTGAACTGGTACGTCGTCTACCTGGGGGGCCCCGACGGTCTGGTGGCCGACACCTGGGGCCGTCACTACCTCGCCGACCCCCACGGGAACGTGGTGGGGGTCACGGACGCGGCGGGGACGCTGAGCGGGTCGTGGTCCTATGACGAGTACGGGAACGTGGCCTCGGGGGCGGCGGGTCAGCAGTGGGGTTGGCTGGGCGCCCAGCAGCGCCGGGTGGACGCCACCCTGGGTGTGACCGAGATGGGTGCCAGGCAGTACGACCCCGCCCTGGGCAGGTTCTACAGCCGGGACCCCGTCGCCGGGGGTTCCTGCGGGGACTACGACTACGTCTGCGCCGACCCCGTCAACAACACCGACCTCGACGGGACACGAAGAAGACGGCGGCGGGGGCCGCGGGGCGGGAGCGACAGCCGGACCTCCAATGCCCTGAAGCGTTGGTGCGTACCTCGCGCGGGTGCGTGCGCACTCGCGTTTCGGGCGATGAGGCGCGCTGACGCCATGACGCGAGGGCGGTTCGGGGCCATAAGGGGGCGTGGCACGGCGGACGCCTACCGCCACCTGGCTTGGAGCGCGTGGATGACCATCACGTTGGGGCCGTCCACCGCGCGCACTGTCGGCACCCTTCACGAGGAGTTCGCCGGGAACGGCGCGCGGCGGATGGCGCTTCACAACAACGCTCTGGGACGCCAGATCGGCATTGCCACGGTGTATGTGGGCACGCCTTCGGACGTGAGCGCGTACATCGACCGACAGGCCATGGCCTACATCGCCGCCGGGCGTACGGAACAAGATGAGCCCGGCATCTTCGGAAAGGGATGAGGATGAGATCTCGTCCCGCAGCGCTCTTGCTGGCGATGCTGCTCGCTGTTGTGCCCGCCTGCGGACCGAAGCGGCCGCCTCCGCGGATCGACGAGGCCACGCTCAAGAAGCGGATCGACGTGCTCGCCGACGACCCTGTCCTCCACGAGCTACCCCCTGGAAGCAGACACGTCGAGACGATTAGACACACGAGTTGCGACCACGGGACGGAATCCGACTACGGGATCCCGTCCGTCTCGGAGACGTTCCAGTCGTCCCTCAGCATTGACGACGTGATCCAGTGGTACGTGGGGAACGCTCCTCGTTTCGGATGGCGCACGAGCGGTCCGGGCCGCCCGTATGGACCGAAGGGTCGCGCCCAGGACTTCGTGAAGGATTTCGGGGGATGGGGGAGCGCTATGGCCCTGATCGTGGACGGCCACGAGTTCACGATCGACCTGCAGGCGGACCTCGACAACCGGTGCTGATCGGAGGTCGGAGACCAACGGCCCTGACCCGGCGTTCGGGGTCGGGGGGTGACGCCTACGTCGACGAGCAGGCCGTGTCCTACATCGCCCACGGGCGGCATGATCAGGACAAGGGGGGGATCTGACGTGGCCTCCCGAGGTGGAAGAACGGGTGGGCGCGTGGTCATGTTCATCTTTGAGAAGGCGAGTAGGCCGACGTGATGAGGACGTCGGGTGTGTGCGGGCGGGGGTCCAGGCGCGTCGAATTGGGCGCCCTCGTTCGAGGCGGGGCGCTGTATCTATTGAAGCGAGGTACTAGCGTCGGCGTTCACCAATTCGGCAATGATGTGTGCGGGTGTGTGCCAATTGGATAGGGACGAGCGGTCGAGGATCTTCCGTATCATCGACGGTGTTCTCGGCGAGTTCCTGACTGTCCAGGGGTTCAAACGGGATCGTTCCGAGACTGCGCCTGGCTATCGGAGGAGGAGGGAGACGTCTGGGAGCTTGTCCAGTGCTCTTTCGGCCAGGACTACCCGGAGGTCTTCGTCGAAATCGGCATTTGTCCGATCGAGGGAATCGTCGCCGACTGGGGAGAGCGGTTGGATCCGGGGCGGGTGTTGGCCGACACGTTCGATGAGCATGGCGACGACACGTTGTGTGGAGACGAG
>CAYJLW010000036.1:22625-42637 GCA_964370965.1 uncultured Acidimicrobiia bacterium | reverse complement strand
GCCAACACCGCCGAAGCCGCCTAGAACTTCCCTCTTGACATAGGAGCTTCACTTTGGCGCTGTCCGTCTTGTGAAGTGATGCCGTTGTCCCGGAATACCGTGAGAACGGCATCACTCTGGGTCCGCCGGGCGGGTGGCAGGGGCGTCGGCAGCCACGAGCGCAGCCGCGGCGGAACCCGCGAGCCGGCTCTGCGCCTTGCCCGGCGCCGCTGCCGGCGGGTTCGGTACCCTGCGGGGGCCACGGTGTGACGGTCCGGCAGCGTCGGGCCGGGCGGGGGGAGGTGCCATGTCGTCGGAGCAGGAGCCGGTCCCGCAGGTGCGGGACGACGCCGGAGCCGTGTCGTGACCCAGCCCGCCGGGTGGTACCCGGATCCCTGGCAGCAGGCGCTGACGCGGTGGTGGGACGGCGCCCAATGGACCGGCCACGTCCAGACCCCCGGCCCCGGTGCAGAGAGGCAGCCCCCCGCCCGGTGGCAGGCCCCCCCGGCGCCGGCTCAGCGGAGCTGGTTGGACGACGTCACCGGGAAGGCAGCGGGCTGGTTGCGGGACAGGCGGGACGAACGACATCTCACCCACGACGCCGGTGCCTGGGTGCCGGCGGGTCACGAGGTCGTCGTCGCCGGCTACCGCATCCCCGGGGGTCTCCTGTACGCCGGTCCCGGCCTCGCCTCCCTGAGCGGACTCGTCATGGAGCCGGCGCTGATCGACCCCCGGCTGCCCGTCGACACCGCCCGCCCCGACCGCGGCGGTGCCGGGCTCCCCTACTGGCCGTCCTACGGCGAGATCCCGCCCCAGACACGGGCTGCGTACCTGGAGTGGCTCGCCACCGGAAGGGACCGCCCCGGGGTGAACGTCGGCTTCGTGTTCCTCTACTTCTACGGCCTCGAGCGGCGCCTCTGGGAGCTGATCGCGGCCGGCGAGGGCGGGGAGACCCCGGACGTCCACGACGAGGTCGTGCGTCTCCTTGCCCTCTACGGCGCGCAGCCCTCCTTCCGGCGCTACGGCCTCGACCTCCTCGACGTCCTCCAGGCCCTCCTCGCCGCCGGCGGCGCCTGGAACTGGACGGACACCGATCCCGCCGTGCTCATCCCTGACGACCGCGCCGACCTCGACAGGCGGGGTCTTCCCCTCGTCGTCCACATGGCCCTCGCCCAGCTCTCCGGGGCTGGCGCACCGCTACCGGCGGGTTGGGCGTACGCGTGGTGGCTGCGGCACCCCGACACGAAGCCGCCCCTGCAGCTCAGACGGGCGCCCCAGGAGTTCCGCCTCCTGTTCCTCCGGCGATACGCCGCCGCCCACGGCACGGGGATGGTCCTGGCGCAACGAGCCCCACCCCTCGGTCTCCTCTACCGGCCGGCGAGCCCGTCGTTCGGCGGGGAGATGGAGTTGGCGTTCCCCGGCCTCCCGGACGCGGCGACCCTCGCCGGCCCTTACCGCGCGCTGGCGAAGCTCGCCGTCGACGTGGCCGGCGACCTGGATTCCTACAGCCGTTTCGTCGCCCGCCGGCCCGACCAGAAGGCCGGCTTGGCGGCCGCGGCCAGCATGCCTGCCGACCTCTTCGACGACCTCTACTCCCGGCCCGAGGGCGACGAGCTCGTCAACCTGGACCGCTGGCTCGCCGCGCTCGTCCCCGACGGCGCCGCGCTGGCGTCAGTGGGGGCGCCCGAACTCGTCGCCCGCTGGCCGGCGGCGACGCCCGGGACCCTCACGAAGGCGGAGAACGTCGCCCTGTTGCAGGTGCTGGGACGCCTCGGTTGGGGCGTCGAGCCGGACATCCGTTTCGGGGGCGCCGGCCTCGGGAGGGTGAACAGGGTCGTGCTGTTCCGGACGGGGCCGAGGGCGCCCGACGCGCCGTCGTCTGTGTGGACGGCGGCGGCGGTCCTGCTCCACCTTGCTGTCGCCGTCGCGGCCGCCGACGGGGGCGTGGACGACGTGGAGAAGCAGGCGCTCGCCGCCCACATCGAGCGCAACCTGGACCTGGGGGAGGACGACAGGCGGCGGCTGGAGGCCCGGCTCGCCCACCTGCTCCTCGCCCCGCCGGGCGTCGCCGCCGTTCGCCGCCAACTCGACGCGTTCGGCTACTCCGAGCGCAAGTCCGTCGGGGAGGCCCTGGTCGGGATCGCAGCCGCCGACGGCGAGGTCTCCCCGAAGGAGGCGCGCCAGCTCGAGCGGGTCTTCGAGATGCTGGACATCCCCCCGGAACCTGTCCGGGCGGCAGTGGCGGGGGATCAGTCCCGCCACGACGTGTCCGCCCCGGACGTGGTGGACGTCGTCCGCATCGTCGGTGACGCCGCCACCGACGATGCCTCCGGCGTCGCGCCCGACGCCACCGCCGGGCCCTCGTCTCCGGCGGCGCCCGGACCGCGGGCCGAGCCGGTGCTCCCACCTGCCCCTTCCACCGACCCCGGCACCGTGGCGAAGGGTGCCCTGGAGGCCCGCGAGGTCTACCGGCGGGCCTCCCCCGGGGTCGTGGGCGTCACCGACGGCGAGGAGGTGATCGGCACCGGCTTCTTCCTGCGCGACGACACCCTGGTCGTCACCAACGCCCATGTCGTCGAGGGGCTCGCCCGCCTGCAGGTGCGTCTCGGGGACGGCCCCGCTGCCGACGCCGCCGTGCTCTCGGTCGTGCCGGCGGCGGACTTGGCGTTTCTGGCGGTGCCCCCGGCGGGGGTGGCGCCCTTGCGTCTCGCCTCGGTGGGCTCGGTCTGCGTCGGGGACACCGTGTTCGCGATCGGCAACCCGCTCGGCCTCCTGCACACCTTCACGAAGGGGATGGTGAGTGCCCTCGGCCGGGACGTCCGCGGCCAGCGCGTGCTGCAGACCGACACACCGATCAACCCGGGGAACAGCGGCGGTCCGCTCCTGAGTGACCGGGCCGAGGTCGTGGGCGTGGTCGTGTCCAAGAAGATGCTCGCCGACGGCCTCGGATTCGCCGTCCCCGCGGACGTCGTCGCCCACTACCTGCGTGGGCTGCCGGGGGTGACGCCCCCGCCCCGGTGAGGGGCCGGCCGCCCCCCGAGGGCCGTTCGCGTGCAGGATGGAACGCAGACGTCACATCCTGCACGCGAACACCGTTCCGGTCAGCGCTCGTGAACCGCGGGGCGTGGGGAGGCCAGCCGGAACCCCGGCCCCGCCCGGGAGGCCCGCTTCGCTCAGAAGCCGTTGCGGGCGGCGAGCTGGGCGTACTGATCCGGTGAGATCACACCCCGGTCCCGGAGACCGGCGGCCTGTACCTGGCAGAGGGCGGGGAAGATCGGGCAGATGAGGGCGAAGAGGATCGCGATGATCAGGAAGGGGATGATGAACGCCGCGGGGAGACCACCGCTGTCGGCCTGGGTGCCGGCCGCAGGGGCGGCGGGAGCGTCCGCGACCACGGCGACGGCCTCGGGGGCGGTCGGTTCCACGGCTCCGCCGGGGTCGGGCCCGATGAGGACGGTGAGGAAGAGAGCGAGGGTCGTCAGCAGGACGACGGGGACGAGGGAACGTGCACGTTCCACGATGACCTCCCGGTTGGCGATGGCACCCACTGCCCGGAGGGATTACTAGCCGCCCCCGGACCTCATGGGCAAGAACGGCTCAGCCGGCGGTCTCGGCGGAGGTGGCCCCCGCTGCGGGTTCCCCGACCTCGCCGTTGCCACGGGGGGCCGGCTCCGCACCCGGCGGTGCTCCGCTTGCCGTCGGGGCCGGATCCGCGGTTCTCGGCTGGGAGGCCGTGCCCCAGACGGCGGCGAGGTCGGCGTTGCCGCCGAAGACGAACTCCACGGCGTAGGGGAAGCCGTAGAGGAAGGCGTCCACCTTGGGGTCGAGACGGGCGCAGAGCCCGAGCAGCAGGGCGAGGGTGCGCTCGACGTAGAACCAGTGCCGGGGGACCTCGAAGGCACGCGTGAGGTCCCGGAACGACACCTCCATCTGTTCCAGGTTCCGCCACACGTCGAACTCCGAGAGGTCCATGTTCGAGAAGTCCTCCACCCGGAGGTGGAGGAGCTTGTCGAGGTAGTGGCGCACCGCCGCCTCGAAGATGGCCTCGTCGCCACCCGCGGAGGCGAAACCCATCGCCCGCATGCCCTCGATGACCTTGGCGTCGTTCTGGGTCATGTAGCCGAAGACGACCGTGCGCATCCCCTCGGCGAACTCGTCCGGGAACTCGGCCACGGCCCCGAAGTCGAGGAACGTGATCACAGGCTTGGCGTCCTCGCCCCGCTGCACGAAGAAGTTCCCCGGGTGCGGGTCTGCGTGGTACAAGCGGTCCACCAGGAGCTGCTTGAAGTAGGAGTTCACGAGCTTCTCGATCACGTCCCGGGGCTCGACGCCGTCGGCCCGGAGGCCCGCCACGTCCGTGATCTTGCGGCCCGCCATCCGCTCCATCGTGAGGACCCGGTCGGTGGTGTGGTCCCAGACGATCCCCGGGAAGAGGACGTGGTCGTCGTCGGTGAAGTTCGCCGCGATGCGCTCGGCGTTGCGGGCCTCGTTCGTGTACACGAGCTCACCCCGGACGGTCTCGGAGAGATCCTCGTAGACACGCTCGTAGTGCAGGCCCTTGAGGAAGAAGCCGATCACGCGCACGACGAGGCGAATCATGGCGAGGTCCGTGTCCACGATGCGCTCCACGCCCGGGTACTGCACCTTCACGGCTGCGGGCTCGCCCCCGGCCAGGGTGGCGAAGTGCACCTGGCCGAGGGAGGCCGACGCCACGGGCTCGGCGGCGAAGGTGTCGTAGCTCCGCCCGATGGGCCCGCCGAGCTCCTTCTCGACCCGCTGCTTGATGCGCTCGTAGGGTCGGGGCGGGACGGCGTCCTGGAGGCCTTCGAGCTCCTTGAGGTAGGCGTCGGGCAGGAAGCTCGTCATCATCGAGATGACCTGGCCGATCTTCACGTACACGCCCTCGAGACGGAGGATCCCCCGGTGCAGGCGCCGGGCGCAGCGGACGTGTGTGCGTTCCAGCCACGCCTCCATGCGGGCCTTGCCGATCGTGCGCCCCGCCACCCGGCGCAGGACGATGTAGGCGAGATAGTCGGCGAGGATCGTGAAGAACATGAACCCGGCGCGCACAGAACGCCGGGCCATGGCGAGGCGGCTCACGGGCCGGGCGCCGACGTGCTCTTCCATGCGAGGTCCTTTCCTGGGCGGTGCCCGCCCGGAGTGGTCCCCAAGCATGTCACGGGCGGGACTGCGCTGTCTGCCCCGCACCTGGAGGTGCTCCGCGTGCCGGCGGGGCCCCCGCCGACGCCGGTCCGGCTCGCGAGGTGGCGCTGGGGATGCCGGTCCCCGCCCGGTGCGGCCCTCGTGGCGGTCCGGACACGGCGAGGCGCTACCGTGGGAGGCGCGAGGAGAGGACTTACTTGAGCCCCAGAAAACGCTCCGCGCCGGACTCGCTCGGGCGCACCGACAAGCTCCCCATCAAGCTGCTCCAGGACCGCCTCCTCGTCCACATCGAGACCGCGGACGGGGAACGGCGCACGAAGGCGGGCATCCTCATCCCCGCCACCGCCGAGATCAGCCGTCGCCTCATCTGGGCCGAGGTGCGCGCGGCGGGCCCCAACGTCCGCAACGTCGAGGTGGGCGACCAGGTCCTGTTCAACCCCGAGGACCTCTACGAGGTCGAGGTGCGGGGCGAGAGCTTCGTCCTCCTGCGCGAGCGCGACGCCCACGCCGTGGCGTCTTCCCGCCTCGAGGACGACGAGGAGCCCACAGGCCTCTACCTCTGAGACGACGTGTGAGGCTCACACGTCGTACCTTTCACCCCGTGACCGTCACCGAAACCCTCGCCGAGTGGATCGAGGCCGTCCGCATAGAGGACGTCCCCGGCGACGTCGTGGACATGGCCGCCACGCAACTCCTCGGCCTCCTCGGCGCCCTGCACGCCGGGGCCGCCCACGACCTCGGTCGCCGCGTCCTGGCCGCGTTCCCCGGGGCGGACGAGCCGGGCGCCTCGCTGCTCCTCCCCACCGCCGAGGCGGCGTCACCGAAGCGGGCGGCGTACGTCCACGCCGCCCTCACCATGACGCTCGACTTCGACGACACCGCCTTCGCCGGCCACGTGAGCCACTCCACGGTGAACGTTCCCCTCGCCTACGCCCTCCCTTGCGGGCTCTCCGGCGCCGACCTCGTCCTCGCCCAGGTCGCCGCCAACGAGGTCGCCGCCCGGGTGACGGCGGCAGCGACCCTGGGCCCACACCGGGGCCAGACCGCGGTGCACACGCATCTAGTGGGTGCCGCCGCCGCCCGCGGCAAGGCCGAGGCGCTGGCCGCCCCGCTGCTCGTGGACGCCTTCGGCATCGCCCTCGCCCAGCCCGGCTGGGTCCTGTACCGGGCGTTCATGGGTTCCGACGCCAAGGTGTTCACGGCGTCCGTGCCGATCCGCACGTCCCTCGACGCCGTCGACGCCGCCCGGGCCGGTCTCCGCGGGGCGCCCGAGATCGTCGAGGCCCACGACGGCTTCCTCGCCCGCTTCTCCGACGTCGCCGTCCCCGACTGGGCCGACGGCCTCGGGGAGCGCTGGCACACCCGGACACTGTCCTTCAAGCGCTACCCGGGGTGCGCCTACATCGACACGGCCGTCGACTGCGCGCTCGACGTCGCCGCCGCGCACGGCCCCGACCCCGCTGAGATCGAGGAAGTGGACGTGTGGGGGTCGTTGTTCACGGTGGGGATGGACGCCCACTCCGCCGCCTACCGCCACGGCCCCGGTACGGCCGTGTCGGCGCTGAACTTCTCCGTGCCCTACAACGTCGCCGTGGCCCTGCGTCACGGGCGCCTCCAGCCGGAGGACTTCGACGCCGCCGCCCGCGAGGACCCCGACACCTGGGCTCTCGCCGGGCGTGTCCGCCTCCACTACGACCCCGCCCTCGACGAGGCTGCCTTGTTCGGGACGGCCCCGGTGGGGGCGGCGCTGCGCCGGGCTGGCGAGCGGGCGCTGGACTTCGTCGCCGCCGCCCTCGGTGCCGCCGGTGACACCGAGCGCACCGGGGAGCTCCGGGCGGCCCTCACGGCGGACGGGGACGAGGACTTCAGCCGGCCCACGAAGTCCGTCGGCGCCCGGGTGGTGGTGCGGATGCGCGACGGGCGCACCTTCGAGGCGGAGCGTCTCGTCCCGGTGGGGGCGGCGGGCGAGTCCACCCCGGAGGAGATGAGAGCCCTCATGCGGGACAAGTTCGTCACGCAGGCGTCCCGTACCGTGGGAGCCGCCCGCGCCGAGGAGGCCGCCGGGCTCCTGGAGCGGGTGGTGGAGCTCTCCCCCGCGGAGCTGGCCCGGGCGCTCCGGCTCAACACCACCCCTTGAGCCGCCCGCACGTGTGCGGGCGCAACTGCGCCCACTACGGGGCGATCGCGAGCGCCCCCGGGAGGACCTCCATCGTGAGGACGCGGTCTTCGCCGGGCCAGAGGTCGCCGTCGGTCTCGAAGAGGACGGGCTCGGAGGCGGAGATGGTCACCGTGGCGCCTTGGGCGTAGGAGATCTCCGGTTCGCCGAGGTGGGCACCCTCGAAGACCTTGCCCATGAGCTCCAGGAGGCGCCCCGTTTCCACGTCGCCACAGACGCAGACGTCGAGGAGGCCGTCGTCGGGCAGTGAGCGGGGCAGGAGGCGGAACGACCCCGCCCGGTGCTGCGCCCCGCCCACGACCACGAGAGTGAGGTCGCCGGCGGCCAGCGACGAGCCGTCGACGAGCACCTCGGCCTCGAACTGCCTCACGTGCTGGGCGGTGGCGAGACCAGCGGCGGCGTAGAGCTCCCGGCCGGAGAGGTCGGGGAAGTCCGCGGTGGCCCGCAGCGTCTGGGGGAGGAACCCGGCGCTGGCGCCGAGCAGGAACGTCACGTCCCCCTCGACCACCCTCCCGAGGTCGATGCGGCGGGAAGGCACCGGCCGCGGCCCTGAGGCGAGGCGGGAGAGGATCACCTCCCAGGACGACTCGCCCCACAGCTCCCGGTAGGTCGAGTTGCCCGTCCCGGCGGGGACGACGAAGAGCGGGACGTCCCGGCCGGCGAGCCCTCCGGCGGCCGCCCGCACGGAGCCGTCCCCGCCCACGACCACGACGAGGTCGGACGCCCCGGCGGCGGCCTCCCGCATGCCTGCCGGCGTGTCCGGCTCCAGCACCTCGTAACGGGCGGCACCCAGCAGTCTCCGCACCCGGGCGAGCGCCTCGGGGACCCCGCCCCGGGCGGCGGCATTGGCGAGGACGGTGATCACGGGGAGGAACGATAGGCCGGGGCGGGTCGCGCCTCGGAGTCCCCTTCGAAGCGACGGCGAGCTAGGCGCAAGGCCGGGCTTCGCCCGGCCGGAACGGAGCGTGACTCGGGCGGCGGCCGCGTCCGGAAGGGAGGAGTCCGAGGGGGGAGCTCGCTCCCCCCTCCGAGACTCACGTGAGGCGGTCGGCGAGGCGGCGGGCGCAGCGGGTGACGAGGGCCATGATCGTCTCCTGGGGGTTCACCGCTGTGGAGGACGGCAGGATCGAGGCGTCCATCACGTGGAGGTCCCTCACGTCGTGGGTCTCGCCCCACGGGTCGACCACGGAAGCAGCCGGGTCGGAGCCCATGCGGCACGACGACATGGGGTGGTAGGCGGACAGCTTCAGGTCCTTTGCCCGCCAGCGGGTCTCCCGGATACGCGCGACGTCGTCTCTCCCCGTCACCTCGGCCACTCCCGGCAGCATGGGGAAGACCTTCTTCGCCCCGGCGGCGAGGAAGATCTCACACGACATGGCGATCGCCTCCACGGCCTTCGGGACGTCGGCCTCGCCCACCCGGTAGGTGACGAGCGGCGTGCCCGAACCGAGGGGCCTCACCCGGCCGGCGGAGCGGTCCGAGAGGATCGCCCCCATCGAGGCCATCTGCGGGTAGCGGGCGACGAGGTCCTTCTGCGTGCGGCCCACGCCGGGGAGGGCGCCGGCGGAGTAGCCCAGTCCGGGCGGCGGAAACGTCGCCTCGAGGAGGATGCCGTCGCGGAGCTTCTCGTCGACGTAGTAGCTCTGCATCACACCCCGCCAGGCGTGGAGGTCTTCGTCGAAGAGGCCCGTGACGCCCATGCCCGGGTGGATGTGGAGGTTGCGGCCCACCTGCCCGGAGGAGTTCGCGAGCTTCTGGCGGAGCAGGAGGGCGGGTGTGAACACGGCCCCGGCGGCGACGACCGTGGCCCGCGCCCGGATGGTGAGCTCGCCGCGGTGGTCGCCGGATGCCGGGTCCGACAGGCGGACGACGACACCCGCCGCCCGGCCGCCCTCGACGAGGATCCGCTGCGCCTTGGCGTGGGCGGTGACCACGGCGCCGGCGGCAGCGGCCCGGGGCAGGTAGGAGACATGCATGGCCGCCTTGGCGTCGATCGGGCAGCCGAACCCGCAGACGCCGTGGCCGTGGCAGTTCGGGGCGTTGCGGGGGATGGGCCCACCGGACCAGCCCAGTTCCTCGATGCCCCGGCGCGTGATCTCCCCGTTCGGGCCCAGGACGTCGTCGGGTACGGGGGTGACGCCGAGGATGTCCTCGACCTCCTCGAAGACCGCCGCCAGGTCGCCCGCACCCACGCCCGGGATGCCCAGGGCGCTCCACTCCGCCAGCACCCACTCGGGGGTGCGAAAGCACGTCCCGGAGTTCACGACCGTGGTGCCTCCGACCGCCCGGCCCATGGGCAGGGAGATGAGGGGCGTGCCGATCGTGGTGGTGAGGCCGCCGTCACGGTAGAAGCGGAGGAGGCGGTCCATGACCTCACCGCCGAAGTCGGTGTGGTTCGCCGACGGGCCCTCCTCTACGACGGCGACGGAAAGCCCGGCCCCGGCAAGGACGGCGGCGGCCACCGCCCCGCCGGCCCCGGAGCCCACGATGACGACGTCGACCGTCTCGCTGCCGGGTCTGGCGTCGGGCCACGTCCGCACCGGGAGGCTCGGGGCGGGGGGCGGGACGGTCACGGCCTTGACGGGGCGGACCTCCGAGCCGATCCGCCCCACGACCGCCGGGGCGGACGAGAAGGCGATGGAGACGAGGGTGCGGAGGCCGATGAGCGCCTCCTTGCGGGCCCGGTTCGCGTCAGGGGACGCCGACACCCAGGCCTCCCGCTCGGCGGGGCCGAGGCGCGAGAAGCGGCAGAGGTGCCGGGACGCCAGGGGCGTGATCTCGTACCCGGCGATCATCGCCCGCACGAGCTTGGTGGTCTGGGGCGGGAGACGCTGGAGCCAGCCTTCGATGCGCTCCACGACGCCCAGCTCCGGGGCGCTCTCGGGGATCTCGCCGCCGGCCGGGAACAGGGTCTCGGCCAGCGCCGTCAGGGCGGTGCGTTCGAAGGCGGTGAGTTCCACGGGCGCCGACATCGGCGGGAGTCTATGCGGGCTGGAGCCCGGCCGGCGCCCGCGCCCAAGGTCCCGGCGGGTGGAATGGACGCAAAGTGATGCCGTTGTCCCGGAATCCCGGGCATCCGACATCACTTTGGCCGGACCCCGGCCGCCCCCGGGGGGCCGGGGGGCCGGGGGGCCGGGGGGCCGGCCCGAGGCGACGGGCCCCCAGGCAACGGACTTCCGGGCGGCGGGCGCCCGGGGTGGACGTAGGCAAAATGAAGCTGTTGTGCCGGTATTCCGTGGATTCGGCATCACTTGGGCCCCGCGGCAGCACTTTCGCCGGGGCGGAGGCGTGGGGCAGGCAGCGGCCCTCCCGTAGCGCCCCTCCCACGGACGCAGTCCCGACGGTCGGCGCCCCGGGCGCGTCCGGCCGGTTCTGGGGAGCCCACGCACGGCTGTCCGTGCGTGGTCTCCCCAGAACGGTGGGGGGCGGGCGACGCACCAGCGTGTCCCCGCTGACCCGGGCGCGACCGCACGGGCGCGCGACGTCGATATCCTCGCCCCGTGGACTTCCGCCGCGTCCGCCACCTCATCCACAAGGAGCGCATCCAGATCCTGCGCGACCGGCGCACGCTGGCGATGATGGTCCTCGTCCCCGCGCTCTGGCTCCTCCTGTTCGGCTACGCCGCCACGTTCGACGTGAGGTCGTTCCAGGCCACGCTCCTCGACGCGGGCGGCGGCAAGGCCACGGCCGTCGTGGACGCATTCGAGCGCCGGGGCTTCGACTTTCACCGCCGCGCCCGCACGCAGGCAGCCGTCACAGCGGACCTCCGCTCCGGCGCCAGCCAGGCCGCCCTGCTCGTCCTGCCGGGGCGAGGCCCCGGGGCCGCACCCAGGGTGGCCGTCTGGGTGGACGGCTCCGGCGTCATCGCCGCGGAGGGCGCCCTGCGGGCGGCGCAGCAGGCGACCGCGGGACTCGCCCGGGACACGCTGGCAGCCGGCGGCGGCGCCGGGGACATGGCGGTGCCGTCCACCCGGGTGCTGTTCAACCCGGACATGCGCTCGGCGAACTTCATGATCCCGGGCCTCATCGGCCTCGTCATCCTCCTGGAGGGCGGCATGATGACGGCCCTCGGCGTGGTGAAGGAGCGGGAACGGGGGACGCTCGAGCAACTCGCCGTGACGCCGCTGCAGCCCGGGGAGCTCATCCTGGGCAAGCTCCTCCCCTACGCGGCGATCTCTTTCGCGGACCTCCTCCTCGTGGTCGGCATCGGGGTCTTCGTCTTCGACGTGCCCTTCGAGGGCAGCTTCCCTCTCATGCTCGCGATCAGCGTCTTCTTCGTGCTCGGCTCCCTCGGCGTCGGCCTCCTCATCTCGACCGCGTCCCAGAACCAGCAGCAGGCGATGCAGCTCGCCATGTTCTTCCTGTTCCCCCAGATCCTCCTGTCCGGGCTCATCTTCCCCCTCAGCGCCACACCGTGGTCGGTGCGCTGGGTGTCCTACCTCCTGCCCCTCACCTACTTCGTGCCCGTGGCCCGGGGTTTCTGGGTCAAGGGCGTGAGCCTCGGGGACGTATGGGTGGACGCCGTCGTGCTCGTCGGGTACGCCGGCGCGACGATGGCGCTCGCCTCACTGCGCTTCCGCCGGGAGGCTCTGTGACCGGTCGGCCGTCGCCGGCCCCGGGTGTGACCGGTCGGCCGTCGCCGGCCCCGGGTGCGGACGGTCGGCCGCCGCTTGTGGCCACGGGCGTGGGAGTGCTCCTCGGGGGCCGCCCCGTGCTCGCCGACGTCGACGTCGCCCTCGCCCCCGGGGAGGTCACCTGCGTCTTCGGCGCCGACGGAGCGGGCAAGACCACGCTCCTGCGTGTCCTCGCCGGCATCCTGCGCCCCAGCAGCGGCCGGGTGGACGTAACCGGCGACCGCCGCCGCTCCGTGGGCTATCTCGCCGCCGGGGCCCGCATCTACCCGGACCTCACGGTCGCAGAGAACGCCGACTTCTTCTGCAGCATCGCCGGCGCCTCCCCCGAACGCCGCCAGGAGCTCCTCCACTTCGCCGAGCTCGCCGACGTCCCGGACCGCCTGGGGGGCGACCTCTCCGGGGGCATGCGCCAGCGCCTCGCCCTCGCCTGCGCCCTCGCCGGCCACCCCCGGGTGCTCCTCCTCGACGAGCCCACGACCGGCCTCGACCCCGTTCTGCGACGGCGGCTCTGGACACAGCTCTTCGGCCTCGCCCGTGACGGCGTCGCCGTGTGCGCCTCCACCCCCTACGTGGACGAGGCCGCCCGCTGCGACCGTCTCGTCCTGCTCGCCGCGGGACGGGTCGTGGCCGACGGGCCGCCGTCGGATCTTGTCGCCGGCGTGGAGGGTCGCGTCCTCGCCGTGGCCGCCGCCCCCGCCCAGCGCCCCGGTCGCCTGCGGGAGCTGGCGGGGGTCGAGGGCGTCACCGCTGCCTACGCCCTCGGAGAGAGCATCCGGGTCGTGACGGCCGCAGCGGTGCCTGTCGCCGGGGGCGAGGCGGTGGCGGCGGACCTCGGAGACGCCCTGGTGGAGATCCTCGCCGGGGGGCGTCGGTGAGGGGGGCGCGCTCCCCCCGGGCCCGGGCACGACCAGCTCCCCGTGAAGGTTCGCGTTCCGCGCCCGCACGCGGGCGGCCGGGGAAGTGAGCGGGGAGGCCGGGCCCAGCCGCCTCGCCGTCGAGGCCCGGGGGCTCACGAGGGACTTCGGCGCCTTCCGGGCGGTGGACGACCTCGACCTGGCCGTCGCCGCCGGTTCCGTCTACGGCTTCCTCGGCCCCAACGGATCGGGGAAGACGACGACGTTGCGGATGCTCGTCGGCCTCCTCCGGCCGTCCGCGGGGAGGGGCACGGTCCTCGGCCACGACCTTGCCGAGGGGGACGCCATCCGGCCCCGGGTGGGCTACATGTCCCAGCGCTTCAGCCTCTACCCGGACCTCTCGGCAGAGGAGAACCTCCGCTTCTACGCCGGCCTCTACGGCCTCCGCGGCGCCGAGTTCCGGGGGCGGCGCGACCACCTCGCCGGCCTCCTCGGGATCGGCGACGCCCTCGGCGGCCTCGTCGCCGACCTCCCCGGGGGCCTCCGCCAGCGGGTCGCCTTCGCCTGCGCCGCCGTCCACGACCCGGCCCTCCTGCTGCTCGACGAGCCCTCCTCGGGCATGGACCCTCTCGCCCGCTCCGTGTTCTGGGAGCTCCTCTACGGGGTCGCTGCGGAGGGGCGCACGCTCCTCGTGACGTCGCACTTCATGGAGGAGGCCGAGCAGTGCGACGCCGTCGCCGTCATAGCGTCCGGGCGCCTCGTCGCCGAGGGGCCGCCCGCGGAGCTGAGGGAGTCCCTCGCCGCCCGCGTCGTGCGGGTCGCCGTCGGGGACTGGCGGGCGGCGGTGGGGGCGCTGGAGCCCACCCACGCCGTCGCCCTCGTGGGCACGGACCTCCAGGTCATCCTCCGCCCCGGTGAGTCACCCGGGGTCGTGGGCGAGATCCTGGGTGCCGCCGGCGTGGCCGCCGGGGAACCGGAGGCCGTGGCCCCGCGCCTCGAGGACGTCTTCGTCGACCGCGTCGGGGGCGCCGGCTGACCTCGGGGTAACCCCCGGGACGGGGTCCCACACGCCGAACTGGGCGCGCCTCGCGTCAGATGCGACGCGCAGCGCGCCCAGTTTGGCGACAGCATGTGGCCGCGACCGCACCAGCCTGTCACGCCGGCAGGGCGCGGAGGTGCTCGAGGTGGGCGAGGGTGCGGGGCTGGCCGTTGAACTTGGCGAGCTGGGCGCGGCCGTAGGAGCGCAGCATCGGGACGGCGAAGGACTCCCGGAGGCGACGGATGTCCTCGATGGGGAGGCGGTCGCGCATGAGGTCGAGAGCCTCCTGCCAACGCCTGCGCAGCGTCAACAGCGTGAAGCGGGGCAGGGCCGGGATGGAGTGGGGCCGGAGCGCCGAGCGCACTATCTGGGGGAGGCCCTTCAGGGCGCCCTTGACGGCGGGGCCCACGATGCCGGGAAGGGAGTAGAAGCGCTCCATCGCCCCCACCACGGCGAGCTGGAGGTCGGCGGCGCTGGAACGGGCGGGCGCCATCACGGCGTGGTGGCCGTCGTAAAGCGACCAGTCCGAGGACAGGAGGCGGCCGTCGGCGGTGATCCTCCGGTAGAGGTGGGTGCCCGGCAGGGGCATCTCGATCATGATCTGGATCGTGTCGATGCCGTGGTGGCGGGCGAAGGCGGTGATGCGGTCGGCGGCCTCCACGTCGTCGGTGTCGGCGCCGGCGATGAACATGCCGTGCACCTTGATGCCGTGGCGGTGGAAGAGGTCCACGGACTCCACGATGTCGGCGACATGCTGCTTCTTGTTCATCTGGCCGAGGGACTCGTCCGAGACGGACTCGAAGCCCACCATGACCATGAAGCAGTTCGACGCCTGCATGAGCTCCAGGAGCTCGAAGTCGGGTTCCCGCTTGCTCTTCGAGGCGAAGACGGTCTCGGCGGCGCGCACCTGGGCCATCCACTCCGGCGTCGTGTCCGTGTCGATCATCGTGCGGAGGAGGTCCCGGGTGCGGGTCTTGTTCACCACGAAGCAGTCGTCGTGGAAGAACACGGTCTCGGCGTTCAGCCCCTGGAGCTCGTTCAGGATCTGGTCGGTGCGCCGGTGGCGGACCCGCCGGGAGAACATCGCCGTCACGGAGCAGAACTCGCAGTCGAAGGTGCAGCCCCACTGCGTCATGATCGGCTTGATGCCCATGCGCTCGTGACCCTTGATGAGGCTGAGGTCCGGGGCGGGCAGCGCCTCGAACTCCGCCTGTGTGCAGTTCGGCCGGGCGGCGTTGTGCAGGACCCGCCCGGACGTGTCCCGCCACGAGAGGCCGGCGATCCCGTCGAGGGGCTGCTCCCGCTCGACGGCGTCGACGAGCTCCATGATGGTGCGCTCGCCTTCGCCCCGCACGACGAAGTCGGCGTGCTCCAACGCCTCGTCGGCCAAGAAGGAGACGTGCGGGCCGCCGAAGACGACCGGGACGCCCGCGGAGCGGAGCTCGTCGGCGATGGCGTAGGCGTAGGGCTGTGTGGACGTCGTGGAGGAGATCCCCACGAGGTCGGCGCCGAGGCAGTCCTCGACGTCGACGGGGGCGAGGGCCTCGACGTAGCAGTACACGTCGTGGCCGGCCTCGGCGAGCATCCTCGCCATGAGAGGCAGGCCGAGCCGGGGCAGCAGGGCGTTGTCGTAGACGTGGGCACCGGGCGGCCGGGGCTCGAGGAAGCGGATCCGCATGGTCCTCCAGGGGGGTGGGGTTGGGGCCGGTGTCGGGACTCGACCCACTCCCTGGACGTTACTCCTGCCTCACAGCGTGCGCTCCCCAGAACGGGTAGGCGCCCCCTGGAACGGGTCAGAGCGCCGCCCCCGCTGCCTCCTCCACAGCGGTGGCCTCGGCGTGGCGCCCCGCCCCGCGAAGGGCTGCGGCCAGGGCCGCGGCGAGGTCCGGGTCGGCGATCCCGAGCGCCAGCACCTTCCCCGCCAGCACTCCGGGATCGGCCGCCCCAGCGGCGAGGAGGCCGGCGGCGACGTCGACGAAGCGGGCGCGGAGGCGGGCGCGCTCCCCGGCGACGGAGTCCTCGTAGGCGAGCGCCTCCCCGGCGAAGTCCCCCCGGTAGAGGTCGAGGGCGGCCTGGCGGGCGGCGGCGTCCCCGCCCGAGAGGTCCCAGAAGTCCCAGGCGTCGACTCGCCATCCCGCCGGCGGCTCCAAGCGGACGAGGTCGCCGGCCCGCACCACGAGCTCCCCGGCCCCCAGCCCGAGGGTGCCGCGGAGGCGGTGCAGGGCCACGCGCAGGCGGTTCCGGGCCGTGGCCGCCGAGACCTCGTCCGGCCAGAGGGCGTCGAGGAGTCGCTCCACGGCGACCGGACGCCTCTCGGCCACGAGGAAGGCGACGATCCGGGCGGACGTGCCCGTGAGCACGACCGGCCCCGATCCCCGCTCCACCCGGACGTCGGGGCCGAGGACCCTGATGGATGCGCCTGCGCCGGGCAGGACGGCGCGGGCCGGGTCGTCCGGCGGAGCCGGGACCGGAGACGGGACGGCGGGTAGGGGCCGTGCCCAGAGCTCCTCCCAGATCGTCCGCCGACCGGGGGCCGGGACGAGGTCGAGACCCCGCTCGCGGAGAGCAGCGGCCTCCGCGGCGAGGCCCGCCCGGGCGCAGTCGTGGGCGCCCTGGAGGGCCTTGATGCCGCTGTAGCGGGTGAGGCCGGCGGCCACTCCCCGGTCGACGCACTCCCCCAGCACGGCGACGGCGCCGGCATCGCCCCGGCTGGTCCCGAGGCGGGCCTCAAGCGTGTCGCGGTCGAGGCGGGCGTAGGGGGTGATGAGCTGCGCGCTGCGCGCCCGGCCCGCCCACGTCCGGGCGCCCTCGGCGTCTCCCATGTCGAGCAGCACCCAGGCCACCGTGAGGGCGACCGATCCGGCCGCCTCCACGGCCACGGCCCGGAACACGTCGGCGACGTCGTCGAGCTCTGCCAGCACCGCCGGTGTGGGCCCGGCGCCCAGAAGGTGCACCATGGACGCGACGTGGCGCATGAGGGCGTCGGCGGTGGGGGTCATGGCGGCGCCGAGGTCCGCCGCCTCCGCCAGCGCCGCGTGCACCTCGGGGACGTCCCCGGCGAGCAGGCAGACGAAGGCGAGGCCGGCGAGGGCGACGGCGGTGTAGGCAGAGCCGAGGACGCGGAGGCGGTCGATGCTCTCGCGCACGACCGGGAGCGAGACCTCGAAGCCGTCGAAGGACACCGAGGCGGCCACGACGTGGAACAGCACGGACGTCATCGCCCGCTCCTCCTCCCATCCGGCCCGCCCGAGGTCCACGAGGGCGAACTCCAGCGCCTCCTCGGCCCGGGCGGCGCCGTCGGGAGCGAAGGAGAAGAGGTGGGCGAGGGCGGCGATGCGACGCAGGCGGCCGCGGGCGGCGAGGGCGTCGGCGGGCAGGAGCGGGTCGTCCGGGATCTCGGCGAGGGCCCGGGCGGCGACCGTGACGGCGACCATGTCCCCCCTCCAGAGGAAGTGCTCGGCTTCCACTGCCGCCAGCCACCAGCGGTGGTCCGTACCCCCGCCGGAGGCCGCCGCGGCGGCCTCCCGGGCGAGGGCCTGGATCTCCCCGAGGTCTGCGGCGTGCACCCGGGCGGCGGCGTCCGCGTCCGCTATCCGCAACAGGAGGGAGCGCTCCCTGCGGGGCACCCGAGCCACGGCGGCGCGCACCAGCATGAGGTCTCCCCGGGCGAGGAGCCCCAGCACGCGCTCCTCGAGGAACGCCACGGCGCCTGCCACGTCGCCGTCGTCAAGGAGCGCCTTGAGGCCCTGTTCCCAGTGCCCCTGCTCGGCGAGCTCCTCTGCGGCCTCTGCCCGGTCGGTCCGCTCCAACCTGCCCCTCCGTACGGACGGCTCCGGCGCCATTGTGCCGGATCCGCCAGGTCGGGGCCCGGCGTCCCCGCCTCCGACCGCGCCCGGGGCCCCACAGCGAACCGCGCCCGGTCGTGGCCGTCTCACAGCGTTCGGTCCGGAAATGACGGCATGCCGTCATTTCAGGACCAAACGCGGGGAGGGACGGGACGGGCGGGGCATCCGGAACCTCCGGGTGATGCGGCCACCTCCTACCGGGCGAGCCCGACGCCCTTGAGGTGCCGTAGGACCGGTGTGACCACGCCTGGGGGAGCGGGCCGGTTGTGGGGGCCGAGGAACTGCCTGAGGGATCCGTTCCCTCGCCGGAGCTCGAGGGCGGCCACGAGCGCGCCGTTGTGGCGGACGCCGACCACGACCGACTTGTCCGCGGCCACTGCCGGGGCGAAGGCGCCGAGGCAGTTCCCCATGGCGCCACCCCAGGCGTGGAGCTCAGCGGGGGTGCGGGGCAGGACGAGGGTGAGCTCGCCGAGGCGGTGCTGGTGCAGGTCGGCGACGGCGCCGACGTAGACGAAACGTCCGAGCCGCTCCCCGGAGGTCCGGCCGCGGGCCGTCCTGACGGTCGTCGGGGGCGGGGGCGCCGGCAGGATGTCGGTGTTGCGACGGGCCGTCGGCCTCCCGCGTGTCGCCGGTCCGGGATCGACGCGGGCGACGGCCAGGCAGGCGCGTTCGAGGCGGTCGAGGTGGGCGGGCGGCCGCCCCGGGATGTCACGGTGGACGGCGCCGAACAGGGACAGGACCGCGAGGAGGCGGTGGGGGTCGCCCTCGGTGAGGCCGGCGAGAAGGAGGCGGGTGGACGTCGGGGGGCCGAGCAGGGTCAGCGCGCGACGGATCGCGGCCACGTCGTCGGTCCCGGGTGCGCTCACGGCGGCCAGGGGCGGGGCGGAAAGCACGGCAGCGACCTGGTCGGGCTCCAGGACTCCGGCGGCGGCGACCCCCCACGCCAGGTGCCACCACAGCGGCGGCGCCTCGCGGGCCCGGCCCCGGGGGTGGGGGGCGCAGCAGCGGGCGAGGGCCCGGACGACGGGACGTGTGGCGCCGGGGCCCCAAAGCGTCCGGGCGGCCCCCCGGGCATCCGTCCGGGTGAGCGCCGGGGAGGCCCATGCGGGGATCTCTCCCACCGTGGCGACGCCGGCGTCGTAGGCCCGCCCGAGCAGGGGATGTGTCATCCCGCCCAGGAACCTTCGGACGTCGGGTCGTCCCTCGGACGGCGGCTGCCAGGTGCCCCAGCGACGGGCGGCGGCGAGGAGCGCTCCGGCGAGGGCGGCGCACCAGTCCCCGGGGTCGTGTCCGGCGGCCGCCGCGTGCCCGGTGAGGACGGCGAGGAGGGCGCCGGGGCGGGCCGAGAGGTCCACGCCGCCCCGCCCGGCGGGGACGCAGAGCCCGCAGCGGACACGCCCCGGCTCCGTCGGGCGCATCTCCAACAGGGTCCGGCCGGTCCGGCTCTTGCCGGCGACGACGAGGGCGCCCTCGCCGTCCTCCACCCACGACAGCCCCGCCGCGATCTGCTCGGCCACGTCACGCCTCCGTCCCTTCACAGCGGTCAGGGATCGAACATACGTTCCCGGGATCAGGTCGTCAACCGTCCTCCTTGTCGGGAGCTCCCCCAGGCGTTCCCGGAGCCGCTCAGGCGGAGGGGGGCCGCCTGGCGGCCGACACCCGGCGCAGCAGGCCGGCCGCGGCGACGACGGGAAGGCCCGCGGGGACGGCGACGGCGGCGACCGCCAGCTCGCGGGCCAGGGCGCGCAGGTTCAGGGGGAGGCGGCCGCCGAGGCGGGCGAGCAGGGAGTCCACCGTGTTGCCTGCCAGGTT
The DNA here is from genome assembly GCA_964370965.1 of uncultured Acidimicrobiia bacterium. Taxonomy (GTDB): domain Bacteria; phylum Actinomycetota; class Acidimicrobiia; order UBA2766; family UBA2766; genus CAYJLW01. Next base: position 23,135 of record CAYJLW010000036.1, on the reverse strand, counting down.
CCCCACGGTGATGGCGGCGACGGTCAGGTCCAGGGCGGCGACCTCGGCGTCGTCGAAATGCGCCCGGAGCGCCTCCCGGGCACTCGGGGGGACAGGACGTCCGCCGGCGGCGGCCACCTGCCGTGCGTAGTCCAGTGCCGCGTCGACGCGCGAGGCGGGACCGGTCGGGTCGCCGACGGCGACCGCCAGGCCCTCGTGTACGTAGGCACACCAGCGGCAGGCGTTCACCTCCGTGACGGCGAGCATGACCTGTTCCCGCAGGCCGGGGTCGAGGCCACGGCCGTCGAGCACGCCGGGGACGTGCCGCGAGCGGCGCAGCACCTCGCCCGCTGCACGCAGGAGCCCGGGGAGGTCGGTGGTGCGGCGGCGGAAGGCGTCCTCGTAGGTCACGGCGCGATTGTGCCGCGCCGGGATCCCACGCGCCGGCACGGGAGGTCGCCGGCTACCCGCCCCGCTGGATCCGCGGGGCCGCTCCGGCCGGGACGTTGGAGGTTCACGCCTCACGTACGT
>CAYJLW010000036.1:0-22615 GCA_964370965.1 uncultured Acidimicrobiia bacterium | reverse complement strand
GGCGTCGCGGGGGGTGTGTTTGGTGGCTCCCGCCCCCGGTTGGGGTGGGTTAAACCTCCAACCCCGTCCCGGCCTGCCGGGTTCGGCTCGTGGGCCGGGTTCCGTGCCGACCCCGCGGGCCGCAGGTGCTCTCAGTCCCCGACTGCGGAGGCGATCCATAGGAACCCGCCCACGCAGACCGCTCCCGCCAAGACCGCGCAGCCGACGAGGACGGCGGCCTGCACGCCAGAGCGCCAGGGCGCACGCGAGGCGAACACGATCGAGGACACGAGGGCGACTAGCCCGAGGACGCCGAGGCCCGCGAACACGGCGACCACGGCCGTGCCGATCGCGTCGGTGTCGCATGTGGCGCTGGCGCCGCAGGGATCCGAAGCGAACGCGGACATGAGCAGGAACATCAGGGCGAGCCCGCCGCATCCGAGCGCGATGAGGACGCCGAAGACGGTGGCGAGGACGCGTGCCGAGCTCGAAGCGCCCCCCGGGGGGGAGACGGGACAGGTGCCTGGCGGAGTGCTCACCCGGGAAGGATTCCACAGCCCGCAGTCGAGAGCGCGCCCGGCACCCGCCCGGCCGTGACCTGCGCCGGCGCGCCGCACCTCCGTCCCGGCGGACTCGCCAGTCGAGCTCAGTGGATGCGGAAGCGGCGTGTCACCCACGCTTCGAGCAGCGGGTCGACAAACTCGAGGCGGTGCGCCGGCGCCGCGTCGGCGTCGTCCACACAGCGCAGGATGCTCTTGGCATGAGGGCGGTACCGACCAACCGTTGGTTGCGAGCGTGGTCAGGTCGGGGAAGGGCCGCAAATGCCGCATCGGGGCTTGTCCGCTGCCAGCGAGGATTGGCGGACAAGTGTCGCCCACCCCGGCCCCCGCCCACCAGCTTGCGCCGCCCTCGCCGAACGGTGTTCGCGTGCAGGATGTAACACAGACGTTCCATTCTGCACGCGAACACCGTTGCGAACGCTTGCGCCCGGCCCGCCCCGCCCGACCCCACCCCCGACTCAGCACACCCCGAGGAAGAAGCAGATGAGGTCGGCGAGGGTGAAACGGACGGTGAGGCGCCAGGCGTTGAAGCCGGTGAGGTTGCCGGCGGCGTCGCGGTCGAGGGCGAGGACGAGGTAGTCACCGGCGGTGTTGTACGTCCGGGTCCGGGTCTCGGCAGGGTCGGCGGCGACCTCGCCGTCGCCGAGGTACCAGGTCCGGGTGGAGCCCGCCGGCAGCGGCCGGTCGGTGTCGAAGGTGACCTCCGCCCCCCGGTCGGCGGTGAGGGAAGACGTGCGCACGGCGCTCGTTTGCAGGGGCCCCTGCCCGCTGGCGTCGAGGAGGCCCCGGTCCCAGCGCAGCACGCGGTCCCGGCGCACCAGGGACAAGAGGACGACCACGGAGCCGTCGGCCCGGGGGGTGAGCGTGGCCCGGTACGTGTAGCCGCCCACCCTGTTGAAGTCCGACCGGGCGAGCGTCCGCGTCCAGCGGATGGCGCCGCCCGGGTGGCGGGCGACGAGGGTGGGGCGGGCGGCGAAGGCGACCGGTTCCTCCAAACCGAGGCCCCCGCACCAGGTCTCGAGCAGGAGCGTGTAGCGGGTGCCGTCCGGGGTGCGGGCGAGGCGGGCGGACTCCTGCGTGGTGTGGGAGTACCCCATGCCCTCGCACGCAGGGGTCACGTCCCGCATGGTCGACGTGAGCGCGATACCCGTGCGCACGTCGGGGATCCGGTAGTCGGTGGGGAGGGGCTCCTTGCGCAGGAGCGCCTTGTAGAACTCACCGCCGGGGCGCCCCGGGATGGGCGAGTCGTCCCGGTCGTCGAAGATCTCCCGCATCCCCGGGGTCCAGAAGACGTCGATGCCGAAGGCGGCGGAGTCGAAGTTGGCGACGTCCCCGTCGCTGCGGAGGTCGTCGTCGCGGTCTCCGATGCGGAGGTCGTCGAAGGTGGCGACGTTGTCGGCGGCGTCGGCGTAGCAGGGGAGGTCGTCGCAGTCGTTCCCGGTCGGGATGATCCCGACGTCCTTCCAGCCCGTGCCGCTCTCGTGCCAACCGCCGTCGAGGTACACGGCCCCCCCGCCGACGACCCACAGCTCCGGGCCCACGGGGTCGAAGCGGACCTCGCGGTGCGCGTACGGGGCGCCGAGGCGGTCGACGTGGCCGGTGACGCCGCCGGGGCAGCCCGCCGTGCAGTCGTACTCCTCGTGCACGGTGACGGAGACGTCCCCGCCGGCGACCCGGTCGGCGTGGGCGAGGTCGAGGACGACCCGGGCGCCGGAGTAGCCGAGGAGGATGTCTCGGACGCCGTCGAGGCGGAGGTCGAGGGGGAGGTCGAAGTCGAGGCAGGCGTCGAACTCGGACTCCCCGGGCAGGGGGAACGGCGCCGGGGTGTCGTCCGAGACCGCCATGAGGACGTTGGCGAGGCGCGCCCGCACGTTGCCCGTGACGGGGGCGTCGCTGTGGAGGCGGGCGGCGAGGAGGGAGTTGTCCTCCCGCAACGGGTCCTCCTTGCCGCGGCGCACGTCGAGGTCGATGCGCTCCGCCCCGCCGAGGTCGACGTCGGCGTCGATGTAGCCGAGGCCGGCCTCGGCGCGGGCCGGGTCCCGCTCGTACCCGGCGCAGGGCCCGCCGCCGCCCCCGCCGCCGGCCGCCGGGGGGGCCGTCGTCTCGGAGTCCCGCATCCGCCCCCAGACATGGAGGGTCTCGCCCACACCCCGGAGGGCGAAACGGTAGTTCGGCACCCGGTTGCCCGGGTCGGCAGCGTTGGCGTCGTCGCCCACGTGGGCGGGGTGGCGCCGGTCGTACACGGACACCGTGATCGTCCCCAGGGCGGTGTTCGCCTCCAGGTCGGCGCTCGCCTCCGTCCAGGGCAGCCGCCGGTTCTCCGTGAGCTCGACAGACCCCCGCAGCGACCCGGGCACCCGCTCCACATCGGCCGTCACGTCGTACTCGGCGCCGGGGTCCTGGTAGTGGACGGCGGCGTCGAGGTCGCCCAGCACCTCCATGGACGTCTCGGCGCGGAAGCCCACCCGGCGCCACTCGTCGGGCTCGTACGCCTCCCGGTCGTGGCAGGGCGCCGGCGCCCGGGAGGCGGCGTCGCAGGACGCCGCCTCGGGCTGCCAGATCTCGACGTGGCGGGGGAGGTCGACGGCGGCGACGGCGTGCAGCCCCCAGGTGAGGTTCCCGCCCCTGGCCCGGGTGAGGCGCACGGCGGCGTCCGCCCCCAGGTGATCCCGGGTGCGGGCGGCGTCACGGAGCGCGAAGAGCTCGCCCGGGTCGCCGGTACGCACGACGGCGTCGAGGCGGTAGCGGCCCCCGGAGTCGTCGTGGTCGGCGATCGCGGGCGGACGGGTGCGGGCGGCGTCCTCGGTGTTCACCCACAGCCAGGGCTCGTCGCCGCCGCCGGGGCCGTCCGTGTCGAGGATCTGCACGCGGAGCTGTTCCGGCAGGCCGGTGAGGACGGCGTCGGCGTACAGCGGCCGGTCGGGGTCGGTGGCGTCGTACACGTTCGCCACGAACGGGCCGTTGGCGGACCGGGGCCAGCAGACCCGGCCGCGCGTGGGGTCCTCCCAGCAGTCCTCGCGGGGCGGGTCGGCGGCCTCCTGGTGGGTGACGAGAGCGACGGTCTGGGGGTCCGTCTCGTAGCGGGCGGACACGACGTCGCGCACGGACGCCGAGACGCCCCACGTCCCTGCGCGCAGGACGGCCTTCAGGCCCTGGCCGTTGCCGCGGTCGGTGAAGGGCGGCTGCGTCCAGCCGAAGGCGACGGGCAGGGCGGGCAGCGGCGGCGCGTCGAGGAGGTCGTCGTCGTCGGCGCGGGGCGGGCCGTGCACGGCGGTGACGTCGACGCGGTCGTCGCAGCCGGGGGCGAGGGGGCAGAGGCGGGCCTCGGCCCAGCGAAGGCCGTCGCCGCCGGCGCCGGTGTACTCGCGCCAGGCCACGTCCAGGCTCGCCGGGACGGACGCGTCCACGTGGACGCGGGTCCGCACCGGGGACGCCGCCGTCCGCTGGGCGAGCGTGCTCAGCGTCGCCCCCACCGTGAGGCGGGCCTCCCCGGACGCCCGGTAGGCGACGGCGCCGTCGACGTCCCCGGTGTCGATCACGCGGGACGGCAGGCACGTCCGGAGCCAGGGCGGCCCGAAGCAGAGTCCCGGGATCGTGATCCGGATCGGGACGTGGCGCACCTCCAGCGACCCTGATGCCGGGAGGCCGCCGCCGTCGCCCTCCCCGGTCTCGAAGCCGGAGGAGGCCGCGACCGCCTCGGCACCGGGCAGGGCGACGGCCACGTGGCCGTCCGCGACGGCGACGGCGGCGGGATCGCCGTCTGTGTCGGTGGCGCTCCACGCCACGGCGGCGGGGGTCCCCGGTGCCGTGGTGAGGTCGACCGCCACGTTCGCCGGGAGGCGGACGAGCGTGGCCGTGGCCTGCAGCAACGTCCCGCGGTTCGCCGCCGGGTCCGGGTCCGTGCGGCCGTCGATGCCGACGAGGAGTCGGACGTCGCCCGGGAGGCCGCCGCCTCCGCCGCCGGGCGGGCAGAGCTCCGGCGGGAGGTCGCAGGGCAGCGGCGGCAGCACCCGGGGCGGGTAGCGGCGCACGCCGGCGTGGAGGCGGGTGCCGCCGGCGGGGGCGGCGGTCGTGTCGTACTCGAAGGCGGCGACGTCGCTGAGGCGGGCGCCGAAGCGGGTGAGCTCCAATGTGTCGCCGACCTCGCGGGAGCCGTAGAGGACGTACTCGCCGGTGCCGGCGGCGGGCGGCTGCGGGATGACGCCGGTGTGCACGTAGTCCCCCGGGACCCAGTTCTTCACCACGACCTCGGCGGAGTCCGCCGTCATGTAGGCGTGGCGGGCGCAGCCCGCCGGGTACAGGGGCAGGGTGTCGGCGAGGTCGGGCCGGGCCTCCTCCGGCGGCGCCGCCTCACCGGGCGGGTCGGGACGGTCCGGGCAGGCGAGGTTCCAGAACGACGCCCGGGCGCGGGCGAGCTCACCGCCTGGGAAGTCGGCGGTGACGAGGACGTGCTCGGGGACGTCCGTGACGGTGCCGGTGACGTGCAGCGGGCGGTCGTCCTCGGCGGCGGGGTCGTCGGCGGCGAGCTGGAGCCGCTCCAGGGTGACGTCCATGTCGTGGTCGAGGGTGCGGGTGAGCGAGAGGGAATCCGGGTGCATGATCCAGTCGAGGCGCTGCGGGATGCCGGTCACGGTGGCCTCCACGACGGTCTCGTCCGCCCGGCCGTCCGTGATGACCGGGACGCCGTTCGGGCCCTCCGACCAGACCTTGATCGGGAGGCCCTGCGCCTCTCCGGTGCGCAGGTCGAGGCCGACGGTGTTGTTCCCGCTGCCGGTGGGGCGGTTCCAGGCGAGGTGGGCGGTGGAGCGGGCGCCGGGGGCGGGTACGCAGACCTGGCCGGCGCCGAGGGCGAAGTCCGCCGGGGCGTGGGCGAAGGGCATCTCGAGGTCGACGATCCCGGCGGGGCCCGCGAGGGGGGTGCCGTCGGGGTTCGTCTCGGTCACGTCCAGGGTGGTGGCGAGCGGGGGGGCGGCGGCGCCGGGGGCGAGGTCGGCGTAGACGAACTCCTGGGCCACGCCCCAGAAGCCGCTCTCGGGGCGGTCCGGGACGGGGCCCTTGAAGAAGATCCCGACCCGGGTCTCGTCGGGGAGGCGGGGGGTGCCCACCCAGCCGGGGCGGTCCAGGGCGTCGACGCCGACGCGCACGAGCGTGGACGTCCGGGTGCCGTCCGCGCGGACGACGTCCACCCGGATGCCGAAGCGCGCCCCGTACTCCCCGAGCGCCCGACCGGGCACCTGGGCGACCCGGAGGTCGACGCCGGGGCCGAAGACGTGCGGGAGTGCGGCGCCGAAGATGCTGCGGAAGTCGTCGGCGACGGCGAAGTTCTCGTTCATGAGGTTCTGCAGCGGGCTCGCCCCGGTGGCCGAGCCCTCGGCGTCGTCGGGAGGGGCGGTCGAGGTGCGGATCCCGAAGCCGAAGTGAAGGTCGGTGCTGCCGTCGCCGTCGACGTCCACGGGGCGCATCGCCCCGCTGGCGTAGGTGATCGCCGGCCCGCCCGTGAGGCCGGGGAGGCCGACGGGGAGGACGTCGAGGTCGCGGTGCACGGTGGTGCCGTCGGGGGCCTCGCCGTCGAAGGTGAGGACGACCCCGGCGCCCACCACCGGTTCCACGCTCACCGGCGCCGCCGCCCCCCCGCCGGCTCCCGCCGCTCCGGCGCACGTGAAGTCGAGGCCGTCGCCCCGGGCGGCGCCGCCCCATCCGCCCGACACCACCGCGATCGCCGCGGCGAGGGCGGCGGCGGCGACGGCCGCCCGTCTGCCCACCGCGATGCCGGGGCGCGTTCCTGCCCGCCGTCCCGTCCGGCTCGTCCTGGCCGTGCCCCGGACCCGAATCCGTGCCATCGCCGATCCCCTCGCCTACCCGGTCCCCAGCGGACCGTCCCACCGTAAGCGGGACCCCGTACACCGCCGTTAGCCCGCCGTTACAGGGCTGGAGGTTCACCAGCCCTCGGGGGCGGGGGCCGGGCCCGATCGCGTGCAGGATGGAACGCCTGCGTCACGTCCTGCACGCGACCGGCGCCGCGGAGCGCGAGCCTGGGTTCCGGCGGGCGGTAGCCTGCGCCGGACGGCGCGTGCCGTCACGGGCCGGATCGGTGCCCGCCGGCGCATCTCGTTCCGGCGGCAGCCGCACAAGACAAGGGGTCCCCATGGGCTTGTTCAAGAAAGTGACCGACAACGCCGTGCAGGCGGCTCAGAAGGCGATGCAACAGCAGACTGAGGCCGCCCAGCAGGCGGGAATGATGGACCCGGCCATCATCGGGGGGCCGTCGAACAAGCCGGTGGCGGCGGACGACCCCATCTGGGAGCCGATCCAGGGCGTGTCGCTGCAGGCCTACGCCGAGGTCGCCGTGGAGGCCCAGGGCAAGGGAGTCAACGACGAAGCGGGCATGCTGGCCATCGCCGCCGACAAGGGCTTCGACGGCGCATCCTTCAAGGCAGCGATGGACGGCTGGGTGGCGCGCATGGGCCAGTCCCAGGCCGTCGGGCGTGAGTTCCGCCGCCTCATCGGCTACTGACCCGTCGGGCGCGCCGACTTGGGGCGGCGCCCGACGGCATCGGGAATGGCGTGCACACCCCGTGGCTCTCAGTCCCCGGCGCGCCGGTACCGGAAGTCGCAGCGGTCGGCGCCGCCGGCGATCGTGCCGGTGCGGGTGAGGTCGATGCCGTCGGCCTCGGCCTGGCGGTCGTCGAGGCCGCACATCGCCTCCTCGCAGAGCTCCGGGAGTCCCTCGCGGGCGAAGTACTCCGCCAGCGGGCAGCGACGGACGTCGACGGCGAGCTCGCCCGGGCCTGCCTCGACGTCGTGCATGTCCCAGCCTGGGGCCCGGAACACCGTGCGGCGCAGGATGCCGAAGGAACGCCGTGTGCGCCGCACGGCATCGCCGTCCAGGCCGAGGATGCGCACCGACGGCGCCAGGGCGCGGCGGTAGGCCCGCCAGTTCACCTCCGCCACGATCGCCCGGGCTTCGGGCGCGGCGACGCCGTGGTCGACGAGCGTGCGGTAGAGGGCGACGTCGAAGCAGGCGGTGCGGAGCATGATCCGGGCACCCAGCGTGCGCTCGTGCGGGAGGCCGGCTGCCGATTTCCCGTACGTCCGGGCGGCCGTGCTCACGACGGTGTCTCTTTCGGTGGCGGGGAAGCGCTCGCCGAGCACCTGGTGCGCCGCCCGCACGTACAGGCGGCTGGGGCCCCGTCCACCGGTTGGGCTGTTGCTCATCGCCCCCCCTCTCCCGCGTCCCGTCTGCGCGACACGTGGCACGAGGCAAGGTATCAGCGCGGAGGGATCGGTGCGGGGCGCTACAGGGTCTCAACCACCGCCCTGTTGCTCGACGTCCTGGCTGCGGGCGTCGGCCTGCTGCTGGACCCCGCGCGCCTTGTCCACCTGGGTGCCGTACGGGACGGCGGCGCCCCCGTACGTGGGCGAAGTCGACGGTGCCGGCCGGGCGGGGGCGGGCTCGGCGGAGTCCCCGCCGCCGCAGCCGGACAGCGGCACGGCGAGCAGCACGGCCGTCGTCAATGCCACCGTCGCCTTGCGGATCGTGGGTCTCATGACCCGGGTATCGACGGGACGCCGCCGGCGCCTTGACTGCGATGGCAGGTGCCCCTGTCGCTCGACTGGAAGCTCGGTCGCCGATGACGCCCTTGTGCCCACACGATGCGCCGTGGCATAAGCATGCTATGGTTGTGGCATGACGCGTCTGCGCGTGAGCACGACGGTGGACCCGGATCTTCTCGGCGCCGCCAGAGGTTTGCGGCAATGGAAGAACGACGCCTCCTTGTTCGACGCCGCGCTCGAGGCTCTCCTGGCCCGCCAACGTGGCGCACAAGTGGACGCCGCGTACGGCGCGTACGACGATCGTCCCCTGGAGGAGAAGGACGATTGGGGCGACCTGGCGTCCTTCCGGGACGCGGCGGGCTCTGCGTGAGGGGCGCCGGGCCGCGGCGGGGCGAGGTGTGGTGGTGCGAGCCGCCGCACGTCGGGCGCCGGCCGGTGGTCGTCCTGTCTCGCGATGCCGCCTTGGAGCGGCTCGGTCGGGCGATCGTGGGGCCGTGTACGACCACGATCCGGGGCCTGCCCAGTGAGGTCGTCCTGGAACCCGGGGAGGATCCCGTGCCGCAGCGTTCGGCGGTGAACCTCGACTCGCTCGAGAGCGTCTCGGTGGGCCTACTCGTCGAACGGTTGGGTCGCCTGGGCGACGAACGCATGCGCGTCGTCTGCGCCGCCCTGGCGGTGGCGGTCGGCTGCGACTGAGCATCGCATCCCCTCGTCCCGGCCGCGGCTCTCGCCCCTGGCCCGCTCCGCCCGACGGGCCGCGTCCGGCGGAACCCCGGGTTTCAGGGTCCGGGTATCGACGGGGTGCCGCCCGCGACCGACTCTGCGACCTGCTGCGGGAGTACGGCCTCGGTGTCCGGGTGACCTCGCGCACCGAGGAGGTCGTGACGGTGCTGGACTCGTTCTTCGCCGAGTACGAGCCGGACGGCCATCGCGCGTGATGCTGCCCTGATCGCGTGCAGAATCGAACGTCTGCGTTACATCCTGCACGCGAACACCGTTCGGTCCCGCCGTCCCCGCCACGCGGCCGGTCCCGCCCCCCGGCCCGGCCCCTACGTCCCGGGCGCGAGGACGTCCGCGAGGAGGCCGTCGAGGACCTGTTCCTCGTAGACGGCCACGCCGGCCGCGGACATCGCCTCCGCGAGCGCCGGGTCCCACGGCGACGCCGCCCGCCTGCCCGTGAGTGGCATCGTGCCCAGGCTGGCGCCGACATGGGCGAGGTAGTCGGCGCCGGAGAAGCGCCACGGCTCCACCCCGGGGACCTTGCGGGCCACGACGGTGGCGATGGCGAGCCCCCGCCAGTCGAAGTCGCCGTGGTAGCGGATCCGTGAGCCGGCGGCGGCGAGCTCTCCGAGCACGCACAGGGCCGCCGTCGAGGGGATCCCCTCGACGCAGACGAGAGGAGCGACGGGCACTCCGGCGTCCGCGGCGGCGGCCACGACCGCGGGGTTCTCGCATACGAACGCGCAGGCCGGTACGTGCGGGGGCCGCCAGCGGGTGGCCTGGCGCAGCGTGAGGCGGAGGGGTTCCTCGGCCCCGCCGGGGAGGCCGAGTGCGAGGACGTCGCAGGAGAGGTCGTCGCAGGCCACCCCGGCGTCGGCCCACGCCCGCCGCCAGTCGGCGGCGTCCTCGGGAAAGGGACGGCCTGCCCGGAACGCCAGGGCGTGGACCACCAGCGTGCCCGCCGGACGCCGGCGGTCGAGGCCGTGGGCGTCGCCGGTGGTCTCGGCAGCGAGCACCGCGAGGCGAACTCCGTCGGCGGGGAGCCGGGCGAGGACGTCGAGGGCGACAGACACCGTCCGGGCCTCGGCGTCGCGGGCGAGGCGGCGGGCGAGACCGGAGCGGCGGAGGTCCGAGAGCCACGCGCCCAGGCGGGGGTCGGCCACGGCGGCGGGATGCCGGGCGAGTGCGTCCCATGTCGCCGCCCCGGAGGTGGCCGCTGCCGCCCGCTCGGCGCGGCGGTCGCGCAGCGGGCCTCCTGTGCTCTCCAGCGTCGCCACGAGACCGCGCCCGGGCGGGGAACGCCGGAGGGCGTCGTCGAGACGGTCGAGGCGCACCCGGATGACGCCGTCGCGGGGGCGGGCGACGCCGAGCAGGCCCGCCACGGCGTCGGCCTCGTCGGCGGTGAGGTCCCGCAGGACCAGCGGCGACCCCGCCAGGTGCCCGCCGTTGCCCTCCAGACGCCGTCTCGCCGCCACCCAGAGCGGCCGGTAGGCGGCCCGTTGAAAGGCGCTCATGCCTCGGCCATCACCCGGCCGTCCCAGCGCAGGGCCATCGCGGAGACCCCCTCGGCGGGCGGCCGCCGCAGGAGGTCGTAGACCATGATCGCGGGCACGTCCTCGTAGGCCCCCCACAGCTCGTGGCCCGTGAGCACGACGTCGAGGTCGAAACGCACGAGGAGGCCCATGAGCTCGGCCCGCATCCCCTCGTCGATCCCGGCGAACGCCTCGTCGAGCGCCACGAGGCGGGGAGCAGACTCCGCGGCGGCGTCGTAGTGGGCGGCAGCGGCGGCGAAGAGGGGGAGGTGGAGGGCGACGGCCTGCTCGCCGCCGGACAGCGAACGGAACAGGGTCGGGGTGAGTCGTTGGCGGCCACCCGCCGCCGAGACGACGTACGGGACGAACATGTGCCAGGCCCGGTAGTCGAGGACGGCGCGGAGGACCTCCGCGTAGCCCACGCTGGGATCCTCGGCACGGCGCTGCGCGATCGAGGCGGCGAAGAAGCGCCGGAGGTCCTCGCGTTCGTCGGGACCGAGGAGCTCGGGCGTGCGCCGCAGGAGGCCCAGCGCCCGGCGCACGGCGGGGTCGCTGGAGTCGAGCTCCCAGCGGAGCTGTACCCGCAGGCCGCTCGCGGTCGGGGCGTCCTGCAGGCACGAGTTCACGCGGGCGACGAACTCGTCGGTGTCGTTCAGGAGGTCGCGGAGGCCCTCGGAGATCCGGGTGAGGAGGTGGCGCTCGAAGATCTCGCGGTCACGCTCGGAGAGGAGCTCCTGCTGGCGGGCGACCTGGGCGGCGAGCGTGGCGGCGAGGCGGCCGATCGGGAACGTGCCCGCCTCGGACGTGACCTCGACGACGCCGAGGTCGTCGACGTAGGAGAGGGACGGGTCGTGGCCACGACCGAGCTCGTCGAGAAGCGAGCGGAAGGCCCGCTGCAGGGCGTTGCCGTCGCCGCCCCCCTCGACGCCCGTCGTGGCCTCCGCCACCCGGCGGGCGACGGCCATGGCGTCCGCGGCCGGCGCATCCCCGGGGGCGAGGACGTCCCACACGTCGGCGCGTCGCAGGACCGTGAGGCGTTGCGCGGACGACTCCACGGCGGCGCCCTTCTCGCCCACGGCCACCGTGGCGGCGTCCTGGCGGGCACGGGCGGCCCCGAGGGCCTGCGCGGCTTCGACGGCCCGGCGGTCGAGGACGGCGAGCTCGGCGACGAGGGCGGCGACGTCTGCCTCCACGGCGGCGAGCTCGCGCAGCGGCGCCTCCGCGTCGGGACCGAGGTGGGCCTCGAGGGTTTCGACACGGGCGGCGAGGCCGCGGGCGTGGCGGGCGGCCTGTTCGTCCTCGTCACGGCGAGCGGCGACGACCTCGCGGGAGTGGTCGTGCCGGGCGGCGGCGGCCGTCTCGGCACGCCGATGTGCTCCCAGCTCGCCCGCCAGGCGCCGGAGGCCGGCGACTACCTCCTCGAAGGCGCGCACGGCCTCGGTGACGGCGGCGAGGCCCTCGGAGTCCGTGGGGAGGCTCCGCTCGCCAGCGAGGCTCCGCAGGCGGCGTTCCGCGGCGGCGGCGCCCGCGGCGGCGGCCGCGGCGAGCCGGGCGTCGCGCTCGGCCGCCTCGCTCGCGGCGCTGGCGGCCGCTGCCGCTCTCAGCAGGGCGTCCCGGGCCTCGAGGAGAGCGGTGGAGGGCGGTAGGTCGCGTTCCGCGGCGGCGAGGTGCTCCTGGCGCGCGGCGACGTCGCCCAGGTCGGCGACCACGTCGTCGACCTCGCCGGCGAGGCTCGCGAGGCGGGCATCGAGCTCTTCGAGGAGCCGCTGTCTGCGCGCCTCGCGGGCCGCGGCGCCCACGAACTCCGCGGTCGCCTTCGCGTACCGGCCCTGGAGCGGCCCGAGGGCGAAGCGGCCGTCGGCGAGCACGCCCACGCCCGCATCGGCGAGGGCGATCGTGGCTAGGACGGCCTCCACGTCGGCCGGGGAGAGGCCGGAGCCCTCCGGGGGCGTGGGGACGAGGAGGTCGCTCAGGGACGGGCCCGTGACAGGGTCGCCGGGGCGGATCCAGGCGTCGAGGTCGCCCCCGCCATGGGAGGGGGTCGCGGCGGGGTCGATCCAGGCGTCGAGGACTCCCGCCGCATCGAGCGCCGCCTCGAGGCCCGCCCGCTCCCCCGCTGCCACGCCGGGGGCGAAGTCACAGCAGGCGTAGAGGGGGGCGCCGGGGCGGCCCTCGCGCGCCGCCGGGCGGGTGGCGGCGGGCTCGGGGGCGGGCACGGCCTCGTCGGCGACCTTCTCGCGTTCCTCGCGGCAGGCCGCCGTCTCGGCGAGGAGCGCAGCGCGACGGTCATCGGCGCGGGCGGCGGCGGCGGCGAGGGACTGGCGGCGGGGAAGCAGGGCGGCGGCGAGCACGTCGGGCAGGGACGGCGCCCCGGCTTCACCCACGCCGTCGACGGCATCGACGACCTCGTGGAGCCCGTCGACGTCGGTTGCCGCCGCCCAGGCGGCGACAGCGTCACGCAGGGTGTCGCGGGCGTCGTCGACGGCCTCGCCGGCCCGGGCGCGTGCCGCCGCGGTGGCCTCTGCGGTGACGGCGGAGGCCTCCGCCGTGGCGGCGGCGGCCTCGGATCGGGTGCGGGCGACGTCGACGTCCGCGCGGACGGCGACCACGACCCGGACGTCCTCGCGACGCCGGGCGGCGCCGGCCCGCAGGGAAGCGTCGAGGTCGGGGGACTCGGCGTCGGCGGCTGTGGCCGTCCAGGCCACGCCGGCGGCGTCAGCGGCGGCGGCGGCGGTCGCGAACCCACGGTCGAGCGCGGCACGCGCGCCCCGCACGTCGTCAGCGGCGGAGTCGGCCTCGCGCGCGGCGGCCGTGGCGGACTCCTCGGCGGCGCGCAGCCGTTGCCCAGCGCCCCTGGCGACCGCGGCGCTCTCGGCGGCCCGGTTCCGCGCCTCCCCGAGGCTGTGCGCGTCGCGGTAGGCGGGCGAGTCGAGGACGGCGAGGCGCCGCTGCTCGGCGACCTCGCGGTCGTCGGCGCACCGGGCCTTCTCGGCCCGGACGGATTCGCACTCGGTGTCGGCGGCCGCGGCGGCGCCTGCGGCTGCGGCGAGGTGCTTGTGCGCCGCCCGCAGGTCGCGTCCGGCGGCGAGAACCGCCTCGGCGCGGGTCTTCGCCGAGGCCCTCAGGTAGCGCCGGTAGGTCGGGAGGAACGTCTCCACGCTGGCGAGGGCGTCCTGGAGCCGGGCGAGGTCGCGCTGGACCGCCTCGAGATCGTCGAAGCTGGCAGCCACGCCCGCGACGAGCCCGGAGTCGAGCGGGGCGAGACCGTCGGAGAGGGCGCCGGAGAGGCGGTCGAGGTCGAGCTTCCCCGCGAGATGCGGCCGGCGGAGGACGAGGAGGAGCTCCACGAGGTTGCGGAAGCGCTCGGGGCCGAGGTCGAAGAGCTCCCGGTCGAGCGCCGCCCGGTATGCGTCGGCGGTGTCGAAGACGGCGCCGGGGCCGAGTACGTCGAGGAGGCCGCCCCGGGACAGGGGGACGCCTCCGGGGGCGAGGTCGAGGTCGTGACCGGGGCGGCGGTCGGTGACGAAGAACCAGGCCTCGGCGTCGCGCTGCAGGGAGGCCCGGGCCCCGCAGCCGATCGTCTTGAACCGCCCTACCCGGCAGAGCTCGAGCCAGGCGTAGCCGGTGCGCTGGTCGTGGCGGAATCGCCGCGGGCCGGCGTCGTCGTCGGCGAGGCAGAGCAGGAGCGTCTTCATGGAGCGCCCGCCGGCGAGGCTGTCCATGCGCCGGGCGCTCATGGTGGCGTCGAACAGGAACGGCACGAGGAGGGCGAGGGCATTGGACTTGCCGGACCCGTTCGGCCCCCGCAGGACGAGCCGGCCGCCTGCGAACTCGAACACCTGGTCGTCGTACTCCCAGATGTTGCGGATGCCCGCCCGCGTGGGCGCCCAGCGCTCAGCAGTGCCGCCGGCGTCAGACACCGAGGGTCTCCGGGAGGCGGACGTGCGCCCGGTACCGGGCGAGGGCGGGGCGCACGAGAATCCCGCCGTCGACCGTGGCGCGCACGAGGTCGAGACGCCCGAGGAGCTCGGTGGCGTCGCGGCGCAGGCGCTCGGGTTCGACCCGGTAGTCGGCGCTGAAGGCGTGAACGTGCGCCGCCACCACACGCCGCCAGGCGTCGTCGGCGGCGGCGGCGTCGACGACACGCCCCACGCCTGACGGCAGGCCGTCTCTCCTCGCGGGATCGGCCATGGCGTCGGCGACGGACCGCGTGTCGCCGCCCTCGGCGGGGAAAGCTCCGGCCAGGTCGGCCGCGGGGTCGGCCGTGGCGGCCGGATCGTGCGCGTCGTCCGTGCGGCCGCCCGGGATCGACGTCGGGCCGCCCGCCACGGGGTCGGCCGGATCGGCGGTGGCGGCGGGTTCGGCCGTGGCGTCGGCGACGGACCGCGTGTCGCCGCCCTCGGCGGGGAACGCTGCGGCCGGGTCGGTGGTGGTGGCGGCGGCCGGATCGTGCGGGTAGTCCGTACGCCCGCCCGGGATCGACGTCGGGCCGCCCCCCGCGGGCTCGGCGGGGCTGGGGTCGTCGGCAGTGGCGACGAGCTCGCAGCCGTAGAGGAGGGCGGCATGGGCCACGGACGCCGTGCCGGGGAACGCCTCGGCGGCGGGCGCCCCGACGAGCGCCATGCCCTCGGCCCGGCACTCCACGGTGCATCCGGTGAGGCGCTCGATCTCCTCACGGATGCGGGTGCGGCGCCGCCCCACGAAGTCGCGTTCGGCCTCGGGGAGCTCGTCGTGGTAGACCGCCGGCTCCGTGAGGAGGCGCCGGTGCAGCCGGTGGCGGGCCCGGGCGGCGTCGCCCTCGGGTGTGGGCGGGTACGGCTCCGCGAGGAAGTCGTCCGGGGACGTGAGGCCGGCGAGAACGCTGGGGGGCGACACGAGAAGGCGCCCGGCGGCGTCTCCGTCGACGTCGTAGAGGGCGTCGCCCGCCCGGGACAGGAAGGACTCGGTGTCGCCGTCGAGGAGCCTCAGGATGCCCCGCTCCTCGAGCCACGCCACGGCGTCGACGAAGGCGCGGCGCTGGGAGTGGGCCGTGAGGTCGACGGGGAGGCTGTCGTCGCCGGCCCGCAGCCGGAGGACCTCGTCGGCGAGCTGCGAGATCGTCGTCTGGCCACCCAGCCTCTCGAGGGCGGCGAGCAGGAGGCAGAGGTACGCGTAGGCCCAGGGGGTGAAGGCCCGGTGCGAGGAAGTCGCCGTGCGGGCGGGACGGTGCGCCGCGGGGGCCGCCGGCCGGCGGAGCAGGCGGGCGCAACACGTGCCCACGTCGAGGCGCCAGTGCGTGAGGCGGCGGAACTCGGCGCGCAGGGGCTCCTCGAAGCGCCTCACCGCGACGAGGGCTCCCGGGTGCGGGTGGGCGTCGGTGACGAGAGGGTGAGCGAGGAGGACGCGGGCGGCGGCCTGGAAGTCGTCGAGCTCGGTGCCGGCGTCGAGCTGGGACGCGGTGCGGGCGAGGGTCACGGCCGCAACACCTCCAAGGCGAGGCCGGGGAGGGTGAGCGTGCCCCCCGGCGCCACGACGGTCGTGTCCGCGGGGGCGGTGGCGAGGATGAGTCGGGCGCCCTCGGATTCCACCTCGACCTTGAACTCGCCGACGAGCGGCCGCTGGTGCAGGCCACGGTCGAGCAGCTCGAGGAGGAGGGCGAACTCACCCGCCGTGACCCGGCGTGCCTCGAGGGGGCGAGCGGCGAGGCGGCGCCCCGCGTCGAGGCGGGCGGCCCGCCGCTCGGCGTGCTCGGCGGCGAGGCGGGCCTTGGTGGCCGAGAAGTCCGTTGCCCGGGCGGGAGGCGGCGCCGGTGCCTGCTTGCCGCGCCGGCGGAGGCTGACCGGCACGTCCACAGGCGGGGCGTCCCACCAGCTCGCCCCCGCCGGCGTGGCGTCGGGGTCGTGTTCCGGTTGACCGAGGTGCTGCGGCGCGCCGAGGCCGAACGCGGCGTCGAAGAGGCGGTGCGCCTCGGCCGGGTCGCTGCGGAGGAACCAGCGGGCGAGGTGGAGGAGCTCGGAGGCCCGTGTGATAGGGCGGGACTCGCTCTCGGTGAGCTTGCGCAGGAACGCCATGAGGTCGCGGATCGCCGTGGTCGTGGCGGCGGCGAGCTCCTCGACACCGGCCTTCTGCGTCCTCCTGTGCGAGAACCACGCCGCCAGGCCGTCCCAGCGTGCCCGCCATCGTTGCGCGGGGTCGTCGTCGGTGAACACGTTGCGGGAGTCGTCGCCCTCTGCGGCGAGGGCGACGACGCGATCGAGGCCGCGCCCCTCGACGTCCGCGACAAGGGCGGCGATCTGCAGGCGGTAGCGCACGAGGTCGTCGAGGAACCGCTGGAGGTAGTCGATGAGCAGCTCCTTGTAGGCGAGGAAGCGCTCGGGGGCGAGGTCGTGCTCCTGGCGGAGCCGGGCCATGGAGGCGTGGAAGTCCCGGGCGTTGGCGGCGAGGTCGCGCAGGGCGCCGTCGAGGTCGCGCATGCGCAGGTAGACGGCGGTGGCGTCGACGGCGTCGACGGCGGCGCCCAGCGCCCCGAGGTTCTCACGGATGTCCCGGAACAGGGCGCGCTGCAGGGAGCCCGCGTGTTCGGCGGCCCCGAGGACCGCCAGGACGGCGTCGTGAGCGGCGTGCCCGGCGGCGGTGAGCTGCCACAGCTCGCGCCGGCGGTGGAAGTCCTCGAGGCGGGCGACACGGCTCGTGTCCTGCGTCCAGGTGACCGCCCCCCAGTCGCGGAGCTGTTCCAGGTACTGCGTGAGGCTGGTGGTGTCGTGCCCGGCGGCGGTGAGCTCCCGGGCGATCTCCTCGGTGCGCACCTGCACCTGGTAGCGCTCCTTGGCCGCCACGAGGATCCCGAGCACGGCGGCGTACAGCGGCGCCGTGGGTTCCACGGCGGCCCGCAACACCTGGAGCTGCTCGCGCTCGTCGACGTTGAGCGGCTGCGTGTGGAGCGCTCCCCGCGCCTCCTCGTCCATGGGCGCCATCATACGGAGGGGGTCCGTCACTTCCGGGGTCCCCGCTCCGGGCCCCCAGGGCTCCGGGCCCCCAGGGCTCCGGGCCCCCAGGGCTCCGGGCCCCCAGGGCTCCGGGCCCCTGGCCGCCTCGCCCGCCCGCCCTGCCGCCCCGCCCGGCGCCAGGGAGCCTGATCGCGTGCAGAAACGAACGTCTGCGTTACGTTCTGCACGCGAACACCGTTCGGACGCCGGTTCTGTCGCAGGTCCCGTGTACACATGAGGCACGCCACCGGCCAGCTTCCCCCGACCAGACCCGCCCCAGGGCGGCCCAGCGACGGGGGAATACCGTGCTCGCCTCCACAGGAGACCTGCCCCTGCGGCTCGCCCGCGTGAGCCGCCGGCAACTCGGCCTCTTCACGCAGGGGCAGGTCCTGCGACTCGGCTTCTCCCGGCCCTTCGTGCGGCGCCGCCTCGATGCCGGGGACTGGGAGGAGATGCATCCCAGGGTCCTGCGTGTGGCGGCGTCCGCGCCGCCCTCGGCGGAGCAGGTCCTCATGGGCTGGGTGCTGCACACCGGAGGCGTGGCGGCGGGAAGGTCCGCGGCGGCGCTGTTCCGTCTCGCAGCCCACCCGTCGCGTCCGGCTGTGCTCCTGCACCGCGCCACTCGTTCCCGCCGCCACGGCGCCGGCGACGTGAGGACGACGTCGGCGTTGCCCAGCGAGGACGTCACCCGCGTGGGGCCTGTCCCGGTGACGACCGTCGCCCGCACCCTCGTCGACCTCGGCGCCGAGCTACCCCCGAAGGAGTTCGAGGAGCTCGTAGACCGCGCCGTCCTCCTGCACCGTGTGCGGCCGGAACACCTGGAGATGCGGGCCCGGGAGCTCTGGACGCCGCGCCGCCCCGGATGTGCCCGCACCCTGGAGGTCGTCAGGAGCAGGCACCCCGACCTGGCGGCGGCACGCTCGGAGTGGGAGGCGAAGGTCCTCACCCTCGCCCGCCGCCACGGCCTCCCGGATCCCGTCCCCAACCTCGAGGTCGTCGTGGGCGGCCGGCGGCGCTTCGTGGACGTCGCCTGGCCCGGCGTGAAGGTCGGCGTGGAGTTCGACGGCTACGTCTGGCACGCCACCCGTCGGGCGTTCGACGATGACCGCTCGCGCCAGAACGACTTCGTGGCCACCGGCTGGCGGCTGTTCCGCCTCACGTCCACCGCCCTCACGCGCGATGCCGCGGGCGCCTTCGCCCCCGTGGTCCGTGCCGTCCTCGCACCCTGATCGCGTGCAGAATCGAACGTCTGCGTTACGTTCTGCACGCGAACACCGTTCGTGGCGGCCGTCCCCTGGCTGCGTCAGGTCCCGCCCCCCGCCCCCTGTGACGGAGTGACAGAAACTGAAACTTGTTCTATTCTCGCCGGACGGGAGTGACGGCCGGGGGGTAGATGGACTTCGCGCTCACGCCAGAGCAGCAGGACCTCATCACGAGCACCCGCGCCTACCTCGCCGAGGCGATCACGCCCGAGCTCCGGGCCGAGATGGCCGAGCACACCGAGGGCGGCGGGCCGCACTGGAAAGCGTACGTCCGCCGTCTTGGCGCCGACGGCATGCTGGGCGTGGGCTGGCCCGTGGAGTACGGGGGCAAGGGCCTCGGCCCCCTGGAGCAGTACCTCTTCTCCGAGGAGATCTGGCGCACCGGGATCCCCATCCCCGTGGTGGCCGTGCAGACCGTGGCGCCGGCGATCATGCGGGTCGGCACCGATGCGCAGAAGGCCCGCTTCCTCCCCGGCATCCTGCAGGGCGAGATCGACTTCGCCATCGGCTACACGGAACCGGCGGCGGGCTCGGACCTGGCGTCGCTCACCACGAGCGCAGTCCGGGACGGCGAGGAGTGGGTGGTCAACGGCCAGAAGGTCTTCACCTCCGGGGCGCACATGGCCGACTACGTCTGGCTCGCCGCCCGCACCGACCCCGAAGCTCCCAAGCACAAGGGCATCTCCGTCTTCGCCGTCCCCGTCGACACCCCGGGCGTCACGGTCACGCCCACCCACGTGATGGGCGGCCTGCGCACGAACACGACGTTCTACGACGACGTCCGGGTCCCCGCCGACGCCCTCGTCGGGGAGCTGAACCGGGGCTGGGAGTACATCACGACGCAACTCAACTTCGAGCGCCTCGCCCTCGCCACCGCCTCCCCCGTGGAGCGGGCCCTCGCCGAGTGCGTCGAGTGGGCGAACACCCACGAGCGCGACGGGCGGCCGGTCGCCGCCGAACCGTGGGTGCGCGACACCCTCGCCGCCGTCGAGGTCGACCTCGAGGTGCTCCGCCTCCTCAACCTCCGCACCTGCTGGATGCTGGAGCGGGGGATCGTCCCGTTCCACGAGGCGTCCCTGAACAAGATCTTCGCCACCGAGTTGCACCAGCGGGCCTTCGGCGCCTGCCTCCGGGTGATGGGGCGCGCCGGCGGCCTCGTGGGCCCGGGAGCGCCCGGCGGCGGGAACACGGCGAACCTGTTCATGCGCGACGTCCTCCTCACCTTCGGGGGCGGCGCCAACGAGGTGCACCGCAACATCGTCGCCATGATCGGCCTCGGCATGCCGAAGGGAGCGTGATGGGCAGGCTGTACGACGAGAAGCTGGCGGCCTACGTGGGCCAGGAGTCCGAACGGGTCGAGGGCGTCGACGAGGTCTCCGCCCCCATGATCCGCCACTGGGTGGAGGTGATGCAGGACACCTGCCCCGCCTACACCGACCCCGGCTGGGCGGCAGCGTCCCGCCACGGCGGCATCGTCGCCCCCGCCGCCATGTTGCAGGCCTGGACCCTCGACCCGCTCTGGCCCGAGCGCAAGCGGGCGCCCATGCCCCTCGACGGGGTCCTCGCCGCCCTCGAGGAGGCGGGCTACACCCAGGTCGTGGCCACGGAGCAGCGCCAGCGCTACGGGCGCCCCGCCCGGCCGGGGGACCGCGTGGCCTTCACGATGCGGGTGACGGACGTCTCGGCGGCCGAGCACAAGACGTCCCTCGGCCTCGCCTACTACGTCACCGTGGAGTACCGCTTCGTGAACCAGGACGACGACCTCCTCGGGACACAGACGTTCAAGATCATGAAGTACAAGTCCCCGGCGGACAGCCGGGCGGTCTTCCAGGGATGAGGGGGGCGCCGTGAGCGAGCACTGGATGGGCGACGTCCTGAACTACGACACCCTCGCCTGGGACGACGTCGCCGAAGGGGACGCCCTCCCCGCCCTCACCCGCGAGATCACCGCCACGCTCGTCGCCGTGGGGGCCGTGTCGGCGTCCCGGGACGTGTACCCCGTGCACCACGACGCCGCCGCCGCCCGCGCCGCCGGCGCCCCGGACGTCTTCATGAACATCCTCACCACCAACGGGCTCATGGCCGCCTTCGTGACGAACTGGTGCGGGCACGGCTGGGACCTCGTCGACCTCTCCCTCAAGCTCATGGTCCCGAACTACCCGGGCGACACGATGACGACCACCGGGGCCGTCACCCGCAAGTGGACCGACGGCGGCCGCCGCCACCTCGCCGTCGCCTTCAGGGGCGCGAACTCCACCGGCCCGCACTGCCAGGGCACGGCCACGATCGTCGAGGCGGGGGGCTGAGTTGCGCGACTTCCCCCGGGACGAGACCGCCATCGTGGGCGTAGGCGCCACGGAGTTCTCCCGCAACTCCGGGCGCACCGAGCTCGTAATGGCGGCGGAGGCGGTCAAGGCCGCCCTCGACGACGCCGGCCTCGCCCCCGCCGACGTCGACGGCATGGTGAAGTTCGTCTTCGACACCGTCGCCGAGGTCGAGGTCGCCCGCTGCCTCGGCATCCCCGAGCTGCGCTGGTTCGGGGAGATCGGCTACGGCGGCGGGGCGTCCTGTGGCACCGTCGCCCAGGCGGTCGCCGCCGTCGCCGCCGGCCTCGCCGGCTGCGTGGTGTGCTTCCGCTCCATGAACGAGGCGTCCGGTCGCCGCTACGGCCTCGCCACCGCCAGCCTCGGGGTCGCCACCACCGACGACGTCCACTGGTCGTGGTACTGGCCCTTCGGCCTCATCAACCCGGCGTCGTGGGTGGCGATGATGACCCAGCGCCACATGCACGAGTACGGCACCACGAGCGAGCAGCTCGGCTGGGTGTCCGTCGCCGTGCGGGCCCACGCCGTGAACAACCCGCGGGCGATGTTCTGGGAGCGGCCCGTCACCCTCGCCGACCACCAGGCCTCCCCCTACATCGTGGAGCCGCTGCGCCTCTACGACTGCTGCCTGGACACCGACGGCGCCGTCGCCGTGGTCGTCACCACCGCCGAGCGGGCCCGGGACCTCCGCCGGCCCCCGGCGTACGTCTCCGCCGCCGCGCAGGGCTCGACGTCCGGCCAGGAGATGATGACGAGCTTCTACCGGGACCGCATCTCGGGCATCCCGGAGATGGGCTTCGTCGCCGACGAGCTCTACCGGCGGGCGGGCATCGGTCCGGAGGACGTCGACGTCGTGCAGTTCTACGACGCCTTCACGCCGCTCGTCCCGATGCAGCTCGAGGAGTACCGCTTCTGCGGGCGGGGCGAGGGCGGTCCGTTCGTGGAGGGCGCCCAGCGCATCGGCGTCGGGGGGGAGCTGCCCGTGAACACGTCCGGGGGGGCGCTCTCGGAGGCCTACATCCACGGCATGAACCACATCGCCGAAGGCGTCCGCCAGATCCGGGGGACGTCCGTGAACCAGGTCGACGGCGCCGAGGTCTGTCTCGTCACCGGCGGCCTCGGCGTCCCCACCAGCGGCCTCATCCTGAGGAGGTAGGCGTGGTCCGCTACGACGAGACGTGGCCGGTGCCGCGGCCGCTCACGAACCAGGACAACGAGGGGTTCTGGGCGGAGGTGAACGCCGGGCGGCTCTCGTTCCAGCGCTGCCGGGGTTGCGGGGCGACCCACCACCCGCCCCGGCCCATGTGCGACCGCTGTTACTCGACGGACATGGAATACGCCGAGTCCCCCGGCCGAGGCGAGGTCTACTCCTGGGTGCGCTACCACCGCGCCGCCCACCCCGGCTTCGTCGTCCCCTACGAGGTCGTCCTCGTCGAGATGGACGAGGGCGTCCGCGTCGTCTCGAACCTCGTCGAGGGGGAGGAGGCGCCGTATGTCGGGATGCCCGTCGAGGTCGTGATCGAGGACACGTTCCCGGAGACGAAGATGCCCAAGTTCCGCCGGCTCCGTGAGGAGGGCGGGACGGCCCCCTCGGGCGGGACGGCCCCCTCGGGCGGGACGGCCCCCTCGGGCGGGACGGCCCCCTCGGGCGGGACGGCCCCCTCGGGCGGGACGGCCCCCTCGGGCGGGACGGCCCCCTCGGGCGGGACGGCCCCCTCG